>JANNXU010000079.1:0-23708 GCA_031409715.1 Gemmatimonadaceae bacterium | reverse complement strand
CCGCTGCAGCAACGTGGCTGCGGTGAGCCCCTGCCCCGGAATCGGGCGGAGTTCCGCGATGGGGTGACCATCCATCGTGACCGTCAGCGTCTCGCCGCCAGCGACACGCTGCAGGACGCGGCCGCCGTTGTTGCGGAGTTCACGGACGGAGATGTTGTTCATACTGGATCGTATCACGCGTGAGACGGAGCCGCAAGGGTTCTGGTTCGGCTACCGGTGTCGAGCGGGATCGCAAAACGGGTATACCGACACATCTCCCAGGACGTCTGCCCGTGGAATGCGAAGTTCTCGCAGGAACTGGCGGAGGATTCGCCGTTCCGGGCGCGGGAGTTCATTGCCGGGAAGGATGCGGTGACACTGGCGACGGACATCCTGGCGCTCGATCAGGACGCGTTCAGCGCGGTGTTCCGGAAGTCGCCGATGAAGCGGGCGAAGCTTGCGGGGCTGAGGCGGAATGCGATGGTTATGCTGAACAACCGCCGGGATCAGTAGCTTCCAGGCACGTCTGCGACGATGAAGTAATCGTCAGCGCTTTTACGAATGCGTTGGACTTGAGCCCGAAGCCACGCGTGGCGTCTCTTCGGGGTGGCTGCACCGTGACCGGCGTCGCCTGCGAGCTCGATCCGACCGACTACCGCGACTGGCCATCGCGAGCTGCGTACTGCGTGGCGTAGCCAGGAGCGTTCGTGGGCTAGGCACGTGCGTCTTCGGCGTGGTGGAAGGGGAGGAGAAGCAGGCGCAGGCGATCAGCTTTGCGCGCACCTTCGGGCTGGCCATGCACCAGACAAACATTCTGCGTGACGTCGGCGCAGCTGCGGCCAACGGCCGCTGTTCTTTGCCCGACGACGCCCTCGGCGCTGCGGCCCCGCGGATCTGCCTCATGCGAAGGTCATTGCCCATGACGTGCACGCCCGCGCACCAGCCTGGCGTGTGCCGATACGCCATTGTGTGTGGCGCGCGCGGCCCGTGTCACGAGGCGCTGACGGGTATCGACATGCTCGCGCCCGACTCACGCCGGTGCTCTCAGGTGTTTGCAGTGGGGTACGCCAGCAGCCTTGACGCTACCGAGGAGGCGCGGTACGCTTTGGCTGATTGCAAGAACAACATGGTTTCCGGCGCAAGTCGAGGCTGCTGCGCTCCCTATGCCGTGAGCGTTACCGGCGCACGCCTTGCCGGGTAGGCCAGCCTGCCGTGGCCTGAGCTGTCTTCGCGATCCCGATGTGGGGCGCGGTGCAGGACCCGGCATATCGACTGAGGATCGAATGAAGATCATGCGTTCGGTCACGACGGGGCTTGTGCTGATCGGCGCGGTCGTGGGCTGCCGGGACAACACCGGTGTCGACGCCAGCCGAGCGGTGCGCTATGGCTATCTGTCAGTACCGAACCAGATCATCGCACTCGGCGACACGCAACGCGTAACGGTCACGCTGCTGGACTCCGCTCGCCAGGCGATTCCGCTGGGTGCCGCCCGCGGGCGGGTGCAATTGGTGAGCAGCAACAACAGCCTGGCCACCGTGACGCCCGCTGGGCTGATGACCGCAGTCGGCGTGGGCAATGTTCAGTTCAGGGTCATGGTCGACTCGGTGGAACTTTCGGGGCCGATGAGCGGGGGGTCCATCGGCGTCCTCGTGATCACGCCTCCGCGCCAGCTTACCGTGATCGCGACGGGCAATGGCGACGCGGACCTCCGCTGGACGGCCACATGTAACACTGGGATGGGCAGTCATAAACTGCCGGAGGAGTGCGCGTTCGGCCGTCCCCCTTGCCGCGTGCGTGCCGGTCGCGCGGTGGACTCGTGCGTGTGGGACATGGGTTTTGGTAACTACGGCGCCTACTACGTCGGTGTCACCGTGTCCGCGGATTCGAGCACGACCGTGGTGCAGATACGCGAGGATGGCTCCGTCGTTCTGGTTCCGCCGCAGGAATTTTTCCCGCCTTCTTGCTTCCGCGTCCAGTGTTTTCTGTACCCGGGTATTTTGGTCGGACCAGCGTTACTTCGGCTGCGCGTCATGAAGCGCTGACTGCGCTGGTGGTGCTCCGGCTGGGAATTTTGATCGGGGTGGGCGGAGTATCGCCCTCGGTCTTCGAGCCGTTCGCTGATGCCATCAGGCGTCTGCGATCGCCGTTTCGCCTCTTTGTGTCGAGTGGCGCGTTCGAGCCGCGCATAGACAAGCCGACGCAGCAGTTCATCTCGGCATTGGAATTCAGCCCACCATTGGGTTCGCTCGACTTTCTGTCGCGCCACTACCTGGACGACTCTCACGCCCTCACACCGCTCGTGAGCCTGACCGACGGGCTACGCTTCATCTTCGAACCGATCGGCTTGGCCGTCAGCTCGATGAATAAGCTTGACGGCGAGTCCGATTCCACGAGCATCGTCACGGCTTTCTCCGACGTGACGATACGCTACTCGGCCGGCGCAAGGGCAATCGGGCTGGATACGTTGCTCCCAGAGGCGTTCGCCCTCCAATCGGGCGCGTCCGTGCTTCGAAATATGCAGAAGCCTGGCGCCGCACGTGTCATTCTCAACTGGGTCGTGCGGGCCTATCCTCAATCCGTCGCCGCCCACGAAACGTTCGCCGACGCGCTGGCAGCCGCTGGTGACACGTTGCTGGCAGACACGGAGTACGCCCGAGCGATCGTACTCGCGAACGCTGCCGGCGATTCGTCGGTCAGTGGTATTCACGCCAAGCAGCGAGCCATGAAGCAACCAGCTTCACCGCCCCGCTGATTCGCGACCGGTTCATGGGGTCGGTTCACGGGGTCAGAGCCCTTGAAACACGTCCAACGTCAGGAGGTCGGAGTCCTTCAAACACCGCAGAAGTCGTTTCAAGGACTCTGACCCCATGAAAGCGGAATCGCCGGCCATCGCGTGGAAGCTCACTTCGCCGCCTTCAGCTTTTCGTCGAGCAACGTCGTGAAGTTCGTCATCACGTTCAGCGTGTGCAGCCGCACCGGCGGCGCGCCCTGCAACACCAGAAACCGGCCGTCGCGAGCCAGATCCCATCCGCTGGAGTACGCCTGCAGGAATCGGCCCCGGAAGACGAGGCGGGGAGCGGCGGATGGATGCCGGTCGTCCGCTGGTGCATCGACGGCGTACCAGCCGTTCTCGTATCGGTAGTAGAGCGTGCGCCCGTTCTCACTCCATCGGGCTTCCTCCACGCCAGCCGGTGTCAGCTGCACGCGCGAGTCGCTGACCTTTCCCGAAGTGCGTGCGACATACAAGCCGCTTGCGCGTCGGTACGCCACCATGCTCCCGTCCGGCGAAAAGCGGCACGTCAAGCCCGTGGTTTCATCAAAGACTCCTGGTCGCTCGCGTGGAACGCTGCGCTCGATCAGCACCGTCGAACCGGAGTCCGAGCACTGGAGGCTTCCGTCGCGCGATTCGTCCGTGAAGGACGCGGTCGAGTCCAGTCGCATCGTGCCGGACGAAAAGTCGGCGAGGAGCGACCTGAACTTCCGCCCAGGCTGGGTCTCGATGAGCATCAGTCCGCGACCGTTGCGAATCCAGGCGTGCGGCTCGACCTGCACGCCTGTCAAAAACTCGTCCGTGACCCGTCGCCGCAGGTCGACGATCAGCAGGCGTGGCCGACCGCTCGCGTCTTTCGACGAATAGGCGAGTCGATTTCCATCGGGTGAGACGACGAAGCTGCTCACGACCGCGGACGCTCGCCACGCCGTGTCTCGCACCGCGCCGTCGCGGTCGAGCCAGACGAAATCGGCGATCGCCGCATCGCCACCGCTGGCCCAGACGAGCGTCCCCTCGTGTGACAAGGCGACCTGCGCCTGCGCGCTCCATGCCTCGTGCCGGATCCCAGTCACGAGCCGTTCGGCGCTCCCGACGAACCGCGCGGTCCGGAAATCAAATCGCGACGCGACCAGCGAACTATCCCGGAACAGCAGGAGTCGGTCGGGTTCGACGGCGATGGGTCCGGAGCCCATGCCACTGACCTTCCCGCCGATGATCGAGTCCGCGCGCACGTCCAGCACCCCAACAAAATCCGGCGGATTCAAGAACATCATTGCGCGCGCGGCGCTGTCCACCGGCGACATCGCGAAACTCGGCTCGCACGTCCGCGCGACAGTCGTCAGCGGTCCGCCCGTCTCCGGCACGGCGCTCAGGCAATAATTGTCGGCTGCCTCACCGCTCACGTAGATGCGCCCGTCGGTCAACCACATGAGTGCGCTGGGAAGGCTTACGGTGGCCAGGGTAGAAACGGTGCCATCGGCGATCACGATGCGCCTGAGCGAATTCCCGGACACGAATGCGATGGATTGACCATCCGGTGAAAACGTCGGCAGGAAGCCGCCATCGGTACCCGGCAACACGATGGTCGAATTGGCGCGGTCCAGCCGTACCAGCGCAATGCGCTGGCCGCCTGGCGTGGCGGCGACGTACGCCAGCGTGTGACCGTCGCGTGAGAGTGCCAATGACGTCATCGCGATGTCGCGCCTGTCGACGCCGGCGATGAACGGTGCGGTATCCGGCAGGGCGATCTGATAGAAGCGGGGTTCGGCGCGCGCGTTGGCCGATCGGCTCGCAGCGGTACCCACTCTGGCGACGAGTGCCATGATCCCGGCTCCACCCATCAGCGATGCGGCGACGAGGGCCCACAGTCGCACGTCGCGCGTGGAGCGCCGTCCCGGTGTCGCGTCAGGTGACGGTGTTGCGACGCTGGTCGCCAACAGTGCCGTCGCAAACTCCGCCGCACTGGCCTGCCGGTCGGCCGGCAATTTGGCCAGCGCTGTGAACACCGCCTGCTCGACCTGCGCCGGCACGGTGTCCCGCAATGCACGTAGTGACGTGGGTCGTTCACTCAGGACCTTGGCCACGATGGCTTGCACGCTGCTCCCGGTGAACGGCGCGTCGCCAGCCAGCATCTCGTACGTCACCGCGCCCAGCGCGTAGATGTCGCTGCGCGCGTCGATGGTCCGTTCGCCCATCGCCTGCTCGGGGCTCATGTACTGCGGGGTACCGAGGGAGACGCCGGTCTGCGTGAGGCGCGGCCCGCCCGCCTGCTGGAGGGCGAGAGAGATGCCGAAGTCCGCCACGATCGCCTGCCCATCGTGGAGCAGGATGTTTTCCGGCTTGATGTCACGGTGGATCACGTTCTGGCGATGGGCGTAGTCGAGCGCACTGGCGACTTCACGCGCAATGCGGACGGCGTCGGCGATCGGCAGCTGGCGTTCGCGGTCGAGTCGTGCGCGCAGCGTTTCGCCGGTCACCAGCGGCATCACGTAGTACAGCAGCCCGTTGCCGGCGTCGCCCGAATCGAGCAGGGGCAGGATGTGCGGGTGTTGCAGGCGCGCGGTGGTCCGGATCTCGGCCAGGAATCGGTCGGCGCCAACGGCCGCGCCGAACTCCGCATGCAGCACCTTGAGCGCGACGTCACGATCGTGCTTCAGGTCGTGCGCGAAATATACCGTCGCCATGCCGCCCTGGCCGAGTTCGTGCTCGAGTCGGTAGCGGTCGGCGAGGGCGGCACGGAGGCGCGAAGCGAAGTCTGTCATCCGGGGCTGCGGGTCAGAAGATACGTCAGAAGAGTTGGGACTGTCCTGTATATAAGACCGCTGCGTTGTGTCAGGCACGTGACGCCCTTGGGCCTCTGCGTCAAGCAGGTGCTGCTGAGTCCGACGGGCGACGTGTCACGCCGTAAGCCCCAGGCGACGCGTGAGGGACTTGAATCGCGGATCACCGCGTAGCGGTGCGAACGCAGGGACGTTGTTCAGACCCAGCACGTGCGCATCGTGCTCGTCGCGCGCACGCTCGAGCCAGTCGAATGCGGCGTCGATTTCGCCGAGGCCGACGTACGCCATCGCGATATGGAAGGCGGAGGTGTACGTCTCCCGTGCTGTGGCGAGCAGCTTCTCGACGATCGCGTGCGCCTCATCGCGGCGACCGCAGACGGCGAGTGCGTAGGCGAGTTGCGCCTCGTCGAGCGAGGCGCCGGTCGTGACGGCGCGTTCGAACTCCGCGAGTGCGGCCTGCGGTCGTCCCTGTTGCAGGTATGCGTGACCAAGGTGGCCGCGAGCGTACGAAAATCCCGGCGACAGCTCGAGCGCCTGCTGCAGTGCGCCGATGGCCGCTTCGACATTGCCCATGCTCATGTACACACGGCCGAGCGTCATGGATGCCTCGGCGGCCAGTGGATCCGCTTGCAGCGTGCGCTGCAACTCGCTGATTGCCTCGTCGAAGCGTGCCAAGTCGAGCAGGATGATCGCGTTGTAGTGTCGAGCCTGCGCGTGGCCCGGTTCGAGGGCCAGTGCACGCTGGAATTCCCGCATCCCTGATTGCAGGTCGAAATCGATCGCGAAGAGGACATGCCCCAGCGCCCAGTGCGCGTCGGCCAGCTCGCTCGCGAGGGCGACGGACCGCTCGGCATTCCGGCGCGCGATTGGCCCCTGCACGAGGGGCACCGCGCCGCCGAAGACCGCCTGGAGAATCTGCATGTCGGCCAGGGCTGCATAAGGACGCGCATACGTCGGGTCGCGCGCGATCGCAGCCTCGTACCCACTGACGGCATTGTTCAGTGCGGAGGGCGTGAGCTGGCGCGAGATGAAACGCGCCTTCAGGAAGAGCTCGTACGCCTCGAGATTCGCCGGCGCCACCTCGACCAGTCGCGACACGGTGCCGGACGGCCCATCCGGTTCGCCAAGCTGCACGCGCAATGCCGCCGCGATCGCCTGCGCGATATCCTCCTGAACGGCGAAGATGTCCGCGAGCTCGCGGTCGTACGTCTCCGCCCAGAGCACCACGTCGTCGCGCGCACGCACGAGTTGTGCGCTGACCTTGAGGCGCTGGCCGGCACGCCGCAGCGTACCTTCGAGTACCGTGCTGACGCCGAGCGTCTCGGCGATCGCGCGCACGCTCAGCCCCCGCCCCTTCAGTGCGAACACGGACGTGCGGCCGGTCACCTTGAGTCCCGCGAGCTTGCCGAGCGCGCCGATGAGTTCATCGGTGAGTCCGTCAGACAGCGGTTCATTCTCCGGATTTCCACTCGTATTCACCATCGGCAGCACGGCGACGGACGGTCGCGTATCCATCGGTGCCGGCATCGACACCGCGTGACCCCGATCCCGCTCGCCGCTCAGGTTCAGCGTGCCCAGCGCGTCGACGATGGACCGCGCATCACTCGGCCGATCGACGGCGTTCTTGGCGAGGCAGCGTGCGATCAGTGCCGCGAGTTCGCCTGGAATGTCCGGCCGCAACTCACGCAGCGAGGTGGGCACCTCCGTCAGGTGTGCGATGACCAGGGCCTGGGTTGATTCGCGACCGGCGAACGGGTGCGTGCCGGCGAGCACTTCGTACGCCACCACGCCCCACGAATAGAGGTCGGTGCGAAAGTCGAGCGCGGGATCGGCGACTGCCTGTTCCGGCGACATGTATGCCGGAGTGCCCACGGTCATGCCCATCTGCGTCAGCGTGGCGGCCCGGCCGGCGCCCTCCGCGCGCGCCGCATCGACGGCCTTCGCGATGCCGAAGTCCGCGACCACGACGGCGTCCTCCGACCGCAGGATGTTCTCCGGCTTGATGTCGCGATGGATCACGCCGCGTGCATGCGCGTAGGCGAGCGCGCGGGCGACGTCGCGGAGGAGGGCGACGGCGTCCGCGAGTGGAATCGGCTCGCGGCGCGCGAGCGGCCCGCGCAGTGATTCGCCCTCGATGAACGGCATCGCGTAGTACGGCACGTCACCCATCGCGCCGGCCGACAGCACCGGCACGATGTTCGGATGCTGCAGGCGCGCCGAGACCCGGATCTCTCGCGCGAAACGCTCCGCCGACAGCTCCTGCGCGAGTTCAGGCGCGAGCACCTTGATCACGACGCGCCGCCCGAGCGCGAGCTCTTCAGCGACGAACACACGACTCATGCCACCGGCAGGCAGCTCGCGCTCAAGCGTGTACCGGCCGTCGAGTGTCGCCTGCAGTCGCGCCTTGAGGTCGGTCATGGCTCAGCCCGGGAGCAGGGGGATCTGGCTGAACATAGGCCGTCGGCAATCGGAATCCAAACAGCAAACGGGCATTGAGGTGAGGCTCACATCGTCTTTGCCGGTGCACGACGACCGAGGCGTTGCGCATCGCAGAAGGCTCACGCACGATCGCCGACGACGAGGACCTCCGACTCGCCGTCGCGCGCTCCGCTACGGATACAAGCGTAAACGTGATTTCGCGACGTACTGCGACATGACCGCGCCGACGCACCAATGTCGACCAGACACAGCAACGCGAGGCCTCGGATGGACGTCCCGGTAGGCAGTGAAGCTGCCAACGCACGAGCGGGCGCGTGATGTGAGACTGCTGGAGTCTCCCACCTCCGATTCCACGCGGTCGGGGCACGGGCGACAGCTCGGTCGACCGCCGTTGTGTCGGATGCTCACGGCACGCCACCCTCGATCGCGACGTCGCCCGATGTCGCATCCGGCGGCAGAATCTCGTTCACTATTGTGGCGCGCCGGATGGACGTCGGCGCACCGATCCGGACCGTGACACCTGCCACCCACTCTCCCATGACTGCAATCGCTTCGCCGCATGGTTCCGCGCCAGCGGGCACGCGCGCATCATCGCCACCGCCGGCAACGCCGTCGTACGCCAATGCGCATTGGTATTTTCTGGCCGCATTCGGCGTCGTGCTGGCTGGCTTCTGGCCATCGTTCTTCCGGCCGCTCGGTTCCGGCACGACCAGGCGCAACATCCACGGCATCACGTCCAGCATCTGGTACTTTGGGCTGATGCTGCAGTCGTGGTTGATGTCAAAAGGTCTGGTGACGTGGCATCGGCGCGTGGCACGCGGAATCGTCGTGCTGCTGCCGATCCTGTGCGTGAGTGGCCTCAGCAACACACGGATCATGCTGACGACGTCGCCGATCCTCCCGCCACCGCTGCGACCTCTCATTGCGTTCATCGACTTTCAGCTCACGCTGCAGCTGGTAGTACTGGTGGTGCTGGGCATCATGAATCGGCGCACGCCCGCCGCGCACAAGCGCTTCATGGCGGCGACGGTGTTCGCGGGGTTCCCGCCCGCCCTTGCCCGCCTGTATCTGAATCTTGGTATCGGCTCGCTGGGCCTGATCAATGGCCCGGCCTACACGATCGAAGCGATTCTCCTCGTGCTCATCGCGGTCGATTGGCGCAACGGCGAACGACGAATCGCGTATCCGTTGATGTTGGTCTGGACCATCGCAATTCAGCTCTTCATTGGTCCGCTGTCCAGTACGTCCTGGTGGCTGGCGTTCTGCGCATGGTTTGCAGCGCCGCCGGGGTGATGCCATCATAGCGAAGAAGAATCAGTCCTGCCTCGTGACCGCCGCCCGCCGTAACCCACCGAAATGCATGCAACGCGGAGTACGCACGGCCGGCAGCATCTCGGGCCTGTTCGGTACTCTGCCACACAGATCCCACGGTGGTCGCGACACGATGCGATCTTTTCACAATCGCTGTTCGTGGGCGTCGCGTTCGGACGCACGCGGCTGCGACTGCGCCTCGGCCGGGCTCGGCACGACAGCTTGAGTCACATGCACCACCTTCCAGAACGAGGTTCCGCGGTCCGCTACGACATGTCAGCCGCGTGGTCTGAGCAAGCTCTGGAACTGTGGGTTGCTGTGCAACGGCGCAAACTCGGGATCGCGATGGAGTGAAACGGAATAGTCCAATCCCTCCTTGCGGGCGCGTGTCAGCAGGCCGAGGGCGAGCGGCATGTCGCCCATTGCGGCTGCTAGTCGGGCTTGCATGTATGACGTTTGCCCATGGTCATACCGCGGCTTTGTGCTGCCGAGCAGCGCACCAATGCGCGCGCCCTCGGCACGATTGCCACGGCGCGCCGCAACAAGACCACGCGTCAGCAGTGCCGACCGGTTTCCTGGAGCATACCTTTCGAAATGCCGGAGTAGCGAATCGGCGACGGCGAAGTTGCCAAGCAGGTAGTGCGCGTAGGCGCGCCCTGGACGCGTGGAGAGGCTAAGCTGCGCGTCTGGCTCCCGCGAGGCGTACGTGTCCAGGGCGAGCCGCAACGCCTCGCGCCCCAAGCCGCCGTGCCCATGCACATTGCATTCAAGTGCAATGCCAACAAGTGAATACGCAACTCTGGCGTCGCCGATCGAGCTGGCAGCGTAGCGGAGGACCCACATGCCAGTCCGGGCGGAATCGACTTGTCCGAGTGCAACGAAGGCGCGGATGGACGCACTCACGGCGATCCAACTGTCCGGGCGAAGCGCGCGCGCGGTAGCCATGGCAGCGCGTTCTGATGCGTAGTCACCGAGTACGTGATGCGCCGCCGCAACCCGAGCCCAGTAGTCGTCCGCTACCTCCGTCTTCGCCGCTGGGCCTCCCATGCTTTGAATCGTGCGCAGCGCGACGAGCGCCTCTCGGGGGAATCCCGCACGGAGGGCAGTCTGCGCAAGGAACATGCGCGGAATCATGTACTCGGGCATGGCCTGCGCGTACGCCCGCGCCCCCGCGAGTTCCTTGACCCAGTCGCCATCGATGGCCCCGCGTTGCCGATCGACATTTGCCAGCACCGCGATGGAAAGCGTCGCGCGGCGGCGCTCGATGGCCGCAAGGATCGAGTCCGCCGCGGCCGTCCGTCCTTCGATGATATTTGCATCGACGGCGGACATTGCCGCCGGAACGAGCGACGAGTCGAGCGCCCACGCCTTCGCGAAATACGGATCGGCCTCTTTCCACTTCGTCTGCGGGAACGACTCGAGTCCGCGAACATACGGCGAAATTGCCGCGTACAACGCGGGGGGCATGCTGTCGGATGCCTGTTCCGGGTCGAGGTTCCCGGCGACGGCGACCGCCGCGAGCAGGCGCTGAAGCAACGGCTCCAGCAATCGCTGTGGCGCGTCTCGAGTGGTCGCGATGCTCGGCACGGAGGCGACCACACGCCATCGCCCGACATCGGTGACGCTGGCCGCCACGTGCAGCGAGTCAGCGTCCGTTGCGTACGTGCCTGCGATCATCACCTGCGCCCCACTGCGTTCCGCAATCGCCCGCAGCGACGTGTCACGACCTATCACAGACGTCGAAGGCGACACTACTTCGACGCTGTCCATCGTCAAGAGCGCGATTTCGATGCGTTGCCCGATCAATTGCGCCAGCTTCCCCTCCTCGAACTCGCGACCGCTGTTCACCAGCGGCATGAGGAGCACACGGGTGATGAGTCTCGTCGGCGCCGGTCGCGGATCGACACCGCGCTGCGAGACCCACGATTCGCCTGAATCGAGAGCACCGGTGAGCGGCGCTGAAGTGACGCGAACAGGCGCTCCCGACCCGGCCACGCTCGATGCCAGGCGCGCAGCATCGCGTGGTGGCTGCAGTCGCCACACCAGCACTACCGTCGCAACGATCGCACTCGCCGCGATCAGCCGGCCGATACGTCGCGCGCGGGGCGCTGGGGCATCTGCGGCGATGTCGGTCCGGCGTTCGAGCGCCGTGACGTCGCGTGGATGCTCAGCGCGCATGCCGTCGATCGCGCGCACCACGTACTCTGCGCTCGGTGGTCGATCGTCCGGAGAGCATTCGATGAGTTTCAGGACCAACGCATCCAGCGCTGGCCCGATCTCCGGACGGATGACGCGCAGCCGTTCCGGCGGAGTGACCACCGCCGTCACCGCGGGCTCGGCGTGCGCGCGGTGCGGAAACGGATGCACGCCACCCATCAGCTCGTACGCCACGACGCCCAACGCAAACAGGTCGGCACGATGATCGACCGCGGCGCCGGTCGTCAGCTGCTCGGGCGCCATGTATGCCGGTGTCCCGAATGCGGACAAGGTGCTGTTTCCGGATTGCGATGCCGAGGCACCAACGCCGGTCGCCCGCGCAATCGCTGACGCCACACCGAAGTCGGCGAGTACCGCGCCACTGTCATCCAACAGGATGTTCTCGGGTTTCACGTCGCGATGCAGCACGTCGCTGTCGTGCGCATACGCCAGCGCCTCGGCGACATCGCGGATCATTCGCATCGCGTCGTCGATCGACACGGGCGTCTCACGATCCATCCGATCGCGCAGCGTGCCGCCGGCAACGAATGGCATCACGTAGTAGACACGCCCCGCGATTTCGGCAGAATCGTACAAGGGCAGCAGGCGCGGATGGCGCAGCCCCGCGGTCACGCGAATCTCGCGCAGGAACCGCGCCGCAGTGCGGCTGTTCGAGGCATCGGCGCGCAGCACCTTGATGGCGACGGTGCGTTCGTGCCGAAGGTCGCGCGCACGATAGACGACGCCCATGCCGCCGCGACCGACCACCGCGTCCATTGCATACCGGTCCGAGAGCGCCGCGGCAAATGCCGCATCCGACTCGCTGTCGATGTCGAGGGACCGAAAGGTGTGATAGGCCGGCGAGTCGACCATGCCGTGCCGAGTCGTCGGTTCCTCGCACTCGGCAAGCATCACATCGAGTTGTCTCCGGAGTGCAGTGTCGTCCGCGCACGCGTCGTCGAGAAACGCTGACCGCGCGTCGCCCTCCAGCTCCAGCGCCGTGTCGAGCAGTGGCTCGATCATCTGCCACTGCTCCGGCGACAGCCGCGAGATGCTACGGTTGGAGCGCACGGGACAGGAGCATGCGGGCCTTCATCCAGTCGCGTTGCACCGTGCGCCGTGTGACGCCCATGGCATCGGCGATTTCGGAATCGCTCATGCCGCCGTAGAATCGCAGGACGACCAGGCGCGCCAGGCGCGGGGCGACCACCTGCAGGCGGTTCAATGCGTCGTCAATCTCGAGTAACGATGATTGCGCATCCCCGGCGACCGCCAGCTGTTCTTCAAGCGTGATCTGCATTCCGCCGCCGCTGCGCTTGAGTGCCACGCGGGCACGCGCACGGTCGACGAGGATGTGTCGCATGGCTACGGCGGCGGCCGAGAGAAAGTGCGTCCGGTCGCGCCAGCGCGTCTTTGCGCCGTTCCCGAGCTTCAGATACGCCTCGTGGACAAGTGCCGTCGGGCTGAGCGTGGTGTGGCTACCGCGCAGCTCGCGCATGCGACGTTCCGCGATGCCGCGCAACTCGGCATAGAGCATGTCGTCGACGACGTCGTCGAATTCGACACTCGTGATCGTCGGTGCCGGCAGTGTGTCATCGGCCGGATCACGCGCGGCAGCGTTCGTGTGCATTGGGATTGCCACAGCGCGCCTCTCGTTCCCTGGTGTGGTCGGGACAGGAATTTCAATCGGGGAGGGTCGACTATCCGTTGAGCATACGGCGCATCCCCGATGTGTGCTGTGATGACGCGTGCTCCGATGCGGCTCAGGCTGCCAGCGGTGCGTCCTTGCCACGCACTCCCAGCGCGGGCAACGCATGATTCACCAGATCGTTCGCTCCGGCGTGCTTGTTCTGCCACATCGCCTGATGCGCGGTCGGGAGAGGAATTTCGGGAGACGACTTTCAATCGGGGAGAGTCGGCTTTCCGTGGAGCCTACGGCGCGATCGCCGACCTCGCCAGCGCCGCGTGACGGGCGCTGGCGCGCCCTCCCTCTCGCCCGGGCGGTGTGAGCGCCCTGAGATCGGCTGTCCAGGTGTGGAGGGCGATCCCGGCAGGGATCGACCGGTTTGCGCGAAACGGTTTCGCTGACATACGCACAGGCGATGACTGGCAGTCATGCCATGGCGCGCGAGCGACTCGGCGCCGTAATCGAATCGGAGGGCAACGCGTTGCCGCCGTATCACAACGCCATGGCCTTCGTGGGCCTCGGCCAGCACGATGACGCGCTGGCGTGGCGTGATCGTGCGGCGGACGAATGCGATCCGTGGGTCAGCGAAGTCGGCGTCGAGCCTGCATGCGCGCCGTTGCGCGACGACGCACGATTCCGCGCCGTGCTCCGTCGCCTGCACCTGGACAGCTGAGCTGACCTCGACCGTGTCCCCTGCGGAACCCTGGTGACAAGACCTGGCGGATGAGACCGTGACATAGGCCGATGTCGCATGCGGCGGCAGAATCTCGTTCTTCATGGTGGGGCGTCACAGGGATCCCGGCGCGTCGTGGACGTTCGCGGTGTGGGGCCGCCTGCGCGGGCTCTGTCTGTGTTTCACGACAGCGGTACAGGCACGTTCCGACGCCACCAGAGTTAAGGAGCAGACCATGCAGCAGGTCTTCGGCACGTTCGCGCTCGTGTCCTGCGGCCTGGCGTTGTTCGCCACTGCCGCCCTCGCACAGGGAGCGCCACCCGCGCCGCGTCCGGCGGGACAACGTCCTCCAGCACAGGCCGGCAACGCCGAGGTCCGCGGCGTCGTGCGCGAGCAGGGCGGCGAAGCTGTGGCCGGTGCCGCCATCGCCGTGCGCTCGCGTCGCGACTCGGCGCTCGTCGCCGGCGCACTGGCAGGGCCCGATGGACGCTTCCGCGTGCAGGGCCTGCTGCCCGGCAACTATTCGCTGCGAGTCACCCGCATCGGCTACGCCCCACGCGTCCGTCCCTTCGCCATCACGACGCCCGACCAGCGTCTGGAGCTCGATTCGCTGCAGCTCTCACGCGTCGTGATTCAGCTCGACGGCGTCGCCGTCACAGAGGAGGCCGCGACGGTCACGATCGCGCCGGATCGCAACACCTACCGCGCCAAGGACGTGTCGCCCGGCGCCGCCAATGCCAGCGAGGTCCTCGAGAACGTGCCGTCGGTCGCCATCGATGCCGATGGCAAGGTGAGCCTGCGCGGCAACGAGAACGTGGTGGTGCAGATCAACGGACGGCCGACGCCGTTGCGCGGGACGCAGCTGGCATCGTTCCTGAAGGGACTGCCGGGCCCCGTCGTCGAACGCGTCGAGGTCGTCCCGAATCCCTCGGCGAAGTACGATCCGGAGGGCATGGCCGGCATCATCAACATCGTCCTCAAGCAGGACACCGATCTCGGTGCCAGCGGCGGTGTGAACGCGAGCTACATGAACTCCGACCGATGGAATGCATCGGGCAATGCCGGCTGGCAGCGCGGACGCGTCTCGCTCTTCGGCACCTACGGCTACAACACCGACCTCCGCTCGGTCAGCGGCGTCAACGATCGCGAGCGCTACACCAGTTCGCGTACGCTGCTTTCCGCGACCGATCAGGACATCACCGGCACGAACTACTTCAGTGGGCACAACCTCAGCGGCAACTTCGACTTCCGCGCCACCAGCCGGGACGTGCTGTCGCAGGCGTTGGTGATCAACAAGCGCGCCGGCGGCGACGACTCGCGCTTCGCCTACACGGAGCGCGACGCCACCATGACGCCCTACGACGCGTATCTCCGTCCCCGGTTCAACGAGACCCAGGGATGGGTGGTGGACTACACCACCGCATGGAAGCGCACGATGGTGCCGCGCCAGCGCGAGCTGTCCACCGAGCTGCGAGTGAACACGACGGCGGATATCGATTCGACGCTGCTCACCACGCGCAACGCCGACGGCAGCCTGCTCCGCGACGCGGAGACCCAGCAGTCCGACTCCCGCGTCACGCAGCTGACCGGGCAGCTGGACTACCTGCACACCCTCGGCAAGCTGAAGGTCGAGACGGGCTATCGCGGTAACTCGCGCTGGCTCGACCGCGACTTCCTCGCACAGAAGGATTCGGCCGGCACTGGTGTTTTCCGTCCCAGCGCGTTGAGCAACACGTTCGTCTTCGACGAGCACGTGCAGGCCGGCTACGCGGTGCTGTCCCGCACTGCAGGCAAGCTGGACATGCAGGGCGGCCTGCGTGCCGAATACACCTCGCGCCAGTTCTCGATCGCCAGTGACCGCTATCCGTACCGCTACTTCAGCCTGTTCCCGAGCGCTGCAATGGCGTACAAGGTCAGCGACGCGACGCAGGCGCGGCTCAGCTACTCACGCCGCATCCGCCGGCCCGGCACGCAGGAACTGAATCCGTTCCCGCAGTTCTTCGATGCGCAGAACGTCTTCCGCGGCAACCCGTCGCTGCGCCCCGAGTTCACCGATGCGCTCGAGCTCGGGCTGACGCGCACGGGCAAGAACGGCAGCCTCCAGTTCTCGCCCTTCTTCCGCCGCACCACGGACGTCATCCGCGTCGAGGTCAACAACGACGGCAACGTCGACAATCGCCCGGTGACGACGATCTCGTTCGTCAACCTTGCCACCAGCAATTCCTTCGGCGCTGATCTCAACGGCACGCGAAAGATCGGCACGTGGTTCAACGGTCTGAGCTCGTTCAACATCTTCCGACTCGTCACCGACGGCGGCTCGCTGTCATCGCTCGGCTCGACGGCAGTGGCCTGGTCCGCGCGCGTCAACGGCACTGTCAACGTGACTCCGCAAACTTCCATCCAGATCAACTACTTCTACCGTGCGCCGTTTAACATCGAGCGCGGCCGCTTCGGAACCGTGCAAGGCACGCAGGTGATCTTCCGTCAGAAGGTGCTGCGTGACCGCGGATCACTGATCGTGCGCGGCCAGGACATCTTCAACACCAACCGCTTCATCGTCTCGACCGGTACCGAGAGACTGCAGCAGTACACCGAGCGCCTGCCCGGCCTGCGGGGCGTGTTCGTCGGCTTCCAGTATGCAACCGGACAGACGCCCCGCCTGCGCGCACCGCGCAACGATCCGCAGGCCCCGTCCGGCTTCGTCCCGCCGTGATCGGCTGAGGCCGCGATGCGTGCACGACCAGAATGCCGGGATGCGCCTCGTGCACGTGCCGGCATCGTGTGCAGGTGGACCTGCGGCTGGCGTCGACAGCGGTGCTGCATTGTGTGCGACTGGCCGGCGTGGTACGTCGTGCGCGTGGTCGCGGGCACGACCACGTCGACATCATCCGTCGGACGCACACGAACCGCCGCGGGGAGGGTGTCGGCGACGCCCGCCGTTCGGGCCTGCGCGGTGAAGAGCGCGACGAGGGCGCGCACGCCGCGTTCCAGCCCATCCCCGTAGCGCCCCGCCCCGAAATCGGGACGCATGAGCGCCAACACGCTGTCGACTGTCGGTTGTGGAATGAACCGCGCGGCGCCGTTTCCGAGCGCGAGGTGATACGATCGGTCTGCCGGTGCAAGTAGGAGCACGGCGCCACTCTCGTACATGGGATGGTCGGGTGCGGTGACCGGCCCGACGCCCCATCGATTGCCGATCTGCTCCGCGACCTGCTTAGCCGTGAATACACCGAGTGCGGGGACGGTCACCACCACGATCTCCCCGCGCGTGGCGGCCTTCAGCGCCTCCAACAGCCCGATGATGCGGGCCACCGCCACCGGGTCGAGCACCTCCGCGAAATCCGACACGACGCCACGCGTCGACCCGATGACCGCCGCGCGACTTGGGCGCTTCGTTCCATCCAAGTTCGCCGGCGCCTGCGCGCTCAGGAGCATCGGGAGGGCCCACGCCAACACGCCACGGTACGCGGACCACCGCCACCTGCGCTGGGGCTGCATCATCGGAGACATGGGGACGGTGGGGAACGACGGCGGACGTGCTGCGGCCTCGGGCCGCCGACAGCCGGCACGCGCGGACACCGCCGCATCAGGCCGCCCGCCCGGGGACTGGGAGTGTCACTGGCGAGCTGGCGTCGCGCAAGCGTCACGCGCCTGGAATGCCCGAATCTGCGAGTACGCACAGAGAAATCGCTGGCTTCATCGCATTTTCGCCCCCTGAGCCATCCCTGCCGACGCCGCCGACGTTCCGCCCGCTCTGGCGCCCGTCGCCGGCAAAGAGCGCGTCCACGCTACCTCGCCGCAACGCGGCTTCCCGCGCATCTTTGCCATGAGACGCCACACAAGCGCGCGGCTATCGGTCGCACCGGCACCTGGTCGTGGCGCTACCCCAGGTCCGGACAGAGGGCGTCGAGGGGACGACGCCGACGGAAGTGCGGACTCGGCACGGCGGGCGTTCCCGTGGCTTTTGCAAGAGTCAGTCCGTTGATTTTCGGAGTGTTAACCATCCAGTCAGCAGCAGGATCTCAAAACGGTTATACCGACACATCTCCCAGGACGTCTGCCCGTGGAATGTGAAGTTTTCGCAGGTACTGGCGGAGGATTCGCCGTTCCGGGCGCGGGAGTTCATTGCGGGGAAGGACGCGGTGACGCTGGCGACGGACATCCTGGCGCTGGATCAGGAGCAGTTCCGCGCGGCGTTGCGGAAGTCACCGATGAAGCGGGCGAAGTTGGCTGGGCTCAGGCGGAATGCAGCGGTGGTACTCGCCAACGCGCGTCCGACCGCAATGCCCGAGCCAGACGCCTAAGGCGCGCGTACCCGCTGCTGGTGTTCAGGGCGAGGTCGCTGCGGCCCCGAAGTGAGCCTCGCCGACAACAAACGTGATCGTCTGCGCGCGGCGTTGCGCTCCGTGCGGCCAGAGTGAAGCTCCCAGCAGTCGCGCCTGCCCCGAACGCCGCGAGCCGTCGCATGGCACTCTCCCGCGCGAAGAAACCCGCCGCCCGTCGTCCAACGCGCACACCGACGGACGTGGCGCTGCGGATCACGCTCGACGACATCGAGCCGCCGATGTGGCGCGAGATCACACTGCACGAGACGACGACGCTGCCGGAACTCCACCGCGTCATTCCGCTGGCGTTTCTGTGGTATGACTACCATCTGTATCAGTTCACGATCGGCACTGAACGGTACACCCTCCCCGACGAGGAACTCGATGACTCTGGCGTGCCCGCACGCAATGCACGCGGCGTAACGCTCTCGCAGCTTTGCCTGACCGAGGGCGCGAACTTCACATACGAGTATGACTTCGCGGATTCATGGAACGTGCCGATCTGCCGGATGCACACGAGACAGGGTACAAGTCGTGAGCCTGCGGGAGACGGCGCCGGTGGTCTGGCACTGCTTCCGGAATCATGACCAGGGCAACCGCACCGGCCGCCAACGCTCGGTGTGGCGCTGAAAGACCAGTGCGCCGAGCACCGTGGTCGTCACCGTCAGCGCGATGCCCGCGCGCGTGGCGCCACGAGTCGTGAGCCAGCACTGCTGGGTGCACGTGTCACCGTCGGTCCGCTGCGCGACGATCGTGCCCAGAAACATGACTGCAGTGGCGCCGAGGCCTGCGCCAACGCCGTACAGCATGCCACGCGTTCGGGCCTGCCCGATCGTCCGGCGACTCACAAGATACTCGAAGCTCGTGATCTCCTGATACGGAATGCGCCGGATCGCAGTCTGATCGCGACCGACGACCACCTGCACCGTATCGGCAGAGAGCAGTGTGCCGCGGATCACCGCGATGGTGGGCGTGCCCTGCCGGATGCGGACTGTAGTTCCGGCGGTCACGTCGATGATGCGCTGGGCGGTGAGCTGCGAGGACAGCAACGCACTCCACAGCGCGATGAGGCGAAGCCGGTGCATGCGGGCGGTCGGCATTGGAATTTCAATCGGGGTGGTCGACGACTCGTCGAGTCTACGGCGCGACCGCCGACCTCACCAGCGTCGCGTGACGGGCGGCGGCGTGCCCGCCGACTCGTTCGCGCGCCTCGAGGGCCGTGGGAACGGCGGTCAGGGTGGGGGGAGCGATTCCGGCGGGGACCAATCCGTCGCGCCGGTGGGACGGCCGCCCACGCCGAAGGTCCCCGCTTGGTGGCGGAGCGTCGGGGCCGTACTGAGGGTTGCAGGCGGACGGGCGTGGCGCGCGTGACGTGCCCCGGCTCGCGGGGGCCCGGGTCGATTGGGGGGCTTCGTGGCCCGTCGCGCGCCTCACGGGAGGTGCGGGGCCGACGGTGGGTGAGGATCTGGTCGATCACCGACGTCTGGGTGATGAAGGCGACGATGCGCATCGCGCCGTTACAGGACGGGCATGCCAGCGGGTCAACCTCAAAGATCTTGGAGGAGCGCCGCCCACCGGCGGACGGCCTCCGTCGGCGCCAAGCGCGGCGCGGCAACCATCGTGGGTGGCCCGGCCGCGGCGGCGGGCGCCGCCGTCTCCCGCGAGCCATGTGGGCGGTTGGCTCAATAACCACGCGGTGGCCGCCGCATCCCAACGCACGGCCCGCGTCAGGCTCTGGCAGCGCGAAGCGTTCGCAGGCCCGTCGACAGCGCGACCTCAAAACGGATATACCGACACATCTCCCAAAGCGTGTGTCCGTGGAACGTGAAGTTCTCGCAGGAACTGGCGGACGATTCGCCGTTCCGCGCGCGGGAGTTCATTGCGGTGAAGGACGCGCTGACGTTGGCGACCGACATCCTGGCGCTCGATCAGGAGCAGTTCAGCGCGGCGTTCCGGAAATCGCCGATGAAGCGGGCGAAACTGGCCGGCCTCCGACGCAACGCGGCAATCGTGCTCGAAAACACTGGCCCGTAGCACCCGATTTCACGCAGCCCTCGCGACAACACGCCACGGCAGCTTCTCGTGACCGACCAGGCGCCGTACCGCACGCGCGTTACGGTTTCGCCGCCTGCGCCCGTCCCGATCACCATGCCAGAAGCTCGAGGCCCGCGATGTCGCGGAAGTCATCGGCGTTCATGGTCACCAATGTGGCCCGATGCACCAACGCGTGTGCGGCGATCATCCGGTCGAGCAGCTTCCGCCGCGAGTAGCCGGCGCTGGCGACGATCGCCGCATATGCTTCCGCCGCCGCGTCATCGAAGGCGAGCACCGGGATCGCGCGGAGGAGCGTATCGAGCCGCGCGCGTCGCGCCGGCGCGTCGGCGGCATCGCGATGCACGCCCCCTTCGAGTTCGACGCGCGTCACGATCGACAGCAGGATCGCATCATCGAGGGCGGCAACCTTCGCGCTGATCCTCGGGTCACCGTCGCGCAGGTGGATCGCGACGTTCGTGTCAAGCAGATAGGCCACGCGTTACAGGCCGTCGCGTTCGGGTAGCGGCTCGTCGTCGCGACGCTCGATCGCGCGCGGGCGCGGCAGTGCCTGCAGCCGCTGCAGCATCGTCAGGATCGTCATCCCGGCCGGGTACATCGTGATCACATCGCCGGAGCGGACGAGGACGAGTTCGACGTCGTCGCCGAAGGCCACGTCCTTGGGGAGGCGGACCGCTTCACTGTTGCCGCTGCGGAAGGTCCGAGTGCGCGCGATCGTCATGGCGGGTTTCCGGAAAGGATATACATGTAGATACGTGCCGTCTGGCCTGACCGCAAGGCGTCGGTCCGTTACGCCGGGCCGAAGGGCGCGACGCGGCGCACCGATTCTCGCCGCACAGTCCCGAGGCCGGTATCGAGCTCAACCACAAAACGGTTATGCCGACACTTCTCCCAGACCTGCGGCCCATGGAATGTGAAGTTCTCGCAGGAGTTGGCCGAGGATTCGCCGTTCCGGGCGCGGCAGTTCATCGCGGGGAAGGACGCGGCGACGCTGGCGACGGACATCCTGGCGTTGAACCAGGAGCAGTTCAGCGCGGCGTTCCGAAAGTCGCCGATGAAGCGGGCGAAGTTACGGGGGTTACATCGGAACGCGGCGGTGGTGCTGGACAATTCGAGCAGGTAAGGCGCGGTGGCGCGCATGACCTCGCGAGGGTTCCAGGAGGGACGAGCGGAATACCGGTGTGGCCTACCGCGGCCGCCCGCCAGTCGGCGACGTGAACAACGCGACGTCGAGGCCCAGTTTCCGCACGAGCGCGGCGAAGCGAGGGCTGGCGCGGAGCGGATCGTAGCGACGATGCGCGAGCGGCAGATTCACGACGCCGGGCTCTAGCCGTTCGGCGGCACGCTCCATTGCGTCGAGCGCCCGTGCGGTGTCTCCGGCCGCCAGCCATGTCGCCGTCAGCGCCGACTGCAGTCTGGGATTGCTCGCGAAACGGACCGCGTAGTCCTGCGCAAGTGCAGCGGCGCGCCTCGGATCGCCCGCGGCGCCGATCGCCCACGCGGCGCCATTGATCGCCGATAATTCCCGCGCCATGCGCAGCACGATCTCGGCGCGACGCTTCGCCTCGGCGGTCTGACCGCCGTCGACGAGTGCGAGCAGCGAGTAGCTCGTCACACCAGCCACCGTCGAGTCGATCTCCCACGCACCATTGCCGGCAGCGATGGCCTCGTCATGGCGACCGGCGATGGACAGAGTCAGCGCGGTGTACCCGAGTGAGACCGCGTTGACGGGATCCGTCTCGACCGCGCGCAGCACGGCCTCCACCGCTTCGTTCACGCGACCCGTGGCCAGCAGGAAGCGCGATCGATAGAGCTGGCCCGCCAGGCTGCGCGCATCGAGTCGTACCGCGCGCTGGGTGGCGCGGTCAGCGTCGGCCCACCGGTGCTGGTAGGTGCGTGCCTGGCCCACCGCCGCCCAGCCTTCGGCCGACATCGAGTCGAGGGCCACTGCACGCTCGCCCGCCGCCAGCGCACGGGGAATCGCATCGACCATGGCCACATCCGTGTAATCCCGTCCGCGCGCTGGTGAGCTGCGTGGAGACGCGCACTTTCCCGCCCGCGCGGCGCACGGTGCCTTCGAGCACGCCGCCCACATGCAGCGCGGCGCCGATCTCCTGGGCCGACTTCTGTTTGCCGCGAAACGCGGCGGCCGAACTGCGCCCGGCGAGTTGCAAGCCGGGCACTTTGCCGAGCGCATTTGACAGCTCGTCCGCCATGCCCTCGGCGAAGTACGCGTTGGCGTTGCTCCTGCAGCAGATATTCGAGGTCGACCCGCTCGCGTGTCCCACCTGCCACGGCGCGATGCGCATCGTCGCCTTCATCACCCAAGCGTCGGTGATCGACCAGATTCTCACGCACCTCCGCACCCGCGCGGCGCACGCGACCCACGCCGACGCGCGGAGCCCCCCATCGACGCGGGCCCCGCGAGCCGGGGCGCGTCACGCGCCCCTCGCCCGTCCACCGACGCCTTGACCGTCCCGTGCGTACGCATCCCCAAGGCCCCGCTCCCCCGCGGGGACGTTCGGCGTGCGCGGCCGTCCCACCGGCGCGTCAGATAGGTCCCCGCCGGGTTCGGCCCCCCCGCGCTTGACCGCAGTTCCCGCGGCGCTCAAGGTGCCCGAGCGAGATCGAAGGCACGCCGCCGCCCGCGACGAGGCGCTGGCGAGGTCGGCGATCCCGCTGTATCTCGACGGATAGTCAACCCACCCCGATTGAAATTCCTATCCCGCAGCGCCTGCGCAATGTTGCGCAGAATGCCGAGCGCCTCGGCTACAGGTACCACACCGGCCACCAGCCGCGCCCGCAGGGAATCGCCGCGGACGAACGGCATGGTGTAGTACGGCAGCCCCTCATTGGTCGTGCCGGCGGCCAGCACGGGCACGATGTGCGGCTCCTGCAACGCCGCCGCGAGCTTGATCTCGCGCGTGAATCGCTCGGCGCTGAGCGATGCGGCCAGTTCCAGCGACAGCAGTTTCACCACCACTTCACGCCCCAACGCATGCTCCTGCGCCACGAACACACGCGACATGCCACCACCACCGAGCTCCCGCTCGAGGGTGTAGCCGTCGCCGAGGGTCTGCTGCAGTGTCGCGCGGAGACCGTCGCTCACGCGCCAATCCAAGTGCGGGCAGCGCTCCGGATGCGGGGATCGAGTGCGGGCACGGTGTCGAGGCGGGACTCGAGGACATCCGACATCACCACCCCGCGGCGCACCAATGCCCGGCAGAACTCGCGGTCCTTGTCCCGGCCCGCCACCGCTTTCGAGACCCAGAGATCGTGCAGCTCGAGGCACCACGCCGTGACGCCTCGCGTGCCCGGCGTATCGAATGGGACGAGCCGCGCCTGCCACCCCACAGGCAGGCGCGCGGTGGATTCGACGACGCCCTGCGCGTAGTACCCGAACGTGTCGTGAAACATCGAGGCCTCGCCAATCGAGCCATCGATCAGGTCTGCGAGGCGCCCGTCCGCATCACCGCGCACGGCCACGTCGACTTCC
>JANNXU010000078.1:0-119465 GCA_031409715.1 Gemmatimonadaceae bacterium | reverse complement strand
AAAACATGCACGGGCACACCATTCGCTCCGCCAAAGCTTGGCATGAAGCCATGAATCAGTTTGCCATCGTCTACGGGGACCGCTTTACGAAACGCACGGCGTAACCTCACCCCTCACACACAAAATTCCTGACACGTCCGCACGTTCGCCAATCGGGGCTAAGTCGTTGATATATAAAGCAAGCGGGAGACGGGACTCGAACCCGCGACCTTCAGCTTGGGAAGCTGACACTCTACCAACTGAGTTACTCCCGCAATACGACAAGACCGCACTGCCATGCCCACATCTTGCAAGACCGTGCAAATCTAATCCTACCTGACCACGTGGTGCCCCGCAAGCAACTCGACCGCCGCGACGAGCACGCCAGCGACGAGCGCTGTCACCCACCCCGCGCGCGAACCACGTCACCACGCCGGCCACCACCCGCCCTCGCCACATCCGCAGCATACGTCCATACCCCCCGCTCCCGCACCAACCCCACCACCGGCGTCCGATTCAACGCCGACGCCACCCGATCCAACGTGTCCAGCGTCGGATTGGCCCCACTCCGCTCCAACGTCTGCACCGACTGCGACGACATCCCGAGCCGCCGAGCGAGCTCGGCTTGCGTCAACCCCTCCTCGGCGCGCTCGCGTCGCAGCAGGATGCGAGACGCGAACACCACGCCCATGATCACCATCACGCGGCGCGTACCAAATTCACGCAGGGCACCAACGACGAACGCCCCGGCATTGCCGAGGCGCGTCTGTGAACCTTGCATTCAGCACCACCAGAGCCACAGAAGGGGATTGAACCCTTGACCGCTCGATTACGAATCGAGTGCTCTACCACTGAGCTACTGTGGCACAATACCAACCCCTTCCACCCTCCACCCACAACCGAGGAACATGCCCTGACGCGGACTCGAACCGCGACGCCTCTCGGCACCACCACCTCAAAGTGGCGTGTCTACCAATTTCACCACCAGGGCAAACCACGAACCCAACACATCCCACACCCACATCCTGATCCCGGTTCCTGCAACGGGGCCGACGGGGCTCGAACCCGCGACCTCCGCAGTGACAGTGCGGCACTCTAACCGACTGAGCTACGGCCCCATTCTCCCACACCCAAACCTGCCACTCCACCCGCAACGTCACCCACACCAGCACCAACCGAGGTAGCGCGTACGGGAGTCGAACCCGTCTCTGAACCTTGAAAGGGTCCCGTCCTAACCGATAGACGAACGCGCCGCAGAGCCGAAACCCCCGACCCCATCGATCACCGGTCGATCAACCGTACACACCACCTGCACCAGCATCCAGACCAACACCGCCACACCCATAGCGCTAACGGGATTCGAACCCGTGTTCCAGCCTTGAGAGGGCCGTGTCCTAGTCCCCTAGACGATAGCGCCAGACACTGTCCGTCCCCACGCACCACCTGGCAGGCTCTCACCCCCGCCCGTCCCACTCACCACCACAGGCCCGGCAGGAATCGAACCTGCAACCCCCGGTTTTGGAGACCGGTGCTCTACCAATTGAGCTACGGACCTACACCGAAGTTCCCTGCCCAATGTCGACCCATTCCACCTCGGTCGTCACCCCAGGGTGCCTGACGGGGATTGAACCCGCAACCCCCGGAACCACAATCCGGTGCTCTAACCAATTGAGCTACAGGCACCATGCAACCAGCCGTACGACAGACACCCAAAATAGAACAACTCCAACGCCGCTTCAAGTGCCGCCACGAAACGGGCACGACGGTGACGCAAGCGGCAGCATCACGTCACCGCAGCACCACCCAGAGCCCGTCGGCGAGGACCGAGCCGTCCGGGCGCCCGGCCGTACCGCCCGCCGACCGCCTTCGAGCGATCAGTCCTTGGCGCGCTCGAGATAATCGCCGCTGCGCGGATCCACCCGCACCCGCTCCCCCACACTCAGATACTCCGGCACGTTCACCGTCACCCCGTTGTCCAGCTTCGCCGGCTTCTGGCTCGCACTCTTCGTCGCCGTCTTCATCACCGGCGCCGTGTCCACGATCTCGAAGATCATCGAGTTCGGCAGCTCGATCCCGATCGGCTTCCCGTTGTAATACTCGGCCATGATCTTCATGCCCGGCTGCATCCACTGCGCATTGTCGCCCAGCATCTCCTCGTCCATCTCGAGCTGGTCGTAATCGCTGGTCTTCATGAAGTAGTACGTGCCGGTGCTCTCGTACAGGAACTCGAGATCGTGCGTCTCCATCATCGCCTTCTCGATCGCGTCGGCGGCACGGAAGCGATGCTCGAAGTTCGACCCGGTCCGCAGGTTCTTCATCTTCGTCTGGACCATCGCGCGCAGGTTCCCAGGCGTATGGTGCCGGAACTCGATCACGCGGCAGGGGTCGCCTTCCATCACGATCACCATCCCGCGACGAAGCTGCGTTGCCGGAACTGCCATATCAGTACATCCTCAACTCTGGGGGATCCGTGTATTGAACAGCTTCAAAAGCTAACGGCCCCGGCGCGACACCCCAATCCCTTTCCTCGCCCTGCCCTTGCCCCGGACGTCGGCGCCGCCCGGCAGCCTGTCAACTCTTGTCACGCAGAGGATTGAAGGCGCAGAGGTGAAAGGAAGCACAAACGGACTCATGTATTTCGCTGCGACTCGCCCAGCTCCGCCCCGCCCACACATGGACTTCCCGACACGCCACCCCCTCCCAACCTCTGCGCCTTCAATCCTCTGCGTGAACAGAGTGAAAAAGCCTTCCACGAGCTACAGCGCCCCTCGCGACGCCCGAACGCCGTCAAGGACTCCACGAACCGAAGGCCACACGGTCCGCGCCGCCTTCGCCGCCCCCGCCTCGGTCGGATGGATCCCGTCCGCCTGGTTGAGCGTCGCCTCCCCAGCCACGCCGTCCAGCAGGAACGGCGTCAACGTCGCCCCGCTCGCCGTGGCAACCCGGCCGAACACGTCGCGAAAGCCGCGCGCATACGTCGCCCCGAGGTTCGGCGGCGCCTCCATCTGGACCAGCACCAGCGCCGCCCGCGGCAGGGCCGCCTTCGCCTTGGCCACCATCGCCCTCAGGTTCAGCTCGAGCTCGGGCACCGACGTCCCCCGCAGCCCGTCGTTCGCGCCGGTCTCGATCACGACCACGTCGGCCTTCGCCTCCTTCAGCAGCCAGTCCATCCGCCGCAGCGCCCCGGCCGAGGTCTCGCCACTCAGGCCGGCGTTCTGCACGACCACGCGGTAGCCGAGCGAGTCGGCGATCTGCCCCAGCGCGCCGGGCCACGCGCTGGCGGGATCGTCCAGCCCCAAGCCGGCCGTCAGGCTCGTCCCGATGAACAGCATCCGGATCGGAACCTCCACGGGACCGGCGTCCACCGAACTTCCCGGCGGCAGGGGCGTTTGCGTGGCAGGACCCGCTACCGTTGCATCAGCCACCGGCGGCACCGCCCGCTCGGCCGGTTGCGGCGCGCCCCCGCCGCCGCAACCATGCAGCAGTCCGAGCGCCACCGCTGCCACCAGCCCGCGCACGGCGGCGCCACCCCCGTGCGTCCGTTCCTCACTTCCCTGCAGCTTCCGCATGTCTGACACCGGTTTCTCGTCACCCAGCCGCGCGACACCCATGCTCGCGGTTCGCAACCTGACGAAGGAATATCGCAGCGGCGGCGGCGCGCTGGCCGTCCTGCGCAATGTCTCCTTCGATATCGCGGCTGGCGAGACGGTGGCGATCGTCGGGCCGTCGGGCAGCGGCAAGACGACGCTGCTCGGACTCCTCGCCGGACTGGATACCCCCACCACCGGCGCCGTGCTCCTCGCCGGCACCGACCTCGCCAATCTCGACGAGGACGCCCGCGCCCGCCTGCGCGGTGAACGCGTCGGCTTCGTCTTCCAGAGCTTCCAGCTCGTGCCGACGCTCACCGCGCTCGAGAACGTGCAGGTGCCGCTCGAACTCCGCGGCGTCCGCGACAGCGACGCACGCGCCAGGGATCTGCTGGAACGCGTCGGTCTCGGCAGCCGCACGCACCACTTCCCCACCCAACTCTCCGGCGGCGAGCAGCAGCGCGTCGCCATCGCCCGCGCCTTCGTCAACCGCCCGCGCGTGCTCTTCGCCGACGAACCCACCGGCAACCTCGATGGCGCGACGGGCGAGAAGATCGTCGGACTGCTCGAGCAGCTCAACCGCGAGGATGGCACCACGATCGTCCTCGTCACGCACGATCCGGCACTCGCCACCCGACTCGGTCGCCGCATCCGGCTCGCCGATGGCGTGATCATCGAGGACACGGGCGCCGTCGCCGCCGCCACCGCGGCGCCGGTCGAGGCGCACGCCTGATGGCCCAGCCTCCCACGAGCGCCGTGTCGTGGCGCCGCCTGCCCGCACTGGCGTGGAAGGAGAGCCGCACCGCACGGCGCCGACTGCTGCTCTACATGTCGTCGATCGCACTCGGTGTGGCCGCACTGGTCGCCATCGACTCGTTCGCCGACAACCTCACCACCTCGGTGCGCGAGCAGAGCCGCGCACTGCTGGGCGGTGACGCATCACTCACCACCCGCGCCGGCATGACGCCGGCCGCCGACTCGCTGGTCGATTCGCTCGGCCGAAGCGGCTTCACCATCGCGCGCATCACCGAGTTCGGGTCGATGGCCGCGATCACGCAGAGCGGCAACACCCGCCTCGTGCAGGTGCGCGGCGTGACCAACTCCTGGCCGCTCTACGGCGACGTCGTCACCGAGCCCGCCAGCGCCTTCCAGCGCATCCGCAGCGAACACGCGGTGATCGTCGATCCGGGCCTGCTCGTCTCGCTCAGCGCACGCATCGGTGACTCGCTCTCGCTCGGCTATTCGACCTTCGTCATCGCCGGCACGCTGCGGCAGGTGCCCGGCGACGCCGGCTTCGTCTCCGTGGTGGGCCCGCGCGTGTTCGTGTCGGACCAGTGGCTGGACGAGACGCGCCTGCTCACCTTCGGCGCCCGCGCCTCGTACGAGACGCTGCTGAAGATGCCCGCCGGACTCTCCGCCACGACGTGGGCCGCACGCAGCAAGCCGGCCCTGGAGAAGATCAAGCTCCGCGTGCGCACCGCAGCCGAGTCGGAGGCGAACGTGAGCGAGGCGATCAACACGCTCGGCAACTTCCTCGGGCTCGTCGGACTCGTCGCGCTGCTGCTCGGCGGCATCGGCGTCGCGTCCGGCGTGCACGCCTTCATCCGTCGCAAGCAGGAGACGATCGCAGTGCTGCGCTGCCTCGGCGCCAGCAGCGCACAGGTGCTGGTGATCTACGGCCTGCAGGCCGCGCTGATGGGACTGGCGGGGGCATCGGTCGGTGCCGCACTCGGCATCGCGATCCAGCTCGCATTGCCCGGTGTCGTGCGCGACCTGCTGCCGGTGGACGTCTCCGTCTCGCTCTCACCGACCGCAATCCTCTCCGGGCTGGGCGTCGGCGTGTGGGTCGCGCTCGCGTTCGCGCTGCGTCCGCTCGTCGGGGTGCGCAACGTGTCTCCACTGCAGGTGCTGCGCACGCAGGTGGACGAGAGCGCAGTGCGACCGTGGTACACGGACGTGCCTGGCCTGATCGTGCTGGCCGGCATCATTGCCAGCGTGGTCGTGCTCGCGATCTCGCGCGCCGGCGACTGGAAGGCGGGCCTCGCCATCAGCGCAGCCATCGCGCTCGTGCTTGCCCTGCTGCTGGCCAGCGCCTCGCTGCTGATGATCATCGCGCGCAAGGTGATGCGTGCCGGCTGGCCGTACGTGGTGCGTCAGGGCGTGGCGAATCTGTATCGCCCCTCCAACCAGACGCGGTCGGTCGTGCTGTCACTCGGCTTCGGCGCGTTCCTCGTCAGCACGCTCTATCTGCTGCAGGTCGCACTGCTGAACCGCTTCTCGATGGACGCGGCCGCGAGTGGCGGCAACGTGCTGTTCTACGATGTGCAGAATGACCAGGGCCCGTGGATGGACACGGTGATTGCGACGTCGGGGCAGAAGCTCATCCAGCGTGTGCCGATCGTGACGATGCGGTTGGCCGAGGTGAAGGGCGTGCCGGTGAAGGTTGCGCAGGCGGCGGCCGAGAAGCTGAAGAAGGCGCCGTGGCCGTACTCGCGCGAGTACCGCAGCACCTATCGCGACACGATCGTCGCCAGCGAGAAGCTCATCGCCGGCAAGTGGTTCGACACGGCGCCGAAGCCGCCGGCCGGCATGTATCGGGTCAGCATCGACGAGAGCATCGCCGACGACCTGCTGATCGGGGTGGGAGACTCGCTCACGTGGAACGTGCAGGGGGCGATGGTGCGGACGATCGTCACCAGCACGCGCAAGGTGAACTTCGCGCGCTTCGAGCCGAACTTCTTCGTCGTCTTCGAGCCCGCTGCCATCCGCGACGCACCGAAGCAGTTCGCCGTGATCGCCAGCGTCACCGGCGACTCCGCGATCGCCACGCTGCAGCGTGACGTCGTCCGCAAGTATCCGAACGTCAGTTCGCTCGACATCTCGCTCATCACCCGCACCATCGGTGACATCCTGAACAAGGTCAGCACGGCCATCCGCTTCATGGCGGTGTTCGCACTGATCATGGGCGTGCCGGTGCTGATCAGCGCCGTCGCCGCCACCCGGCGTGAACGGCTCCGTGAAGGGGTGCTGCTGAAGGTGCTCGGTGCCACGCGTCCGCAGATCGCGCGCATCATGTTCAGCGAGTACGCGGTGCTCGGCCTGCTGGGTGCGCTGGCCGGCATGGTGCTCGGCATCGGCGGGGCGTGGGCGCTCTCGCGCTTCAGCTTCAAGGTGCCGTTCACGATGGCGTGGGGCCCCGCCATCGGCATCGCGGCGCTGCTGCTGGGCATCACGGTGCTGATCGGGATTCTCACGGGGCGCGAGGTCTTCCGAGAGACACCGATGGCGGCGCTGCGGGAGTCCTGAGCGCAATGCTCCGACGAGGCTTCGCTTCGAGCTCTCCGTAGCGTCATTCGCGCGAAGGCTGAAGCGGTGATCTCCCGCTGACATCGCCCGGCATCATCCGGGACGGAAGCAGGGCTCGTTTACTTCGGGTTCAGGTCGCCAGCGTGCACGTGTGCGCCAGCCTCAGCGCAGGCTGGCGCCACCTGGATCGCTGCATGCACGATCCCGGCACACTCGAGCGACTGAACCACAAGCGATCAGCGCGTCGTGGTCGGAGCCGCGCGGCAACGACGCCATTCCCATAATTCAGGGCTGGCTTGCGCGTCGTCACCAGCATAGCATCCAGCTTCGAGGTATTCAGATCTCTTGCAAGGAGCTCCGGATGTCGACCCGCATATTGATGACACGTCTGCTTTCGCTCCGCACGCTGTCGGTAGTTGGTTGTTCAGCGCTCAGTCTGCTCTCCGCACCACGACTTGGCGCTCAAGTCGTCTTCAGCAGTGCGGGCGCGAACGCCGCCGCGGTGCAGGCGAGCGTCGACCTGTTTCGCGCAGCCCTCGGTCCGCTCAACCCGAACGTGGCAGGTTCGTTCGGGGCCGGCCGTCGCGAAATCAACTGGGACGGCGTGCCCGACTTGCTCGCGGCTCCCAACAGCCTGCCGGCGAATTTCTTCAATGTGAATTCCCCGCGCGGTGTCGTCTTCTCCACGCCGGGCTCCGGCTTTCAGGTCAGCGCGAGCGCAGCCAGCGGAACACCGATCAACTTCGGCAACATCAACGCGAGCTATTCGACGATGTTCGCGCCGTTCAGTGCGCAGCGGTTGTTCACACCGATCGGCAGCAATATCACTGACGTGTCATTCTTCGTCCCAGGCAGCACGACGGCCGCAACGACGTCGGCGTTTGGCGTGATCTTCAGTGATGTCGACCTGGCCGCGACCACGTCGCTGCAGTTCTTCGACCCGCTCAACAATTCACTGGGAATCTTCAACGCCTTGAACTTCACCGGCGATCAGACGTTCTCATTTCTGGGCGTGCAATTCACCAATGGTGCTCGCGTGGGCCGGGTGCGCATCACGACCGGCAATCAGATCCTGACGGCGGGAAGCAGTCCCGGTGATGCCGTGGTCATGGACGATTTCATCTATGCGGAACCGACGGTGGGCGTCGTGCCAGAACCGGGCACAGCGGCATTGATGGCATTCGGATTGCTCTCCCTTGGAGCGATCGTGAAGCGGCGTTCGCGGACGTTGTCGATCTGATTCGGAGGATCCGAACACCCATACGCGTGTTGCCGCTGCGCCCCGGTTGGTCACCGCTCGCCGGCAGGTCCCACTCATTGCAGATGCGAGCCCGTACTCGCATACAGCACCACCGCGCTCGATCGGGCGTCCAGCTTCGCCATGAGTTTCCCGCCGAGTGCGACGCCTTCGAACCACGCCGGTGACTCGTACGTCTGGATCACGCGCGGGTCGCCGGGAGCGGTGATGTCGTACAGGGTCGCGCTCGTCTCGGTGCGCACGTACAACGTTTCCTCGATGCCGCCGACATCCGGGCTGCCGACTGCCGCGATGCACCCGCCCTGATCACGGAAGCGCTGCAGCGCGCGTCTCAGGTTTCTCGTCGGTTCGGCGCCGACGCGCTTGCCCGCGTGGACGACGATCGGATCCGCGTCGCTCGTGGCGCGGTATGGTGTCGAACTCGTGAACAGCGGTGCCTGCGGCAGCGTCACATCCCACGTCACCTCGCTGCGCCCATCGGCAATGATCAATCGCTGCCGGTGGGCGTCGCGCTCGAAGTACATGGCACGCAACCGCCCATGCACCGGCAGGGACGCCACGCGTTCGAAGCGCACCTGTTGCACCATCATCGCGCGTGTGGGATCACCCGGTTCCCGGTATCCATCGAGCTCGAGGGCGACCCCGGCCGGCGCGTCGGTGCCAGCCATCATCATCGACATGTGCACGACCCCGGCGGCGGACGGACGCGCGCTCAGGATCGAGGCACGCTCGCGTGTCTCGACGCGAATGACGTCGGCGGTGTTCAGGCCATAGACCGCAATCTGCCAGAACTGAATGAACTCCCTCTCCACGGGTCCGGGGACGACGAAATCGATCCACTCCCGCTTTCGGAACGTGTCTCCCCACTTCTGGCACACGATCACGAAGTTGCGCCGTCGCTCCTCGAGCATCTCGCGCTGCGCATCGGTCAACAGTGCGGCTGGTGCGAGCGTGATCGTGCGTACGCCGCGACCCCGACTCAACACCACCCGGATCCGGCATGGGTACGGCGCGGCGAGGTACTCGGGCTTGAACTGCGGGATGACCGTGAGCTTGGCGTCGGCCCGCACGAGCTTGAACTCACCCAGCGGGTCCGAGCCTTCGAGGATGAAGGCGGTGCAGATCGACGCGTCCTGTACCGGGAATCCCGGGCGAAACACCGCTGTCACATCGATCTCCGCCTGGTTCGCAATCCTGAACCCCGGCGACCCGATGGGCCTGCACCCGCCGATGAGCGTCCACGCGAACGGACGGACCGCCACCTCGACGTCGCCGACGGGCGCATCCCCCAGGTTGACGATCTTGCCGCCGAGCACGAGCCCTTCGGGAAGGCCGTGGACGACGTCCAGATTGAGCCTGGCATTGAACGGCGGAATCAGCATCATGCGAATGTCGACCGGCTGGTCACACTCGATGTTCTCGTCGTCCACCTTCCGGCAGTTCGGACCCAGGCTCCCTGCCGCGATGTCGGGTTTCGTCGACTCGATGTAGCCGAGGATGCCGAGGAAAAACAGCGGCCCGGCGGCGAGTCCCGCGAGGTAGAACGCCAACCCTTCATCGAGGTCGAGATCCTTGAGCATCACCGGTCCCAGGAACGGCCACAGCAATGCGCCCGTCACGGCGCAGGCAAACTTCTCGGCTTCGTTGGAGGGTGTCCCGGTGACGTGAAACCGCGTGCGCAGCGTGGTCGGCGTGGGCGCGGAGAACGAGGCCCGGATGGCCACATCGACGTCCATGTCGATGTCGTCGATGAAGAACGGACAGGCATCGGCGAGCTCCAGTGCGGCGCTGATGTCGAGTGCCGCTCCACCCGCGTCCCAGCTCACCGTCGGCCCCGAGACGAGCGCGAGCTTCGGGACGTTCGTCAGCACACTCTTCGCCCGACGGGCGCCGTCCTGTGTCAACAGGTTCACGTCGAGCAGCATCGCCCAGTCCCCGCCGGCGAGCCAGTTCGTGGGGCCGTCCTCGAAGAACGGTCGTGCGATCGCGAGCTCGGATGCATGCACATCGATGTCCGCCCGCAGCGAGACGAACGTGCCGTCCGGATCACAGGCGATTCCCGCGTTGATCGCGTTGACCGGCCTCCCCATCACCGCCGACACCGGTCCCAGATCCAGCGTGATCGGCTGCACCTGGATTCCGGACAGCTTCTGCGTGATCGTCGCGCGCTGCTGTTCGGAGAAGAGGGCGAAGAACAGGCCGAACTCGACATACGCCACCGCGTACGAGAGCCGCAACGGGCCGCCGCCCTGCTGGCCCGGGGTCGTCGGCGCGAGCGACACGTTGACGACCACGTTCACGATGACGGTGCGGAACGCCGACGTCGGGCTGGCGCCGTTGGTGTCGAGGTCCGATGCCTTGACCAGCGAGATCACGACATTCTGCCGCACCTGCAGAAACGGGACGGTGATCGTGCTGAGGCTCGAGGGCGAGAACCGCCAGACCAGCTGACTGCTGTGCGGGACTGTGCGCTCGACCCCACCTGACGCGTCGACGCTCCGCTCGCGCTGGATCGACGTGAGGTCGCCGATCTCCACCCGATCCACCACCAGCAGCGTGCCGTCCACATCGAGGAAGGTCTCATTCACGCACATGGGCGCGGCGCGCATGCGATTGCGAACGATGCGCGTGAAGACATCATCGGAGAGCTGCAGTTCGAAATACATCGCCGATCTCCTGGAAGCGTGTCGTCGCGCCGACCGCGGTGGAGATCCCGCTCCGCAGGAGTGCACCAACGACGATGATCGCTCGCATCGACAGCGAAGCGCAGGACTTCAATCAGGTTGGGTTGAGTATATGGCCGGGGCCGGGAAGCGCGAGGATCGGCTGGCGGGCCGGACGGCCGGTGTCATGCGCCGACAGGGCGACGGGCTGGTACGCTGCGATGTGATGCGCTGTGGCAGCACTCGCGCGGTCCAGCTCGCCGGCTGTCGGCGCCCTACGGCTCAGCTGTGACTGTGGGTCTCTGGACTGACCCGAACCACCGCCCGCATCCAGGGATGGATGCAGCACTGGAACTTGTGAATGCCGAGCGGCAACCCCTCGAGACTCACACGCTCGCCTGGGGCCACGTTCACCGAACCCGGGCATTCCGGTGCCGGCGACAACGCAATGTTCAGTGGTGGCACGCGACCGCCACCGAAGGCCGCGACTTCAGTGAAGGTGTGCACACGACCACCCTCGTTGGTGACCCGCACACTCTTCCCGACCTCCACCGACAGGTACGACGGCTCATTGCGCCATGCCGGATGGCCGACGAGTGAACCATTTGCCGGAATCGTGAGCGGTGACCTCAGGAAGGCGTTGAACTCGGCCACGCGCACAGCGCCGCGCGCGAGAAGACACCCGCCCGTCGGTGCCCACGCCGGATCAGTGGGATCGCACTCGTCACGCATTGCAATCTTGCGATTGTGATCACTGCCCTCCGATTTGAGACCGACCATCGACGACGCGTCGGCGTCCCTGCTCTGCACCTGCGTGGATGCCGTGTTCGCCGAATCGCGCGAACAGCCGGCGATCAGGCCACATGTCACGATCATCCCGGCGTACTTCGCGAACGTGTCCATGACTCCTCCTACCCAGTGGTGGGAACCAGAAGGCGGACGCTCCGTACAGTGGTGCCAGAAGACAACGGCGTCCGTCGATGCCGCATGCATCACAGGCGTCAGCAGTTCTTCGCTGCGCGTGGACGCACGTGTGACAACGCGTGCCAGACTCTCACGCCGGGTGTCCGGTGAACGCATCGCGTGCTGCTCGTCCGCACCGATGGCTGGACTCACCGAGCGACCTGTTCACGTGGAATCGTCGGCGCAACGGTTGCGTTGCACGATGCGTTGAACGGGCGACCAGTGATTCTATTCCGGAGCGGACGAGCCCCGCCGACGGCCAGATGTCGCGTGCATGAAAACGGTGACGGTACGGCAGCGCGGCCCCCGATCATGCGGTCGAGATTCTCTCGCCTGACGATCGCCGCGGAGACGTGCTGGCGAAAGTCGAAGACTGGTTGAAGGCAGGCGTGTCGCTGCTCTGGGTCATCGATCCGCGCAAAGTGACTGCAACGGTGTATCGCGCTGACGGAAGCATCTCGCGGGTCTCATCCACCGGCGATCTCGACGGCGAGGACGTCCTGCCGGGGTTCCGTTGTGCCCTCGTTGACATGCTCACCTGACACAGGCCCACGCAGCCAAGCGGCTCAGCGATGAACATGGTGGGAGAGTGTGGAATCTCGATAGGGTGCTCGGCGTGAGACGAGTCTCAGCGGCCCAGTTCGGCACGCGGCGCGGACCAGTCGCTGACCCCGCTCGACACAACCTCGGGATTGCGCCGTAGACTTCAAGGTCGCCGCCGATCCCCACGCCAACCGCACCGGCCGACGCAGGCGCCGCGCCATGCGCGCACCCTGCGCGGCGGTCTCGCCGCTCCGGCCCGCGTCGCCCATGGCGGCATCGACGCGCTCCATTACCCGCAAGAACCGACCGAGAGCACCATGACCACCGACACCGATGAACTGATCTCCGACGTCTCGGACACGGCACGGTGGGTGGCCGTGTATCGCGCCATGGAATCGGAGCGCCCCGACGCGCTCTTTCGTGATCCGTTCGCGCGTCGCCTCGCCGGCGCGCGCGGCGAGGCGATCGTGAACGGCATGAAGCGCGGACGTTCGATGGCATGGCCGATGATCGTTCGCACGTACCTGATGGACGAGATCATCATGAAGGCCATCGGCGACGGCGTCGACACGGTGCTCAACCTCGCCGCCGGCCTCGATGTCCGGGCTTACCGGATGCCGCTGCCGCAGTCGCTGCACTGGATCGACGTCGATCACCCGCACATGGTCGCGTACAAGAGCGACGCGATGGCGACGGAGACAGCTGTCTGCCGGTACGAGGCCGTGCCCCTCGATCTCGCCGACATCGAGGGGCGCCGCGCCCTCTTCACCCGCGCGAATGCGTCAGCGCGTCGCACCCTCGTGATCACCGAAGGGTTGTTGATCTATCTCAGCGAGGAGCACGTCATCGGACTTGCGAACGACCTCCGCGCCAACGACACGTTCACCCGCTGGCTCACCGACCTTGGCAGCCCCGGGTTACTGAAGATGATGGCGAAGACCTGGGGCAAGACCGTGGGCCTGGGCAACGCACCGTTCCTGTTCGGTCCAGCCGAGGGACCGGCGTTCTTCGGCCGGTTCGGGTGGAAGGAGATCGAGTACCGGCCCTTCATGGACGAGGGGATCCGGCTCGACCGCACGTTCCCGATGGCGCGGTTCTTCCGCTGGCTCGGCACGTTTGCGCCGGCGCGCAAGCAGGAGGAATTCCGGCACTTCAGTGGCGTCGTGCTGCTCGGGCGAGCGTGAGCGCCGCACCGTCGGCGACGCCGACGCCCGCACCGATCAGGGCACCACCAGCCGCACCGTTGCCGTCTGCCCCGACGTCACCGTCGCACGCGTCTCGACCGCCGATCCGCCGAACGGGATCGCCAGCACACGGATCTCGCCCGGCGGCACGCCGGTGAACGTCGCGGTGCCGGTGCTGTCGGTGTTCTTGTTGCCGAGCAGCGTGTTGAAATTCAGTCCCGACGCCTGAATCACCACACCCACCGACCGAGCCGCGGGACCACCCTGCGTTCCCTTCGTCACGATCGCCTGCAGCGAACCGAGCGCGGCGCGCTTGGCCGTCAGCGCCGCCGGCATCGCTGCACGGAGCACGCTCATCGTGCTGTAGATCGTCAGTCCGGTCCGAAGCGCGGGTGCGGCCGTCTTGGGTTCGAGCAGGACATCCACGCGCGAGTAGTTCTCCGGCTTGCCGATCACCTCGTTCACCGGCTGCGCGGCGCGGAACACCGCCAGAATGCTGTCGGTGCCGAGATCGGCGTTGCCGAGCAGGTCACCATCCGCATTCCGGCCCTCGCCCCAGGCATAGGCCACACCCGACAGGCCGTCGATGATGTGCGTCTGGTAGTAATAGCCACGCGGCGGCTTGCGCAGCCCGCTCAGGTCGACGCGCAGGGCCGAGACACCCGTCTTCAACACATCCCACACCAGCAACGAGCCCGTGCCCGTGGCCGCGAACGTCGTCTGGCGCGCGGGAGTGATGAAGTCACCGAAACTGCCGCGCAGCGTATCGGGTGGAATCGCATCGTCGTCGCGCGTGGGGGTACCCTTCTGGTCGCGGAATCGCACGAACAGCGGACGCGGTGTCGAGTCGTTGAAGGCGGTGCGCGTGGTGTCGGACTGGATCGTCATCACCAGCCACGCCGCACGTTGCTGCACCGTGTCGGCCTCCGCGAGCCTGACGGCAAAACGCAGCTTCTGCCCGAAGAAGGCACCACGCCAGAAGTCGCGGAGCGTGGTCACCCGGTTCGTGTCCACCGGCGTCGTCAGGCCGCCATTCGCATCCAGCAGCGTGTCGGTGCGAATCGTCCACTGCCGGTGCGAGACGGGTGTCGCGGTCCCGTCGAGGCCATTCACGATGTAGAACTGATAGCGCGCGCGCCCATCGAGCTGCTTCATCAGCGCCACCTCGCCGACGATCGAATCCACAACCGCCGCGTTGTTCACGGTGCGGCCAAACGCCCTCGCGATCATCGACGGGTACCGCACCGTCGACACGGCCGCGAACGGCGACTCGAACGCCGCACCACCCTTGACGGTGGTGGCGCCATCGTCGGAGCAGCCTGACAGCACGGCGGCGACGCCGAGCGCGAGACACATGCGGGTACGGGTCATCGGGTGCTCCGGGCAGCCGGCTTCACGCCCAGCCGGTAGGTGACGCCGACCACCACGCGCGCACTGCCGAAGCTCCTCGCGGCGGGCGGTGGCGAGATGAACGGCGTGGTGAAGACCTTGTCCTCCAACGCCGGGTCGCTGGGCCGCAGCTTCTCCCGATCGAAGCCGGTGAACTGGACGAACCCGATGCTCCCCATCGCGCCGAACCGCTTCGTGATGTCGGCCCGGCCGATGAAGGACGCCCCGAAGGTCGGCGCGACGAATGAGCCGGCGCCCGCCCCGCCTGCCGGTGACGGCATCGCCGCGTACATGCCGACGTGCACGCCTGCGCCGATGAAGTAGCGCTCGTCCTCGCCAAGCGGCTTGAGCGCGTCGGCGGTGAGCCGGCCCGTCACGATCGTCGCGGAACCGTTCACCGCCACGAACTGCGACGAGTCGGCCAGCGGGCGCCGTTCGTACGGGAAATACTCGCCGTTGATGGTCGTTCGCCCCACGTCGACGCCGCCGCCGAGCATCAGCCACTCGGGGCGATACTGGCGACGGTACCCGAGCGACAGCACCGGCAGGGCGCTGCCGGTGCCATTGGCCTTTTCGAGATTCTCGTAGCCGATGCCCAGCAGCAATTCACTGCGCCGCTTGGGAACCGAGCCACCGGCCCGGGCGCCCGCCGGGACGGGATCGGGGCGTCGCACCTGGGCGATCAGCGAGAGCGGCAGCGCACTGGACACGAGCGCCACGATGGCACCGCGGCGCAGCCAACCGCTCCGATTTCGAAGTTGCATACTGGGACAGAGGGGGATCGGGGTACCGCGTCGCGGGCGAAGGCCCATGCGGAGGCCCCGCGCTGGTGACGATAGATGTTAATCCCGGTCACCAGCCGTGGCGGTGCCGAGGCGTACATCCGGCCCAGTGTCGGCTAGCGGAATCGAATCCCGTTGGGCGCGACGTACCCCTTGCCGGGCTGAACCGGCGCAGTCGCCGGCGCGACGGGCGGCCGGACACCGCGGGGGTGGGACGCGCCCGGCCGGCCGGCCTCCTTCCCGCCGGACCGGTCGTTGGCCTTCTCGCCCGGCTTCTGCCCCGTCTTCATGGTCAGCGCAATCCGGTTCCGGGGGAGATCAACGGACTGGACGGTCACCGTCACCCGCTGGCCGACCTGCACGACGTCATTGGGATCCTTCACGAACCGGTCCGACAGCTGGCTCAGATGCACCAGCCCATCCTGGTGCACGCCGATGTCCACGAACGCCCCGAACGCCACGATGTTCGTGACCACACCCTCCAGCACCATTCCGGCGCTCAGGTGCCTGGGCTCCGTGACGTCATCGCGGAACGCGGGCGGCACGAAGCTCTCGCGCGGGTCGCGACCGGGCTTCCGCAGCTCGGCCACGATGTCTTGCAGCGTCGGCAGGCCCACGTCGGCCGAGACGTACGCGCCCAGGTCGAGCGTCGCGAGCACCGCCTCGTTGCCGACCAGCGCCTGCAGCGACACGCCACGGTCCTTCGCGATCCTCGCCACCAGCGCATAGCGCTCCGGGTGCACGGCGCTGGCATCGAGCGGATGCGCACCCCCACGCACGCGCAAAAAGCCGCCCGCCTGCTCGAACGCCTTCGCGCCAAGCCGAGGCACGTCCAGCAGGTCCTTCCGCGCGGTGAATCCACCCTTCGCATCGCGCAACGACACGATCGACTGCGCCAGCGCCGGACCCACACCGGAGACGTACGCCAGCAACTGCGCCGAGGCGGTGTTCACCTCGACCCCCACGCGGTTCACGCAGCTCTCGACGATGTCGTCCAGCCGCTGGCGCAGCTTGGGCTGGTTCACGTCGTGCTGGTACTGCCCCACCCCGATCGACTTGGGGTCGATCTTCACCAGCTCGGCGAGGGGATCCTGCAGCCGTCGCGCAATGGAGACGGCGCCGCGGATCGACACGTCCAGCTCCGGGAACTCCTCGCGCGCTACATCGCTCGCCGAGTACACCGACGCACCCGCCTCGCTCACGACCACCACCGTGGGCATCGGCGGCGCGAGCTCGCGCAGCGTCGCCCGCACCAGCGTCTCCGTCTCGCGCGATGCCGTGCCGTTCCCGATCGCGATCAGCTCCGGCGCGAAGCGCGTCACGATGCTGCGGATGGTTGCCGCGAAGCGATCTTCCTGATGCAGGTAGAGCGTGTCCGTGTGCTGCAGCGCACCGGTGCGGCTCACCAGCGCGACCTTCACGCCAGTGCGGAAGCCCGGATCGAGGCCCAGCACGCTCTTCTCGCCGGCTGGTGCCGACAGCAGGAGCTGCTCCAGGTTGCGCCCGAAGATCACGATCGCCTCCTCGTCGGCGCGCGTCTTCAGCTCCAGCCGCAGTTCGACCTCGATGCCCGGGGAGATGAGGCGCGTGTACGCATCGTCCGCCACGTGCGTCAGCAGCGCCACCGCCTTGCGCGATCCGATCACGTCACGCTGCAGCCGGGGCACGATGTCCACCACCGGCGCGTCGACGCTCCACACCAGTTCACCTTCCGTCTCGCCGCGGCGGATCGCCAGCACACGGTGCGACGGGATGGTGCCGAGCGACTCTCGAAAGTCGAAGTAGTCGGAGAACTTGGAGTGCTCCTCGGTGCGGCCGTAGGCGCGCGCACTCTTCACCGCCCCCTTGGCACGCGTGACCTCACGGATCCACCCGCGCACCGCAGCATCCTCGGCCACCTGCTCGGCCAGGATGTCGCGCGCACCCTGCAGCGCCACCGTCACGTCGGCGACGTCCAGCTCCGCATTCACGAACCCAGCCGCCGCCGCCAGCGCACCGGCATCGTCCAGCGCGCCCGCCCACACCTGCTCGGCCAGCGGCGCCAGCCCGCGCTCGCGCGCAATGATCGCCTTCGTACGACGCTTCGGCTTGAACGGCAGGTACAGGTCCTCGAGCGCCTGCTTGGTCAGTGCCCCGACGATCTTCGCCTTCAGCGCATCGTCCAGCTTGCCCTGCTCACCAATGCTCTTGAGCACCGCCGCGCGCCGCTCCTCCAGCTCGCCGAGGTATTGCGCCCGGTCGCGCACGTCACGCAACTGCACCTCGTCCAGCCCACCCGTCGCTTCCTTGCGATAGCGGGCGATGAACGGCAGCGTGTTGCCTTCGGCAAAGAGCGCGAGCGTGCTCTCGACCGAGGCGACGGGGAGGAGCAGTTCGCGGGCGACGGTCGTGACGAGTGGCGTGGCCATCTGGAAAGCTGGGCAGGAATGCTGTGTACGAACGAAGCGGCAAACTGCCGCACTCCGCCCGTCGCGGCAACGCCTTGACTTCGCCATTCGCGCCTGTTTGCGGTGTGGCTGCGACGGCGGCAACATCACCGGCAACCGCCACGGCATATCGCAGAATGGTGCGGCGACTTTACGGCAACAGCATATCGCAGAACAGAACAGCCGCAGAACAGAACAGCCGCAGAACGCCAGACTGCCCAAACGCCTACCCGCCCAAACGCCTACCCGCCCAAACGGCTGACCGGCTGACCGGCTGAACGGCTCAACTGCAAAACGCAAAAGAGCGAACAGCCGCAAAGCTGCGGCTCTGCTCCTCAGCAAGCCTTCGCCTGCTCTCGTCGCATCGGATGAGACTTTGGAACAGCAACTGCGGGAAGCTGCTGCTGCGCTCGCCTGCAAGCGAAGCATCGACTGAGCGCGTGGAACAGCATCTGCGAGCCGCTGTTCCAAAATAGACGTTGCCTCGACGTAGAAAGACGCCCACCCCCGCGCTCCGTCGCCACGCGCCGTTTTGCGGCTGTTCGCTCTTTTGCGTTTTGCTGTTTGCTGTTCGCTGTTCGCTGGTCGCTGTTCTCTGCTCGACTGTTCAGCCATTCCGCCGTTCTGCGGCTGTTCAGTTCGGCGGCTGTGCCGTTCTGCGATATGCTGTTGCCGTTGCCGAACAACGAAGCACCAGACTCAGTGCATGTCCGCCGCCGACAGCGACGCACGGTTTCGCCCGGTCTTCCAGAACAGCAGCAACGGCAGCCCCAGCACCATCAGTACGCCACTGATCAGGTAGATCTTCGAGAACGAAATCACGCTCGCCTGCGCCAGCACCTGACGCTCCAGCACGCGATACGCCTGCGACGCCGCCGTGGTGGCATCGGAGCCGCGTGCGATGAAGGCGCGCGACAGCATCGCCACCCGGTTCGTCACCTCGGGATCACCCGCGCTCATGTGGCTCATCAGGTTGGCGCGCGCGCCGGACGAGAAGCGGGAGAGCAACGTCGCCATGATCGCGATGCCGAGCGAACCGCCAAGCTGACGCGTCAGGTTGAACAGCGCCGTGCCCTGCGGCACGTCGATCGGCGAGAGTTCCGCCATGCTGGCGTTGGTGAGGGGCACGAAGATCAGGCCCATCCCGACGCCGCGCAGGATCAGCGGCCAGAAGACGTCGTCCGCGCCACCGTCGAGGCTCAGCCCCGACAGCCAGTACATGCAGACGCCGAACAGCGCCACACCGATCACGATGGTATACCGCGCGTCGATCTTGTTCGCATTCCGGCCGATCACGGCCATCGTCACCGCGCTCGCGATCGCGCCCGGGAAGATCACCTTTCCCGTCTGCCACGCCGTGAACCCGTGCAACTGCTGCAGGAACACCGGCAGCACGAAGATCGACCCGTACATCGCCAGGCCGAGCGCCGCCGCGAACGTCACGCCGGCGGCGAGTTGCCGGCTCTTCAGCACCCGCAGGTTCACGATCGGCTGCTCGAAGGTCAGCTCGCGCCAGATGAACCCGATGAAGCTCAGCGCGCTCACCGCCGCCAGCGAGATCACCAACCCGCTGTCGAACCAGTCGTTGCGTTCACCACGCTCCAGCATGAACTGCAGCGACCCGACGCTCAGCGCCAGCAGGATGATGCCCAGCCCATCGATCTTCGTCGCGCGTGTTGCCGACTTCGAGTTGCGAACGTACGCCCACACCATCGCCGCCGCGATCAGGCCGAGCGGGACGTTGATGTAGAAAATCCAGGGCCAGTCGAGATTGTCCACGATGTAGCCGCCCAACGTCGGGCCCAGGGTCGGGCCGACCATCACGCCCATGCCGAAGATCGCCTGCCCCTTGCCCACTTCCTTCGGCGGAAACGCCTCGAACAGCGTGGCCTGTGCAGTGCTCAGCAGTGCGCCGCCACCCAACCCCTGGATCACGCGCCAGAACACCAGCGACCAGAGCCCCGTCGCCGCACCGCAGAAGAAGCTCGCCGCCACGAACAGCAGGATGCTCCCGGTCAGGTACCGCCGCCGCCCGAACCAGTTCGAGAGCCAGCTCGACATCGGGATCACGATCACGTTGGCGATGATGTAGCCCGTGCTCACCCACGCGATCTCGTCCAGCGTCGCGCCCAGATTGCCCATCATGTGCGGCACGGCGACGTTCACGATCGAGGTGTCCACCAGCTCCAGCACCGCCGCCAGCGTCACCGCGGCCGCGATCCAGTAGCGATTGGCGTACGGGTCCTCGACCAGACCCTCGCGTGCGGCGGCTGCCGGCAGTGCGGCGGTGGCCATCAGTGGCGCTCTCCGGACGTCACGGGTTCGGCTACTTGGTGTCCACGTGCGCGATCACGCTCAGCCCGATGCGCAGCGGGCGCGCGGCGTCCAGCCCCTTGGTGATGCGGATCCGCACCGGGACGCGCTGCACGACCTTGGTGAAGTTCCCGCTCGCGTTGTCGGGTGGCAGCAGCGTGAAGCGCGCGCCGGTTGCCGCACTGATGCTCTCCACCACGCCCTCGATCTTCGCACCGCCGTAGGCATCCACCTCGAGCTCCACGCGCTGGCCCACGCGCAGCTTGTCGAGCTGGGTCTCCTTGAAGTTCGCCGTCACGAACAGCCCGGTGTCCGACGCGATGTTCATGAGCATCTGGCCGGGTTGCACGAGCTGGCCCACTTCCACCTGCTTCTTGCTGATCATGCCGGAGGCTGGCGCGATGATCCGCGTGAACGAGAGCTGCAGCGCCGCATTGTCGCGCGCGGCAGCCGACGCACTCAGGCGCGCCTCGGCCAGCCGGACACCGGCTTCCATTCCCGTCACGTTCGCGCCCGCTGCCGTCCCCTGGCGCTGCACCGCCACCAGCTGCGCACGCGTCGCCGCCGCCTGCGCCTTGGCGGCGTCGAGCTGCTGCTGGCTGACGATGTTCTTCGCCGCGAGATCGGTGTAGCGCGCAAGGTCGGCCTCGGCGCGGACCACCTGCGCCCGCGCCGCATCGATGTTTGCGGCCTGCACCGCCGTCTGCGCCGTCGCCGACGCCACCATCGCCTGCGCCTGCCCGTTGCCGCCACGCCCACCCGTCGCCGCTCGTGCACCAGCCAGGTCTGCCTCGGCCTGTGCGAGGCGCACCCGGTACTCGCGGTCGTCGATCGTGACGAGCAGCGAGTCTGCGGCGACGCGAACGTTCTCGCCCACACGCACCGCCGTCACGAAACCACCGACCTTCGCCAGCACCGGCAGCACATGGCCGTCGATGAGCGCATTGTCGGTGCTCTCGTGCGCACTCGCATAGCTGAGCGTCTTGACCGTCCAGAATCCGCCGGCGAGCACCAGTGCGCCGAGGATGAACGGCAGCGGACTCCGCTTCTTCGATGGCGCCGTCGCCGCGCCCTTCGGCACGGACGGGGACTGGGGCGGCGGCGTCATTCCGACGTCGCGGGAGCTGGACTCTGGGCGCACTTGCGTGGTCATGTGGACAGTCCTTCCGCTCAGCGGAGCGACGAGATGGAGCCCTGCGAGCGGGCGATCGAAATACGCGCCAACTGGCGATTTGCCAGGGCGTCAACGAGCAGGGTGCGCGCGCCACTGAGGCCGAGCAGTGCCGAGGTCACGTCGAGGTTCCCTGAGACGCCGGCCGTGAAGCGATCCCGCGCCTGGGACACCTCCTGCTCGGCCAGGCGGAGCCGCTCGCGCGCCGCGGCGACACCCTCCCGTGCCGCAGCCGCATCGAGCAGCGCACTGCGCACGTCCACGTTCACCTGCGCCAGCAGGTCGGCGCGTCGCGCCTCGAGCTCCGTCTCCACGAACGACTGCTCCGACTGGCGAGCCTCGCGGCGGAATCCCTCGAACACCGGCACCGACACGCGGACGCCCCACGTCCAGGTGTTGAGCAGCCCACCGTAATTCTTGCCGATGAAGCCATTGTCGGCGACGGCGGCGACGGTGGGCAGCCGCTCGGCACGGATCGCCCGCGCGGAGAGACGCGCCGTCTCGAGCTGCGCATCGAGCACGGCGATCTCGGGACGGCTCTTCGCCGCCACTGCCATGGCATCGGCGTCCGATGGGATGAGCAGGTCGCCGGCGTCGAGTGAGTCCACCAGCGACAGCGGCTGCGTCAGCGGCACGTTGATCACGCGGCGCAGCTCGAGCTGCGCCTTGTCACGCTCCACGCGCGCCGCGATCAACTGCGAGCGGATCGACACCAGCTGCGACTCGGCCCGGGTGACGTCCAGTGCGACACCGGTGCCGGCCCGCAGTGTCTCCCGCGCGATGCCCAGCAGTTCCGCCGCAAGCGTGGAGTCCGCCGAGCGGGCAATGAACACGGCGTCGGCGCGCAGGACGCGCACGTACGCGTTGGCCGCCTGTGTCGCAGCGCCGGCACCCACCTGCACGGCCTCACTGCGGCTGGCCGCCCCCGCCTGCCGCGCCACACGCAGCCGTGCCAGTGCTGCGCCGTCGTACAGCGTCTGCGACACGCGCGCGCGCACATCGCTCACCTGCACCGGACCGAGGACCTCGCCATCGGGATCGAAGAACGGCGCTTGTCCCGGCAGTGCCGGGAACGAGATGCCGAGCGTGGCAGAGTTGAACGTGCGGCTGCCCGACTCGGTGAATCCCGTCACCTGTGGCAGCAGATCGGCGCGCCGCTGGTTCACGCGCGCCTGCACCTGATCGGCGCGTGCCACGCTGGCCGCGGTCGGAAGGCCCAGTTCACGCGCCCTGCGCGCCGCCTCGCCCATCGTCAGCGGCAGTGGCGGCAGCGTGCCCTGCGCGGCAACGGTACCGGCGGTGAGCGCAGCGAGGATCGCGGTGCGCAGGATCAGGCGATCAGCAGACGTCGGCATTGCCATCGATCGGGGAAGGAGCTGCCGGGCGGAGCGCGGCGAGGAAGAAATCGAGCACGCGCCGAAGGACCGCATCCGCGTCGTGAAGCTGGATCGCGTCGCAGAGCGTCACGTTGGCGCGCATGAGGGCGTGCTGCATCAGCAGCGCGTGCAGCATCCGCGCGGAGCTCGGCGCCTGCTCGGCGGAGAACCGTCCGTCATGCACGCAAGCATCGATGCACGTCTGCAGCAGCCGTTGCCAGCGCAGCGACACGCGCTCGGCGAAGAACTGGCTCAACTCGGGAATGCGCGGCAGCACGCTCGTGACGAGGCGATACAGCACCGGGAATTCCTGCGTGTTCACGAATGCCCAGTATGTGCGCACGACACGGTTGAAATCGGCGAGGCTGTCCGCATCCTTGGGATGGCGCTCCAACTCATCGAGGCGCGCGATCATGGTGCGAACAATCATCTCGCGGAAGAGCGCTTCCTTGTTGGGGAAGTAGAGATAGATCGTGCCCTTGGCGACGGCGGCGAGCCGGGCGATGTCTTCGAGGCGCGTCTCGTCGAAGCCGTGCGCGGCGAAGGCGGTGAAGGCGGCGTCGATGATCTGCGCCTCACGCTCTTCCGCGGGGCGCCGATGCCTGCCGTCCGGCTTCAGATCGGCGGGCTGATCCATTGTGACTGACGCGTCAGTCATTTATGCCTCCAAGGGGAGCCCGCGAGATGCGGGCTGCTCCCATGATACTGACCGGTCAGTCATTAAACAACTCGGCACATGCGACTGCCCAGCCCGACCCGGCGCTGGCGCCGCCAGACCCCGGTGCTGCCAGGCCGGACGGCCGGCACGAACCGACGTCGCGCTCCCGCGCCGACGGTTAGCGCCGACATCTCGCATACGGCGCCGTGTCGGTCAGCGCCGACAGCCCGTCGTGCGGCGCGTGTCGGTGAGCGCCGCGATCTTCCACGTCGGTCCCACCTGCGCGACGTGAAACACATCCACGCCGCAGTGGATGAAGCGCGTGCCGACGTAGAGCGTGTACTCGACCCACACCGACGCCAGCGTCCCGTCCACCAGCACCCGCGGATTGAAGATCCGCTCGTCCACCGGCTCCGGTCGCGGCGTGCCGAACGACCTGACGAAGGCATCCAGCGGCGTCGCCCGCAGTTGGGCCGTGCCATCCGGGCCGACGTCGGAGCTCATCAGGTACTGCATCTGTGGGTGGAACACCGCCCGCACCCGCGCGCTATCGCCCGCGCGCATCGCGTCGAACAGTTCCTGCACCACCGCGCGCTGGGCGACGGTTTCGCTGGCTGGGGCCTGTGCCTGCGCCGCACCCGTCGCGACCAGCGCCGACAGCACGAGCGCGCACACCCCACCGGTCATCCGTTGCCGCATGCTCGCCCCCGATTCACCGTGAGAATCGCTGCCGGCCGTGACGCTGGCGGCACCTGTACCACGCCTCAAATCCTCACTCCGACCGCAGCCGGATCAAGCGCCCGACACCTCTCCCTTCGCCGCGCACGTACCGAGCCGTGACCTGAATGGCACCTGCCGGTCACGGTGCTGACACAGCGCACGTGCTGCTTCGTCGCAACCACACCGACGGAAGCCCGCGATGCCGCACTCCCCTTCGACGTCCACCACGCCGCTTGCCCGACGCGTGGTCCTCCTCGTGCTGGACGGACTCCGCGCCGGCGTGCCCGATCTCGCCGCGACCGCCGCATGACGAACGTGCTGATCGTCTTCGCCGACACCGGCGGAGGACATCGCGCGGCCGCGCAGGCGATCCATGACGCGATCCTGCAGCACGATCCGACGGTCGGCGTGACGATGCGCGACCCGTGGTCGCAGGCTGCACGCTGGCCCTTCCCGGCGCTGCGCCACATCTACCCCCATGTCGTGCAGCATGCGCCGTGGCTCTGGGCGGCCGGCTTTCGGATGACGCAGTCGCCCCGCGTGGCGCGCGCGCTCCAAGCCGCCGCGTGGCCCCTGCTGCAACGCGGATTTGCAGCACTCGCCGACGCCGCCCCAGACCTGATCGTGAGCACGCATCCGCTGCTCACGGTGCCCCTCCGACGGCGCTTCCCCAACACGCCCATCGTCGTCGTCGTCACCGACCTCGTCTCGGGGCACAGCTCGTGGTATGACCGCTGCGCCGACATCACCGTCGTCCCAACGCCCGCCGCACGCGATGCCGCGATCGGTGCCGGCATTCCGGCATCGCTGATCCGCCTCATCGGCCTGCCGGTCTCACCCGCGTTCACGGCGGTGCCGGGCGAACGTGCCGCCCTGCAAACCGCCCTCGGGTGGGCGACCGACCGTCCCACGATTCTTCTCGCCGGCGGCGCCGAGGGGATGGGGCCGATCGAAACACTCGCCGTGGCGATCGATCGCGCTCAGCTGCCGTGCGATGTCGCGATCGTCGCTGGTCGGAATCACAGCCTCGCGCGTCGGCTTCGGTCGCGACGCTGGCAAGGCACGGTGCATGTCTACGACTACGTCAGCAACTTCGCGGAACTCGTCCGCGCCGCCGCCGCACTCGTGACGAAGGCAGGACCCGGCACCATCGCCGAAGCGTGCGCGAGCGGCTGCCCCCTGATTCTCACGAGCGCGATTGCCGGTCAGGAAACCGGCAACATCGACTTCGTCACCCAGGGCCGTGCAGGGGTCTGGGCGCCCTCGCCCGTGGCAGCGACCGTCGCGTTGCACGCCTGGCTGGTGGGACGCGACGCGCCGGCCGCCATGCGCCGAGCCGCCGTGGGCGCACAGAAGCTGGCACGGCCGAACGCATCCGCGGAGATCGCGGCGCTGGTCTGCGACGCCGCGCGTGCAGCCAGCGCCGCCGCGACGGCGGCACCGGGCGCACCCGCCGCCGCTGCCGCCTGAGCGACGGCGCGGCGCCGGATCCTGTGCTAGCGGGCCGCGGGCACGGCCGGCGTCAGAACGCGCACGACCTCAGGCCTCGAAGGCGCAGGACCCGACGCCGGCGCCGCACCGGCGGTGAACGTCCCTTCGACGGGCAGGTCCATCCCCTGATAGTTCAGCGTCCCGGTGACCTTCTCCGACGCGCCGAACGTGAGGGCCATGTTGAGGCCGCCGTCCGGCGTGTCGGCCGCGATCGTCACGCCGGTTGCCGAGGGGGTCACGGTGGTCAGCGGAATCACAGGATACCCTTCGGCAGCCAGCGTTCCCGTCAGCGCGTTGTTCTCCCGCTTCACGACCACCACGATCTTCAGCGCACCCTGTGGGCTGTTGAGGGACATCGTGTACGTCCCGGCGACCTCGCGCGTGGTCGACTGCGCCTCGGCAGCCCCGATCACGCAGGCGAGCAGGGTCAGCAGTCGGAGGAGCGGTCGCACGCTGCGGGTGATCATGGCCATCGGAACTCCCAGACGATGAGAATGGTGCGGCGCGTCGGCGCCGGTCGGTCGCCGAGCTGCCATGCGAAATGCGTGCCCCGATCGCTGGCACGCCTGCTGACGCAATCCTGACGGATTGGCGAGCCGTACACAAGCGGCACTACGCGGACCCACCGTGCGGTGTGTCAGGCCCTGGCCCAGATCGCTGACGAGGCGCGCCGGTCGTGCCCCGCGGGTTCGCGCGACGCCGACGGGAGGGTCAGCGCCCCGGCGCCATCGCGGCACAGCTGGCGTCGGCGGCATCGGCGGCCCCGTATGTCCCCCGCTCGACGGACACCACCCCATCCGTCGCCGGACGGAGCGTGAAGATCTGGCTGTACTGCGCATCGCACAGCGGCGCGAAGCGAGGCCCGCCCAGCGCCTGCACGATCTGCGTGACCGTGTTGCTATGGCCCACCACCAGCACGCTCCCCCGTCCCCCCGGCCGCTCCAGGATCGCGCGCACCGTGTCGGCCACCGCCGTAATGTGCGGCGCGGCGCCGGCTGCCGTGATCGGAACGACGTGCACCCGCGCCCCGGTCCGCGCGATCAGCACCGAGGCCGTGAGCCGTGTGCGCTGCAGGTGGCTCACCACCACATCGGTCACGCGCACCTGGCGCAGCGCCGCATCCAGTGCCGCCGCACGCGTCAGCCCCTCGGCACTGAGCGCCTGATCATCCACCGGCGTCGGCGCCTTTTCGGCGTGGCGCACGACGTAGATCGCTGGCGTCGCAGCCTGCGGCATGTTTGGCAACGCCGCCGCGGTCCTCCCGGGCGGGCGCAAGCACGCCGCCAGCACCAGCAGCCCCGCCAGCCGCAGCAGCGTCCAGCGCGTCATCGGACCCGCACCAGCACGCGCCGCGAGCGCACCTGGTCGCCCAGCACCATCGTGTCCCCACGAATCACGAACGGCCGCTCCTGCACGGTGTTGCGCCAGCTTGGCCACAGGCTTCCCTCGATGCGATGCGTGATCACGCCCTGCAGCGGATCGACCGTGTACCGGCCGAACCACGAGAAATATCCCTCGTACGTCTCGCGCAACTCACGCTCCGTCGCCCCCCGGTCACCGGCGGGGAACGGCGGCGACACTGGCGTGCGCGAGAAATTCATGGAGTGCGTGCCATCGGCGTTGTACATGACGAAGCCGTACGGCGCATCGCCGAAGGGCCGGCGCCACGGCCCGGTGCTGCTGTCCCGGCTCTCGACCGCGGCCATGCGCCAGGTGCCCACCCACGGCCCGCCGACTCGCGGCGCCGCGCACGCCGCACACGAGAGCACGAGGGCCGACACCAGCATCGGCGTCCGACGCATCAGGGCAGCATGCGTGCGCGCCACGACGCCGGCCAGAGCTGGCACGCCTCGACCCGCCCGAAGAGCTGGAATCGTCGCTTCGCGAACGCCTTGTAGGCGGCATCGCGAATCCACCGCGGCACCACATGGCCGAGCACACCGAGCACCGCCCAGCCGCCACCGAGCAGCCGCAGCACGGCCAGCGCCGCGTCGGAATACAGCAACACCTTCGCCTCGCGTCCGCCCTCGCCCGGCAGGTACAGCAACGTGGAATCCACGGTGCGCAGCACGGACGCGAACGGGGCCAGCAGGTGCGCAGCACTCTCGCCCTGCAGCGCGGCGGCCTGAATCCGCCCCGACCGGTCGTGTTCCATCGTGAAGCGCACGGCACGATCGCAGAAGCCGCACTCACCATCGAAGAACAGGACCGGCGATGTCACGGCAGCGGCAGGCGCGCCCGTCCCGGGTGACGTCACGGCGATCGTCACCAGCCCATCCGCGAGCGCAGTGACGTGATGTGTGCCAGATGGTGTCGTCCATGCCATTCGTAGCGCAGCAGCGTGAGGTCGATCGGCTGCGCACCCATCTCGGGATGCACGAAGGTGCGCGACAGCTGCGTTCGTGCGCTGCCCCGCAGGCAGGCGACCCACCGTGCGTGCAACGACTCCAGCAGGGCCAGGCTCGACTCGACCGGCACCACCGCCACGTCGGGCAGCAGCGCCCAGGCGCCCTCGTCGTACGGGCGGATCGTCGGCGCCTCCTCCGTCAGCGCGAACTTCACGCGCAGGTAGGCGTGCATGTGGCTGTCTGCGACATGATGCACCACCTGGCGCACCGTCCACCCACCGTCACGATACGGCGTCTCGAGCTGTGCGACGGACAGGCCGGCCACCGCCGCTCGCATCGCGTTCGGCAAGGCGGCAATGCCCTCGAGCGCCGCAGCGAGCGCCTCGGGTGTGACCTGATCCGGTGCGGTGAAACGACCGACGGGGTACTGCAACGACGTCTCTGACATGGGCGCGGGGCGTGGGGATCGGCGCGTGATGGCGGTTCAGTGTGCGACGGTTGCAACCGTCGCCGCGATCGCGCGCAGCTGCGCCGCATGGCGCAGTTCGTGACTGCCGATCAGGTAGACCCATTCGTAGAGATTCAGCGGACCCAGAAACGGATGGGGGTGCAGCACGAGCGAGAGCGGGAGGCCATCGGCACGGCGGACGTGCTCGAGGAACGCGCGCCGCACTTCCAGGATCGCAGTGCGCCCTTCCGCGGCCGTCATCGAACCGGTCGGGAGCACCCGCTCCGGGGCCGCCAGACGCTCCGCGCGACGCTCCACCGCCGCGAACCGCGACAGGTCCAGCGGCGGACAGCCGGGATCCTCGACCGGCACCGGCGACATCGCGGCAAACTCCGCCGTCTTCATCGCGGTGAGTTTCACCAGCCCGCCCTCCACGCGCGACAGGTGCTCCAGCACCTCGGCCGCCGACCACGCGTCAGGCGCCGGACGGCGCTCCTGCAGCGCCACGGGAATCGTGTCCAGCGCGGCCAGCAACTCGAGGCGCGCATGGTCCACGTGATCGATCGCCAGACTGAGGTTCGGGTGCACACGCGCTCCTGCCCGGCGCTGCCGGGGCGATGACAAGACGGGGGTCGGCCGCGGCCCACCGCGACACCACCCGCAGTAAAGTTAGCGCCGTGACCGCACCTGCCGACGACGCCCCGCGCCTCCCCGTCCACGACGCACTGCCCGCGCTGCGCGAGGCGCTCGCCAGAGGCACGGCCGCCGTGCTCGTGGCGCCACCGGGCGCCGGCAAGACGACCACCGTTCCGCCCGCCCTGCTCGACGCGGCATGGCTCGGCCGCCAGCGCATCCTGCTGCTCGAGCCGCGCCGACTCGCAGCCCGCGCCGCCGCCAGCCGCATGGCCACGCTCCGACGTGAGTCGGTCGGCGCGACGGTCGGCTGGCGCATGCGCGGCGACACCCGCATCTCCGCCAGCACCCGCATCGAGGTCGTGACGGAAGGCGTCCTGACTCGACTGCTGCTCGACGACCCCACGCTCGACGGCACCGGCGCGATCCTCTTCGACGAGTTCCACGAACGCTCCATCCACGGCGACACCGGTCTGGCGCTCGCACTCCATACGCAGTCGCTGCTTCGTCCCGACCTGCGCCTGCTGGTGATGTCCGCCACCATCGACGGCGCGCGCGTCGCCTCGCTGCTGGGGGATGCGCCGGTAATCTCCAGCAGCGGACGCACCTATCCTGTGACCACGGCGTTCCTCCCGCCGCGCCCCGCGCAACGCATGGAGGAGGCGACCGTGGCCGCCGTGCGCGAGGCGCTCGCGTCACACGAGGGCGATGTGCTCGCCTTCCTGCCAGGTGCCCGCGAGATTCGCCGCGTCGCGTCGCTGCTCGAAAGCACGCTCGATGCGCACGTGGATCTCTACCCACTGTTCGGCATGATGGACGCACGCGAGCAGGATGCGGCCATTGCCCCGGCCCGCGTCGGCCGCCGCAAGGTGGTGATCGCCAGTGCGATCGCCGAGACCTCGCTCACCATCGAGGGGGTGCGCGTGGTGGTGGACAGCGGGTGGTCGCGCGTGCCCCGCTATGCGGCCCGCACGGGGATGACGCGCCTCGAGACAGTGCGTGTCTCGCGTGCCAGCGCCGACCAGCGCCGCGGCCGCGCGGGACGCGTGGCGCCGGGCCACTGCTTCCGCTGCTGGCACGAGCACGAGGACGCCGCACTGCGCGCGCATGGCAGTGCCGAGATTCTCGATGCCGACCTCGCGCCACTGGCGCTCGATCTCGCCGGCGCGGGCATCAGCGATCCGCGCGAATTGCGGTGGCTCGACACACCGCCCACCGCGGCCTTCGCCCTCGCCCGCACGCTGCTCACCGAACTCGGCGCCCTCGACGTGGCGGGGCACCTCACGTCGCACGGCATCGCGATGTCGGCGCTCGGCGTGCACCCGCGCATGGCTCATCTGCTGCTCGAAGCGAAGCGGCGTGGCTCCCTTGCCCTGGCCTGTGACCTGGTGGCCGTGCTGGAGGAGCGCGATCCGTTGCGTGCCAGCGATGCGCGCCGCGTCGATCCCGATCTCGCGCTGCGCATCGAGGCGATCCGCAGCGGACGTCGCGCGCTGCCCGCGGGCCTGAGCGTCGACGATGCCGCGCTGGCACGCTGTCGCGAGACCGCCCGCACCCTCCGCGACCGCATGAACGTGCGACGCAGCGACGGCGACGACGAGGACGTGACGGAGCTTGGCGCACTGGTCGCCCTCGCCTACCCCGACCGGCTGGCGCGGCGGCGCGAGGGTGACGGCGCGCGCTACCTGCTGCGCAACGGCAGCGGCGCCCTCGTCCGCGATCAGGGCTCCGCGCTCGCCCGTGAGGAATGGCTCGCCTGCGCCGCGCTCGATGATGCCGGACGCGACGCCGTGATGCAGCTGGCCGCACCGATCGATGCGGCAGCCGTGCGCGCACTGTACGCGCCGCAGTACACGCAGGCTCGGGCCGTCACCATCGATGACGGCTCCGGTCGTGTGCGTGCGACAGTCACCGAGTCACTCGGTGCGATCACGATCCTCGAACGTGTCACCAGCGACGTGTCCGACGAGGAACGCGCCGCAGCGCTCTGTACCAGGGTGCACGACGGCTGGCCGGAGGCGATGCCATGGAGCGACAGTGCGCGCCGGCTGCGCGAACGGCTGCAGTTCCTGCAAGTGCACGACGATCGCTGGCCCGATGTCAGTGACGGTGCGCTGGGCATGACGATCGTCGACTGGCTGATGCCGCTGCTGCGCACCTGTCGTTCCCTCGATGATCTCCGTCGCGCCGACCTGGGTGCCGTGCTGCTGGACCGGGTCGACTGGGCGCTGCGCGCGAACCTCGACCGCCTCGCGCCGACGCACATCGTCGTGCCGAGTGGCTCGCGCATTCCCGTGGACTACGGCACACCGCAGGCGCCGGTGCTGGCGGTGCGTCTGCAGGAGCTGTTCGGTGCCCGGGAGACGCCGGCCGTGCTCGACGGCCGCGTGCCGCTGGTGCTGCACCTCCTGTCACCTGCGCATCGACCGGTGCAGGTCACCCGCGACTTGCCCGGCTTCTGGCGCAGCAGCTACGCCGACGTGCGAAAGGACCTGCGCGGTCGCTATCCGCGCCATGCCTGGCCCGAGGATCCGACCACCGCCGCTCCCACGCACCGCGCGAAGCCACGGGGTACGTGACGGACACGGGAATCGGTCGCGGCGCTCCGGTGCGTCGCCCGCAATTGTGCCGAAGGTGACGAGAGCCAGCGCGCGTGCGGCGGCTGGCTCTGCCGCACTCAGCGGGCGGCAGCAACCCGGCTGGAGACATCGCCCGAGGCGCGGCGCAACGTCCGCTCCCATGCCGCAGCGCCGAGCGTCGCGGCAAACGGCATCATCGTCCAGAGCGTGGCGTAATACCACGAGGGCGCGGCAGCCCAGCGCACGGCACCGACCAGCACCGCAGCCACCAGTCCCAGCACCGACATGAGGATCGCGTGTCCACGACGATGATCGTCCACCAGTCGCGCGGTCACCCACCCACCGAAGGTGGTGAACACCGCCGCGATGCTGAGCATCACGAACAGCGCCACGACGTTCGTGGTGTACCCCTCGGCAGTGAACGCGGCCGGATGTGCGAGCGGTGTGACGACTGCGCCACCGTACAAGCCGGCGCCGGTGAACAGCAATCCCAGTGACAGCGCGGCGAGGCTGCGCATGATCGACTCTCCAGTGTGACGACCGTCGGAAGCTAGCCCGCCCGCCAGAGCCGGCAAGCGTCTGGCACCGTGGGCAGGGTCAGACGGAGACACGAGCGAACCAGGCGCGCGCACCGCCGAAGTCGACCGTCAGCACATCCACGTCATCGCGCTCCACCGTCACCGCCACGGGATTGGAGCCGTCCTCGTGCGACGTGTGCAGTGTGCTGCCCTCGAGGCGCCAGCGCAGTGTCAGCCGCAGCATGCCCTCTGCCGTCGGGATCAGATAGTGCAGCGCGTCGCCCTCGGCAAACTCCATCTGCGTGCCGGGCTGTATTTCGAGCGGCAGTTCACAGTGCTGCAATCGCCAGAGGCCGAGCAGCGACGCGCGTCCGATCACACCGACTCCCGGGCCGCCTCCTCGGTGGCGACGTCCGGCTCATCGAAGGCCGAATACGCCAGCTTGCGGACGGCGGAGCGACGCGAGCGCTGGCGGCGACGGCTGCGCGCCGTCATGCCGGCCACGCCACCGACGATCGCACCGAGAATCAGTGCCACCAGCAGCGACGACGCCACCAGCATCGGATCCGCCTCGGGCGGCATCGCAAATGCGCCGTCAGCAACGACCGAACCGACCGGCCACGTGAGGAGGTCGACGATGCCGGCCAGCAGACCACCAACGAGCGCGCCCCACACCAGCGGCAACCGCTTGACGGTGTCGTATCCCGCCACGGCGACGATGCCGAGATTGAGCGGGGCCCAGTAGACGCGATTGATGCCGCGCTGACGATACAGCACGAATCCGATCCACACGATGAGCAGCATCGCCGCCGCGTAGCCGACCATCCGTGCCGTGTACCGGAAGAACCACGGCATCATCGAGCGTACGCTCGCGCAGCGCGCACCGCCGAAGAGCCGGCAGTGAGCGGTGGCAGGAGTGGAGCGCGCGTGCTGTGCATGAACGGGTACATCGTGAGGGTCAGTGGCCGACACCGCGAAATGAACGGCAGGGCACATTGTGCCCTACTGCAGAACGCATGCCCGGTGGAACGGTCGCGTTCGCCAGCGTCGGCGTCACGAGGGACGAACGGCTCCACCTCAGCGCGTGAGCGCTCGAGGAAAGGAAATCGTAACCGGCGCACCGTCGCAGACAAAGGACGAGTATGGCGTTTTGCATAACGCCTCGGTCCATTCGCTGCCGTAAACAGATTGCACGTCGCAATCGAGGTGGGCAGAATCGGTGCGCCAGACGTTCCACCGCGGGTGCGACACCACGTACTCGATTGTTTGTCCGGTGCGCTGCGGCGTGTAGCCACGATAGTGCTCAGTGACGAAGCCGGTCTCGTCCTCCGGATCGATCGGCACCGCGGCGCCGCTCACGGAGGCCGAGACGCTCTGCCAGGCGCCCCCCTGCCGCCACTCGTACCGCAGTCTCCCGCCGGTCGCTGCGTCCATGGCAATGGTGTGGCGCATGCGCACGGCACGGTACGGTTCGTTGTACGCCAGGCGCGCCGTCCACGCGATTGCGGGGCGCGGCACCAGCTCGCGTACGAACACGACTCCGCGCCGCCATGCGCCCCCTTCGCGCCGCCGCACGTATGCGCGCAGGTTCACCTCATCGAAATCGCGATGGAACGGCACCGGAACACCGAGGATGCGCGTGTCGAGAAAACGAAAGGCAACGATGCTCACCAGCGCCCGCCCATCGAGCAGATCCAGCTCGGTGCCGGCAGGGACGTAGCGCTGGACGAGCGCCCGATCCGCCTCGTAGTTGAGAAAGAGCAGGTGGCGCCAGGTGGCGGTCAGGAATGGACGGCGCATGTGCGATCAACGTCCGCCTCCCTGTGCCGTTCCGGTGCACCAGACTCACACCGCCGTTCGGACGCACGCGAGGTGCGCACCGCGCCGGCCGAACAAAGCCCATGGCGGCCCAGCGAACGGGACAATGGAACCTCACGTGCCTGTCGGCCTATCTTTGGCGTCACGCGTGCAGCGCCGTGTGCCGCGTCCGCCCCCGCCACCTTTCCTGCGCCATGCGAACGACTCGTCCCCGCCGTCTCCTGCTCCAGCTCGCCGGGCTGCTGCTGCTGCCTGTGGGCCTGGCCGCCGCACAGCAGCCGGCGACTGCCCCTGCGCTGCCCCCGACGCCCTTCCCGGCCGTCGCTGCCGACACGCTCGAGGTGATCGTCAGCGCGCGCGCAGTCGACAGCGTCCGTGTCGAGAAGGACCGCCTGCTCGGCGAGCGACGCGACGCCGAGAGCCGCTGGACCACCTATCGCGATCAGAGCGCACGCCTGAAGTCCGGCGTCGGCGAACTGAAGGCAGCCGTGGACGCCGCCGAGAACCGCGAGAAGGCCGCCCGGAAGGAGAAGCGGGATGGCGATCGCATCATGGCGCAGGTGGAGAAGCGCCGGCTCGAGCGCGCGCGCGACATCGTCGACGCGCGCTTCGGCCTGCGCCTGGCGCAGGTGGAGTATGCGCGGATCGAGCGTGAATTTCTCGATGCGGCGGTCCGCGCCGACGATGCCGAGCTGGCGATCGCGGAGCGGCGCGACGCGCTCGGTCCCGTGGCAATGGCCGACCCGTCACAGCGCCAGGCGTTTCAGGAGCTGACCAACCGCTGGCTGCAGGCCCTGCGTACGAAGGCCGCGCGCGGCTACGACGTCGAGGATCGTCGCTTCAAGGTCGTCGAGGCGCAGCTCGAACTGCTCAAGCGGCAGCGCGATTAGCGGCCTGTGCGGCCGGCGTGCGCCGAGTCGACGCGGAGCACGCGCGCGCGCAGGTCGTAGGCTCGTGCCGCGATGCGCGAGACGTCGGCGGCCGTGTCCAGCGGCACGGCGGCGTCGTTCACGTTCTTGGACGTGGCCGTGAGCCGGCCCACGCTGTCGTACCCGAACGCAAGACGCGTCCGCACGGGCGTGGCCCTGCCGCCGGTGACGACGCGGTCCAGCGCGACGTAGTGCAGCTGCGCCGCCCGAAACAGGTATCGCGCATTCTCCTCCGCGCCCGCGACGCGGCGCGTCTCGTCGAGCACGACGAGGCTGTCCGCAGCGAAGAAGGCGAACCAGATGACACTCGTGTCGCCGGCCACGAAACCGCGCGACTCGCGCCGGAGCGCCGGCAGCCGCGCCTCGACAACCTCCGCGTCCTTCACGAGGTACTGCAGCATCATGCGATCCTGCGCCGCTGCGGCGATCGCCTTCTTGTGGGCGATGCGCGCTTCGGGCGTGGGCGGTGGCCCGTCACTGCGAGCGCAGGCCGCCAGCGTCAGGAACATGGCCGACAACGCGAGACGGGTTCCAGGCGTCGCCGTCATGCCGCGTCGGTGGTCACGGCGCCGCCGGCGTCGTTCCAGCCACGCCAGCCGCCGGCCATCGACAGCACGTTCGAATAGCCCATCTGCTGCAGCGCGTCGGCGGCGAGCGCGGAGCGGAATCCGCCACCGCAGTAGAGCACGATTCGCGTCTCAGGGTCCGGGACGGTGCGTTCGATGTCGCGCTCGATCACGCCCTTGCCCAGATGGCGAGCGCCGACGGCGTGTCCGGCCGCGAACTCGCTCTCCTCGCGGACGTCGAAGAACGCCACCTCGCCCTCGGCCAGCAGGCCTTGCACGTCCTGTGGGGTGATTTCATGGACGCGGGCGCGAACGGCGTCCACATAGGCCAGAAAACGGGGGGTATGATCCATCGGATGCCTCGCAGCGGGATGCCCCAGAGTAGCCCGCGCCGGACCCCACAGCCAGTGATGCGGCGCGACGGCGGGCAGGGTTCCGCGCGCAACCAGACGGCGTACACGTCCGTTTGCGCGACGGCGGCTCGGCGACGATCGGCGCCTGCAGATTCCGGCGGCAGCAGGCGGCGCCCCCATCGGCGGACCGTCGTGCCGGACCACGGAACTATCTCGGTCGTGATTCGGTTCGTTTTCGACTATTGACGTAATTCCGGCTCGACTATACGGTTATGGCGCTGTCCTCCGCGCCGATCTGGCACGGGCTGTTTCTCGCCCATGGGTTCGCCTCCCGTTTCGTGGCCCAAGGGCGCCTGCAGCGCTCATCGTGGGAGCAGTGTCCACGAGTCCCGTTGTCGGTCAGTGCCGGATTGCCGGACTCCGACGCGATCAATCCACAGGAGTCTGTAGCAATGCGTACGACCGGCACCGTGAAGTGGTTCAATGACGCCAAGGGTTTTGGATTCATCACCCCGGCCTCTGGCGGAAAGGACTGCTTCGTCCATCACTCGGCCATTCAGATGAAGGGGTTCAAGACCCTCGCTGAAGGCGAGCAGGTCGAGTTCGACATCGTCGAGGGCGCGAAGGGCCCAGCGGCTGAGAACGTCACCAAGGCTTCGCGCTAAGCGTCGCTGTCGGCCTCCCCATCGAGGTCGTCGGGTCAAGGGCTGGTTCGCCTCGCGAGCCAGCCCTTTGCCGTTTCACCAGCGCGCCAGCACTGTCGCGCTCAGGTGGTTAGGTTTCCCAGATTGTTCCGGCTCCCCTCCCCCGGGAGCCTCGTTTCGTCTCCCGTTTCACAGGGTGTATGGCCAAGGAAGAAGCACTGCAGCTCGAGGGAACCGTGAGCGAAGTCCTGCCCAGCGCGATGTTTCGCGTCTCGCTCGACAACGGACACACGGTACTGGCGACCATCGGCGGTAACCTGCGCCGCTTTCGCATCCGTGTCCTCGCCGGCGACCGCGTCACGCTGGAAGTCTCGCCGTACGACCTGACACGCGGACGCATCGTCTACCGCCACAAGAACTGACGCTCGCGCTTCCGGCGCGAGTGGACGCCGCCCGCTGGCGCGGGCCGGCTGTCAGGTCAGGGCAGCGCCGTCGATGCCGAGACCCGCGTGAAGTCGGGTGCCGGATCGCCGAAGATGTGGTGATTGAACCAGGTGAGGTTGTGCTGCATGACGGCACGCTGCGACTTGGGCTTCGTGATGCCATGGCCAAAGCCCTTGTACACGATCATCTCCACCGGCACACCACGGTCCTCGAGCGCCTGCCGGAGCTGGTAGCCGTTCGCGATCGGCACCCGGCGGTCGAGCTCACCGTGCTGGATCAACGTCGGCGTCCGCGCGTTGCGCACGTAGTCGATCGGCGACGTCTTCGCGTAGATCGCCGGATCGGTGACCGGGTCCGCTCCGAGATAGTTGATCGTGAATGGCGTGATGTCGGTGTTGTAGTAGTAGGTGCGCCAGTCGGAGATGCCGGCGCCAACCGACGTGGCGACGAAGCGGGTGCTGCTGGTGGTGAGAAAGGCGGAGATGTACCCGCCCTGGCTCCAGCCCATCGACGCGACCTTCGACGCATCCACCCAGCCTTTCGCCACCAGCGCGTCCACGCCTGAGATCACGTCCCACGCGTCGCCGACACCGAGGTTGCGGTAGTTCAGCCCCCGGAAGCGCTCACCATAGCCCGCGCTGCCCCGGTAGTTCACACGCAGCACCAGCGCGCCACGGTTCACCCACGCGTCGGTGGGATAGGTGCGCGCGTCGGGAAGCGTCGGGCGATCGATGCCGGTGGGTCCGCCATGGATGACGCACAGCAGCGGGTAGCGGCGCGATGGGTCGAAGTCGCGCGGCTTGATCAGGATGCCTTCGATCTCGGTGCCATCACGGCTCTTCCAGCGGATCACTTCGCGGGTGCCGAGCTTCCAGTCGCGAATCTGGAGGCTCATGTCGGTGATCACGGTCGGCGTGAAGGTCTCGCGCAGCCCTGCCACCGCCACCTCCGGCACCGCGGTCGGCGAGGCGAGCATGAACGCCGCCGACGTCCGCTCCCGATTGAGCGTGAAGCCCGACAGCATGGCATCGTCGCCGCCACTGACACGGCGCACCGCGGCCGTGGCCGGATCGACGACGAACAGGTGCGCGGCCGTCTTCTGCGATCCCGCGAAGTAGATGCCGCTCGCACCCCAGCCCACGAAGCTCGGCTGCTCATCGAAGTCGAGCGTGATGGCGCGCGGCGTGCCACCGGCCGCGCTTACCACGGCGAGGCGCGTGTTGCGGAAGTAGTTGGTCCGAGTCTCGCCCATCGCCGAGGCGAACACGAGTTGCGTGCCGTCGGGTGACCAGTGCGGGTCGTTGTCGGCGCCAGGCTGCGTCACGACGGGGCGGACGCTCTCGCCGGCCAGGGTGAGCACGTGGATGTCGGCGGAATTCGCCGCCACCGCGTCCGGTACCGTCGTGGCGCTGAACGCGATGCGCGTTCCGTCCGGTGACCAGTCGAATGCACCAACGCTGTACTTCGCACCGGCAGGCGTGCGGGCAGTGCCGGGCTGCGGTGCCAGCAGCGCCGCGGCGATCTCGATGGTGTAGAGCTGCTGCATGGCATAGTCGCGTCGCACGACCTCGAATCCGCCCAGCGTGGTGTCGCGCTGCTTTCGCGCGGCGGCGGACGGGCTGGACGTGAAGGCAATGGCCCCGCCGTCGGGACGCCAGTCGTAGCTGCCCACACCACCGGCCGCATTCGTGAGCCGCACCGGTTCGCCGCCGTCGACCGAGATGGCGAAGACCTGGGGCTTTTGCTCGACGCGCGTGCTGACGAAGGTGATCCAGGCGCCATCCGGCGACCACTGCACCTGCGAGACGCCGGCGTCGTGTCGCGTGAGCTGCACCGGCGCCGTCCGCTGCAGGTCGCGCAGCCAGAGCTGCGACACGAAGGCGTCCTGTGCCCAGTCGGTGTTCGTGACGAGGTATGCGACGCGCCGGCCGTCAGGCGACAGCCGCGGGCTGCCGGCCGTCTTCAGCGAGAGCAGGCTGTCGATCGTCGGCGTGCGCGTCCCAGCCTGCGCCTGCAGTGATCCTCGCACGAACGGCACGACAAGGCATGAGACGACGAGAGCGCGGCGCAGCATCGATGGATCACTCCGTGACGGGGATGTGCGCGGAACTTACCGCGCCGATCACTCCGGTGGGGACGCCGTCCCGCCCCCGTCCCGCCGGCGGCGCTTCACGACGCCCAGGCCAGCGCCGCGTGCCGCGACGCAACGGCGCGCGTCCACTCGCGCCAGCCCTGCACCGCCATCCAGAGCAGGATCCAGTACAGCAGCGTCGACACATACAGTCCCTGCCGCGGCAGGATCCAGAATCCGTAGACGCTGTTCACCACCAGCCAGCAGTACCAATGCTCCATCTTCTTGTGGCTCTGCAGATAGAGGCCGGTGATGCCGAGCGTGGTGACGAAGGCATCCATCCGCGACTGGTCCGCGCCGACGAGTCCCATGCCCCAACCCAGCAGCCAGGCCAGCGGCACGATCGACGCACCGAGCACCCAGCGCGCCCGCGGGCCGAGCGACGTGATCGGGAGGTCGTCGTCATGGGCCGGCCCCTTCCGCTTCCAGATCCACCAGCCGTAGAACTGCATGGGCAGGTAGTACAGCACCTGCAGGCCGGTGCTCGACCAGAGCCGTGACTGGTAGAACACGATGCCGTACAGCACGACCGACACGGCGCCCCACGCCCAGGACCAGATGTCGCCCTTGATCAGCAGCCAGACGTTCACCAGCGTCGTCACGGCCGCAGCGATCTCCAGTGGCGACAGCTCATGCAGCGCGCGCTGCCAGTCGATCACACGACCTCGCAGTGGAAGAGCAGCGACAGCGGCACATCGCTCCCGGGATGCAGCGGTTCGTCCACGCGCACGACACGCAGGCCGGCCAGTGCGAACTGCTCCAGCCACGAACCGAGCGTGCGATAGTACCATGGCATGGCCGCCGGGAACTGCCCTCCGAATGCCGCGAAGGTCTCGGTGCGCCACTCGCTGCGATACGGCGCATCACCGCGCGCGCTCCAGGCGTGCACGGTCTGCACCAGCAGCGTCCCACCAGGGGCGAGTCGCGCCCTGAGCGCCGCGAGCAGCGGGTGCAGCGGATCGCCGAGGAGGGCGAAGTTGCAGACGATCAGTGGCCAGGGGCCGGGCGCGGCATCGGCATCGTGTTCGAGGTCCGCATACGTGCACACCGAGAAGCTGCCACCGCCCAGCGACGCGGCATGCGCGATCAGCGGCGCGCTGGCGTCGATGCCGGTGGCAGCGAAGCCGTGCGCCTGCAGCGTCCGCACGAGCCAGCCCTCACCACAGCCCACGTCGAGCACCGGCCCGCGGCCGTGCTGAAGGCAGGCGGCGACGATCGCGGCATTGGTGCCGGCCTCGCGACTGGGAATGAGGCCGTCGCGCACGACACGGGTCCAGGCGTCGGCGTTCTCCGTCCAGCTGCGCGCGATGTGCGCTGCGCTGTCGTCAGGCATCACGTGATCGCGCCGGTCGCGAGATCGGCGGCAACCGGACGATCCTGCGGCGGGTCGATGCGGACGCTCGCCGTGGCCACGAAGATCTCCTGCAGGAAGGCCACCAGACCTCCGATCAGCGCCAGCATCGCGAGGATGAAAAGCCCGGCAACGGTGCGTGATGCGGTGACGTGGAGCATCGCCGAGAGGAAGAGCGTGACGATCACCACGCAGACGAGCAGCGCACAGAGCGTGCAGAGTGTGATCGAGCGATTGATCAGGCGCGAGCGCCGCGAGAGGCTGGCGAGCCGGTCGCGCATCTCGTGCCGCTCCTGACCCTGCGGCAGGTCGTGATACTGCATCTCGAATGCGCGCGCCCGGTCGATCACGCGGCCGAGCCGGCTCGCGAGCACGTTGAGCATCGAGGCAACGCCCGTCACCAGGAAGACCGGCGCGATGGCCTGCTGGATGACGTGCGCGATGTCCATGAGCGGTTCCGGCTGTTGCAGCATGCCCGAATCCTACTCGGCGCGGCCAGCATGCGGGCTGCGTCAGCCGCGGCGGCGGCGCACACGCTGAGCCGTGCGCAGCGCATCGACCTCGGCCGGCAGCAGCTCACGCCATGCGCCCTTCGCAAGGTCGCCCAGCACGAGGCTGCCGATCGCGACGCGCACGAGGCGCAGCACGCTCACGTCCAGCGCCTCGAGCATGCGCCTGATCTGCCGGTTCTTGCCTTCATCGAGTTCGATGGCGAGCCATGCGTTGCGCTCGCCGGTGCGCAGCACGTCCACCCGCGCCGCCGAGAGCCGCTCCCCGTCGGTGTCCTGCACGCCGGCACGCAGCGCCGAGAGCATCGCCCCCTCAGGGACGCAATCCACCTGGACGTGATAGGTCTTCGTCAGGTGCGAGGCGGGATCGGTGATCGCGTTCGCCCACTGGGTGTCGTTGGTGAACAGCAGCAGGCCCTCGCTCGCCTGGTCGAGGCGTCCCACCGGCCCGAGAAACGGGAGCGCAGGATCGGTGAGGCTGTCGTAGACGGTGGCGCGGCCCTGCGGATCGCTGCGGGTGGTGACCTGCCCACGCGGCTTGTTCAGCATCAGGTAGCGCCGCAGCGGAGCCACCGCGCTGGCGCCGTCGATCGTGATCACGTCCGTCTCGGGAATCACGCGCTTCTGCCCATCGGTGACACGCCGGCCATTCACGCGCACGCGGCCTTCGCGCACCGCGGCCTCACCCTCGGCACGCGAGCAGATGCCCAGCTTGGAGAGTGCGCGGGCCAGCGGGACCGTGCCGCGCGGGATGGGTGGCGCGCCGGCGCGTGGTCGCGGTGCGGCCGACGAGCGACGGTCGGTGCTGGCAGGCTGGGACTTGTGACGGTCTGGGCGTGGCGGCATGCGTGAAAGATGCGCGATGCGAGCCAGTGGTGCGCGGCGGCCCATCCGGTGACGCGCCGGCGGCTGCGGTAGCTTTCGGCATGTCGACCGCACACGCATGACCCGCTCGTCCTCGCCGCGCGACGAGCGCTACCTGATGCCGGTGCTGCTCGACACCGCGGCGGCGATGTCGCGGCAGTTCCTCGATGGCCTCGCCACGCGGCGGGTGCAACCGGGCGCCATGGCACTCCCCGACGCAACGCTGCCGGAACTGGGCAGCGGCACGCAGGCGATCCTCGAACGCATGCACGCGACGCTGCTGCCTGCACTCACCGGCAGCGCGGGCCCGCGCTATCTCGGCTTCGTCACCGGGGGAGGCACGCCAGCCGCGGTTGCGGCCGACTGGATCACGAGCGCGGTCGACAACAACGCCTCCGACGCCTCGAGCCACGCGGCCGTGACGATCGAGCGCCAGGCGATTGCGATGCTCTGCGACCTGCTCACGTTGCCGGTGGAGCGGGCGGGCTGGTTCGTGAGCGGTGCGACGATGGCGAACGTGGTCGGACTCGCGACGGGGCGGCAGTGGCTTGGCGAGGAGCGCGGCGTGGACGTGGCCGAGTCGGGCGCCGCGGTACTGCCCGGGCTCCGCATCCTCTCCGGCACGCCGCACGCGAGTCTGCTGAAGGCGGCGGCGATCCTTGGCATCGGCCGCACACGTGTGCAGCAGGTGCCGTGTGCGCCGGGCACCGAGCGCGTCGACATCGCGGCGCTGGCGCAGGCACTGGCGGCGGAGTCGCAACCGACGATCCTCGTCGCCAACGCGGGCACCGTGACCACGGCAGCCTTCGACGACATCGCCGCAATGGCGGAGCTTGCCCGGGCACACGGCGCGTGGCTGCACGTGGACGGCGCGTTCGGGCTGTTTGCCGCCGTGCTGCCATCACACGCGGCGCTGCTGGACGGCCTGGCCGAGGCCGACTCCATCTGCGGCGACGCGCACAAGTGGCTGAACGTGCCGTACGACAGCGGCTTCGTGCTGACCCGGCATGCGGCGCTGCAGGGCCGCGTGTTCCGGAATGCGGCGTCGTACTTCTTCGACGGTGGCGCGCTGCCCGACCCGTTTCACCATGTGCCGGAAAACTCGCGTCGGCTGCGGGCACTGCCGGTGTGGGCCTCGCTGCTGGCCTACGGGCGGGCGGGGCTCGCCGACGTGGTGGCGGAGTGCTGCGCGTGTGCCGCGAGCCTGGCGGCGTGGGTCGCAGCGCATCCGGCACTCGAACTGCTGGCGCCGGTGACGCTCAACATCGTGCCATTCCGACTGGCCGACGCGGTGCTGGCCGGTCGTGACGAGATGGAGGTCACGGCGCGCTTCCTGGCCGCGGTGTCAGCCAGTGGCGACGTGTTCATCACCCCGGCGATGTACGCAGGGCGGCGTGGGGCACGAGCCGCGTTCAGCAACTGGCGCACGACCGTTGGCGACGACCTGCCGCTGATCCAGCGGGGCATCGAGGCCGGACTGGCGGCGGTGCGTGCGTGAGTCAGCGCACGAGTGTGTGTGAATACGTTGGTGCGTGACGGCGGCGGGGTGGCTCGCGTCGCCGCTCGTCCCAACGAAGTGCCGCCCGCTGGCGTACGTCGGTCGTGCCTGCCCTCCGCCCTACCCTGACCGCTGCAGCGATTCTCGTTGCGTGCGCCGTCGTCGCGTCCACCGCGCCCGCCCAGCCCAGCGTCCAGCCGCGGACCGTCCCGGACGCCCCCGCCGGCCCCACCGCGCCGGCCCCCGTGATCATCGACGTGGAGACGGCTCCCCGCCCCATGGTGCAGGCGTATCGTACGGCCAGGCGCCCGGTGATCGATGGGCGACTGGACGAGGTGGAATGGCAGCGCGCCCCCGAGATCGGGCACTTCGTGCAGCAACTGCCGCAGACCGGCGCGCCAGCGACGTTTCCCACCGTCGTGCGGGTGCTCTACGACGCCGACCGGCTCTACATCGCCGCCACGCTCTACGACCCCGATCCCCGCAAGGCGATCACCGCCGGCAAGGAGCGCGATTTCGTCTCGAGCGCGAGCGACCTGTTCGGCCTCGTGCTCGACACCTTCAAGGATCGCCGCAACAGCTTTCTCTTCCTCACCAATCCTGCCGGCGCGGTGCGCGACGAGCAGACGTACAACGACTCGCGCACCGTCGTCGAGGCGTGGGAAGGGATGTCGAAGGTGCGCACCAGCATCGGCGACAGCGCCTGGTACGTGGAGATGGAGATCCCGCTGCGCACGCTGCGCTTCGATGCGTCACGGTCGCCGCAGGACTGGGGCATCAACTTCATCCGACGGGTGCGTCGCACCAGCGAGACGTCGTACTGGGCGCCACTGGAGCGGCAGTACCGCCTGCACCGGATGTCGAAGGCGGGCACGCTGACGGGGCTCGACAGCCTGCGTCGCGGGCGCAACCTGCAGGTGAAGCCGTACACCGTCGCCAGCAGCTCGCGCGGCCTGCAGGTGCCAGCCACGGCGCAGGGCACGAGCGCTGACATTGGGCTCGACGTGAAGTACGGCCTCACGCCCTCACTCACCCTCGACGCCACGGTCAACACCGACTTCTCGCAGGTGGAGGTGGACCAGGAGCAGGTGAACCTGACCCGCTTCTCGCTGCTCTTTCCCGAACGACGCGAGTTCTTCATCGAGAACTCCGGGGCGTTCCAGTTCGGCGACGTGGTGGAGCGGAACTACCGGATGGGGGCGAGCCCCGGCGATTTCACCTTCTTCAACTCGCGCCAGATCGGACTCACGCCCGATGGCCGGCCGATCCCGATCGTCGGCGGCGCACGGGTGACCGGCCGCGTCGGGTCGTGGGAGCTGGGGCTGCTGAACATGCAGACGCAGCGCCTTGGCGCGACACCGGCGGAGAACTTCGGCGTCGTACGGGTCCGGAAGAACCTCTTCGGTCGGTCGGACATCGGCATGCTGCTCCAGAACCGCGCCGCGACCGACAGCACGTCCTGGAACCGCAGCGTCGGTGCCGACGCGAACCTCCGTCTCGGCGGGAACACGATCCTCAACGCCTACGTCGCCCGCAGCGACGCACCTGGCGACGCCCGCGACGGCGTGGCGGCGCGCACGCAGCTCGCGTATCGCGGCCGGCGCTGGGACAACTCGTTGCTGGTGAAGCAGGTGTCGCAAGGCTTCGCCCCCGGCATCGGCTTCGTGCGGCGCCGCGACTTCCGACAGTTCTACGGGACGATCGGCGCGCATCCGCGCCCGCGCATTCCGCGCGTCGCGGAGCTCAATCCGTATGTGCTCGTGGATTACATCACGGACCTGCGCTCGCAGCTGGACACACGCACCCTGTCGGGCGGACTGGACGTCGCGCTCAAGTCGGAAGCGACGTTCTCAGTGCTGGTGAGCGACCAGTACGACCGCATCGAGAAGACGTTCACGCTCGTGCCCGGACGCACCGTCGCACCCGGTGCGTACTCGTGGCGCGAAGGCACGGTCAAGTACGCGATGGCGCCGGCGCGTCGGTTGCTCGGCACGCTGAACGCGACCGTCGGAGACTTCTATACCGGCAGGCGACGCAGCGTCGGCGGCGGAGTGACGTGGCGCATCGCCCCCGGCCTGGGCGTGGAAAGCTCCTGGCAGCACAACGACATCGCGCTCGCAAGCGGCAGCTTCGTCGCCGACCTCGCCGGAGTGCGCGTCCGCTACGCGGTGAGCACGACACTGCTCGGCAGCGCCTTCGTGCAATACAACACGCAGACGCGGTCGTTCAGCAGCAATGCCCGGCTCAACTGGCGCTGGGCCCCGCTCAGTGACCTGTTCATCGTCTACACCGATCGTCGCGACAGCGAGACCTGGGCGCAGAACGAACGTTCCGTGGCGCTCAAGGTCACTCGCATGCTTGCGTTCTGAGGCTGCACGCTCGTTGCGAGCTCGACCGCGTGCCGGGCGCGGCGCCAGACGCCATGTGACGGAACGCGCGAACGAGCGATACTTTTTCTGGGAGCATCAGGCGCAACGGGGCGCCCGCTGCGCCTTCCCTCTGGCCCGTGATCGGATCCGTGACACGTCGTGCTCGCCTCGGCCGCCTCGCTGCGGCATGCAGCGTCGGCTTTCTCCTGCTCGCTGCGGCGGCACCGGTCCTCTCCGCGCAGGCGACGGTCGTGATGCCTCCTGCCCCGAAGGACAGCACGAAGTCCCGGCCGCCGCGCAGGACGCCCGTGGCGCCCCAGCGCCCCGCTCGCGTGGCGCCGGCGCCGGCCACTGCAGTGCCGGGATCGAAGCCCGCGACGGCCGCGCCGGGCCGGGCACCGACGGCAAAGCCGGCGGCCACGCCCGCGATGCAGCCTCCTCCGGCCACCGCGCCGGGCGGGGCAACCGCCGCGAGGCCAGCGACCGCACCGGCACGTCCTCCCGTGGCGCCGAGCACTGCGAAACCAGCCACCGCGCCGGTACGTGCTCCCGTCGCGCCGGGCACTGCGAAACCAGCCACCGCGCCAGCACGCGCTTCCGTGGCGCCGAGCACCGCGAAATCAGCCTCGACGCCTGCGCGAGCTCCCGCAGCTGCGACCGCCGCCGCCCGTAGGACGCCTGCGCCAGGCCGCACGGCAGCGCGTGGCAGAAAGTCAAAGCCTGCCGCAGCGCCGCGCAAATCGGCTCCCCGGTCGGTCCCGCTCGATACCGCTGCGCTCAAGCAGCAGTGCTCGAGCGGCAAGACGGCAGCCTGCGTCAGCATCGCGTCGGCATTCCTCGCCGGTCAGTCCGTCCCGGCCGATACGGTCCGGGCAACCCGGTATCTGGAGGATGCCTGCCGCACCGGCACACCGCGCGCGTGTGGCCAGGCCGCTCGACTGCTCCGCAACGGCACGGGCCAGCCGGCAGACGCGGCGCGCGCCCTCATCCTCTACGCCTCCGGCTGCACCGCCGGCGACGGGCGCGCCTGCACCTCGCTCGGCTACATGCACGAGTCGGGCATCGGCACACCGCGTGACCGCGCGCGCGCATCGACCTATTACGAGATGGCATGCACCGCCGGCGACGCCCGCGGCTGTGCCAATCGCGCCGGCCTCGCCGACTCCACCGGGGCGGCGGTCACCGGTGCCGCCGCGCGCAGGTCGGCCGACGTGATGGAGAAGTCGTGCGCCAGCAACGTCGAAACGGCGTGCGCGATGCTCGGGACCTACTTCGAGTCCGGCCGCGGGCGTCCGCAGGACAGGCGGCGCGCAACCGAGCTGTATGGGCGCGCCTGCCGCGCCGACGTGATGGAGGCCTGCGTGAGCCTCGGTGCGCTGCTGTCCAATGGCGGGGCCGGTGTGACCCGGGATCGCGCCCGTGCGGTGCGCCTCTTCGTGCAGGGCTGCGATGCGAAGGTCGCGATGGGTTGCACCAACCTCGGCGTCGCATATCGCCGTGGCATCGGTGTCCCGGTCGACACGAGCCGCGCCCGCGACTTCTTCGCCAAGGGCTGCCAGCTCGGCGATGACGAAGGCTGCCGACGGAACAAGGCGCGCTGACGTCGCCTACCCGGGAGCCGGATCTCAGGCGACATCATGGTTCGGGAACCACGCGCGAGTCTTGGGGCTACGTCCCATATGACATTCTCCATCAGAGACGGGACGCTGTCTGACCCGCGCCGACGCACCAGCGCGACCCTACTGGTCGCAGTGCTCACCATATCAACGCTCTCAACACAGGCCGGTGCGCAGGCGCGCCCTGCCCCGAACGCGAGGAGACCCGCCGTGACCACCACCACTCGATTCGTGAAGCCGACCGAGGCCGAACTGCGCGCACGACTCACTGCCGAGCAGTTTCAGGTGACCCAGCAGGAGGGCACCGAACGCGCGTTCCGCAACGCCTACTGGGACAACCATGAGGCCGGCATCTACGTGGACATCGTCTCCGGCGAGCCGCTCTTCAGCTCGATCGACAAGTTCGACTCCGGCACCGGCTGGCCAAGCTTCACCAGGCCGCTCGAGGCGGCCAACGTACGCACGAAGAGCGATCGCAAGTTCTTCATGTCGCGCACCGAAGTCCGCAGTGCCGCTGGCGATTCGCACCTTGGCCACCTGTTCGACGACGGACCGAAGCCAACGGGCCAGCGCTACTGCATGAACTCGGCGTCGCTGCGGTTCATCCCGGCCGACAAGCTCGAGGCGGAAGGCTACGGCCAGTACGCCGCGCTGTTCCGTTCGGCCGCGGCTCGGCACGAGTAGGACACTCCGAGCGCAACGCGCTGACGCATCGCTGACGGCGCGCCGCGCGACGACGCACGAAGGGCCGGCACTGTGCTCCAGTGCCGGCCCTTTGCGTACGTCAGCCCCTGCCGATCACATCGCGATCTTCGGACGGTTCGGCTTGATCTCCTCGGTGCTCGGCGTGAGCTCGGGCAATCCGTTGGCGCGCAGGATCGCGTTCAGGCGCGGCAACCGGCCGTCGAGCGACTTCTTGATCGCATCGAGCTGCACCTGAAGCTTGCCGCTGAGGAACGTGAAGGCCTGCGTCGCCTGCACCGTCGGGCGATACTCACCGGCGCTTACCGTGCCCGTCAATGCCGCGATCTGATTGTTCAGCTTGATCGGGTAGTTGAGCGGATCCTGCGAGCTCTGGTTCTTGGTCTGGTAGACCTCCTCCTCGGCACCACGCAGTTCGGCCATCATCTCGTTGGCCAGCGACTGGAATTCGATCGACGGCTGGCCCGTGAGCTTCGGCGCACGGTCGGCCACCTGCCAGCGCATGTTGCGGACGGTACGCACCGCCATGTTGGCGTCGGACGTGCGATCCCGGATCGCCAGCAGGAGCTTGAACTGCGCCGCGAGGTCAGCGTCGCTGGCGTCGCTGCGCGGATCCTTCATGATGCGGAAGGGGTGCGTCTGCACCACGCTGCCGACCGTCATGCGAACGCTGTAGGTGCCCGGCGGTGCGATCGGACCCGTCGTGGAGCCAGCCCACATGATCAGCCCATCGAAGCGCGCGGCATCGGGGTAGCGCATGTTCCATCCGAAGTTGTTCATCCCGGCGCGGTTCGGCACGCGTACGGGGCGCGGGGTGCGAGAGAACAGCTCTTCCGGGTCCACCGCGCCGGCACCCTGTGCCATGCGCGCCGTGGCGACTTTCATCGCGGAATCGCGCGTCATGCCAGCCTTGGACGTGAGCGAGTCGATCATCGCGGCCTTGATGCCGTCCATACGGACCGAGTCGGCCTGCGTGTCGGGATCCTGATCGCTGGTGAAGCCGCTGATGACCTTTCCTGCCGCATCGAGGAAGTCGAAGCGGACCGTCTGGTTCGCGTCCTTGAGCCAGTACTGCACGCGGGCACCGCCGGGCGGATTCTGGCCGAGGGTGTTGCCACCGCCGGTGAGCTCCGCCATCTGCGCGAAGAAGCCGCCGCCCCAATCGGTGCGATACGTGTCATTCGGCTTGAACAGGTGCGCACTCGAGGCGACCACCGCCGGCGTGAGCTGGCGCAGCGCGGCGATGTTATCCATCACCCAGAAGCCGCGGCCATGGGTGGCGGCGAGCAGGTCGCCGTCCTTGATCTTCAGGTCGTGCACCGGCACGAACGGCAGGTTGCGGCGCATCGAGCGCCAGTTCGCGCCGTCGTCGAACGAGATGTAGACGCCGCGCTCGGTGCCCGCGAAGAGCAGCCCGCGACGCACCGGATCCTCGCGCACGACGCGCAGGAAGTGCTCCGGGTCAATGCCGTTGGTGAGCGACGTCCACGTCTTGCCGAAGTCGGTGGTGCGGTAGATCAGCGGGCGCTTGTCGCCGAGCTGGTACCGGTTGGCTGCGACATAGGCCGTGCCGGCGCTGTAGTGCGACGGCTCGATGATGGAGATGCGCGTGAAGTCGCCGATGCCGGGCGGGGTCACGTTCTCCCAGGTCGCGCCATTGTTCTTCGAGATGTGCACCAGACCGTCGTCGGTGCCGACCCAGAGCACGCCCTTCTGCACCGGCGACTCGTCGAACGCGAAGATCAGCGCATACGTCTCGACGCCGGTCTGGTCCTTCGTGATCGGCCCGCCCGAGGCCTCCATGGTGCTCGGGTCGCGGCGCGCCAGTTCCGGCGACACCGCAGTCCAGCTCTCACCCTCGTTGGTGGAGCGGAAGAGCTTCGAGCCCGCGGCGTAGAGCACGTTCGGATCGTGGCGTGAGAAGACGATCGGGAACGTCCACTGGAAGCGGACGGGAATGTCCTTCGACGACCAGCCCATCGGGTTGACCGGGTACACCGTGACGTTGCGCTCGAAGCCGGTGCGCATGTCGCGCCGCGTGAGCAATCCGCCGTAGCTGCCGGCGAAGATGATCCACGGCTTGGTCGGGTGCGGTGTCACGAAGCCCGACTCGCCACCGCCGGCATCCTTCCAGTCACTGAGGTTCACGCGCCCCTCGCCGCGGCTGGGGCCGCAGAGCGTGGAGTTGTCCTGCTGCGCGCCGCAGATCGTGTACGGATAGTCCATGCTGGCGTCGACGTGGTACCACTGCGCCGTCGGGAAGTCCTCGTCGGTCCAGGTCCGGCCGTTGTCGGTGCTCACCGTCGCGCCGCCGTCGTTCGCCTCGATCATCCGGTTCGGATTGTCCGGAGCGATCCAGAGGTCGTGGTTGTCGCCGTGCGGCACGCGGATGCTGCCGGGGAACGTCTTGCCGCCGTCGCGCGAGCGGTGGAAGCCGACGTTCAGCGCATAGACGACGTTCGAGTCCTTCGGGTCGGCCGTGAGGTTGGAGTAGTACCAGGCGCGCTGGCGCAGCTTGCGGTCGCGGTTGATGTAGCTCCACGTCGCGCCAGCATCATCCGAGCGGTAGACGCCGCCCGAGTCGTGCTCGATGACGGCCCAGACGCGACTCGGCTTCACCGGCGAGATGGCGAGTCCGATCTTGCCGATCTGACCCGACGGCAAGCCGGTGGCGGTGCGCGTGAGGTTCGTCCATGTCCTGCCACCGTCCGTCGACTTGTGGATGCCGCTGCCCATGCCGCCCGACGAGAGCGACCACGAGGTGCGGTAGGCCTGCCAGGTGGCGGCGTAGACGATGTCGGGGTTGGTGGGATCGAGCTGGATGTCGATGGCGCCGGTGGAGTCGTTCACGAACAGGACCTTCGTGAACGTCTTGCCGCCGTCAGTCGTCTTGAAGACGCCGCGCGTGGCGCTGGCCTTGAAGGGGTTGCCGAAGACCGCCAGCCATGCCACGTCCCTGTTGGTGGGGTGGATGCGGATGGCGGCGATGTGCTCCTCGAGAAAGCCGAGGCGCGTCCAGGTCTTGCCGCCGTCGGCGGTCTTCCAGAGGCCATCGCCGCCGGCGGTGTTGCCGCGGATGTCCGTCTCGCCGCCGCCCACCCACACGACGTCGGCGTTCTGCGGGTCCACCGCGATCGCGCCGATGGTGCCGCCGAAATAATTGTCGCTGGCGGCGGCCCAGTTCTGGCCGCCATCGGTGGTCTTGAAGACGCCGCCGCCGGTCGTGCCCATCCAGTATTCGTTGGGGCGCTGCACCGAGCCGACGGCCGCGACGGAGCGACCGCCGCGGGCCGGCCCGACTTCACGCCAGCGCATGGCGCCGAACACGGTCGAGTCGAAGGTGAGCGGGCCGGTTGGTGCGGGCGGCACCTCGCGACGGACTGCCGTGGCACGTGCGGCGGGCCGCGGTGCGGCCTGTGCGCCAATGGCGAGAGGAAGCAGGCCGAACAGCGCAAGCGCTCCGGTGCGCATGGCACCGGGTCGCGGGAGCGTCAACATCACGCGGATCTCCTTGGGTGGGACTGAACGCCTCTCGGCAGCGGCAACGCCGCCGTATGGTGCCCAGAAGAACGATGCTGGGACTACGCGGCGCAAGCGCCCAGCGCTGCGCCGGCGCGCGGACCGGTGTCCAGCCGCCGTTCGGCTCCGCTCCCGGCCCTACCGGTTCCGGTTGACCGTGAAGTCGAATTCGTGCACCGACAGCGATGGCACCGCGCAGCCTCCGCTGCGTGCCGGTTCGAAGACGGTGCCCTCGATGGCGCGCGTCATGGTGCTGAGGAAGTCACGCCACTCGATCCGCGTCACCTGCGTGGCACTCATCACGGGTTTGCCATCGCTGCCCACCAGCACGAGCATCTCCCCCTTGTTCTCGACCCGTGAGTACGACGCGCCGTCGGGGTAGTACAGGCCACCCCGCTTCGTCACGCGTGGCGGCGCCTCGATCACGTAGCGGGACAGCTTGACGCGCATCAGCGGCAGCTCGTCGGCCGCCGGCGCCTCGAGTGCGGTGCGCACCTGCACCACCAGGGTGTCATCGCCACGCGCGTCGCCGGCGCGCGGAATGCCGAGGAAGTCGCCGGCGGTGTCGGCGGCCATGGCGGCGTTGGTCACGGCGATGGCGAAGGTCTTCGAGAAGGGCAGCACCTGCCAGAAGGTGGTGCGGAGCCGGCCATCGGGCTTCATCACCAGCACCATCTTGCCCCCCACGGCGCTGTGCGCGGACCGCGCCCCGCCCCACGCACCGATGGACGCCTCGCCGATGATGGGCACCTCGCCGAGCGTCGGGGGCGGGGAGAAGTGCTGCCGGATGGCGTCGGCGTGGAACAGGATGCGGGATCGCTCTGCGGCGTCGTACTGATGGCGGTTCCAGGCAGTCCCGGCTTGGATCACGACCGAGTACTCGCCGTCGGTCGTGACCGGGGTGGCACCGGCGGGACACTGCGGCGCGAACGGCGACGGCGGTGGTGTGTTCGGCGACGCTGGTGCCTGCGCGGCGCAGAGCGGACCCGTTCCCAACATCGCCATCGCCAGACCCAGTGCCCTGCCCTTCGCGCAGTGATGCATCCCTTCCCTCCGTTGCGGATGCTGAATGGTATCCAGGCGTCGTCAGCGCGACGTCAGCATCCCCGTCCGCCGGACGTACCCTCACGCTGCGCTGTGATCCCTGCCCCGTGATCGCTGCTCCGCGGCCGCCCGTTTCGCAGCGTCCTGCAGCGCGTGACACTCCACGGCTCGCCCGATGTACCGAATCACGCTTCACTGCTGCACGCTCGACCATCAGCGCTGGCCGTTCGCGGTCCGGGGGCTAATTTCCGCGAGAAGCCTGGCGCTCGCGCACGAGGCGCGCGGTACATCGCGTGGCTGTCGTTCCGGCAGCACCGGAGCGGCGGCGCGGCATTCGCCGCCGTTGGTGGTGCGCCCACGCCTTCTGCGCCGTCCCACGCGCCGCCCACGCGGCTTCCGTTTCCGCCGATGCTGCCGATGCGCCCCGCGCTCCCGCTCTCCGCCGTGGCTGCCCTGCTCGTCTTCACCGCACCGCCACGGCTCGCGGCGCAGGCGGTGCCTGCCGAGCCACTCGCGCTCACGCCGATCTGTGCCCCCGGCGCAGTTCCGGCGCTCGATTCGACGTCTGCCACGGTCGCGATCAGTGCCGCGGTCGCGTGGAATTCGCACCTGTTCACACCGGCCGACCGCGCACGCATGCAGTTCCACGCCGACGCCATCCGCCAGCACTTCACGCCACCGCGATCACTCGGCACGCTCGCGGTGCTTGCCGAATCACCGGACGGCGGCTGGGGCGGTGCTCGCAGCGATCACAGCGCAGTGGCCGGCAAGCTGGTGCTGGTGTTGAAACCGAACGGTCGGCTTCGCGACGCCTTCTGGCAGCTCCTTCCCAGTTCGTCGACCTTTGCCGCAGCGGTATTCCTCGCCGCCAGGGCCGCGGACGCCGCCCACGAATTCGAAACCATTCCCGGTGACCGGATACAGCGCAGCGACGATACGGTGGTGGTGCAGGTGCGCTCCACGGTTGCACCGCCGTTGGCCGACGAGTTGCCGCTGATGCGCGTTCGCATCGCGCGGTATCTGGCGACGGTGCAGGCGGAGCGCACGAGCAGCTCACCGCTGTTCTTTCCCATGCATTCGGACGATGGCATGGTGGAAAACGAGGGAGAGATGCTCGTGATCGTCGGCACTGACGGACGCGCCGTCATGTCGGCCTCGCAGGTCACCCGCGTCGAGGTGCCGAGCTTCCTGCGCCTCATGCAGCGAGCCGTCGCGTCGTCGACCTATGAGCCTGCGGTGAGCGGCGGCTGTCTGGTACCGTCGGTGGTGATCGAGCGGTTCAAACTGTCATCGGACCGGTGAGGCGGGGTAGGTCTGGCCAGACGACCGCCCGAAAGCGAACGCGGGAGCCCCGGTCCCGGAGCTCCCGCGTTCGTACGTCACACGCACTCGTCAGGCGATCAGACGATCTCGCAGGCACCACCGGCGCAGGCGACGGTCTCCTTCAGCGAGGTGTAGTCCGCCGCCTCGCTCATCAGTGCGTAGTCCACCGGGGCATACGACAGGCCGTTCCACTTGGCGATGTCGGCCGGCGTGGTGACTTCCTCGTTCGGGGCCTGCTGGTAGTCCTTGTCTCCCGTCGCGGCGAGGAGGCTGACGCCGGTGAAGTAGGCGCGGTTCTCCCAGATGAAGTCGGCGACGGATTCCCACTCGTTCTCCTTCACCGTGACCGTGTTGCTCACGTTGTGCCGCAGTCCCGGGTTGTACTTCTCGTGCGCCGTGCCCGGCACGACCCAGTTCTCCTGCACGAGCTTCACCATGTCCAGGAACTGCAGCGCGCTGATGTCCTTCTTGAGGATCGCGCCCTCGGGGGCCTCGATCGGGAAGGTGATGACGTCGGTGGTGTCGGCCTTCATGCCGTACACCTCGGTCATCTGCGGATTCCACGACTTGAAGAAGTTGTAGACCGGCTCCGTGCGCGCCGCCTGCACGCGCCGGAAGTACCGCTTGGCGTGGTGCGGGTGAATGCCGCTGGCGGTGCCGAGCAGCAGGCTGGCGGTGCCTTCCGGCTTGACGCAGGTGACGCGTGCGGCCGGCTGAATGCCGATCGTCTCTGCCACGGCGCGATTGGTCATCACGCACGTCTCGGCGCCCCGGCGCAGCACGGCAGGATCGAGGAGCACGTCGGGACGCTCCAGGATGCCGCAGATGCTGACGCCGAGCAGCGACTCGCGCTCGTTGATCACGCGCGTGACCGGCCCGAGGTAGCTCATCTCGGTGTAGGCGGCCTGCAGCGTGCCGATGGTCGCCGCGACCGTGCACAGCTCGTAGAACGTGTCCGCCGTGTCGCAGGCGCGGCCGTTGATCGTGGTCAGGTTGCAGTGCTGCCAGCCGCTGATCGTATCGCCGACGTTCACCGGCTCGGTGTACCCGTAGGCCGTCAGCTTGGCGGCCGTGTCGGCGTTCACCACCAGCGACGGCGCCAGCCCGATCTCGACACACGGGTTGGCCCCGTAGTCGGCGTTCTCGGTGAAGTAGAAGCCCGGCTCGCCGAACTGGCGGATGGCATTGAAGAGCGACATGAACTCGTCCTTCGTCGCGTCACTGCGCACGAGCATCGCACTGTTGTTGCTGTGCTGCCGCTGCGTGTTGTGCTTCCACCACTCACCCGTCTTGGCATTCACCATCTCCTCGTCATCGGCGCTGAAGAGGGCGATGGTCGCGGACCGGCGGATGCCGCCGGAGATGACGGCGCTGGCGGCGTACATCAGGATGTCATAGGCCTCGATCGGGCGCATCTTCCGGCCCGGGATCGCGTCCAGCACGCCGCGGATCTTCTCCAGCGCCTTCTTCAGTGGCTGGTGGCCCGGCGCACGCCCGCCACTGGTGCGCAGCACGGCACCTTTGGCGCGGATCTCCGAGAAGTCGAACTCGACGAACGTGCCGTCGTAGTAGCTCATCACGAGCTCCTGCATCGCATCGGCCCACCCCTCGATCGTGTCGGGGATGGTGAAGTGACGCACCGGCAGGTCCTCGGCGCTGGCGCGCAGCGGGAACGGGGCGAGGCGTGACACGTGCTGCTTCTGCACGCTGAAGCCCACGCCGGTGCCGCTCAGCAGCAGCCAGAGCGCCTGGCTGAACTTGCGCACATGGTCGATGTGGCCGAAGGTGCAGTTGTACATGCGCGCGTTGTTCACCTCGATCGCGTCGCCGCCGAACTGCATCGAGCGCATGCTCGGCAGCGCCTTGCGGTCTCGAACCGCTGCCTCGGCGGTGTCGATCATCTGCCCGAGGGTGCGATCCAGCCCGAACACCTCGTGGTCGAGGCGACCGGCGAAGCGGGCACGATGCATGTCGAACACCCGCCTGGCCGCTTCCGGCCACAGCTCACGACGGCCCAGATCCTCGCGATAGCGGGCGTACTTCGACATCGCGATGTAATCGCTGATGCCGCTCACGCCATGCTTGGCGATGCGCGCCTCGGACTTCTTCGCGCGGTAGAGCACATAGCCCTTCGCGACATCGAAGTGGCCAGCGCCGGCGATCATCATCTCGACGATGTCCTGGATCTCCTCCACCGACGGCTTCACGCCACGGGCCGCCCGGAGTTCCACCGTGTTCGTCACCATCCCGGCGATCCGCATCGCCTCGGCATGATCCATCAGGCTCAGGCCGTAGTGCTTCGCCTGATCATCCCGGTGGGGATTGTCGGCCCCCTTGTTGCGAAATGCGTAGAACGCCAGGGCGATGGCGCGCACGATCCGCTCGGGATCCCACTCGGCCGAGCGGCCATCACGCTTCCGTACTGCCTTGTCTGCGGCCGACGTCATCTGCGACGCCAGAGTGTCCGGATAAAGCACCGTCGTCATGTCTCTCCCCACGGGTGGTTGGTCCTGCGGTCGTTCGTGCCGCTCTCGCGATGTCACGATCTGCGCTGGCGCCGATGTCTTCCGGTGTCTTCCGTCACTCCCACCCTTCGCCTCATACACCGACGCGCCCTGTGTGCCCCCGTCATCGGAGACACGAAACACCCGCAGCGGTGGACACCGAGTCGTGCTGCGGGATGAGACAAGGACGGCGCGACTGCTGGGTACGACGAACGGCGGGGCGCGTGAAGACCGACTCGAAAACAAACGGGCGTCCGGCGCGGAGCAGGATGCTACGGACGTTCGTGAATCCGCGCCAGCATGGCGTAAACGCTCTCTGAATGAACAGTTTAGCCCAACGTAGATCACATTTGTACTGTTTTCACCATCCGTTTGCATCGGGTAAATGCTTTCTCACCTCGCGCGCCCCGCCTCGCAAACATCGGCGTATCACACACGTAAGTCATTTCGATGTAGGGACTTATGTAATTGGAAGCGTCCCGGACCCAATTCGAAGGTCGCGCGCTCCACACTGTCCACACCACTCCACAACGGTGGATCTTGCCCGGGAACACGGCGCCTGCGGTCAATGCGGGCCGGCGATCGTTCGTTTCCGACCCGTGGAAGGGGGCAAGCCACGGGAGCGCGCCCGCGATTCCCCGTCGGAGAAACGCATGCAGCGGCGGCGGTCAGTCGCCACGATGGTACAGCACCAGGCCCCCGGCATGCTCGCCCGCAAGGCGCCGGTAGGTCTCGCCTGCCCGCTGTATCCTGGCCCGCTCCGCATCGGTCGTCGCCCGTACGATCCGGCCAGGAACGCCGAGGACGAGCGAGTCGGGCGGGATCACAACATCCTCGGCCACCAGCGCTCCGGCGCCGACGATGCTCCCGCGTCCGATGCGACAGCCGTTGAGCAGGATCGCGCCCATCCCGATCAGCACGTCGTCCTCGATCGTGCAGCCATGCAGGATCGCCCGATGACCCACCGTGACCCGGCAGCCGACCGTGGTGGGCACGCCGGGGTCGGCGTGCACCATCGTCAGGTCCTGGATGTTCGAGCCCTCCCCGATGGTGATCTGCTCGGTGTCGCCGCGCAGGATGGCACCGCCCCAGACGCTCACGGCGGCCGCCAGCCGCACCGTGCCACAGACTGACGCGCGGGGATGCACGAAGGCCGTCGGTGCGACCTCCGGTGGGCCTCGCACGACACGCTGTTGCGACGCCGTCATGGCCGCACCGCGCCGGCCGGCATGGCGAGGCTGCGGAAGTACGACTCCAGCCCTTCCACGATCGCCAGGGCGTATGCCTCCTGGAACTCCGGCGTGCGCAGCGCGGCCTCCTGCTCCGGCACGATCACGTACGCCCCCTCCACCAGCACACTCGGCATCCAGCTCCCGCGCACGACCGCGAGATTGTCGTACCACGTGCCTTCGTCGGAGAGGCCCAGCCGCGGCACCAGTCGCGACTGGATGGCACGTGCGAGGGCCGCGCCCTGCGGCAGGAAGTAGTAGGTGCCGCTGCCGTTGTTGCGATACGGGTTCGCGCCATCGGGCTTGGCGTTGAGGTGGATCGACACGAACGCCTGTGCGTCGGCCCGGCGCGCCATGACCGGGCGGTCGCCGAGTGGCACCGGCGCGGCGCTGGTGCGCGTCATGATCGCGGTCGCGCCACGCGCCGTGAGCAGGCGCTGCACCCGCTCGCCGACGGCCAGCGTGGCGGTGCCCTCGTACAGGCCCGTTGGTCCCGTCGAGCCGATTGGAGGGTGTCCCGGATCGACGGCGATGCGCAGCCCGCGCAACGGTGCCACCGCATCCACTCGCGGCGCGCGCCGGATGCGCAGCACGAACGCGTCGGTGCGCCAGAAGGCGAGCCAGCCGAACACCTCCTGCGAGAGCTGCAACGTGTAGACGGCGCGGTCATTCGCCTCGTTGGTCCACTGCATGTCGCGCACGAGCGAGTCGCTGCGCTGGAACCACGCGATGTCGGTGTTGCCGGTGACGCCGTGCAGCGTGAGGCGCAGCGTGCGTCCCTCGGCTTCCACCCGCCAGGCGGGTCGCGCCGACATCGGCAGGACGAGGTCCACGTACTCCGCGCCGGGGACGAGACGTGCATTCGCCACGACGCGGCGCGGCGCCACGGTGCCCGCGGGCAGTGGTGTCGCCGCACTGCTGTCCACCCACACGTCGAGCTGCCGGTCGAGCTGCACGCGCACCGAGCCCTCCTGCCGTCCGGTGGCGCGCACCACGGTGCCGGGCGTGATGAACCACTTGTAGGTGCCACCCGGGAGGGGACGGGCGATGATCACCGCATCGGTGTCGGCCGCCGCCGTGCCGACGCGCACGAGGCCCATCGCATCGCCATCGGCGACGCTGGGAACTGCCCGCTGGCTGATGGTGGTGTCACCGGCGCCTGTGACGGCGAGGACTCCGCCGCAGCGGAGCAGCCCCGCATCAACGTCCCGTGCCGCCACCTCGCCGCCATCCTGCAGCAGTGGCAGCGGCAGGGACGGCACGAACGATGGCGTCGAAGCCGAAGCCGATGCCGGGCACATTGGCACCCGCAATTCGGCACGCGCACCTGCCGCCAGCCGCACCGACACTCGCACCGGCTCTCCGGCGCGCAACGCGAGGCCCACGCGCGGCGTCACGGAGAGGGTGTCCATGTACGGCGGGCGCGTTGGATCCACGGCCGGCTGCACTCCGGGCACGCGGAACGGCAGCGCCAGCCGCTGCGGCGGGGCCCCCGGCACCGTCGCGACCAGTTCGAACCGCGGCTGGCCGCGCGGCGGCATCGCGACCCACGCCAGGAAGGCCCCGTTCGGCCGCACCTCCACCGGCGCGCCATTCACGGTGAGCGTCGCACCACCATGTTGCACGGTGCCCAGCAGGAACGTCGAGTCGCGGGCGGCGATGACGGCGTTCGGCGATGGGTACTGCACCCGGATCGCCAGCGGCCCCTCGGCGCGTGGGATGGCCGGCCAGGTTGGCGTGCCCGGGGGCGGCGGCGCGGCACGACCGGCACAGCCGGTGGTGATCAGCATGAGGAGCGCCGGAATCGCGGAACGCCGCGCGAAACCAGCCCGGAACGAGGTGCGTAGCATGCAGGAAGGTAGCGCGACCGAGCCCCCCCGATTTGACCGCCTCATGCACGGCGTCCTAGCTTCCCTGTGCGCGGCTCGTCAGGAGGGAGCGACTGCGCGATGCACCAGCGAAGGCCTCACCCTCTCCACGCGCCGACTGTGCCAGTCATGACCCACCCCACACCGTCCGAGACGCCAGTGCCACACCCCGGTGTGCGCCTCCGCCTCGCCGGTCGGACGGATGTCGGCATCACCCGTGAGCACAACGAGGACGCCTTCGCGTTCATCGACCTCACCACGGGTGACTCGGACGCGCAGGTCACGAACGGCACGATCGACGTCGGATTGCATGGCGTGGTGCTGGTGGTGGCCGACGGGATGGGTGGTGCGGCCGCCGGCGAGATCGCGAGCGCGATGGCGGTGGAGGCGGTGCTCGACACCTTCCGCGCACAGTGGATGGAGGGCGCCGTGAATGGCACCGACACATTCGTCGAGACGATCCGCGACGCGGCCGATACCGCCAACCACCGCATCTTCGCCTATGCGGGCTCGCACCCGGAGCATGCCGGGATGGGCACCACGGCGACCATCGCCGGGCTCCTCGGCCAGTCGCTGTATCTCGCGCAGGTCGGTGACAGCCGCGCCTACATCGTCCGTGACGGTGTCGCCAGGCAGATCACGAAGGACCAGTCGCTGATGCAGCAGCTCATCGAGGCGGGCGAGATGACCCCCGATGAGGCCGAGGTCAGCGAGCGCCGCAACATCATCCTGCAGGCGCTTGGGCCCGACAGCACGGTGCGGCCCGACTTCACGCAGCAGCCCGTGGCGCAGGGCGACGTGCTCGTGATGTGCAGCGACGGCCTGACGACGCACCTGCGCGCCACCGACATCGCCCGCATCATCACCGCCAGCCGCGACCCCGAAGACGCCTGCGAGCAACTCATCGCCGCAGCCAACGCCGATGGCGGGCACGACAACATCACCGTGGTGGTGGCGCAGTTTCACGGGGCGGGGCTGCCCGAGCATGGACAACTGCAGCGTGAGATCGGTCACCAGAGCTACCCGATGTCCGACAGCGCCGCGCCGACCCTGGACCGCATGCGCGGGCGGATGCGCAGCGGTGCCTTCCCGACCGTGAAACGCGCGGTCACGCCCGCCCTCGGCGTGCAGGCGGTCTCGCACGCTGGGGAGCCGGTGGTGCCGGTGATCCCGCCGCGCGATCCGGCCAAGGCCTATCTCTACGTCGGGCTCTTTGCCGTGGCGGTGGTGCTGGCGTGGGCGGTCTGGAAGTTCGGCAACGGCGCCCCCTGAGCGAGCCCCGCACCGCGACTGCCGACCCGATGGATCGCAGGCACTTCCTCACGTCTGCGGCGATGGCGGCGGCGGCGGTGGCGGGCGTCGCGGGGTACTCCGGTTTCGTCGAGCCCTTCTGGCTGGACGTGACGCACCGTGACCTGCCGATCGCCTCCCTGCCTTCCGCGCTGGACGGGCGCACGCTGCTGCACCTGAGCGACCTGCACATCGGTCCCTCGGTGAACGACGACTACCTCGGGCGCGTGTGGCGCGCGGGCACGGCGCTGGCGCCGGACATCGTCGCGTATACCGGTGACTGGGTCACTTGGCGTGGTGCCGCGCAACTCCGTCAGCTGGAACAACATCTGCCGCACGTGCCGCGTGGACGGATGCTCACGCTGTCCGTGCTCGGGAACCACGATTACGGCGCAGGCTGGAGCAACGTGCACGTCTCGAATGCCATCGCGGACTCGGTGCGGCGCGCCGGCATCGTCGTGCTGCGCAACGAGTCGCTGGACGTGGGCGGGCTGCTGGTCGCGGGGATCGACGACTTCTGGTCGCCGATGGCGCGTCCCGAGCGGGCGCTGGCACGCTGGTCGCGCGGCACACCCACGCTCGTGCTGAATCACAACCCCGATTGTCTGGACCAGCGGGATCGCTGGCGCGGTTACGACGGCTGGATTCTCGCGGGGCACACACACGGTGGGCAGTGCCGCTCGCCGTTCCTCGACCCGCTGATCCTGCCGGTGCGGAATCGGCGCTACACGTCGGGCGAGATCGCCGTCGGCGATGGCCGCACGGTCTACATCAGTCGCGGCGTCGGCTACACGATGCAGGTGCGATTCAACGTGCGCCCCGAGATCACGCTGTTCACGCTGCGCCGCGCGAGCTGATCGGCGGCGGCCCGCGTGCCTGCAGGTCAGCCGCGGTGCTTCGCGAGCCAGCGGGCTACGGCGGATTGCATACAGGGATCGCCGGACCACGCGCAGAGCAGCGGGGCGTCGTCGCCGAAGGCGCTGGCCAGCCGCGGGTGGCCAAACCAGACGATCACCGCATCGCGATTTGCGGCACGCGCGTCCGCATAGAGCTGCAGCGCTGTGTCTCGCACGGCCGGGGCGACTTCCATCGAGCCACGTCCCTGCACCGGCTCACCATAGGCGGCGATCACGACCGTGCCGCGACTGGGGCCGTCGGCGCGTTCCGTCACGCGCGCCTCGAGGCTGAGTTGGCGGAGCGCGTTGATCAGCGCGATGCGCGGCGCACGCAGGTCGCCATGACTGTCGCTGTCCACGGCGCAGATTTCGAGCGGTGCACGGATGCCGCGCGAGAGCGGGCGCGTGGCCTGCAGCACGCGGTCGGCGAGGCCGGCGCACCAGAGCACATCGGTGCCGGAGGGGCGCCGGTAATCGTTGGGCGGCGACACCCACTGGGCCCACTTCAGCCGACGCCGCAGCGAGAGGCGCAGCCGGTCACGCTCGATGCGCCCCGAGGCGACGGCATCCTCCAGCGCCTGCACCGTGGCTTGCAGGTCGCCCGGGGCGAGCACCAGGTCACAGCCCGCCACGATCGCGCGCACCGCCGCCTCGCCTTCGTCGATGCCCTGCGTCACTGCGGGCATGTTGACCGAGTCGGCGACGATCAGGTTCTCGAACTCGCAGCGCTGTCGCAGCACCCAGGTGATGATCTCGCGCGAGAGCGTCGCCGGGACGCCACTCGGGTCGAGCGCCGTGTAGGCGACGTGCGCCGTCATGATCGAGCCGACGCCTGCGTCGATGGCCGCCCTGAACGGCAGCAGGTCGTCCTGCATCAGCACGGAGTGCGGCGCGCTCACGACCGGCAGCACCAGGTGCGAGTCCTCGGTGGTGCGACCATGCCCGGGGAAGTGCTTGGCGCACGCCAGCACGCCCTCGCTCTGGCAGGCGTCGATGAACTCCGCGACGTAATCCCCGACTTCGCTCGGCTGTACACCGAAGGCGCGCGAGCCGACGACCGGGTTGGCGGGTTCGACGTCGAGATCGCCGACCGGGGCGTAGTTCCAGTTGACGCCCATCGTGCGTGCCTCACGGGCCGTATGCCGCGCGGCGCGGCGCACGGCGTCGCGATCCCGGAGGGATGCGATCGCGGCGGCGGGCGGCAGGCCGGTGGACCCGTCGAACTGCTGCCCGGCCCCACGCTCCATGTCGGCGCCGATCAGCAGCGGCGTGCGCGAACGCTGCTGCAGGTCGCGGACGAGAGCCCGAACCGCTTCCGGTGTGCCGCCGTAGAGCGTGAAGCCACCAACGCCAAGCCGCAGCGCAGCGTCGATCAGCGGCCGCGCGTCACCATAGCCCCGCGCCGCGTCCCACCGGATCGCGGCCACACAGAGCGCGGCTGCATCGCTCACGCGGCTGCCGCCCGGCACGGACGACGACGCGGGCGTATCACGGGCTCGGCGTTCTGGTGGCAGCGGCATCGAGGGAACGGGGGACGGTCAGGGCAGCGTCCGGCTGCCCAACATGCGCGGACCCGCGGCTCCCGTGGCCGCAGGTACGTTTCCAGGCAGCCCCCGAAGGTGCCGCAGAGCGAGAAAGGCGAAGGCCACCGCCTCCTTCGCCTCGCCATCGAAGAACAAGTCATCGAAGGTACGCACGTTTCGCAATGGCAGGGCTTGCCGGATCGCGCCGACGAGGGCGGGGTTCCGGGCGCCCCCACCCGACAGCACCACGTCACGCACGTCCCCGCGCACGAATCGCTCGTATCCGATCGCGATGGTCCGCGCGGTGAACGCCGTGGCGGTGGCGACGATGTCCTCGTTGCGCACCGCCGCGCCGAGTGCGCGGCACCGCTCGACGAGGTCGGTCACGAACGCGGCATCGTACTTCTCGCGCCCGGTGCTCTTGGGCGGTTCGAGCGCGTACCATGGATCGTCCAGCAGCGCGGCCAGCACGGGTTCGAGCGGTCGGCCCGCCAGCGCCATCGCCCCATCCGCATCGAAGTGACGAGCGGGGTCGAGGGCGGTCACCACGCGGTCGATGACGCCGCAGCCGGGCCCCGTGTCGAAGGCGAGCGCGGTCGCCGCCGTGCCACGCGGCGGCACCACGGTCACGTTGCCGATGCCACCGAGGTTCTGCAGCGCGCGCCAGCCCTCGGGTGCCGCGAAGAGCTCGACGTCGGCCAGCGACACCAGCGGGGCACCCTGCCCGCCGGCGGCGACGTCACGCGCGCGGAAGTCGTTGATGACGCGCACGCCGAGTCGCTCGGCAATCACGGCGGCATCGCCGATCTGCCAGGTGGAGTGGCCGGGCTCATGCCAGAGCGTCTGCCCGTGCGACGCCACCGCAGCGACGTCCGCGGCGCGCAGGCCGGCGCGCTGCATCACCAGCGCGGCGGCGTCACTCAGCCAGTGGCCCAGATCCACATGCAGCCGGCAGAAATCGCGCGCCGTCCCCTGCACCATCGCTGCGGCAAGCCGCGCGCGCTGCTCGGCGGTGTACGCCACCGACTCGAACGCCACCAGTTCGGCGTCGTCACCCTGCGGCGTGGTGTGGAAGCGGACCGCTGCCGCCGCGATGCCGTCGAGCGAGGTACCGGACATGAGCCCGACGAGCACGGGCGACCCGGACAGCGGGGCGTCGGTCGCCATCAGCATTCCCCGGCGATCGCGGGCGGCTCCACCGCCACGGCCCGGCGGATGACACCATGCGCCGCGGCGAGGGCGGCATCGGCCGCGCCGGCGTCGGTCTGCAGCAGGTGCATCGTGATGGCACGCTTCACCACCCCGCCGGCGCGCTCCAGCAGCGCCCGTGCCGCGGCGCGTTCGAGGCTGCAGACCTCGGCCACGATCCGCTCGCTCCGGTCCACCAGCTTGGCGTTGGTGGCGCGCAGGTCCACCATCAGGTTGCCGTAGGTCTTGCCGATGCGGATCATCGCGCCGGTGCTGATGATGTTGAGCGCGAGCTTGGTGGCGGTGCCGGATTTCATCCGCGTGGAACCGGTCAGCACCTCCGGTCCGACGACGATCACGATCGGAATGTCGATGGCATCGAGGATGGTCACAGGTAGCGGCGTGCACGCGATCATGCCGGTCGTGGCGCCGGCTGCCCTGGCGCGGCGGAGGGCGCCGTGCACGTAGGGCGTGGTGCCGCTGGCGGCGATGCCGACGACGAAGTCAGCGGGGCCGACATGCAGCTGCTCGAGGTCGCGCGCACCGCCTTCGGGGCTGTCTTCGGCCCCTTCTTGCGCACGCAGGAGCGCCGCCGGCCCGCCGGCGATGAGCCCGATGACGAGCCCGAAATCGGCACCGAACGTCGGCGGAATTTCGCTGGCATCCAGCACTCCGAGTCGACCCGACGTGCCCGCGCCGGCATAGATGAGCCGCCCGCCAGCCCCGAGCGCGGACTCGGCGGCAGCGATGGCATGGGCCAGCGGCACCCGCTGCGACGCGACGGCCGGCACGATGCCCGCGTCCTCGGCCGTGATGATGTCCACGATCTCCAGTGGCGTGGCGAGGTCGATGGCCACCGTGCGTGGATTGCGCTGCTCGGTCACGCGGGCATCACGGAACGCTGGAGTGTCTGCGGTCACGAGGTGGTGAGTGCGTCGGGGCGCGGGAGGAAGAGTCGGGGCATGCTGTGCGCCCGGTGAGTGCCCGGATATGCTTCGGTGCGGGCAAAGCTAGTCACCAGCCTCGCCAGTGGATGCCGGGTCGTGCGGGTTGGTTGCACGGTGCGTGCCCCGCCCTTCTCTCTCCTCTTTGCCAGCTCCCGATGCCCTCACCAGTACCCTTCCACGCCATTCGCGCGGCTGCACTCGCGCTGTTGCTGGCGTCGTGCCGTGCCCCGCAGCCGGCGGTCGGCCCGGCACCACAACCGGCAGCGCCGAACGTGCCCGCCACGACGCCGGTGGCGCCTGGGCAGCGCAGTGATCCCGTCGTCTTCGCCGATGGCTGGAAGCTCAGTGCGCCGGTGCCGCCAACCTTCGCCGAGCACGGCATGGTCAGCAGCAACGCGCCGCTTGCGAGCCAGGCGGGCGCCGAGGTGATGAAGGCGGGCGGCAATGCCGTGGATGCGGCCGTGGCGACGGGATTTGCGCTGGCGGTGGTCTGGCCGACAGCGGGCAATCTGGGCGGCGGCGGCTACATGGTGATCCAGCTCGCCGACGGCCGTCGCGAGGTGGTGGACTACCGCGAGACGGCACCGCTGGCGGCCACGCGCGACATGTATCTGAGGCCCGACGGCACCACTGACGGCAGCATCGTCGGCTGGCGCGCCAGCGGCGTGCCCGGCTCGGTGGCCGGCATGCTCGCCGCGCAGGCGAAGTACGGCAAGCTCACCCGTGCGCAGGTGATGGCGCCGGCGATCCGCCTGGCACGCGACGGCTTCACGGTCGACTCGGCGCTGCAGGTGAGCATCGCACGCAGCGCGACCCTGATCGGTCGCTTTGCCGGTGCGGCCGTCTTCCTGGCGGGCGGTGCAGCGCCTACGGTCGGCTCGACATTCCAGCAGCCGGCGCTGGGCCGAACGCTGGATGCGATCGCGCGCGACGGTGCCGACGCCTTCTACCGGGGCTGGATCGCCGACAGCATCGCGGCCGAGGAGGCTCGTGGTGGCGGAATCATCACCCGGGCCGATCTCGAGCAATACACGCCGCGGTGGCGTGCGCCGCTGGTGTGGACGTATCGCACCCACACGCTGGTGGGCATGCCGCCCTCGTCCTCGGGCGGCGTGACGATCGCCGAGACGATGAACATCATCGAACACGAGCCACAGATGCCGCCTGCCGGCAGCGTGGCGTACCTGCACCTGCTGGGGAGCGCGTACCAGCGCGCCTTCATCGATCGCAACAGCAAGCTGGGTGATCCCGACTTCGTGCCCGTGCCGATCGCGCAGCTGACGAGCAAGAGCTACGCTCGTGGCCTGTTCCGGACCATCGACCGCAGCCGCGCCACACCGACGCCGGCCATCACGCAGACGATGGGCGAGGGGATGCACACCACGCACTACTCCGTGGTGGACGGTGACGGCAGCGCCGTTGCGACGACGACGACGCTCAACAACTCGTGGGGCAGCGGCGTGTACCTGACGAGCGTCGGCTTCATGATGAACGACGAGATGGACGATTTCGCAGTCCAGCCGGGCAAGCCGAACATGTTCGGCCTGGTGCAGGGTGAGGCCAACGCCATTCAGCCCGGCAAGCGGATGCTCTCCGCGATGTCACCGACGGTGGTGCTCGATGCCCAGGGCAAGGTCGAGATGGTGGCCGGCGCCGCCGGGGGGCCACGCATCATCTCGGCCACGAGCCAGGTGATCCTGAACGTGATCGAGTTCGGGATGTCTCTCGCCGACGCGATGCGCGCGCCGCGCATCCATCATCAGGCGCTCCCGGACCAGTTCCGCTACGAACCACTGGGCTTCTCCGCGGCGACGCTCGACTCGTTGCGTGCGATGGGGCACGCCGTCACCGCACTCGAAGGCATCGGCAACGTGAACGCCATCCGACGCGTCGCTGGCGGCTGGCACGGGGTCAGCGAACCACGCGCCTCGGGTGCGGCGATCGGCTACTGAGCCGACGCGGTGTCCGCGTGTCTCGGTGCCGTCGTCAACCGCACACGGAACTGCCTGACGCCTGGCGCCGCGGCGTCAGGCAGTTCCGGTGCTCAGCGCGCGAACCGCATCAGCGAATGCGCGCGACCTCGAGCCGGGCGCCCTTGGCGTCGCGGACGCCCATGTAGACGACGTCCTTGCCGAAGCCGATGATGACGCGGCCGGCGGGGATCTGGACGCGGTCCGTGAGGAGGCCGGCGCGGTTGATGACGTCATACACCGGGGCGCCGGTCACCAGCTTCGTGGTACGCACCCAGAGGTTGCCGTCCGCGTCGGCGCGGGTGGCGCCAGTGGCGAAGGCGGGACGGTAGTCCGGCAACTCGGACGGGGCGACCATGTTGACGGCCGGGGGCGTGATCCCACCCGCCGCTGCCGCGCCGGCTGCGCCGCCGGGAGGCGGGCCACCGGATCCACCGCCGGGCGGGCCGCCGAACTGCATGAACACGGCGCCGCCGCTCATCCCTGTCCCGACAGCGGGGGCTGAGGCACCGCCTGCCGCACCACCGGCAACAACCACCGTGTTGCCGCTGCCCGCGCCAGCCATCGCCTCGGCACGCTGCCGCTCCATGACGACCTTGGTCGAGTCGAGGAAGGCGACCTTCATCTCGTCGGTCATGCGTTGCCACTCGAATGGAATCTTCGGGCTGCTGCTGCGCGAGCCGTCGGGGGCGAGGAACTCGACGTGATAGTCGGCACCGCGCACGACCGCCAGCGTGCCGTCGGGGAGCAGTGCCCAGTCATCGATCACCGGCATCGGGTTCATCACCATCGACACCGACATCTGGCCGCGGTCATTCTGCCGCATCGTCACGGCCGTCTTCGGGATCTTGAAGAACGAGGCCGTGTCCAGTGCGCGGGTGTCGAGCGCGACACGCAGGATGGGGGCGCTGTCCGGCATCTCCGGCAGGCGGAATCCAGGCGCACCGGGGCCTGGCGAGCCCGGGGGCGGCATGTTGGGGCGCGTGAAGCCGCGATAGACGATCCGGCCCTTGCTGTCGAAGCCCGGCGTGCCGAATGGACCACCGACCATGAACATGGCGTCGTTCGGCCGCGGCACCGCCATCACGCGCACGACCTTGCCGTTGCCGTCGATCACCAGCATCGACAACGACTGCGGATCGACGAACAGCGACGAGTCACCGCGGTACGCGATCAGCCCCGCCGCGCGCGAGCCGTAGGCGCTGGCCGTGGCGGGCGTGGTATCGGCCACCACCGCCTCGAGCGCGAAGGTGGAGTCGAGCAGCACCAATTGGCGGCGCACGAGGTCATTGACGAGGATGCGTCCCGACGGCAGCGGGCGCACGGTCGAGACGCTGCCGAGCATGTCGCTGCCGGAGCTGCGGATGACCGGACCAAGCGGACGAACCGCCGGCAACGTCTGTGCACCGGCCGAGGTGGTCGCGACGGTGAGCAGCGCGGCGAGCACACCGCGTGTGCGGACGAGTGAGGACATGGTGATGAGGTGAAGAGGAGACTGAATCATCGGATGATGATGGTGGCGCCGCCACCGCCCTGCGGGATGTTGATGCCACCGCCGACGAAGCCGCCGAACTCACCGGAGCCGGCGGTGCCCGAGCGGATCGAGGCGAGGTAGCGGAGGTCGAGATGGCTGGCGACGATGGCCGGCAGCTTGCGCCGCTGTTCGTCGCTGAGGAGCGCGCGCACCGTCGGTGCGAGGGCGCGCAGCGCATCCACCGATTCCTCGCGCGCCCGCTTGTAGCGGTTGTACGCGATGTCGCGGTCGTAGCGGTCGTCGAGCCGCGCGAACTCCTTCACCACGGGCGCCCAGATCCCGGCGAGCCTGATCGTGTAGAAGCGATTCATCGTCGCGATGCTGTCGGCCTGCGGCCCGGTCAGGTGCAGCGAGTCGGACTGGCGGAGGATCTGCGCCATCGGGTTGATCGTCACGCCGCCCGACCCATACATCGCGCTGATCTGCGGCTCCGGCATCCGCTGCCCCTGCGTGCGACGGCCGCGGTCGAGTTGCTGCGTGAGCACCTGACGTTCGCGTGAAGGGCCGATGTCGAAGCGCATCTGGGCGGTGATCGTGACGGGCGAACGGAACGACGTGACCGCCGGCCGGGTCGCGCCGAACCGCTGGTTCACTTCGTAGCGGAAGCGCTGCGTGGCGGCATCGAAGCCGCGCACGTAGAGCAGCGTCGCATCGGGCTGCGCCTGCTGTCCCCAGCCGCGCAGGCCAGCGGAGCCATGCAGCAGCAGGTCGGCGGCGCCGAGCGGGTTGTTCACCTGCAGCGAGAGCGTGGCGCGCTGCGGCAGCCGCACCTTGAGCGGATTGAAGCTCAGGCTGAGGAAGGCGTTCTGCGTCCACACGCCCTTGCAGCTGTTGCGACCGGCGAGCGTGCCGAGCTGGCGTCGCAGGCACTCGCGCGCGTCACCGGTGGCAGTGGCCAGCAGCGTGCGCATGCCCTCGGCCGTGAGCGGGTCGGTCGCGGCCGTGGGATCGGCGATGTAGGCGCGGTCGTTGGCAAGGCCGTCGCCGTTGACGTCGCCGCCGATCACCGGCGTGTACGGGTTGCCGGACCGGATGCTGCCGAACCAGCTCAGTCGCACCAGATCGAAGGCATTGTAGTTCAGCGAATACTGGAGCTGATGGCGCGAGTCGAACGACGACCGCGACCACTCCACCGCGCGCGGATCGCTGACGGTGCTCTGGAAGCCGCGGTACTGCTCGCGGACGTTCCCGTACACATACGACAGGTTCCAGATCAGCTTGGAGTTGAACGTCGCCGGGCTGAGGCGGACGGTCACCTGGCGGGACTCGCTGGTGAGGTCGGATCGATTCGCGTTGACGACGTTGAACAGCGGCGAGAGGCGCGACGCGCGCGGTGCGATCGCACCGGTCAGCGGGTCGATGCTCGCCACGGGGACGTACACGGGACGATTGCCCTCCGTCGCAAGCGTGAAGCGCTGCGCCCCGGCGAAGTTCAGGTCCTGGGTCGCCGGCTGGTTCATGTTCCGCGAGTACGTCAGGTCGATGTTCGCCGTGAAGCGGTTGCGGAGCACGGGGCCGTTCCACTGCAGGTTGGAGCGCAGGCTGCGTGACGCGAGGTAGTCACTGGCGAACAGCGACACGTTCGGTGCGGCATTCGCGAAAGGCGAGGCCACGCTGCCGTCGGCGCAGGCCTGTGGGATCAGCCCCGGATTCGCCAGCCAGCTGCCCCACTGCGGGAGCGGCGCCACCGCGCCGAAGCAGCCCAGTTGCTGGATCCCGGTGGCAAGGCCGGTGTTGTCGAGCGCACCGCCAAGGAGCGTCGCCTGAGGCGTGTTCTGGAAGACGCCGACGCCGCCACGCACCACGGCCCGCGGGCCGCGCACGGCACCCTCGAAGGCGGCGATCTGCGGCGCGGTGCCGTAGGTCCACGAGAAGCCGACGCGCGGGCTCACGTAGACACGATTCGGGACACCGGTGTTGCTGGTGCCGAACAGCCGCGCGATCTCCGGATTCTCCACCGGCGCGCGGTCGAAGCGGTTGCCATCGACGCGCAGGCCATACTGAATCTGCAGGTCGCTGCTCTTGCGCCACGCGTCGCCGAGTGAAAACGCTGCCACGACCTGTCCGCCGGTGCGCTCGCGCGGCGCGAGCTGGCGCGTGAACGACACCGCACGCCCCGCCTCGAGATCCGACAGCGAGTTGAAGCTGAACGTGCCCAGCCGGTTGATGGTCTGATCGATGCTGAAGACGTCGCGGCGCAGTTCACTGGTGAACTTGATGCGGTGGGTGCTGCTGCGCGAGAACCAGGACAGCGTGTTGAGCAGACCGGCGCTGCCGTTGTCCTGCGCCGTGGCGAGGAATGGGCTGCCGCCGAACTGCAGCACGCGCAGGCCGTCCGTCCCGTCGCCCAGCGTCGAGTTGACGCGCACGCTGCCGCTCGGCAGCAGGTAGAAGGGTGTGCCGTCGCCGCGCGAGGTATTGACGTTCAGGTTGGTCTCGGTGAGGATGCCGCTCGAGAAGTACGCCGAGTGGCGGCCCGAGAGGCCGGCGTTGAGGTTCGTGCGCTCACCGCTGTGTCCTGGCAACTCGTTCACGGAGCCGCCGGCCGGTGACGTCACGTTGTACGACAGGTTGCCGGCGAGGGTGAACGCCTGGCCGATGCGCGATCCCGGTGGTGCGATGTTGATGGTGCCGAACAGCGACGCCTGATCGTTGGTGCGCTGCTGCGGGGTGGACCGCGGCGCGGCCGGGATGCCGAGCACCTGCAGGATGCTGCGCAGTCGCGCCGCCGAGTCGGGCGCAATGCCGCTGGTGAGCAGGCCTTCCGGCGACGTGTTCAACAGGGTGCGGAGATCGTTGCTGCGGCGGCCGAGCTGGTACGACAGGTTGTAGAACGCCTTGTCCGTGACGATCGGGCCGGCAACGAGGCCGCCGAGCGAGGCGTTGCTGAACTCCTGACCCAGTGCGCGCGCCGACGCGTCGGCAAACTGCAGCGCGGGGGCGTCGAGGTTGAGGCTGAGTGTGCGCGACTTGAAGTTGGAGCCGCCCGGCGTGCGAAGCTGGAACTGTGCGCCACTGAAGCCACCGCGCGACACGTCATAGGGCGACGTGACGAGCGAACTCTGGACTCCGGCATCGCGCGGCAGCGTCGAGCCGTTGAAGTTCTGGCCGTTGAGCGTGCTGTTGTTCTGGTCGGGCGTGAGCCCAAGTACCGAGAACCCGGACGGATCACCCTCGGCGCCGGGCACGAGCTGGACGCCGGGGAGCGACGCGGCCATCGCCGCCAGATCACCCTGCTGACCGGCAGGCACATTGCCACCGGCCACCGTGCGCTCGCTGCCACCGATGTCAGGCGTACGGTCGTCGCGTGTGGTGCGCGGACGGTCTCCGATGACGCGGACCTCGTCGAGCTGATTGACCGAACGCGACAGCCGGGCATCGGCCAGCAGCACCTCCTGATCCGCGGTGCGCTTCACTTCGAATCGGCGCTGTGCGAATCCGAGCGCCTGCACCGTGACGAAGTAGTCACCTTCACCGCCGGGAAAGGTGATCGTGAAGCGGCCGCGCGTATCGGTGCGGGCAGTCCTGTTCACGTTGCCCGAGAGCGACGTGGCGGTGATCCGGGCTCCGGCAATCGGGATCGAATCAGGTCCGGTGATCAATCCGCGAATCACGTCCAGTTGCTGCTGCGCAGCCAGCGGCGCGGCGAAGACGAGCGTGACGACGGCGAGACAGGCAGCGGCAAGACGGCGAAAGAGCACGTGACGCGGGCGTGACTTGGGTGGGAACACGATGACTGGCGGCGATGCCGGAGCTCCGACGCGCAAAACGGCCGGAATGGTTTACTCCGGGAAGACACACCGCAGGACGCGAGCGTTGGCCTCTTCGTGCCACACTTGTAGTCAGGTGGCCCGAGGAAGGTCCCCGTCGCGACACACGATGCCCGTGCCTGCAGGAGCAGACACGGGCACGGTGGAATTCAGTCCATCGGTCGGGCGGGCCGACGCTGGGCAGCGTCCGGCCGGGCTCCACTCACTGTCTCAATTCTGGACGGTGAGAGCGCTGCCGAGGCGTACGGTGAGCGCGGCCCCTTCGGGCAGGCAGGCGAAGCGATCGCCGGTCATCGCGGCGGTCACCGCACCGGCGGCGCCACCCGCCGCGGCACCGACAGCCGTCCGCTGCACGCGGCTCCCGCCACCGATGATGTTCCCGATGACGGCGCCCGCGGCCGCGCCGATGGCCACCTTCTTGGCATCGCCACCCTTGCGCTCCATCACGACCGCCTCGGTCGTCACGCTGCCGGCAACGGTGTAGGTCTCGCCACCAAACGTGACACTGCGCACATCGAATTCCAGCGCAGCGGCATCACCCTGTGAGCCGGACGTCTTCGACGTGGTCACCACCAGTCCGAAGCTGGCACCCGCCGGAATGGAGACGCCGTTGCTGCCGGAGACCTCCGAGTTGCTGGTGACCACCACGCGATCACCCACCTGCAGCGTGCTCGAGCACACCTTGGCGCCGTTCGACACGCCGATCGTCGTGCCGGCTGCGATGACACCGCTCGAGCGCCTTGGTGCTGCAGCGGCCGGCTGCGGCGCGCGGGCGGCCTCGGACGGTGCGGAGGCCACTGGCCGCTGACTTCTGGCACGGGCCACCGCCGTCCTGGCCGGCGACTTCGCCTCGGCCGGTGGCTCCGCCTGCGTCAGCGGTGCGCGCCCGGCAACGAGCGGCTCCTGCGCCGTCGGTGCGGCCGGCGCCGGCATTTCCACCGTGCTCAGCGCGGTGTCACCAAGGACGGCGCGCGGCGCCGAATCGACCGCCAGCGCAACATCCCGTGAAGCATCATCGCGATTCCTGTCACCGCAGGCGGCCAGCAGCAGCAGCGCTGCGGCCGAGAGCGGGAGGAATCGATTCGTCATAGTTTGCTGGAACCGCATGTATTCTCCGTGTTGTGCAGATGGTCGCGAAACACCGTCTGTGCGACGAGCGTTGCAGCGTTTACCGTTCCTGATGAGCAAGCCTCGTACCAGCAGTATCGGCGCCTTGCGCGCACTCGTGCCGTTTGTCGCCACATACCGTCGGCGCATGGCCCTCGGCCTGACCTGCGTGATCGGATCGAGCGCGGCCGCGAGCGTCATTCCGTGGCTGCTGCGTCGCGCGGTGGATGACCTGCGCGCGGGCGCGGCGCCGCGGGCGCTCTGGCTGATCGCCGGCGCCATGATCGGGACGGCGCTCGTGACCGGCGTCCTGCGGTTCCAGATGCGCAACATCCTCAATGCGATCAGCCGCCTCGTTGAATACGATCTCCGGAACGCAATGTTCCGCCATCTCGTCACACTCGACGCCGGGTATTTCGGGCGCAACCGCACCGGCGACCTGATGGCGCGACTCACGAACGATCTCTCGGCGGTCCGCATGGTGGCGGGTCCGGCGATCATGTACCTCGTGAACACGATCGCCGGCGGGATCTTTGCCCTGGTCTTCATGCTGCGCATCAGCCCCCACCTGACCGGCGTGGCCGTGCTGCCGATGGCGCTGTTGCCGGTCGTGATGGCATGGCTCGGTTCGCTCATCCATCGCCGCTTCGAGGCGGTGCAGGAACATTTCGGCGTCATGACGACGCATGCGCAGGAGAACATCAGCGGCGCGCGCATCGTCCGCGCCTTCCGCCAGGAGACGGCCGAAGAGACGCATTTCGCCTCGCTGAATGACGAGTACCTGCGGCGCAACATGGGGCTCGCGCGGCTCTACGGGCTGATGTCGCCCGGGCTGCAGCTCCTCGCCGGCCTGGGCGCCGTGGCCGTGCTCGCGATCGGCGGCACGGCCACGCTGCGCAACGAGATCTCGGTCGGTGACTTCGTGGCGTTCGGCATGTACCTCGCCATGCTCACCTGGCCGCTGATCGCGCTGGGCTGGGTGATCAACCTGTTCCAGCGCGGCGCGGCGAGCATGAGCCGCATCAACGAGGTGCTGCAGGCCACGGCGTCGGTCACGTCGCCGATGTCCCCCGCGCGGCTCCCCGCGCACACAGGCCGCGGCCGGCAGCTCGAGTTCCGCGATGTCGGGTACCACTACCCGTCCGCGGCCGGTGAGCCGCCGCGCTGGGTGCTGCGGCACATCAGCTTCACCGTACCGGCCGGCGCGACCGTCGGCATGGTCGGCGCGACGGGAAGCGGCAAGAGTGCGCTGATGGACCTCGTGCCGCGCTTCTGGAATCCGCAGGAGGGCGAGATCCTGCTGGATGGCGTGCCGATCGCCACGCTGCCACTGGAGGCGCTGCGTGCAACCATCGGCTATGTGCCGCAGGAGACGGTGCTCTTCAGCGACACGATCATGGCCAATCTCACGTACGGCGGCAACGACACCGTTGCGGCACGTGGCGCAGCCGGCGTCGCCCAGCTGGACGCGGCCATCGTCGACCTGCCCGATGGGTACGAGACGATGCTCGGCGAGCGCGGCATCAACCTCAGTGGTGGGCAGAAGCAGCGGGCCGCCATCGCACGGGCTCTGGCGCGCGACCCGCAGGTGGTGCTGCTGGACGATGCGCTGAGCGCGGTGGACACGGGCACCGAGGCCGCGATCCTGCGCGGGCTGCGCGAGGAACTCACGGGTCGCACGGCGCTGATCGCATCGCACCGCGTGAGTGCCGTGCGCGATGCCGCATGGATCGTGGTGCTGGACGAGGGGCGCATCGTCGAGCAGGGCACGCACGACGCGCTGGTCGCCGCGCGGGGCCGCTATTGGCAGCTGCTGCGCCGACAGCAGGTCAGCGACGAACTGGATGCAGTGACGGTCTGACTCGCCGGGTCGCCGTCAGATGCGGCGGCGCAGGAACTCGGGGGTGAAGTCCACCAGCCACCCGGCCATGGTGGTGAAGGCGCCGCTCAGCATCAGCAGGCCGACCAGCACCATCAGCGCGCCGGCGATGATGTTCACGCGTCCGAGATGCCCGCGGAATCGCTGGAACCAGCCGAGGAACCGGTCCACCAGCACGGCCGAGAGGATGAACGGCACGCCGAGTCCCAGCGAGTAGCAGAGCAGCAGCAGCAAGCCCCGCTCGAGATCCGCGACGGACGATGTGTACGCCAGGATGCCTCCCAGCACCGGGCCAAGGCAGGGCGTCCAGCCCGCCCCGAATGCGACGCCGACCAGCACCGTTCCGAGATAGCCCACAGGCTTGTCGGCAAGATGCACGCGCCGCTCACGCTCCAGCGCACCAAGTCGCCACGGCCCCGCGAGGTGAAGCCCGAACACGATCAGCATCACGCCGCCGGCGCGCGTGATCCACACCCGCTGGGTGAAGAGCAGGCGCCCGACGACGGTTGCGGTGGCGCCGAGTGCAAGGAAGATCAGCGTGAACCCGGCGACGAAGAGCGTGCCGTGCAGGAGCGCCGTCCGGCGCGTGCGGCCCACGTCGTCGAGACCGAGTCCCGTGATGAACGTGACGTAGCTCGGTACCAGCGGCAGCACGCACGGCGAGAGGAAGCTGAGCAGCCCCGCCGTGAAGGCGAGCGCGAACGAGATCGTCGTGCCGGGTTCCATCAGCGGCGCGGGCCGCCGCTCCGCTGGCACTCCGCACACACCCCGTAGATCACCAGCCGGTGTCGCTGCCGGCTGAAGCCATGTGACTCCGCAATGATCGTCGTCATGCGCTCGAGGCGCTCGTCGCGGAACTCGTCCACCCGGCCACAGACGGAGCAGAGCATGTGCTCGTGGTGCGGGATGCCGCGCGCGGGCTCGAAGCGGCGGAAGCCCTCGCCGAAGTCGCGCTCCACCACCAGGCCGCTCTTCACCAGCAGGTCGAGCGTGCGATAGATCGTCGCCGTGCCGGCGTTCTCACCCTCGGCGGCGACGTCACGCGCCACCTCCTCCACCGAGAGATGGCGGTCAGAGGCGAACACGACCCGTGCAATGGCCAGCCGCTGCTGCGTGACGGGCAGGTTGTGCTGCCGCAGGAAGATGCGGAACTGGTCCAGGTCGTCCCGCACCCCGTCACGCGCCTCCGTCTGCATCAGTTCACGCGGCCGGTGCGACGGCCGATGGCGCGACGAGATGCGCGAGCACGTCGGTGGCGATGCGTTCCGGGTCGGCCGCCTCGGTGCTGCGATGACGCACGCCGCGCAGCACGGCCTCGATCGCCTCGGCCGGCGCGTCCGCTTCCACCTGAACGTCCACGGTCCACTTGCCGCGATCCACCCCCTTGATCGTGTGGCGGTAGCTGGCGGTGTGGATCCGGACGCGTCGCGATGGCGCGGCAACAGCCGTCGTCAGGTCTTCCGTGACGTCCTGCCCATTTCCAGCCGTGAGCTCGGCAAGGTCGTGCTCCGCGACGACCGGGGCCGTGGGCTCTGACGACAGCTCATCGAGGCGATACGGTGAGGCGGAGTCATCAGGCGGCGCCTCGGCAGCGGCAATGGCATCGTGCGCCCAGCCCTCGGCCATCACGTCAGGCTCGATCGTGCTCACGACATCGGCGGTCGCGGCGCGGAGCATCTGCCCATCCGACTCGTCAGCTGACTCGTCTGCCGCAGCCGCGTCGTCGGTGGGCTGGTCATCACCGGCCGGGGCAGCATCCTCGACCATGGCGAGCGGTGGCTGCGGCACGTCCGTGGCGATCACGGCCACGCCGGTCTCGAGCATTCCCCGTCGGATCGGCGGGAACAGGTGCAACTCGACGACCGAGCCGATCTCGACGCGCGAAAGAATGGTGCGGAGGAAGCGTTCCTGTGTTTCGGTCATGCACGAAGTCCGGGATTGGCGGCAGCAGCGCCGCGAGGCGCATCGGAGTCGTACCCGATGGAGAGGTCCTTGGGGTGCATGGGTCCTGCGCCGGTGCCGAGCGCATCGCCCGTGACGGGCAGGTCGATGGCGCGTGGGCGGTATGGAGCAGCAATTTGCCTGGAGGAACGTGTCCATTCAATGATAGCCGCCGCGCTCCATCTGTTTCCAAACAGTGATGCAGGTTGCGCGCTTGCGTTAAACGTCTGATCATCAGATGTTTGACGATGGCTACCATTGCACGACAGTCGCTCGCCGACGCCACCGCTGCCCAGCTCGAGGCCCGTATCTCGGCCGGCGAGTGGCCGCTCGGGAGCCGTCTCCCGACCGAAACCGAGCTCATGGCACAGCTCGGCATCGGACGTTCCACCGTGCGCGAGGCCGTCCGCACCCTGGCACGCGTGGGTCTCGTCCAGGTCCGTCAGGGCGACGGCACCTACGTCACGGGCCTGTCCCACGACGACGAGTCGCTGCTGCGACGATGCGAGCGCGCCCAGCTCCACGAGATCTACGACGTCCGTGAAGCGCTCGACCTGCAGGCGGCGCGTCTCGCCGCCGAACGGCGCAGCGCGGAGGATCTCGTCGCACTGCGCGAGCTCCTCGATGCGCGCGCCGCAGCCGTCGCCAGCCGCGACGCGTCCGCCTATGCCGACGTGGACGTCGCCTTTCACGCCCGCATCGTCGCCGCCACGCAGAACGACATGCTGATCCACCTCTATCGCGTGATCAGCGAGTCGCTCGTGCAGTCGCTGACGGTGCACAAGCGCGAAAGCGCTTTCGACGACGCCGACACGTCAGCCGAGCACGAGGCCGTGCTGGCCGCGATCGCGGCAGGCGATCCCGTCGCCGCGACGGCCGCCGTCGCAGCGCTCTTCCGTCGCGGGCGGTACGTGCCCCGACCGGCGACCTCGTCGCCCCACGCGCCGTGACGGCCGTCAGCGCCACGCTCGCGCGCCCTGCCGCCGCGGGCACCTTCGACCGGCCGCAGATCACGCGCATCATGCTCGGTCACGGTGCCACCGATTTCTATCAGGCCGCCGTGCCGGCGCTGGTGCCGTACTTCATCGCGACGTTCCACCTCACGCTCGCGCGGGGCGCGAGTGCGGTGTTCGCCGCCACCATCCTCTCGGCAGTGCTGCAGCCGTACTTCGGCTGGCTCGCCGACCGAAAGGCACTGCCGTGGCTCACGACGGCGGGCCTGATCCTCGCCGCCGGCGGCGTCGCGGCAGCCGTGATGGCTCCGACGTACACGCTGGCCTTGTTCGCCGTCGCCCTGGCCGGCATCGGCGTGGCGGCGTTCCATCCCGAGGCGACCCGCGCGGTGAACCTGTTCTCCGGTGACCGGAAGGGCACGGGCATGAGCTTCTTCACGATCGGCGGGAACATCGGCTTCGCGCTCGCACCGGTCGTGGTCGTGCCGCTCGCGAATCCGGAGAGCCGGGGTGCGCTGGCGATCATCTGCCTGCTCTCGATCCCATCGGCATGGGTGATCAGCCGCGCGATGTCGGCACTGCCCCGACAGCGCGGTGCCACGCACGCGGCACACGACAGCGCGGCCCCGCCGGAAGATCTGTGGGGCGCGTTCGCGCTGCTTGGCGTTGCGGTTGGCATGCGCAGCATGATGTTCGTGGCGATGAACACGTTCCTGCCCACCTACTGGGCGCGCAATCTCCACGTGTCGCTGCAGCGCGGTGCGGTGGCGTTGTCGATGATGCTCGTGATCGGCCTCGCCGGCACGCTCCTCGGCGGCCGCATGGCCGACCGCTTCGGTGCCAAGCGTGTCATTTTCTGGAGCTTCATCGCCGTCGGGCCGGCGTTCTTCCTGCTCGGCAGTGCACACACGGCACTGCAGGCCTGGCTGGTGATCCCGCTGCTGGCCTTCGCGCTGTTCGCGCCGGGCGGGGTGATGGTGGTGCTCGGCCAGACCTACCTGCCGCGCCACATCGGCACGGCCTCCGGCGTGACGGTGGGACTGGCCGTCACCGTGGGCGGACTCGGCGCGCCGGTCCTTGGTCGCATCGCGGACGTGTACGGCCTGCACACGATGCTGCTGCTGCTGGCAGCGCTTGGCCCGCCACTGGCATTCCTCGCATCACGCCTGCCCGATCGCCGGCACGCCTGATCAGGGCACGCGTGTCAGGGCACCACGCGCGGACGCGCCGTGGAATCCGCGCGCGGCCGTCCAGGAATTGATATCGTCTCGACCATGCCGCCCACTTCACGATAGGCGTTCACCACCACACGTTCGTCGAAGCCGCCGCCGCTCCGCAGGAACACCGGCATGCGGATGTACCAGTTGCTCACGATCCATCGCCCGGTGGTGAGCCGCTGCAGTGCGACACTGCCGCCGGCGTGCTGCGCGGAGGCGGGCACCACGCTGGTCGAGGCGATGTAGTGGAAGTCGATCCGCCGCAGCTCGCCGCTCAGCGTGTCGACGTAGGCCGTCCCTTCCACGTCCGGGACACTCCGGCCGCGCACGGGGCGGAAGCGCAACTCCGCGAGGGCGGGATCGACGTCCTTCTTCGGCGTGTCGAAGCAGTGCGTGGCCACGAAGCCGGGGCTGAGCAGCACCACCTCGTCGGGCGCGAAATACTCACGACCACCATCGGCCTCCACGCGCACATAGCCATGCAGCGCGAGGGTATCAGGATCGGCGGCGGCATACGGGCGGCCCATGCCGATGCCCTGTGTCAGCATCTCGACGCTGCGCTCCTCGAGGTCGGTGCCGAGCGTGCGCGAACGTTGCGTGAAGCGCAGCGTCACGGCTGAGGAGGCCTCGGCACGCGCCAGCACCGAGGAGCGCAGGGCGAGCGTGATCTGCTCCCACAGCGTCGCGGCGCGATCGGTGCCGGCCGGGGCGGTCCCACAGCTGTTCCGACTCGCACGCACGCTGACGGTCGGGAGCAGGAGTCGCACGTTCGCGACGCGGATCGGCAGCGTCACGCTGGCCGCGGAATCGACGCGCACGCCGGGCACACGCCGCGGTGCGATGCCGATGCGCCGCACCGCCACGATCCACTCGCCGGCGCGCGGCAGGCGCAACGTCAGCACGCCCTGATCGTTGGTGAGGCCGTCGGACACGGCCATTCCCGTCGCGTCGGTGACGCTCACGAGCGCGCGCACCATCGGCTCCGCCGTGGCCGAGTCGCGCACCTCAACCCGCAGCACCTGGGCGTGTACTGCCGTACCAAAGGCCATCGCGAGGGCGGCGAGCAGGACGAACCGGTGGCGCAAGGATCCTCGCAGTGGACGGGACCGTTTATGCTGCAGCAGTCACGTGGCGGCGCGGTGCTCCGCCATGCGCAACAATACCTCTCCGCTCAACTCTCAGGAACAGAATCATGGCAGCACACACGATCACGCCGCTCGTCACCGCCATCGCCAACTCGACCGGCGGCCGCAACGGCCACTCCGAGACCACCGACGGGTCGGTGAGCGTCAACCTCTCCGTGCGGAAGGAGATGGGTGGCCCCAATCTGCCCGATACCACGACGCCGGAGCACCTGTTCGCTGCCGGCTATGCGGCCTGCTTCGGGGGCGCGCTCGAGTTCGTCGCCAGCCAGGCGAAGCAGAGCGTCGCCGGCGCGGTGGTCACCTGCACCACGTCGGTCGGCCCGCGTGAGGGTGGCGGCTACGGCATCGCGGTCGCCATGCACGTGAAGGTCCCGACGCTGCCCACCGCCGAGGCCGAACTGCTGGTGCAGGCGACGCATGAGAAGGTGTGCCCATACAGCCACGCGACGCGTGGCAACATCGACCTCACGCTCACCACGGAAGGCGCGGACTGAGTGTCGCGCTCCCCGTCGCGCTGCGGTCAGAGCAGCGTGACGGGATCGCGGTCCCACGCCAGGCGCAGCCCCGCCGCCGATGGCAGCGGCCCATGCTCCACCACATAGCGACCGATGCGCCCGAGCGCCTCGGTGTCGGCGCTCTTCACCAAAAAGTGCCAGCGCCAGCGTTGCTTGATGCGCTCGACGGGACAGGGCGCCGCTCCCACGATCTCCACCAGCCCGGGCATGCGCGCCGTCACGAGGCGTCGCGTCCACTCGGCCAGCGCACGCGCAGCGTCCGCCGTCGCGAGTTCGTCGGTGCCGCTGATGACGGCGTTGGCAAGGAAGAGCACCGGTGGGTAGGCAGGGCTGGTGCGTCCAGCGAGTTCCTCCGCCGCAAATCGCAGATAGTCATGCGTCACCGCACAGGTCACGGCGTGGTGCGTGGGCTCGCGTGTCTGGATGTACACCTCGCCACCCTTTGCGCCGCGACCGGCGCGGCCGGCCACCTGGCTGAGCAGCTGAAAGCATCGCTCGCTGGCGCGGAAGTCGGGGAGGTTGATCCCGACATCGGCGTCGATCACGCCGACGAGCGTGACGTTCGGGAAGTCGAGTCCCTTGGCGATCATCTGCGTGCCGAGCAGGATGTCCACCTCGCCTGAGGCCACGCGGTCGAGGATGGTCGCGTGCGCCCACTTGGCGCCGGTGGTGTCCATGTCCATGCGCGCGATCGTCGCCGTCGGCCAGCGCTCCGCCAGCAGCCGCTCGAGTTGCTGCGTGCCCAGCCCGCGCTCGCGCAGCGGCGGCCCGTTGCAGTTGCTGCAGTGCGCCGGCGGCGCCTCGCGATGCCCGCAGTAGTGGCACGCAAGCCGCTCCGGCATGCGGTGGTAGGTGAGCGCGATCGCGCAATTCGGGCACGGTGAGACGAAGCCGCAGTCGCCACACTGCATGAAGTGCGCGTAGCCGCGGCGATTGAGCAGGAGGATCGACTGCTCGCGGCGCTGCAGGCGCTCGCTGATGGCGCGCTCGAGCTGCGGCGTGATGGCCTGCCCGAACGGCGCCCCCTGTGGCGCGGCGCCGCCGTGGGCGGGTCGGGTGCGCACGGCCGGCGGTTCCTTGCGGCGGTCGATCACGTGCACCGCGGGGAGCGTCGCCCCACCGGCACGCTCCGGCAGCTCGAGCAGGCGGATCTCGTCGCGCAGTGCCATCGTCCAGCTCTCGAGGCTGGGGCTGGCGCTGCCGAGCACGAATGTCGCGTCCTCTGCAGCGGCTCGTACGCGTGCCAGGTCGCGCGCGTGATAACGCGGCGCCTCGCCCTGCTTGTACGTCGCCTCGTGCTCCTCGTCCACCACGATCGCGCCGAGGCGGTGCACTGGCGCGAAGATCGCCGAGCGGGCGCCGACGACGATCCGCTTCTCGCCGCGCCGGATCGCGGCCCACGCGTCGTACCGCTCGCCGTCGGAGAGCGCCGAGTGCAGCACCGCCACCTGGTCGCCGAAGGCGGTGCGGAAGCGATCCACCGTCTGCGGTGTGAGCGCGATCTCGGGCACCAGCACGATCGCGCCTTCGCCACGGCGCTCGATCACGTCGCGCAGGTACTCGATGTAGACGAGCGTCTTGCCGCTGCCGGTCACGCCGCGGAGCAGGGCGCCCTGCCCCGGCGCCAGCGCGCACAGTGCCGCGATCGCGTGCTGCTGCGCGACGGTCGGGACGAGTGGGCGCGCTGCGGCAATCGCGCGCGTCGCGAAGGGATCGCGCACCACCGGCGCCGATTCGATCGCCACCAGCGCGCGCGTCACCAGTTGCTGCAGCACGCCATTCGTAACGCCGCCCTGCTCGAGCAGTGCGCGCGCCGGGTGGGCGCCGCCGAGCGACTCGAGCAGCTCGTAGAGCAGCCGCTGCTTCGGGGCGCGGCGGAAGATCGTGTCGCGTTCGAGCAGGCTTTCGAGCGGCGTGATGATGCGTGCGACACGCTGGCGCTTGAGCGGCGCAACGGGCACGGAGGCGCCGGTGAGTGCCACGGGGAGCATCGCGCGGAGCACGATGCCCGGCGCCGTGGCGTAATAGCGCGCCATCCAGCGTCCCAGTGCCAGTAGCGGTGCCGAGAGCGCCGGTTCGGCATCCGGCGCGGCGCCGATCTCGCGCAGCCGGCCCTGCTCCGGCGCCGGCACGTCGATCGCCGTGACGATGCCGATCAGGGTGCGCCCGCCGAGCGGCACCACCACCCGCGAACCCGGCACCACCCGCTCGCGCAGCGCCTCGGGCACCGCGTACACGTACGCGCGCGGGACGGCGACGGGCAGCGCGACGGCAGCGAGCAGGGTGGTCACCCACCCAAGATAACGGACCGGTCCGACTACCGGCGCGTGACGCCGAGGCCGGGTGACGTGGGCAGCGTGACGATGCCGTTCGTGATGGTCGCGCCGGCGAACGGATCGTCACGCAGCAGGGCTGCCCCGTCCAGATCGACGGCATCCAGCAGCGGGCCGAGGTGCGCCGCGGCCGTGATACCCAGCGACGTCTCGATCATGCAGCCCGCCATCACCAGCATGCCGTGCGCGCGCGCCGTGTGGATGATGCGCAGCGCTTCACGCAGCGAGCCGCACTTCGCGAGCTTGAGGTTCACGCCATCCACGACGCCGGCGAGCTTCGCGACGTCGGTCGCCGTCAGGCAGCTCTCGTCGGCGACGATCGGCAGGTCGCAGTGCGTGCGCACGAAGCGCAGCCCTTCCAAGTCGTGGGGTGGCAGCGGCTGCTCGATGAACTCGACGCACAGCTCACGCAGCAACGGCACCATCGACAACGCCTGCTTGGCCGTCCATGCGGCGTTGGCATCCACGCGCAGGATTGCGTCCGGTGCCTCGTCGCGCACGAGCTGGATGATGCGACGGTCACGATCGCTGCCGAGCTTCACCTTGAGGATGGGATAGCCGGCCGCCACTGCCTCGCGCACGCGGGCACGGAGCGTGTCGTCATCGGCGGCGATGGCGATGGTGAAACTCGTGCGCGGCGTGGCCGCGGGGGTGAGCCCCCACAGCGCCCACACCGGCACGCCGAGTCGCTTGCCCATCAGGTCGTGCAGGGCGGCGCTGACGGCGCAGCGGGCGGCGGCGTTGAAGCGGAGTGCGCCGACCATCGCGGCCTCAAGCGCCTCGATCTGCGACGGATCCGCGGCCTCGATGATCGGGCGGAGGCGATCGAGTGCGGCGAGCACGGTGTCGGCCGTCTCACCGTAGAAGCGGCTCGGGGCGGCCTCGCCCCAGCCTTCGATGCCATCCTCGTCGATCAGTCGCACCCACACCACCCGCCACTCGCTGGACCCGCCGCGCGCGATCACGAACGGATGCGTGGTGTGCACCGTGATCACCTCCGTCTCGAGGCGCATCATCCGGCCAGCACCGGTGACAGGCGCGCCAGGCGCGCTGCGCGCACCGACGCCGTCTCGAGCGCCGCGGTGTCGATCACGCGGATCAGCGCATCGGCCAGCTCCACGCCACGCTGGTAGCGCTCACCGGCCGCCTTGGCGAGGCAGCGCATGGTGATCGCCGACAGCGCGGGCGACACGGCCGGCGCGGTCACCTCGAGCGGTGTCGGCAGCTCGTGCACGTGCTTGTATCCCACGGCGTACGAGTCCTCACCGTCGAACGGCGGCACGCCGGCGAGCATCTCGTACAGCATGACACCGCACGCGTACACGTCGCTGCGTCCGTCCACCGGCTTCCCCATGGCCTGCTCCGGCGACATGTAGTGCGGCGTGCCCATCGCGCGGCCGGTGCCGGTCAGTCCCTTGTGGAAGCCGGCGGTGGCGATGCCGAAGTCGGTGATCAGGGCCGTGCCCTCGTCGTCGAAGAGCACGTTGTCGGGCTTCACGTCGCGGTGCACGATGCCATGGCGGTGCGCATGATCCAGGCCCGTCGCCACCTGCGCCACGATCGCCGCGCTCTCTGCCGACGGGATGGTGCGATGGCGCGCGAGCCGGTCGGCGAGCGAGCCGCCGCTGAGGAACGGCATCACGACGAACGTGCTGTCCCTGGTGACGCCCGCATCGAGGATGGCGCAGACGTTCGGATGACTGAACCGGCTCGCCGCCTCGGCCTCGCGGCGGAAGCGCTCGCGCATCTCGGGATCGCGCGAGAGGTGCGCGTAGAGGACCTTGATGACGACCCGCCGGCCGAGGACGGCGTGCGAGGCCTCATACACATGGGCCATGCCGCCGCTGGCGATGCGACGCACGATCGCGAAGCGGCCGCCGGTCGCGCGGCGCAGCGCCGAGATCTCGGCGTCGGGCACGTCGACCGGTGGGGCGGCGACATCCGGCAGCGCCATGCCGCAGCGAACGCAGTGCGTCGCGGCGGAGCGGTTCCAGGTGCCGCAGTCGGGGCAGAACATGCTCGGTGGGGTTCAGGCTAGAACTGCAGTCGCACGAAATCGTACACGGGCCACGGGCCGCTGAGCTGGAGCGTCAGCCCGGGCGACCGCTCATCCTCCGCCGCGACCTCGGCGGCGAACCGGTCCCACGACGTCCGCTCCACGAGAAACGCCTCGGTCGCGATCGTCAGCCCATCGCCCACCCGTTCCGACGCGACCGGCACGGTCGCATCGGCGTGGCGCCGGAGCGCCCGGAACGACTCGATCGCCGCTGCCGAGGGGGGCAGCACCGACGGGTCGGAGGTGGCGCCGGCGAGGTCCCGCTCCGCCGTCACCCGTGCCCCGGCACGCCCATCCACGTAGGCCAGCCCCTCGGCCAGCGTGACGGCGTGCAGCTCCAGCCATTGCAGCACCGCCGCCCCCGTCCGGAAAAACGTGAGCGGGGGCGCCGGGATGATCGTGACGCTCCGGGAGAGTGTCGTCACCGCGGCGTGATGCTCCAGCAGGACGGCGTCCGAACGCGCCTCGGACCGCGTCGCCGCCGGGCGCACGAGGGCGGCCACGTCCCGGAAGCTGATCCCGCGCAGCTCCTCGATGAGCCTGGTGGCGTCGCCGACGGCGGCCGACTGGACGACGCCCACCAGTCGCAATGCGCTTCCCCGGCCTGCCGCCGCCGCGATCACCCCGGCCGGCGTCGGCCTCACAGCAGCGACCAGCGCCGGAGCAGCCAGACGAGGAAGACGCCCAGCCCGAGCTGCACTGCCAGCATGATCCAGAAGCCGTGTTCGTTGTGCGAGAGCGGGATGTCGCCGAAGTTCATCCCCCACATGCCGCTCACCACCACGAACGGCACGCTCAGCGTCGCGATCACGCTCAGCCCCTTGGTGACCTGGCCAAGCCGGTTCGAGACCTGCGACAGGTAGCTGTCCATGACGTTGGCGAGCAGTTCGCGGTAGGTGTCGAGCGAGTCGTTGATGCGCAGCACGTGGTCGTAGATGTCGCGGAACCAGACCTGCGATTCGGTCGGCAGGAACGGCGTCGGCCGGTTCGTGATCACGTTGAACACCTCGCGTTGCGGCATGAGGTGGCGGCGCATGGCGAGCACGAGGCGCTTCACTGCAAAGACGTCGCGCATCACGTCCTGGTCGAACTTCTGGTAGACGCGCTCCTCGAGGCCATCGACGAACTCGTCGATCCTGTCGAGCACCGGGAAGTACTCGTCGATCGTGATGTCCATCAGTGCATGGGCGGCGCGCTCGGGACCCCGCTGCAGCTGGTCGGGATTGGCGGTCATCCGCTCGTAGACGGCGTCCACCGGCACGCTCGGACCGGCGTGCACCGTCACGATCAGGTTCTTCGCGAGGAAGAAGCAGAGGTTGTACGTCTCGATGTCGTACGGATCGTCGGTGGTATCACAGAAGCGGATGCCGCGGACGATCATGAACAGCGAGGTGCGGTACTCGTCGAGCTTGACGCGGCTCTGCGGGTTGAGCGCATCCTCGACGGCCAGCGGGTGGAAGTCGAACACCTTTTCCAGTAGCGCGACCTGGTGCCGGCTTTCGGTATCGATGTCCACCCAGAGCGTGCCCTCGAGCTGTCCGCTCGCGACGAGGTCGCGCAGCTCGATGGGGTGCAGGTCGGTGCGTGCCGGTGCGCCGGGCACGCTGTAGATCATTCGCGGGACACTGCTCGGTGCGGCGGCGGGACGCGCCGCCGCCACCACCGGCTGCGCCGGCGCGCCGTCGTCCGCCGACGAGGCGCGCAGCGCATCACTGCGGCGGAGGCGAGGCGGGCGTTCGTGCGCGCGACGGCTTCGCTTCACGCGGGGGACCGGTGCGGCAGGTGACGGGATCTCATCCGGGCAAGATACCGAGCCACCCGCGACCTATCGCAACGCCCGCAGGTGGGTCACGCAGGCATCGCCAAGCCGCACCGGGTCGTAGCCCCCTTCCAGCGCGCTGACCAGACGGCCGTCGCACCACCGATCGGCACACCCCGACAGCCAGCGCGTGAGGTGCTCGACATGTGCGAGCTCGAGCGTAAAGCCACCCAGCGGATCGCCCGCGAGGCAATCGAAGCCCGCCGAGACGAGCACCAGATCAGGACGCCAGTCGGTGGTGGCGGCATCCACGGCGACCGTGAGCGCGTCGACATACGTCATCGGCGGCTGTGCGGGCGCCATCGCGACGTTCCAGACGTTGCCATGCGGCCCGCGATCCTCCGCCGCACCGCTGCCGGGATACCACGGCCACTGGTGCATGCTCACGAATCGGATCCCGGGATCGTCCTGCACCAGGTCCTGCGTGCCGTTCCCGTGGTGCACGTCCCAGTCCACGATCAACACGCGCGAGGCACCGTGTGTGCGCCGTGCATGGTGCGCGCCGATGCCGACGTTCCCGAAGACGCAGAAGCCCATGCCGGCGTCGCGCAGCGCGTGATGGCCGGGTGGTCTCACAGCGCAGAAGCTGCGCGTGACGCTGCCGTCGAACGCCCAGTCGATGCCATCCAGCACCGCGCCGACTCCGGCGGTGGCGGCATCCCAGCTCCCGTCGCTGACCGGGGTGTCGGCATCGAGACGGCCACCACCTGTTGCTGCCAGTGCCTCCACCTGCGCGATGTACGCCGGCGTGTGCGCCAGGGCGATCTCCGCAGGCGTGGCATGGCGCCCTTCGCGATGCTCGATGGTGTCGAAGAGCTCGAAGTCGTTGCGCAGTGCACGCGGAATCGCGCGCAGTCGGCCGACATGCTCGGGATGATTCCAGCCCGTATCGTGCCGTCCGCAATCGGAGTGCGAGATGTACGCGACGCTCATGCGAGTCCCCTCCAGCGGCGGAGCGTCCAGCTCGCCACCAGTGACAGTGTGGCGATGGCCATCAGCCAGCGCAGGTCGACCGTGTCGAGCCACGGCGCACGCGCGGTACCGATACGTGGGGTGCGTACCGCCGGCAGCCCGAGGTCCTGCACCAGCGCTGCCACCGGCGCGGCGTCGAGCGTGTCGGTCTCGGTCGTCGTGCGCTGCGACGACAACGGTCCGCCGAGCGGCACGACGCCAGAGAGCAGCGTGCTCCACCAGCGGCGGTGCGCTGCTGGCGCGTCATCGTTGCCAGCCATCCGCCAGAGCCACGAGTTGTCGTAGCCCACCTGCACCACGCGCCCGGCGCCGATGCGGCGCGCGGCAACGGCGATGCGCCCGTCCCTCAATTCCAGCGCCACACTGCCTGGCGCGAGCGATGCCATCGGCACGAGTTCCAGCCCATGCCTAGGCTCGTCGCCGGCCTCGGCACCCACCTCACCACTGAGCGTGGCACCAGGCACACCTGCACGCATCGCGCTCAGGCCCGCACTGCGCGCCGCCTCGCCCACGATGACCACGCCGCCACCACTCCGCACGAACGCCGGCAGTGCCGCGATGGTCCCGGCGGATGCTCCCGGCAGCACGATCGCGATCGCATGGCGCACCCGTGACGGTGTGCGCACTGCGCCCTGCGTCACCGTCACTTTCGGCGACAGTGTGACCGCCGCATCCACCGGCCAGCCCGACTCCTCGAGCGCCGCGATGAGGAACCGCGACTCCCATGTCGCCGCGCCGCCGACGAAGACTCGTGCGACCGCCGGCGCGGTGGCGATGAGCGGCGCGGCGGCGGCGAGCGCCGCGCGGCCACGCAGCTGCACGGCACCCTCGAGCGGCCCCGTGCGACGACGAAGGCCGCTGGGCTCCATCGTCACGGAGTCGAGCAGGCCCGCACCATCACTCACCGCCGCGGCCAGCGAATCACCCCCGACCATCTGCACCCGCGTCCCGCCACTCGCACGCCACTCCGACTCGGCGGCAACCGCCGTCGCCACCAGCGGCGCGTCGCTGTGCAGCCGCAGCACGTGCCCGCTCCCTCGCAGCGCACGCAGCGCCGCACGGTCGCGTGCGGCAGGCACCGCGCGCAGCGTGACGTCGATGGTGTCGGCGGCTGCCGTGAACAGCGCGGCCAGCGGCACGTCGAGCGCACCATCGGCAGTCACCGTAGCGGACACGTCACGCGTCACCGTCGGCGTGACGAGACGCCACAGCGCCAGCGCCATGCACGCCACCGCGATGGCATGCAGCACACCACCGGCCACGCGGAGCAGCGACGTCGCACTCGCCACGTCGGACGCGCCGACTGCCCGACCGTCAGCGAGTGAGGGCATACACAACCAGATTCACGCCGAAGCGCGTGTTGTCGACGCTGAGGAACTTCTTGTTCTCGGGATGAAACGACCACTCCGAGCTGTAGTCCTTGTTGCTGTAGACCACCGCCAGCCGTCCGTGGCGCTCGATCCCCAGCAGGTGCTCGTGCACGAGGTTGTCGCCCCAGCCGTTCAGCTCGTGCGAGGTGGTGGGCGGACCGTCACGGAAGGTGAAGAACGCGCGGTAGAGCGCGTGGGTGTTCGGGATCTTCGCCAGCGGCCCAAGCGCCTGTGTCAGCTCCTCGGTGCACGTCTTGTGAAAGACGCCGTCCACGTCGTGATTGTGATCATCCACGAATAACAGCCCGCCACGGTCACAGTAGCGGCGCAGCATCGCGCGCTCGGCTGCGGTGAAGCGCACCGGCAGGTGGCCGGTGAGGAACGCCAGTGGATACCGCAGCAGCGCCTCGGACGACAGCGGCACGATCGCCCCCGACGGCGCCACGTCGATGCTGGTATGGCGCGCCACGGCGTCGATCACGTTGGCGGCGAGCAGCGGCGCCGAGTCCCAGTCGCCGGATTCGTACTGCACCGTGGCGAAGGTGAACCTCACGGTGTGCCGCCAAGCCACAGGGTACTGCCGTCACGCCGCTGCCATGGCGCGAGTGCGACGCGACGCACCCGGAGCAGCGCATCGGTGGCCGCACGCCCCTGCTCGATCATCCCGATCGCGGCACCGAGTGCCTCGGCCAGTGGCGCGGCACTGCCGAGCGCATCGAGGCGCACGAGACGGAGCGAGTCGAGCGCACCCTCGTTGCGCTGCGCGACGAGCGCGAGGCTGTGCAACACGCGCAGTGCGAGGCGGCGTTCCGGTGCCGGCAGGGCATCCAGCGCACGCCGGGCCTCGAAGTTCGCCGAGTCGGTGCCGATCAGGCGGATCTTCTCGAGATCCACCACCGGCGCCGCTGGTGTGCCGCGCAGGTAGATGCGTTCCGCCGACCGCGCGCGCTGGATCGCCGCGACGGCACGACGCATCGGCTCGAGCGCATCACGCGGCACGCCGCCCTGCAGCGCACGCGTGGCATCCCACATCGCGTTGTACGCCTCGAGCAGCGGCCGGTTCACCGCCACTACCGGCGTTTCGTCACCGTGCGCGTCGAGCATCCCGCTCACCCCTCCGGTCGCGCGATCGGCGGCCTGCAGCAACGCCTCCTCGGCCGATGACGGCGGCTGCGCGGCGAGGTCGGCGGGGGTGTGCTCATGCCCGTCGCCCGCGAAGTGCGCATGTTCGCCGCTGGGACTGTCGCCGAGCCGTGCGAACACGATGTCCGCCACCTGCTTGCGGAGCCGCGCCTGATCGCTGCCCAGGCGCATCGACTCGGCGAGCATCGCCGTGCGCTCGATGCGTGGCATGCGCGCCACCAGGCGTTCGGTCATCATCAGCAGTTGCCGCTGGCTCAGCACGCTCTTGTCCACCGGCGACGGCGGGAGCTGGTCCACGGCCACCGAGTCACGCTCGTCCGTGCGCGGGATGCGGATGGTGCGCGTCTCGCTGGTGCCGAGCGATGGGCCGGAGCGTGTGTTGCCGTCATGCGCGGTGATCCGCACGTGCATCAGGTCACCGGGCTTGAGCCCGAGCGCGCCGAAGTCGAGCGTCGTTGCCACCGTGACGTCGCGGCCCAGCGCGCCGCGACGTTCCGACAGGGCGCCGGCCTTGAACGTGAACTGTTCGCCGCCACCGCTCGAGATGATGTACTCGATGCGCGCATCACGCAGCCCGATGTCGTCGTGTACGGTGCCACTCACGCGCAGCACGGCCGTGGTATCGAGGACGAGCGTGTCGCTGGAGGGCAGCAGCAGTGTCGCCACTGGCGACGAGTCGGCCACCGGCGTGATCAGTAGCCAGCGCTCGCCCACGGCGTCACGCAGGCGCAGCGCCAGCGGCACGGATCCAATGCGCACATCGCCACGCCATCCGTCGGCACGAGGGGCCACCGTGACCGGCCTTGGCGCCGCCGCGCCGCTGTCCGACGACTCCTGCACCAGCAGCGTCGCAGCGTCGCGTGCACCCACGCCATCCACACGCACCACGCTGCCCGCCAGTGCCACCACCGTCTGCCCGAAGGCGAGCGTGCGCTCGCTGCGCCCGGTGTAGGATGGCGGCAGCAGCACGACCTCCGCCGTCACGCGCCCGGGCAGCGTGGCCGTGCCGTCTGTGACAGGTGTGGTGTGTCCGGCACTGCTCGCCGCCGCACGTCGCGCCTGCCAGGGCCACGCCGCCACGACGACTGCCAGCAGCAGCGCCGCGCCACGCGCGAGCAGTGTCGTCCGCCGCTTCGAAACGGCAGCAGCCACACGCGGCTCCCACGCCATCGTGGCCGTGAACGCCGCCAGCCGCGCATGCACCGGATCGGCATCACTGGCCCACTGCTGCTCTGCCAGCGTGACCAGCGCGTAGCGCAGCTCCGGTGCCTGCGACTCCGCCCAGAGCGCCGCGTCGAGTCGCGCCAGGCGGTTCGGCTGCACCGCACGCCATCGCCACGATGACGCTGCGGCGGAGACCAGCAGCGCCACCACCCACACCAGCGCGAGCGAGGGCACGCCGGTCGCCACACGCATGACCATTCCCACCGCCAACGCCAACGCCGCCGCGCCCAGCGCCCAGACGATCACGTCGCCAAGCAGCAGTGCGCGCAACGTGCGACGCAACCCATCGAGACGCGCCACGAGCTGCAGCGGCGTCATCGCGCACTCCCGCGCAGTCGGAGCAGCAGTTCCGTGGCGGCAAGGAGCAGCGCCGCCGCCACCAGCCACGGCGCGATCGTGGAGGTCTGTGTCGACATGCTGCGCGTGGTCGCGAATGCTCGCGCGCCACGTGTGATCCACTCGGGCGCCCGCTGCACACCGCGTGCGTCAGCATCGCAACTCGTCACCAGCGCAGCAAGCCACGCCTGCGCCGCGAGCGAAAGTGTCTGGTCACCGGCGTCCGGCAGCGCTGCTGCGACGCGCAACACACAGCCGTCGCCCAGCAGCTGCCGTGTCACGGCCACGGTGCCATCGGCCCACCAGCCGGCGGCAACGCCATCAATCGCGAGCGGTTGCGGCTGCGTGTCACGCGCCATCGCTGCGATCCATGTGGTGCGACGCACGGTGATTGCCTGCAATGCCGGAACGCCGCGCGCCGGGCGTGCCGGCCACCAGACCACCGTACCGCCCGCCCTCGCCGCTGCCGAGTCGGCGGCGGTCAGCGCGGCGCCGCGCTGGATCACCGTGCCGCGCGCCGCGATGCTGTCGCCAAGCACTTGTGCAGTGGCCGCAATCGCATCGTCGGGATCGGCGTGCACGAGCAGCGCACCCCGCAGAACCGCCGGTGTGGACGGTGCGCTGACCGGCAGCACGGCGATGGAATCGGGGAGCAGGGCGCGCACGCTGGCGGCGGCCGGATCCAGCGACGCCGCGGCAAAGCGTGACGCCACCACCACGCGCAGCGCATCGGCGCCGCGCACCAGTGAGTCGCGCGCCCGGACGAGGCGCCCGAGCGCGGCGCTCAGCGATGAGACTCGCGCGACCGTTCGCGCACTCGCATCCGGCGCCACGAGGGTGGTCATCGAGTCGTAGGCAATCACCGCGTCCGTCGGTGCCAGCATCGCCACCACACGCTGCTGTTCGGGCGCCGGCAGTGTGCGATCCAGCAGCAGCACCGTGCGCGTGGCGACCGTGGCCCCGGTGCGTACCGGCTGCGCCAGGCCGAGCGCCAGCAGCGCGATGATCAGCAGGCGCAGCAGCATCCACCAGCGGTCCATCGGCACCGGCTGGATGGTCGTCGCCTCGAGCATCCCTGACGGCAGGAAGCGCGTCGTGGCGAGCACCAGTGCGCGCGGACGCTGCCGCGACAGCAGATGCGCGGCGAGCACACCGAACATCCCGAGCGCGCCGGCCGCGAGCGCCCACGGCGCGAGCCAGGTCACGCCACGGCCCCGGTGCCCATCGCGGCGCGGATCAGCCGGCGCAATGCATCGGCAGGCTGCTGGTCATCCACGATCTCGACGTAGCGCGCCCCTGTGCCAAGCCAGCGGTTGCGCATGGAGGCCCGGAATTCCGCGAATGCCGCGTCGTAGGCTCGTCGCGCACTCTTCGCGAGCGGTCGCCGCAGCGCTGCGTCCTCGGGGTCCACCGCCACGGCGCGCTCCACATCGGGCGACAGCTCGGCGCGAGCGACGACATGCACCACGATCACCTCGATGCCGCGCGCCACCAGCGATGCGCCGCGCTTCAGCAGCGCCTCGGCATCACCGAGCAGGTCGGAGATCAGCACCACCCGCTCGATGCCGCGCATCCCTTCCAGCAGCGGTGCGAGCGCGGGGGCACCGTTCACCGTCACGTCGTCGAGCACCCGGATCATCTCGCGCACCACGTCGCCGCGCGCACGCGGGGCGAGCCGGCGCGCGCCCGTGCCGCTCGCGATCACGAGCCCGATCGGGTCGCCCGCGCCGCGTGCCACCGCCGCCAGTCCGACGCACAGCATGCGGGCCTGCCGCCACTTGTCCACACCGCCCAGCCCCGCGCCCATCGACGCGGAGGCATCGAGCAGCAGCAGCGTCGGCGAGGTCGCGATGTCGGGCGCGAGGCGCACGTAGGCCCGGTCGGTGCGGGCCAGCAGCTTCCAGTCCAGGCGGCGCGGATCGTCGCCCTGCCGATACGGACGGTATTCCGTGACCTCGACGTTCGGGCCGATGCGCCGCGCCTGGTGCGCACCGACGTTGGTCGTGCGCGGCCGCAGGCGCGCCGTCCAGCGCATGCCGCGCACGGAATCCAGCAGTGCGCCATACTCGTGCAGCCCGGAGCCTGCCATCCGCCGCAGGCCCGTCAGCGTGGCACGGCGCCGCGTGGCGGCTCGATCTTCGCCACCAGCTCCGCCACGATCGCATCCGACCCGATGCCATCCGCCTCGGCGGCGTAGTTCGGCAACACGCGATGCCGCAGCACAGGCAGCGCCACACGCTGCACGTCGGCGGGCGACACCGCAGGGCGTCCCGCCAGCAGTGCGTGCGCCTTCGCCCCGAGGATCAGCGCCTGGCCGGCACGCGGGCCGGCGCCCCAGCGCACGTAGCGCGTGACGAGGTCCGGTGCACGCGGATCGCCGGGACGGGTCGCGCGCACCAGCTGGGCCGCATACCGCAGCACCGTGTCGGACGCGGGCACCTCGCGCGCCATCGCTTGCAGCGCACGCACCTGCAGCGCGTCGAGCACGGGCGTCAGCGGCGCCGACGCGGCACCGGTCGTGCTGCGCAGGATGCCCACCTCGTCGTCCTCGCCCGGATAATCCACGCGAATGTCGAACAGGAAGCGGTCGAGCTGCGCTTCGGGCAGCGGATACGTCCCTTCCTGCTCGATCGGGTTCTGCGTCGCGAGCACGAAGAACGGCGCCGGCAGCGGCATGGTCTGGCCGGCGGCGGTGACCCGATACTCCTGCATCGCCTCCAGCAGTGCGGCCTGCGTTCGCGGCGGGGCGCGGTTGATCTCGTCGGCCAGCACGATGTTGGCGAAGATCGGCCCGCGCACGAAGCGGAAGGAGCGATGCCCCGTCGCCGTGTCCTCCTCCAGGAGCTCGGTGCCCGTGATGTCGCTGGGCACGAGATCGGGAGTGAACTGGATGCGCCGGAAGTCGAGCTGCATCGCCTCCGAGACGCTGCGCACCATCATCGTCTTGGCGAGACCCGGTACGCCCACCAGCAGCGCATGGCCGCCGGCCACGATCGCCAGCAGGATCTCGTCGAGCGCCGCTTCCTGGCCGACGATGCGCCTGGCCACCTGCGCCCGCATCGACTGCGCCGCGGCGATCAGCGAGGCGGCATCATGGGTGACGGGTGCCGTGACCTGCATCAGCTCGGCCATCACTTGAGCGGCTGCCGACGACGGAAATGCAGCAGCAGCGTCGAGCCTTCCCTGACGCCGGCATCCACCAGCGACCGCGCCTCATCGCGGATCTCGAACCCGCCGAGCTTCGTCACCACGTCGCCCGGCTGCGGCACGTCGGGCGCCAGCACCGCCAGCGCGCGGGCCTTCACCGCGGCGACGGAGGTCTGCGGCTCGGCCACGACCCTCACCGCATCCCAGGCCTCGAGCATCTGGACGCGGAAGGTGATGGCGGCGGCACCGGCTGGCGCGAGCGAGATCGCCTCCGCCTGGGCGCGGAGCTGGTTGACGAAAGGCGGCATGTTCGGCAGGGCTGGAGACGGGCAACACCACGTGGCCGGTCCGCCCGGTTCACGACGTGCCCGATGAAGGATCTACGCGGCAGGCGGTCCGACGGTTGCGGTCTCCTGCACCGGCTCCGGCTCGGCCGCCGGCGGCGGCGCCACGTACGGCGGGAGGCCGGCAAGGAATCGAGCGATCTGCTGGTCGAAGATGTAGCTCGATCCGGTCACCCGCGTGCCCCCGGGGATGACGGCGACGCCAAACAGCACCTCCTCGCCACCCTGACCGCGCATCGCCACGTACGTCGGGCCGGACTTCTCCGGGAAGGCGGCGTAGATGCCGTTCCGCTGTGCGAAGAAGTCCACGGCAGCCGCCAGCACTGCGGCGCCCTCGAGGGAGGTGTTGGTCTCGAGCTGGGTCCGGATCGTCGGCAGGGTCATGACGGGCAATCTAGCAACCCGCTGCCATCCCGCGGCACGGGAATTCGCGCCCCAGCACCGCGGCCAAACCGCCGGAACACCACGCGTCAGTCCCGGAATGCCGACACCCGGTGCGATCCGTCGCAGAACGGCATCTCGCGCGACGTCCCGCAGCGGCAGAACGCCAGCGACTCGCATTCCCGCAGCAGCGTCCCATCCTCGCGTTCGACACGAACCGATCCCTGCAGCACGATGGGCCCGTTGGCGCGTAACCTGAGGCGCACGAGTGGCGTAGTGGTACCGTCTGCTGCATCCATGTCTGCAACCTATCTTGCCGCAGACCCAACTCCCACGGAGCTCCAATGGACGCCACCACGTCACGCAAGATCGTCATCGCCAGCTTCGAGTCGCCGACCGGCGCGGCCAGCGCGCTCGAACTCCTCAAGGCCGCCCCGGTGGACCTCGGCAACGTCGCCATCGTGCGCCGCGACCACGACGGCAAGGTCGACTTCACCGAGACGCAGGACTGGGGCATCGGCAAGAGCGCGCTCGTCGGCGCCATCGCCGGCCTGCTGCTGCCTGGCGTCGGCACGATCACGCTGGCCGCCGGCGGGGCACTCGCCGCCTACTTCATCGACCTCGGCTTCCCCGACCCACTGCTCAAGCGGATGGGTGAGGGCCTCACTGCGAACAGCTCGATGTTGGTCGCACTCGTCAACGAGATGGGCCTCGCACGCGCCACCGAGGTGATCGAACAGGCGCACGGCAAGGTGATGGGCACCAGCAGCGAGACCGATCTCGCCGCCGCGATGGCGTCGATGCAGCCGAAGTAGCACCCTCGCACCGCACGCAGCAACGGCCGGCGCTCCCGAGGGGATGCGCCGGCCGTTTCGTTCATGCGGGGCGCGACTCAGATCCCGATGCGAGCCTGCACCCAGCCGCGCACCTGATCCAGCGGCACCCGCACCTGCACCAGCGAATCCCGCTCGCGGATCGTCACGCTCTGGTCGCTGGCCGACTCGCTGTCGATCGTGATGCAGAAGGGCGTGCCCACTTCGTCCTGTCGGCGATAGCGCTTGCCGATGCTGCCCGTGACGTCGTAGTCCGTCGCGAACGACCGACGCAGCTCGTCCGCGAGCGTCGTCGCCATCTCCGGCTGTCCATCCTTCTTGGTCAGCGGGAAGACGGCCGCCTTGATCGGCGCCAGTGCCGGGTGCAGGCCCAGCACCACGCGCCCTTCGTCCTCGCCCGCCACCGACTCCTCACGATAGCCGTTCACCAGCGCGGCCAGCGTGGTGCGATCCGCACCCACCGACGTCTCGATCACGTAGGGCAGATACCGCTTGTTCGCCTGCTGGTCGAAGTACTCCAGCTTCTTGCCGCTGAAGGTCTGGTGCTGCGAGAGGTCGAAGTCACCGCGATTGTGAATGCCCTCGATTTCCTGGAAGCCGAGCGTGCCGCCGAAGTCGAAGGTGATGTCGAACGCCGCGCGCGCGTAGTGCGCCAGCTCGCCCGCCTCGTGCTGGTGGTACTGCAGGCGATCCGCGCTCAGGCCCAGCGACTGGTGCCATGCCATGCGGTCGGCCTTCCACCGCTCGAAGTGCTCCATGTCGGTGCCCGGCTCGACGAAGAACTGCATCTCCATCTGCTCGAACTCGCGCGTGCGGAAGATGAAGTTGCCGGGCGTGATCTCGTTGCGGAACGCCTTGCCGATCTGCGCGATGCCGAACGGCACCTTCTGGCGGCAGCTCTGCTGCACGTTCAGGAAGTTGACGAAGATGCCCTGTGCCGTCTCGGGGCGGAGGTAGATCGTGCTCGCGCTCTCCTCGACGGGCCCCATGAACGTCTTGAACATGAGGTTGAACATGCGCGGCTCGGTGAGCTGACAGGCGTCGTGCTGGCCCGGCTGCTTGCTCGGCTTCTGCGGGCAGCGCGCGTCCTCGAGCTTGTCGGCGCGGAAGCGGCCCTTGCACACCTTGCAGTCCACCAGCGGATCGGTGAAGCCGGCCACGTGCCCGCTCGCCTCCCAGGTGCGCGGGTGCATCAGGATCGCGGCATCCAATCCTTCGATGTCGTCGCGCAGGCGGACCATGCTCGTCCACCACAGCTCCTTCAGGTTCTTCTTGAGCTCCACGCCGAGGGGACCGTAGTCCCACACGCTGCCGGTGCCACCGTAGATTTCGGAACTCTGGAAGATGAAGCCGCGTCGCTTGCACAACGACACGAGCTTGTCCATCACGTCGGGATGGGTGCTGGCGGACATGAGTGGTGCCTCTCGGTGTGGCGCCCCTGGATGCCGTGAACGGACGTCGCGACTGGGTGGGGAGCACTGGTAGGTCAAGGTAACCATGCTGGCAACGGTCGAGCCTGCTCAGTCGGGGCGGACGTGAGGAGATCCGGGAGGCGTGACCCGGCTCACGGAACTTGGTTTCGGCAGGCTTGGTAGCATGAAGATCCCAACCCGGACGGTTCGCGGCATGAAGTTCGCTCCCAGCGCAGCGTGCATTGCCTCGGCGTGGCTCGCCGCAGCGGGAGTCGCCACCCTGCAGGCGCAGTCGCTCGTGACGGGCGTCGTTCGAGATGGGGGATCAGGCCAGCCGTTGTCCAACGCGGCCGTCGAACTCGTTCCTGCTGCCTCGCCGTGGCTGGCCGGTTTCGCGGCCCGCAGCGACTCTGCGGGTCGCTACACCATCGACGGCGTCCCAGCTGGCAGTTACATCGTCGGCTTCTTCCACCCACGCCTCGACTCGATCGGCCTCACGCAGGTGAGCCGCCCGCTCGATGTGCTGGTGGCACAGCGCCGCATCGTGGCCGACCTCGCAAGACCGGACGGCGCGTCGCGCACCAGAGCGCTCTGCGGTCCCGTGACAGACGGTACGGGCGCCTTTGTCGGCCGCGTCAGCGATGCAGGGACTGGCCTGACGCTCGGCAGCGGCGTGGTGACCGTGCGGTGGGCACAGCTCAACATCGGGTCCGGCGGCTTCCGCTCGGATACGATCGGGCGCCAGGTGCCAGTGCTCGCAGACGGGCGCTTCCTCGTGTGCGACCTGCCGATGGATGGGCCGATCGGCGTGCAAGCGAGCGCCGAGGAGAGTGCGGGCGGCGCGCGCAGCGTCAGCGGCGTCATCGACTTGCAGTTCTCCTACGATTCACCCGTGCTGCATCGCGACCTCTCCGTGGCCGCTGCCGACGACGAGGTCGCGATGCAGCTGGCGCGACGCGACCCGCCAGCCGTCGCACCGAGACGTGGGTCGGCGCGGCTCGTCGGTCGAGTGATCATCGGCGACGGCAGCCCGATCGCTGGGGCGCGCATCACGGTGCGTGATGCGGGCGTGGAGGTCCTGAGCGAATCGACGGGCACGTTTCGGCTGGCAGGACTGCCAGCTGGCACGCGCTCGGTAGACATGATCGCGCTCGGGTACGCCCCCGTGCGCACGGCGGTTGACTTGTCGCCCGATGCGGATGCGTTGCTGAACATCCGCGCGTCGGGACGTGCGCAACAGCTTGGCGAGGTGACGGTGCGCAGCAGCGCGTCATTCGAGGCTGCCTGCCGTTCACCTCGCCACATCGGTAGCTTGACCTGATGGCCCATCCCGTTCTCACGCGCGCCGACGTCGAGCTCTGCCTGCATCCTCGCCGCAGCGACATCCTGCGGCTGGGCGTGGTGCGTCTCGCGCTGTTCGGGTCGGTGCAGCGAAACACGGCCCGGTTCGACAGTGACGTGGATTTTCTGGTCGAGTTCGAGGCTGGGCACAAGACGTTCGATCATTTCGTGCAGCTCGGCGACTTGCTCGAGTCCGTGCTCGGACGACGCGTCGAACTCGTGACGCCGGAATCGCTGTCGCCATACTTGCGACCGCTTATTCTCACTGAGGCCCGGGATGTCCTTCGAGCCGCGTGACATCCTGCGGCACATCGTGGATGAAGCCGACTACCACGTGACGACGTCAGCCGGAGTATCGCGCGACCAGTTTCTGGCGGATCCGACGCTGCAACGCGCGTTCATCCGCAGTTTCGAAGTGATCGGTGAGGCCTCGAAACGCATTCCCGACGAGCTGCATGCGACGTATCCCGACGTCGAGTGGCGTGCAATGGCAGGGATGCGTGATCGTCTCATCCACCACTACTTCGGCGTCGACCTTGAACTCGTGTGGGACGCGATCGTGACGAAGATTCCTGCGGTGCGCGCAAGCGTGCAAAAGATACTTGATGCATACTGACGGCCACCGCGGCGTAGCCGCGCGATGTGCACGTGCGATCGCAGCGGTATCGACCGTGCTGTGCCCGCTGCTGCTGCCAGCCCAGACCACCATCAGCGGCATCGTCCACGACAGCCTCGCCGGCGGGCCGTTCCGCGGCGCCATCGTGCAGGTCGTTCCGGCCGCCACGCCGTGGCTCGCCGGCCGCACCGCCACCACTGACACCACGGGCAAGTTCTCGATCCCGAACGTCCCACCCGGACGCTACCTCTTCGGCTTCCAGCACCCGCGCCTCGACTCTCTCGGTCTCGACGCCGTCAGCCGCACGATCGAGGTGTTTGCCGGCACCCCCAACCTCCGCGCCGATCTCGCGCTGCCCAGCGCTCGCTCGTTCGTCACGTCGCTGTGCGGCCCACGCCCCGACAGCACGGGCGCGATGATCGGGCGCGTGATGGATGCAGAGTCGGGCGTGGCCCTCAAGGCAGGCAGCGTACTGGTGCGATGGGCCGAGCTGCGGGTGGATGCCGGCGGCGTACGGCGCGTGCCGGCGCAGGTCGTCGCCACCTTCGGCGACGACGGCCGCTACGTCGCCTGCGGCGTGCCCACCGATGCCCCGCTGCAGGTGCGTGCGCGGCTCGCGCGTGGCACGGGCGACTCGTCCACCGCGCCGCTGCCGACCAGCGGGGAGATCCAGGTGCAGTTCACGCGATCGGCGCTGCTCCACCGCAACCTGCTGATCGCCACGACGGCAGCCGAGGGAGGCGTGTCGGCGAACGCCCGTGGCGTCCGCACCGGCACCGCGCGCATCGCCGGCCGCATTACGTCCGCCGACAACCGCGCCGTCCCGAACGCGCGCATCACCCTGCGCGAGAGCGACGCCACCGCCACCACGGACTCCTCCGGCGCCTTCCGCCTGAGCAGCCTGCCCAGCGGCACGCGCGGCATCGAGATCACCGCCATCGGCTACCTGCCGACGCAGCTGATCATCGACCTGCGCCCCGGCCGCGACGCCATCGCCAACGCGACCATCGTCAAGTCGGTCACGACGCTCGACTCGGTGCGCGTAGCGGCCACCAGCGCCGATCGCAGCGGCTTCCAGAAGCGCCGCGCCGCGGGCACCGGCTACTTCCTCGATGCGGCGGCGCTCGAGGCGCGCGGCTCGCAGAACGTCGCATCCGCGCTCACCAGCGCGCCATCCCTGCGCATGAACGGCATGGACCCGGCGAACCCATCGCGACCGCTGCTGACCGGGCGCGGACGCTGCGATCCCACCGTCTTCGTCGATGGGGCACCGATGCGCGACGGACTCACCGGTGCCGACGACCTGCTCACCATCCGGCGCGTGGGCGGGATCGAGGTCTACGCCAATCCGGCCGATGCGCCGCCGCAGTTCACCGGCGCCGGAGCCCGCGCCGGCTCGCGCAACACCACCTCCGGGTGCGCCGTGATCGTCATCTGGACCAAGGCCTACGTCCCGTGAATCACTGGAGCACCGGCGCGGAAGGTCAGCGCGCGAGCTCCCGGTTCCACGCGCTGAACGCCCGCTCGTAGAACGTCGGTCCGAACAGCGCCCACGCCCCGAGCTGCACCGGCAGCGTGAACGTCTTGCCTGCGTCCGCCGGCGGCGTGCCCCGTGCGAAGGCGGCCCGCGCCGCCGTCTCGATCTCGCCGAGCACCTGCAGGTAGCGATCGATCGCCGCGGCGTCGGCCACCGCACCGTGTCCCGGCACGTATACCATGCGACGGTCCCGTTGCAGCGCGCGCACCTGCCGCGTCAGTTCGCTCGGCAGCGTATCGACGTAGTTCGGGATCATGCCGTTCCACACGAGGTCACCGGTGAACACGACGCCCGGCTCGTCGAGCTCGACGCTCACGTCGCTCGACGTGTGACCGGCGCGCGGCACGAGACGCACGCGGCGCCCGCCGAGGTCCACCGCGGTGTCCTGCGTCGTCGAGAGGATCACCGCATCGCGCAACGCGGCCGTGCGCGAGTCCAGCAGCGGCGTGTTCCGCGTCAGTACCTGCTCGCGCGTGGGTGCGGTGGTGTACACGCGCGTTGGAAAGCCGTCCGCCATGTACCCGTCCACGCCGTTCGCATGGTCGGCGTGGTAGTGCGTCAGCACCACGTGCGTCGGCCAGCGCCCGGAGAGCTGCCGCGCCTGCGATGCCATCCAGCGCGCCCCCGGCGACGTGAAGAGTCCCTCGATCGCCATCACGCCAGTGCGGCCGGCGATGATGCCGCCGTTCGCGAGCGTGGTGCGGTCACCGCCAAGCGGATCGGAGATCAGCGCCCAGACGCCGTCGGCAACGCGCTCGAGGCGTCCCCACGGTTCCCGCGCCACGATCGGTCCAGCCACCGGTGCCATCCATGCCGCACGCAGCGCGGCCGGGGCGAACGTCGCCGCGAGCGCGAGGTGCGCCGCACAGGTCCCCGACTGCGCGAGGAACGCACGCCGCGACTGCACCGTGCGGCGACGCGCGTCAGACACCAGCCGTCGCCTGCTGCTTCTCCACGATCCGCGCGGCGATCAGGTCGCCGTGGAAGCGTCCGTTCTCGATGAACGTCTTGTTGGCATCGTAGCCCGACGCCAGCACGCCGGCGATGAAGAGCCCGGGCAGCGGCGTCTCCATCGTCGCGGGATTGTGCTGCGGAACGCCCGTGGCCGGATCGATCGGCGCCTGCACCTGTCGCAGCAGCCCCGTCTCGGGCATGTAGCCGATCATCGTGAAGACGTGCTGCGCCGCGATGCGGGTTCGCTGCCCGTTCGACTCGAGCTCCACCCAGTCGGGCCCGATCTCGGTCACCCGCGCTCCAAAGCGGCCGGCGATCGCACCATCACGCATGCGCGCCTCGATGTCGGGCCGCACCCATGGCTTCACGTTCGCATCGAGCGTCGGTGCGAAGTGCACCAGCGTCACCCGAGCGCCGGCGCGGTACAACTCCAGCGCGGCATCGACGGCGGAGTTGGCGCCACCCACCACCACCACGTCCTGGTCCCACGCCATGTGCCCTTCGGTGAAGCGATCGTGCACCTGTGGCTGATCCTCACCGGGCACGCCAAGGCGATTCGGCAGGCCGAAGTAGCCCGTGGCCATCACCACCGACTGCGCCAGCGTCACCCGCTCCGCGCCCGAGCGCGTGTGCGACGTGACCCGCCACGTCTCGTCGGCGAGCTGTTCGAGCCGGTCCACCGTCTCATACTGGTGCACCGTCACGCCGAAGTGCTGCGCAACGGTGCGGTAGTACGCCAGCGCCGCACTCCGCGTCGGCTTCGGCGTGCTGATCGAGAACGGGACACCACCGATCGAGATCTTCTCCGCGGTCGAGAAGAACGACATCTCGGCGGGGTACGACACGATGCCGCTGACGAGGCAGTGCCGCTCGATGATCAGGTTCGACACGCCGGCCCGCTGCATCGCAATCGATGCCGCGAGGCCGCACGGGCCGCCACCGATGATCACCGCCTGCACGGTCTCGCCGACCATCACGCCACTCCGGCTTCCATGCCGATCATCTGATCCCGTCGAGTGCCCACGCTGACATACGTGATGCGGGTCTCGCAGAGTTCCTCGACGCGGTCCAGGTATGCGCGTGCGGCCGACGGAAGCTGGTCCAGCGAGCGCACATCGGCCGTCGACCGCTTCCACCCACCGAACCATTCGTACACCGGCTCGGCATGTTCCAGCAGCGCCAGGTCGGCAGGGAACTCCACATGCACGTCACCGTCGATGCGGTAGCCGGTGCAGATGGCGACACGGTCGAGCGTGTCGAGCACGTCGAGCTTGGTCACGGCGAGATCGGTCAATCCGTTCACGCGCGCCGCAAACCGCACCACCACGCCGTCAAACCAGCCGCACCGGCGTGGCCGCCCGGTGGTCGCGCCGAACTCGTTGCCGAGTGTGCGCATCTGCGTCTGCATCGGCTCGCCGAACTCCGTCGGCAGGGGGCCTGATCCGACACGCGTCGTGTAGGCCTTCACCACACCCAGCACGGCATGCAGCGCCGTCGGTGCGATGCCGACGCCGATCGCTGCGCCACCGGAGGTCGTATTGCTGCTCGTGACGAAGGGATACGTGCCATGATCGATGTCGAGCATCGAACCCTGCGCCCCTTCCAGCAGCACCGCCGCGCCGGTCTTCAGCGCACGATGGATCTGCAGCCCCACGTCGTCGGACAGCGCCAGCAACCGCGGCGTGATCACCGCCAGCGCGGCGAGCGTTTCCTCGACGTCGGCACGCGTGTCGCCCTGCATCTGCGCCAGGCGCGCGTTCGCGTGGGCCACACCAGCCTCCACCAGCGTGCGCAGGCGTGCGGGATTACGCAGGTCCAGCACACGCACGCCCCGGCGCGCCACCTTGTCCTCGTACGTCGGCCCGATGCCGCGACCGGTCGTACCGATCGCCTTGCTCGACGCGCTCGCGCCGTCGAGCAGCTTGTGATACGGCAGCACGAGATGCGCGCGCTCACTCACATAGAGGCGCCCCGTGACGTCGAGACCATCGGCCACCAGACCGTCGATCTCGCCGAAGAGTTTCTCCGGGTCCAGCACCACGCCATTGCCGATCGCGCAGCGCACGCCGGCATGCATGATGCCGCTCGGGATCTGGTGCAGCACGACCTTCCGGTCGCCGATGTGGACGGTGTGTCCGGCATTCGCGCCGCCCTGATACCGCACCACCCAGTCGGCTCGCTCCGCGAGCACGTCGACCAGCTTGCCCTTCCCCTCGTCGCCCCACTGGGCGCCGACCACCACCACCGTCCGTCGCGACGCGTCGAACATCGGATTTCTCTTCCTTGGCGCGCCATGCCGGCAGCGCGCAGCAGTCTCGATTCAGGGCGCCGTCGCCGAGGCCGCTCAGGCGGATTCGCCGGACGCAAAACGCCACGCGCAGGAGCGGCGCGTGGCGTTGGCGAAAACTACTGAGCCGGCGGTGACCTGCTACCCCCGGCGTCGGATCAGGCGTCCGACTTGTCGCGCAGGAAGATGAACGGGAAGACGACACACAGCGCCAGGCCCAGCAGCGGGGCGATCACCGGACCCATCGCGTACACCGCGTTCATCAGCAGCGACGGGATGACGAGGTAGACCTTCACGAAGGCGTACATCGCGGACAGGATGGCTTCCATCACGGGCTCCAGGTTGGGTGCAGGCGTCGGTTCCGGGCGTCAGAACCGCCCTCGGCTGCAAAGATACACCACCCCCGTCGCGTTCCCGAAGCCCCTGTTGCCGTATCGGAACAGGATCCCGGTCAGGCCCAGGCGGCCGCCAGCAGCCACCCGCCGATCACGCAGCCCGCCACGCTCTTGAGCGCCGTCGCGACGGCGCGACCGATCAGTGCACCCGTGGCCGCCCGGGTCGCCCGGGTGGAATTCCGCTCCACCGAGTATTCCCCGAGCAGCGCCCCGGCGAATGCGCCCGCGAACGCACCGATCACCGACCCGATCACCGGCACCGGGATCCCCACGAACGCTCCCACCAGCCCCCCCGCGATCGCGCCCCAGGCCGCGCGCTGCGATCCACCGTACCTCCGCGTGTATTTGCCAGCGATCGAGAACTCGAGCCACTCGGCGATCAGGGCCACCGCGGTCAGCAGCGCCAGCGTCAGCCAACTGATCGTGGCCGGTACGACGAGCAACCGATGTGCGGCGCCGGCCAGCAGCATCAGCCAGATGCCCGGCAGGCCGAGTGGGATCATCAGCAGGCCGACGAGCACGGTGGCCAGCAGCAGCATGAGGTCGATGGTCATGCCGACGACTACGCAAACCGGCGCGACGGGTTTCCGGCTGGCGCGCTCAGGCGCCCGGTGACTCGTCGAGGAGCGCCTGCAACTGCGCTCGAATGGCCGGCGTGTCCCAGTTCGCGGCGCCGCGATGGCGCAGCACGATACGTCCCCGCCGGTCGATGACCCACGTCGTCGGCACGGCGTCCAACCGGTAGGACTCCGGCGCCGGAGCCGCCGCCAGATACACGGGCAGCGTCACGGCGCGGCGGTGCACGAACGCCGCCACCGGTTCACGGCGCTGTGCCGCCACCAGCGCAAACACCAACCCGCTGTCGGGGATCGCCGCGCGCAGCGACGCCAGGGTGCGCAGCTCGGCCACACACGGCTCGCACCACGTGGCCCAGCTGTTCACGACGAGCACGCGTCCGCGGAACGCGTCGAGCGTGCGACGCTCGCCACGCAGCGTCAGCAGGCGCCATCCGAGGTCCGCGATCGCCAGCGTGTCGGCTGACGACACCGGTTGCGCCACCGCCCGATTCGAACAGAGGCAGAGCAGGGCGATCACAACGGTGCGCCGCGCCGAGGTCATCGCTCAGCGCCCCACGACCTGTCGCACGCCGAACAGCAGCCGACGCCCCTGCAGGGGCCCGAACACGCGAGCCGTGTCGAACCGGTCGCCGAACGGGTTGAAGGGATCGACGATCGCGTCGCGCTGCACGAAGCCGAACAGGTTCTTCACCGCGACGTACACCTCGGGCGCCGTGCCGCGCCGGTGCGTGAGCTGCAGATGCTGCTCCGTGAACCAGGGCGAGCGCGACGACAGCCCGTCGAACCGCGGCAGCGCCGCCGGCCCCTGCAGCCGGCCGGTCCAGTCCAGCGTCAGCCCCGTCCGGGCCACGCGCCAGCCAAGCGAGAACACGCCCTGCACGCGCGGTGCGAATGGCAGTGCGCGCCGCGCACCGTCATGCGTCACGTACACCTCCTGCAACGTCACACCCACGCTCCCCGTCAGCGGCTGGCGCAGCGTCGCATAGCTCGCCGTCGCCGACGCGCCGCGCGTCACGGCGCTCCCCCGCAGGTTGCGGTAGACGATCAGGTCGGGATCAGCATCGAAGTCGGCGACGATGCGATTGCCGAAGCGGGTGTGGAAGAGATCCACGTCCACGGTGAGTGCATCCTCGATGCCACCCACGTCAGCCACGCGATTGAGGTTGAGCGTGACGGTGGCCGAACGCTCAGGATCGAGCGCGCCGACGATGCGCACCTGGCGCGCACCGGTGAGCGCAGCATGGTCTTCCGTGAAGAGATTGACGACACGGAAACCGGTGGCGGCGTTCAGTCGCACGGCGGTGTGAGCGTCGGGCGTCCACTTGAGCGCGAGGCGTGGCGCAGGGATGATGCCGTGTGCCGCATGGTGATCAACCCGCAGTCCCGCCAACAGCGCCAGACGCGGCGTCAGCGCCACCTCGTCCTGCATGAAGACGCCGGGGATGAGGCGCAGCTCGTTCACCTGCTGCGCCTGTGAACTGTCGCGGTACTGCTGCTGCCGCACCGTGGCGCCGAGGATCAGTGCGTGCTGCGCGACCTGTGGTGACCAGGTTCCCTGCAGGAAGAGCGTGCGCTGCGTGGCGCGGTACGGCGCGGTGCCGTAGACGCTGTTCTGGTGGTGCCAGTTGGCCGAGAGATCGACGCGCAGCGGTGCGGCGGGGACGGCGGGTCGCCAGGTGGCGAGCAGCTCGCCGCGGTAGGTGCGGATGCTCTCGCCGTACACGGTGGACGACCCCCGGTCGGCCCGCGTCCATGCCGCGGTACCGCCGAAGCGGTCCTCGCCGTAGACCCGCGCCATCAGCTCGAATGGCCGGCTGGCCGGCGTCCCGAGCGCCCACTTGTTCATCACCGACAAGCGCGTCACGAGCGGCAGGTCGCTGAATCCGTCACCGTTGCGGTCCACGAAGCGGTTGTTGCGGGCGCCGGTCACGCTCAGGAGCGAGTACGCGCCGCCGATGCGCGGCGCTGCCGCGATCGACAGCTGCGCCTCGCCATCGGTCGTGCCGAAGGCGTCCACGCTCAGCCTTGGCGCGAGGCGGGGATCACGCGTGACGATGTTGATCACGCCACCCATCGCCTCTGAGCCGTAGAGGGTGGAGTTGGGGCCGCGGATGATCTCCACCTGCTCGATGAGGCTCGGGTCGATGGAGTTCAGGCCGTAGACGGTCGCGAGGGCGCTCATCATCGGCGCGCCGTCGATCAGCACGGCGGTGTACGGGCCTTCCATTCCGTTGATGCGGATGCTGTTGGTGAAGCAGACGCCACAGTCCACCTGCTGCGTGAGCCCTGGCAGGAAGGAGACGTTGTCCATCAGCGTCCCGCTCACGTTGCGCTGCAGGAACGCTGGCGTGACGAGCTCCACCTTCACCGGCGAGTCGGAGACGTAACGCTCCCGCAGCGTGGCCGTGGTCACCACGGTATTCAGTACCGATGCACTGCGCCGGAGCATCAGGACGACGGTATCCGCAGATGCCTGCGCGCCGTCGAGCCGGTGCACCAGCGGGGCATGGCCGATGGCTCGGGCGCGGAGCGTCAGTCTCGTCGGCGTTGCAGGGACGGTGAGGCGCGCCAGCCCCGCGGTGTCACTGCGGACGACGATGCTGCTCCCCTCCAGCGACACGGTCGCGCCGGTCAGCGGCCGCCCCTCGCTGGTGAGGCGCACGATCAGGCGCCCCGCCGGCTCCTGCCCACGCGCCTCGGCGCCGGCGAGCAGCAGGGCCGAGGTCACGGCGGCGAAGCGCCGTCGATTGAGGTGCGTCAACATCTGGAATTTCGTAGACACGAAACTGAGGATACTGCGGTACTTCCGTTCCGTCAATCGCGCCGAAAAAACGAAACGCCCCTCGCGTGAAGACGAGGGGCGCCCATCCTGCACGGCCGAGAGCGGTCAGGCGACCGAGGTACCCACCGGCAGCACCGCCGCAATGATGCTCCGCACGACCGCACGTCCCTCGTCGCTGATCGGGAGCAGCGGCGGACGCGGGTCGCCGCCGGCCATCCCCGCGGCATCCACGGCCGCCTTCAGCCCGGGCACGCCGTACACGGCAGCCACCTCCATCGCGATGCGCTTGAGCCCTGCCTGCGCCTCGGCGGCGTTCTCCGGGTGCCCCTCCTGCACCGCCTGCCAGACCTGCAGCGCCAGGCCCGGCGCGACACATCCTGCCGCCAGCACCGCACCGGCGCAGCCCTCGCCGAGCGCCTGCGACAGCGATGGGGCGTGGCCAGTCATCACCGCGAAGTTCGGCCCGCGCGCGCGCAGGTAGCCATTCCGCCACTCGGCATTGCCGCTCGAGTCCTTGATGCCGATGATGTTCTCGTGCGAGGCGAGTTCGCAGACCACGTCGGGATCGAGGTGGTAATGCATGAACGCCGGCACCGAGTAGAGCAGGACCGGGGCGGGCGACGCGTCGGCCACGGCCAGGTAGTGCGCCCGCTGCGCTGCGGGGGTCATCAGCGACGTGAAGTAGTGCGGCCCCACCACCAGCACCGCATCGGCGCCGAGCGTGGCGGCGTGCTTGGCGCGGGCGATCGTGTGCTTCGTGCTCTCGGTACCCACACCCATCAGCAGGAAACGCGACGCCGGGATCTCGTCACGCACCGACTGCAGCAGTGCGTCGCGCTCGGTCTGGTCCAGCAGCGCGGCCTCGCCGGTGGAGCCGGCCAGCAGCACACCGTGCAGTCCGGCGTCGAGCAGGGCGCGCACGTTGCGTCGCGCGGCATCGCGGTCGAGGGTGCCATTGTGGTCGAACGGCGTGATGGCGGCCGCGAAGATTCCGCCGAGGGCGGGGCGTGGATGTGGCATCAGTCGGTGAGTCCCATGCGCTCGTACACCTCGCGCATCGTTTCCTGTGCCGTCGTGCGGGCGCGGCGCGCGCCCTCCTCGAGCACATCGGTGACATGTGACGGTCGTGCGCCGATCTCCGCCGCGCGGCGACGGATCGGGACCAGCACCTCCTCCATCTGCGCGGCCAGCACCTTCTTGCAATCGATGCAGCCCCACGTCGCACCGCGGCAGTTCTCCGCGACCTCCTGCTGCACTGCCTCGGGGCTGAAGGCGCGGTGCATCGCGTAGATGTTGCAGACCTCCGGTGTGCCCGGATCGCTCTTCCGCTGGCGCGCAGGGTCCGTCATCGCCGGGCGCAGCTTGTCCCAGATCTGTTCTTTCGTCTCGAGCAACCCGATCGTGTTGCCAAGCGACTTCGACATCTTCGCCTGCCCATCCAATCCCATCAGTCGCCGGACCGGCGTGAGCAGCGGCTGCGGCTCCGGAAAGTACGGCATCTCCGCCGCGAACCGTGCGTTCCACCGGCGCGAGATTTCGCGGCTCAGCTCCAGGTGCTGCACCTGGTCCTCGCCCACCGGCACCCGGGTCGCGTGATAGAGCAGGATGTCGGCGGCCTGCAGCACGGGATAGGTGAGCACCCCGGTCAGGACGCTCTCCTGTCGCGCGCTCTTGTCCTTGTACTGCGTCTGGCGCTCCAGCTCACCGAGCGGCGTGACGGTGTTGAAGATCCAGGCCAGCTCGGCATGCTGCGGCACGGCGCTCTGGAAGAAGAGCGTGCACCGCTCCGGATCGAGTCCGGCAGCCAGCAGCGACACCGCCATCTCGTGGCGGCGACGGCGCAGGTCGGCGGGCTCGTAGGTGCCGGTCAGTGCATGCAGGTCCACCACGCAGAAGTACGTCGCCTCACGCCCTTCCTGCAGTGAGACCCAGTTGGCCACGGCGCCGAGGTAGTTGCCCAGGTGCAGTTCGCCGGACGGCTGAATGCCGCTGAAGATTCGGGACATGCGGCCAAGTTAGCGTACCAACCCCGGAATTCGATGTGCTCGGCGGGTGAATGTCGGCAGCCAATTGGCGGTTACAGTTCATCCATGTCCAGCCCCGAGATGCTGTCCCATCGCCCCGCCCCGCTCGACAGCGACCGCGCCCTCCTGCACGAGATCGAGACGGCCGCGCAGGCCGCGGCGGCGTTCATCCGCCGGCACGACTCGCTGCGCCACGAGCTCGCGTGGGACATCAAGGGCGAGAGCGACTTCGTCAGCGTGGTCGATCGGGGAGCGGAGGCCATCATCAGGGACATGCTCCTGTGGGACGGCACGCCGTTCACGTTCATCGGCGAGGAGAGTGCGCCCGACACGCCGATCGGTACCGGCATCACGATCATCGTGGACCCGCTGGACGGCACCACCAACTTCCTCCACGGGTTCCCCGCCTACGCCGTCTCGATCGGGGCGCTCGTCGATGGCGTGCTCGCCGCCGCGGTGGTGATCGACATCCCACGCGACGAGTGCTTCACGGCCGTCCGCAACGGTGGGGCGTTCCGCGACGGTGAGCCGATCCGCGTCAGCCGCATCACCGACCCCACGCTGGCGCTCATCGCGACGGGCATGCCATTCCGGAAGCCCGAGGTGATCGCACGCTACCTCCAACAATTGCCGAAGGTGCTCGCCACCACCAGCGGCATCCGTCGCGCCGGCGCTGCCGCCATCGACCTCGCGCACGTGGCCTGTGGACGCGTGGAGGCGTTCTGGGAAACGCGGCTGGCACCATGGGACATCGCAGCCGGCATCCTGTTGATCCGCGAGGCGGGTGGCATCGTCACCGATTTCGACGGCACACCGCTGGCGCCGGTGGCGTCCTCCGTGGTCGCGGGCAACCCGGCCATGCACCGCTGGCTCATCGACACCATCCGCTGAGTCGACGATGCCGCTGATCGAGTGCGTGCCGAACTTCTCCGAGGGCCGTGACCCGTCCGTGATCGAGGCGATCGCCGCCGCCATCACCGCGGCCCATGGCCGCGTGCTCGATGCCTCGCTCGACCCGTGGCACCACCGCGCCGTGATCACCTTCGTCGCCGACGCGCGCGACATCGTGAGCGCGGCATTCGCTTCCATCCGGACCGCCCGCGACCGCATCGACCTGACCACGCACACCGGCGTGCACCCGCGCATCGGCGCCGCCGACGTGGTGCCCTTCATCCCGCTCGAGGGCAGCACGATGGCGGAGTGCGTGCAGGCCGCACGCACCCTCGCCGATCGGGTGGGGCAGGAGTTGCAGATCCCGGCGTACCTCTACGATCACGCGGCGCAGCGCGAGGCGTACCGCAACCTCGCCGACGTGCGCCACGGTGGCACGGCACTGCTGGCGCAGGAGATCGCGACCACGCGCCAGCCAGACGCGGGGCCGCATGCGCTCCATTCCACGGCCGGCGCGGTCGCGATCGGTGCGCGCCACTTTCTCGGCGCGTTCAACGTCTACGTGGGTCACGCGGCGCACCTGCCGCAGGCGAAGGCCATCGCGAAGGAGCTGCGCGCCGCCGGCGGTGGCCTACCGGGCGTGAAGGCGCTCGGCCTGGTGGTGGACGGCATGGCGCAGGTGTCGATGAACGTCACCGATCTGGGCGCCGTATCGCTGCACGACGCGTTCGATGCCGTGCAGCGCGTCGCCACGGCGCGTGGCATCGACATCACGCACAGCGAGATCATCGGCCTGGTGCCGCAGTGCGCGATCGAGCAGGCGTTCAGCGATCGCATCCGCCTCCGGGATGCGCGCGACACTGTGTCGCTCGAGCAGCGGATCCACGTCACCGCGCCGGTGGACGACATCAGTCGCACCGCCGACGCCATCGCCGACCTGCAGGCGCCGCCCGCCAGCGGCACCGCCGCGGCGCTGACGGCCGTCCTCGCCTCGTCCACGGTGCGGCTCGCGGCAGGCGTGCACGTCGCGCGGGCCCGCAGCGCGGTCGCCGAGCCGATGCGCCGCATTGTCAACACCGCCCGCACCCTCGAGGCGCATCTGCACGCCGCCGCGCGTGACGATGCCAGTGCGTGGCAGGGGGTCGTCGTCGCGCGTCGCCGGCTCGCCGCCTCGCCCGATGCGATAGGTGCCCGCTTCCGTGCGGTGGATGCTGCGCTGATGGGCGCGAGCGAGGTGCCGCTGCGCATTGCCCGCCTCGCGGCTGACGTGCTGGCGCTGGCCACCGAGGCCGCGGCCGAAGGCGACCGTGTGACGGCGCCCGATAGCTGGGCGGGGGCGACCATCGCTCACGCGGCACTGAGCGCGGCCCTCGGGCTGCTGCGTGCCAATCTCGCGATGCTCGGCGACTCGACACTCGCCGCTGCCCCGCGTGCCGAGGCGCACGCGCTGATCACCCGGGCTGATGCACTGCTGGATCAGGCCCGAGTGGCCGTGAGGCATGTCGCCGGCTGAGTGACCGCAGCCGGCCGGGAACCCGTACTAGCGTCGCGTCGCCGTCGCGCGCGGGGCAGCACGCACGCTCTCGATGACGCCGCGGATGTCCCGCAGATGCTCCGGGAATCGTGTCTGCAACTGCATGTAGAAGTGCTGGCCGTCGATCAGCGGGGACCACGCGACATCCACGCGGTAGCTGCGAATTCCCTCCATCAGCACCGTCGTCCGGATCGTGATCGTGGTATCGCCGCGCACCAGCTGACACTGCACGGTGTTCAACGGCAGCACCGGCTTGAAGATGAACTCCCCGCCCTTCCACACCTGCAGGTCACTGGCGGTCTTCTGCAGCGCGAACCCGATGTCGTTCAAGGAGTGGTAGTCCGGAATCCAGCGTGACGGCACCTCGAACTGCAGCGGCTCGAAGGCGATACGGCGGGCGGTGCCCTGCAGCGTCACGTTCGCTGGATTGCATGGCGCATCGATCTCGCGTGGGGTACCGGACGATGCGACCGCCGGGATCATCGGTCGCGCGCACGCCGCAGTGATGACGAGCGACGCGGCCGCCAATGCGAATGGGACTCTCATGCCGCCTCCTGCGTGGTGGGTCATAGGTTCGACAGTCGGGATGGCGCCTGCCCCTGCATCCGACGCGCCATCGTCGGCGAATCACCCTCCAGACCCTCACCGCTCCGTGCTGGCAAGCTCGGGAAAGCGCACGCTCTCGATCACCGCCCGAATCTGCTGCAGGTGCTCTGGAAAGCGCGTGTGCAACTGCATGTAGACGTACTGGTCCTGCACCATCCTCGACCAGCTCACGTCCACGCGATAGCTCCGGACCCCTGTCGTGATCACCGTCGTCCGGATCGTGATGACCGATCCGTCACGCTCGATCTCGCACTGCGCCGTGTTCAGCGGCAGCACGGGAGGGAACGCGAAGCTCGCGCCCTTCCAGACGTTCAGCTCCGCACCGACGCGGAACATGCTGAAGTCGACGTCGTTGATCGACGTGAACCGCTGCTGCCAGCGTGACGGCACTGCGAACGCGAGCGGATCGAGCCGGATCGGTTTGACGGGCACGCTGAACGTCGCATTCGCGTCACGGCACGGCTCGTCGATCGGTCGCGTTCCGATCACGCCCGTGTCAGGGCGAATGGTCTGGCTGGCGCAGCCGGAGAGCAGGCAGAGCAGCGCCGCGACACGCCCAGCTCGCTGAAATGACATCCGTCCCCCCGGAGTGATCCGTCACGCGACTCCCGAACCCTGCAAGGCTGACTGGCGCACCGCAAGCCCGACCCGACCGGCGAGGCTCAGCTGTCGAGCAGTGTGAGGATGCGGGGACCCTGTGCCGTGATTGCCACGGTATGCTCGAAGTGCGCCGACCACTTCGCATCAGCCGAGACGATCGTCCACTTGTCGCTGAGCGTGCGGATCGCGGCCGTGCCGATGTTCACCATCGGCTCGATCGCCAGGGTCATCCCCGGCATCAGCTTGGTGCCGCGCTTCGGCTTGCCGTAGTTCGGCACCTGGATCTCCTCGTGCAGCACGAAGCCCACCCCGTGCCCCACCAACTCGCGCACCACCGAGAAGCCCGCCGCCTCGACCATCTTCTGCACGGCATGGCCGATGTCACCAATGTGGTTGCCCAGCACGCAGGCCGCGAGCGCCGCATGCAACGAGGCTTCGGTCACGGTCAGCAGTTTCTGGTGCTCGGCGGTGATCACACCCACCGGATGCGTTCGCGCGGCATCGGTGTACATCCCTTCGTACTTGACGCCGATGTCGACGCTGAGGATGTCTCCTTCCTTCAGGAAGCGCTTCGGTGACGGGATGCCGTGCACGATCTCCTCGTTGATGCTGAGGCAGATGGCGCCGGAGAATCCGTACAATCCCTTGAACGCCGGCACCGCGCCGTCATGGCTGCGGATGAACTCCTCGGCGATCGTATCCAGCTCGAGGGTGCTGATGCCAGGCCGGATGGCAGCGCGGACGACATCGTGCGTGGCGGCGAGGATGCGGCCGCCACGCGCCATCGTGTCGATCTCCCGCGCCGACTTGAGCTGGATCACAGTCCCAGGGCGAGACGCGCGCGACTGGTGATGTCGTCGATCGCGCCGACGGCGTCGATGGTGGCGATGCGGGTGCCGTTCTTCTCATACCATGCCAGCACCGGCTCGGTGGACTTGCGATAGGCATCGAGGCGGGTCTTGACCGCCTCGGGCTCGTCGTCCTTGCGTCGGACGAGTGTGCCGCCGCCCTGGCCGCTGGAGCAGACCACCGAGTCACATGATGCACCCGGCTCGACGCCCGAATAGGGCGCGCTGCACTTGTCGCAGGTCAGTCGGCTGCTGATCCGCCCGATGATCTCGTCATCCGGGATGTCGAACACCAACACCGCACCGAGCGAGCGCCCGAGGTCAGCCAGCACCTTCTCCAGTCCGGCCGCCTGCGGCACCGTGCGCACGACACCATCCAGCACCGCGCCATTGGCGTAGATGGGTTCGGACAGCGTTTCCTTGATGATGCCGAGGATCACTTCGTCGGCGACCAGGTCGCCGCGATCCATGAAGGCCTTGGCGGCCAGGCCCATCGGGGTGCCGGCGCGGAGCGCGGCACGGAGGGCTTCGCCGGTGGCAAGAATCGGAACGCCAAGCGCCGCGGCGAGCCGCGGCGCCTGAGTGCCTTTCCCCGCCCCGGGCTTGCCGAAGAGGACGATAACCATGAGCGAGCGGGGGTGTCCGGTGGTAAGGGGCCGAGGAAAGCGCGTGCGGTGCTGAGCAGATGCGGTCAGATCCCGCCGGTCGCCTGCCGTCCGCGGTAACGAACCTTGCCCTTCTTCATGAAGCCATCGTACTGCCGCAGCAGGAGGTGCTGCTGCATCTGCGCCATCGTGTCCAGTGCGACGCCGACGACGATCAGCAGGCTGGTGCCGCCAAAGCTGAACGGCACGTTGATCCACTTCGCGATGAGCTGCGGCATGAGGGCGATCACCGTCAGGAAGAGCGCACCCGGCAGCGTGATGCGGGTCACCACCTGGTCGATGTATTCCGCCGTCTTCGCACCCGGCTTGATGCCCGGCACGAATCCGCCCTGCTTCTTCAGGTTCTCGGACAGGTCGATCGGATTGAAGATGATCGACGTGTAGAAATAGGTGAAGAACAGGATCAGCACCGCGCTGAGGATGAAATACAGCCACGTCCCCGGCGCGAAGAACTCCGAGAACACCTTCATGTTCTCGTTCCCGCTGAATTGCGCGATCGCGCTTGGCACGACGATCACCGACTGCGCGAAGATGATCGGCATCACGCCGGCCGAGTTCAGACGCAGCGGGATGAAGTTGCGCGCTTCCTGCCGCATCCGGCCGCGACTCACGGTGCGCTGCGGGATCTGGATCAGGATGCGGCGCGCCGCCATCGTGATCGTCACCACGCCTGCCACCACCGCCAGCATCACCACCCCCAGCACCAGCACGGCCAGCGGCCCGATGGCACCACTGCTGACGAAGCTGAACGTCTGGAAGATGCCCGGCCAGAAGCGCTCGACGATCGAGAAGAAGATGATCAGCGACGCGCCGTTGCCCAGACCACGTTCCGTGATCTGCTCACCCAGCCACATGGTGAACATGGCACCGGTGGTCAGGAACAGGGCCATCTGCGCCTTGAACCAGAACCCCGGCTGTGCCACCGCGCCCGGCAGCGACTCGGTGAACAACCCGAAGCCCCAGCCCTGCACGATCGCCAGCACCACCGTCGCATACCGCGTCCACTGCGTCAGCTTCTTCCGGCCTTCCTCGTCCTTCTGCAACTTGTCCACCTGCGGCAGCACCGCGCCGGCGATCTGCACGAAGATGGATGCCGAGATGTACGGCATGATGCCGAGGGCAAGCACCGTGGCACGGCTCAGGCCACCGCCTGAAAACAGGTCGTACAGGCCGAGGATTCCGCCGGTGCCCTGGTTCTGGAAGTACTGCGTGACGGCCAGCACATCGATGCCCGGGGCAGTGATGTGCGAGCCGACACGGTAGAGCACGAGGCAGATGAACGTGAACGTGATCTTCTGCCAGAGCTCGGGCGTGCGATAAATGTTCGCGACGGTGTCCGTCGCGGAGGCCTGTGCCATCCCCTACTCCTCGATGCGACCGCCGGCCGCCTCGATCTTCGCCTTGGCGCTGCCGCTGACCTTCACGCCACGCACCGTGTACGCGCCGGTCACCTCGCCATTGCCCAGCAGCTTGGCCGGTCCCTTGTTCGCGTTCACCAGCCCAGCGGCCAGCAGCGTCTCCACGGTCACGTCCGTGCCTGTGACCTTCGCCAGCTCGTCGAGGCGCACGATCTGGTTGACGATGCTGAACGGATTGGTGAATCCACGCTTCGGAATGCGGCGCGTGAGCGGCATCTGGCCACCCTCGAAGTGTGGCTTGCCGCCACCCGGGCCGTGATGTCCCGCGCGTGCCTTCTGACCCTTGTGACCCTTGCCTGACGTCTTGCCCGTGCCCGAACCGGGACCGCGACCAATGCGCTTCCGGTTGCGGTGTGATCCCGGTGCCGGCACGAGGTTGTGCAGGCCCAGCTTCTCGATGGTCTCGCTCATGGCTCCGTTACTCCGCGACCGGGGTCACTTCAAGCAAGTGACGCACCCGCTTGATCTGCCCACGCAAGGACGGACTGTCCTGCTGGACCACGACGTCCTGATGATGCTTCAGGCCGAGCGCCTTCAGCGTGTCCTTCTGCACCTGCGGCTTGCCGATGCCGCTGCGCACCTGCTCGATGCGCAGCTTGCCCGTGGTCATCGGAAGGGTCTTCGGCGTGTGCTTCGGACCCTTCGTCGGACTCTTGATGAACGTCCGCGGCATTTATGCAACCTCCTTCGACTTGGCACGGCTCAGGTACTGGATCGAGCTGACCTCGATGCCACGCTCGCGCGCGATCTGGTCCACCGTCACCAGCTCCGCCAGGCCGGCCATGACGGCCCGCACCAGGTTGTGCGGATTCGTGCTGCCGAGGCTCTTGGTCAGGATGTCCTGGATGCCGACGCACTCGAACACGGCGCGCACCGCACCGCCGGCGATCACGCCGGCACCCGGCGCGGCCGGCTTCATCAACACCTTGCCGGCGCCGTGCTTGCCGAGCACTTCGTGCGGGATCGTGGCACCGGTCAACGGCACGCTCACCATGTTGCGCTTGGCGCCCTCGACGGCCTTGCGGACCGCCTCGGAGACTTCGTTCGCCTTGCCGGTGGCATACCCGACCTTGCCCTTCCCATCGCCAACGGCCACGAGGGCGTTGAACGAGAAGCGACGGCCACCCTTCACGACCTTGGCGACGCGGTTGATCGCGACCACGTTCTCGACGAGGTCCGACTGCTCGCGCTCACCGCCACGGCTGTCTCCACCACGGCCGCGACCGTCGCGGCTGCCGCCACCGGGCCCGCCATCACGGCCACCACGGTTGCCACCAGGCCCGCCGGCACCGCCGCCAGGGCCACCGCGACCACGACCACCACCGGGTCCGCCGCGACCACCGCCGCCGCCACTCCGGGCGCTGCCACCACCACCGGGCCCGCGACCTGCGGGACGCGACGTCTCACTCGACGTCGAACCTACGTTCGGCTGATCTGCCATATCAGAACTCCAGGCCGCCTTCGCGGGCGCCATCGGCGACCGCCTTCACGCGGCCATGGTACTTGTAGCCTGCACGGTCGAAGACGA
>JANNXU010000077.1:0-57052 GCA_031409715.1 Gemmatimonadaceae bacterium | reverse complement strand
TTTCCGACAGACCCCGCGTGAGGCGTAGTTGCCGTTGCTGTTGCTGTTGCTGTTGCTGTTGCTGTTGCTGTTGCTGTTGCTGTTGCTGTTGCTGTTGCTGTTGCTGTTGCTGTTGCTGTTGCTGTTGCTGTTGCTGTTGCTGTTGCTGTTGCTGTTGCTGTTCCAAAAAAGCCCCCAAAGCTGCGAAGCGCGCAGACCAGCGCCAGTCGCACCGAGCCCTTTGCGTCCCTTTCTGTTCCTCTGCGTCTTTGCGTTCAGCTGTTCGGTTGCTGTTAACGGACTAAGTCAGCGCGCCACAGCTGCCGCGTCGAGGACGGTGATGGTGCCGAGCTTGAGCGCCTCGATCCCCGCACGGACCTTGGCCAGATCACCGACGACGACGATCGTGGCGCGGCTTGTGGGGATGTACTTGCGAGCCACACGCTGGATGTCGGCAACGCTCACCGCGTTGACCTTCGTGATGAAGTCACTGACGGAGCTGAGCGGCAGCTGGAAGAGACCGAGCTCGGCAAGCTGGCCCGCGATCTGCGAGCTGGTCTCGAACCGGCCAGGAACGGCCAGCGCCACATACGCCTTGGCGCGGGCGAGTTCGACGGCGTCGACCGGTGTGTCCCGGATCAGGCGCAATTCGCGGAACACCTCGTACAGCGACGAATCGGTGACGTCGGTGCGCACCGCGCTGCCGATGCGGAAGGCGCCGGGCACGGGGTCCCAGCCGAAGCTGGAGTTGATGCCGTAGGTGTAGCCCTTGGTCTCGCGCAGGTTCGAATTCAGACGCGACGAGAACGACGCACCGAGCAGCGTGTTCATCACGACCAGCGCCGGGTAGTCGGGGCTGAGGCGAGAGACGCCGGGGCCGCCGATGGCGAGCACCGACTGTGCCGCACCGGGCTTGTCCACGAGATACACCTTTCCGCCGATGTTCTCGACCGCCTTCGCGGTGACCGGTGCGATGGCGAGCGGCGCGCCGGTTGCATTCCAGCGCCCGAAGCGCGTGCCGAGTGCCGCCGCGGCCTCCGCCGGCGTGATGTCGCCGACGACGATGAACTTCGCGCGCGCGGGTACGAGGGTGCGCTGGTAGAACGTGCGGACGCTGCTGGAGTCGAGTCGCGCGGTGGCGGCGGAATCGCCGTCGGCCGGGCGATGATACGGGTGCCCCTCGGGAAACAGCAGCGCGTTCCAGGCGAGCGACGCGAGTGCGGCGGGCTGGTCGCGTCGCTGCAGCAGGCTGGCGAGGCGCAGGTCCCGCTGGCGGCGCACGTCGTTGGAGATGAAGGCGGGACGCTGCACGACGTCGGCCATCAGGTCGAGCGCCGCGCCGAGCGATCGCCTGGGCACGTTCAGCGAAACGATGAACGCGTCCCACGTACTCTGCGATGCCAGCGTGGCGCCGAGGAAGGCGAGCTCGCCCTGCAGCGTGGTGGCGTCACGGCCACCGGCGCTCTCGGTGAGCATGCGCGAGACGAACGAGGCGAGGCCGGGCTCGTTGCCATCGAGGCGCGAGCCGCCGGCGACGACGAGCGTGACCTGCACCAGCGGCACTTCCGTCTGCGGCACGACCTGCAGCGCGATGCCATTGGCGAGGCGCGCCGTGCTGACGGTGGGGAGCACGAGTTTCGGCGCGGCACCGAGGGCCGGAGGGCGCGAGCGATCGAATGCGCCCTGTGCACCGAGGGAGACCGCGGCGGCTGGCGCGGCGAGGACCGCGAGGAGCAGGATGCGACGGATCACTGGGTCACCTTCTTCCGTGTGGCGGCGAGCGCCTGCTTGCCCTGGGGAACGACGGAGACCATCACGCGCGGTCCCTGCAGGTAGGTGCGGATCACGCGCTGGATGTCGGCGGCGGTGACGGCATTCAGCTCGTCGAGTTCCTTCTGGAAGCCGTCGGGATTACCCGTCTCGTAGTAGTACGCGTTGAGCGCATCGGCCTTGCGGCTGACGGTCTGCAGGCTGCGCAGGAAGGCGGCCTCGATCACGTTGCGCGCCTCGGCCAGCTCGCGCGGTGTGGGGCCCTCGGCGGCGAGACGCTGCACCTCGCGATCGACCGCCGACTGGAGCGTGTCGAGCCCCTTGCCGGGGCGGGCCGTGGCAACGATCGCGAAGTCGCCATCCAGTCGCTTGGCATCGTTGTAGGCCTGCACCTGCGTGGCGATCTCGCCGCGGTAGACCAGCGATTGCGTGAGCCGGCTGGTGCGCGAACCGGCAAGCACGTAGGCGGCCATCTGCAGTGCGGGGGCGTCGGCGTGGGTGGTCTTCACCGAGTGCCAGTTGAGGTAGAGGCGCGGCAACTGCACACGGTCCTCGAGCGTGACCGCCGTGTCGCGTACGGTGAAGACGGGCGGTGCGGGCCGCTGGATCGCCGGACCGCGCGGGACGTCGCCGAAGTACTGGCGCACCAGTGCACGCACCTCGTCGGCCTTCACGTCACCGGCCACCACCAGCGTGGCGTTGTTGGGTGTGTAGTACTGACGGAAGAAGTCCTTCACGTCGTCCACCGACGCGGCGGAGAGGTCGGCCATGGACCCGATGACGGGCCACGAGTACGGATGCCCGGCCGGGTACATCAGCACCGGCATCACGTCGCCGACGAGACCGTAGGGCTGATTCTCGTAGCTCTGCCGCCGCTCGTTCTTCACGACGTCGCGCTGCAGGTCCACCTTGGGCTTGTCCATCGTCGGCAGCAGCCAGCCAAGGCGATCGGCTTCGAGCCAGAGCATGAGTGGCAACGACGAGCTCGGGCCGGCCTCGTAGTAGTTGGTGCGATCTTCGGTGGTGGAGCCGTTGTTGTTCGCGCCAGCCGCTTCCAGCAGCCGGTCGAACTGCGGATACGGCGCATGTTCCGACCCCATGAACATCAGGTGCTCGAAGAGATGCGCGAAGCCGGTGCGGCCGGGCTTTTCGTCACCGCTGCCGACGTGGAACCAGACGTTGGTGGTGACGATCGGCACGGAATGGTCCTCGTGCACGATGAGCGTGAGGCCGTTGGGGAGCGTGTCGAGCGTATACGGCACGCGCAGGCGGGCAGCCTGTGCACCGCTGAGCGCCGGGGCCAAGGCGAGGGCGCCGAGCGCGAGGAGGTGGCGGAGTGTCATGCCGGAAAGGTAGGCGCGCGGTCCAGCGGCGGGCGCGGCGCCCTGTCGGCGCCGAGTGCGGGCCATCAGCCCGTGCTGACGCCCCAGGTGCCACGGAAGGTCGCGCCGGGGGCAAGCCGCTGCAGCCCCCATGCGGGATGGTTGAGTGCATCACTGGCGCTGCACATCGGCTCGATCGCGATACTGGTGCGGCGCAATGCGGGGGGCAGCGCCTCGCCGGTGTAGATCACGGCATATCCGAACGCCTCGTCCATCCAGACCGTGAGCGCCCTGTCGGCACCGGCCAGGCGGATACGGGTGCGGCCGTCAGGATCGGGACGCGGCGCAGCGAAGCAGTGGTTGAACCGCGTCTCTGCAATCCTGCGCCCAGCGCGGAAGTCGAGGTCGGTCGCGCCCACCGGCAGTAGGCGCCCGGTCGGGATCAGCCGCTCGAACTCCAGCACCTCGTCGAACGGCAGCGTGAACGTGTCGCCATCCACCACCGCTGATCCGACCGTGAAGTACGGGTGGAATCCCATCGCCACCGGGGCGTCCGAGGGCCCGGTGTTGGTGATCGTGCAGGCCACGTGCAGGCCGGCGTCGTCGAGCGTGTACGCCACGCGCAGCCCGAGCGGGAACGGATACCCCTCGGCGCCCGCGAATTGCAGCGAGAACACGGCCACGTGCCGCTCATGCAACTCGACAGCCCAGGGCACCATGCGGACGAAACCATGGATGGCGTTCGGGCCATCCTTGTCCGTGAGCGCGAGCTGGTGCGTGACGCCATCCCACGTGTACTGACCCGCCTTGACGCGGCCGCCGAATGGGATGAGCACGTCTCCCTGACCGCCCTGCTTGGCGGCCGTGCCGCGGTAGCCGGTCACGATGGGAAGACCGCCGTGTGTCACGCCGCGCAGGCTCGCCCCGTGCGACGACACCACCGCCGCCCAGTCGCCGCACTGCAGCTCGATCTCGGTCTCGTCGCTCATGGCGGGAGTGTATCGTCCGTGTCGCGATTCCGCGCGCGTGCGCCTGCCGGGACATCGCGTGGGAGCCGCGGCGCGAGGTGTTCGCGATTCCGCGCGACCACGCCTGCCACCAGGCCGGGATGGCGCAACGCCGGGGCATACGCCTTCATTTGCTGCGGTGATCCGCTGTACCGCTGCTCCGTCACGCAGCGAAACCCCGCCGCCTCCGGGCGGCTCGATCCGACTCCCGCCCTGCCATGCCCTTTCCTCGCGCTGCCGGCGTCCTGCTGCACCCCACTTCCCTTCCCGGCGCCATGGGCATCGGTGATCTCGGTCCCGACGCCCACCGCTTTCTCGACGTCCTGGCCGAGGCGGGGCTGACGATCTGGCAGATGCTGCCGCTCGGGCCGACGGGCTACGGCGACTCGCCGTACCAGTGCTTCTCCGCGTTCGCCGGCAACCCGCTGCTGATCCACCTCCCGGGACCGGATGCCACGGACTTCCCGACGCAGACGGTCGCGTTCGAACAGGTGATCCCGCACAAACGGGCACGGCTGCGGGAGGTGTTCGCGGTGTACACGACCGATGCGCGCTATGACGCGTTCGTGGCCGCGCAGCAGGAGTGGCTGCCCGATTACGCGCTGTTCATGGCGCTGAAGGAAGCGCATGACGGCGTCGAGTGGACACGCTGGGAGCCGGGGGCCGCACACCGTGATCCGACGGCACTCGCACAGTGGCGCGTGACGCTCGCCGACACGATCCGGCGCTACCAGGTGGAGCAGTTCTTCTTCTTCACGCAGTTCCATGCCCTGCAGCAGGCGGCGAAGGCACGCGGCATCGAGCTGATGGGTGACTTGCCCATTTACGTCGCCGGCGACAGCGCCGACGTGTGGGCGAACCCGACGCTCTTCAAGCTCGACGCCGACGGAAAGCAGCTCGTGCAGGCCGGTGTGCCCCCGGACTACTTCTCGGCCACCGGGCAGTGCTGGGGCAACCCGATCTACGACTGGGAGGCGCTGCGCACGACGGGGTACGCGTGGTGGGTGAAGCGCATGCGTGCGGCATTCCAGATGTTCGACAGCGTGCGGCTGGACCACTTCCGCGGCTTCGAGGCGTACTGGGAGGTGCCTGGCAGCGCCGTCACCGCGGAGCATGGCGTGTGGGTGAAAGGGCCTGGCCCCGGGCTGTTCACGGCCATCGAGGAGGCGCTGGGCACGCTGCCGATCGTGGCCGAAAACCTCGGGCTGATCACGCCGGAGGTTGAGGCGCTGCGCCAGCAGTTCGAGTTCCCCGGCATGAGCATCCTGCAGTTCGCGTTCGGTGGCGACGGGCAGGCGCACGAGTTCAAGCCGCACAACTTCCCGCGTGAGCGCGTGGTGTACACCGGCACCCACGACAATGACACGACGATGGGCTGGTGGGCGTCCACTGGCGCGAGCGACTCGACGCGCACGTCGGACGAGGTGACCCGCGAGAAGCAGTACGCGCTGGACTATCTGGGCACCGATGGGCACGAGATGAACTGGACGCTCATCCGCGTCGCGCTGGCGTCGGTGGCGAACACGGTGCTGATCCCGATGCAGGACGTCCTCGGCACGGGCAGTGACACACGCATGAACACCCCCGGACGTTCGTCAGGCAACTGGGCGTTCCGTTTCAGCTGGGACCAACTCACTCCCGACATGATCACCCGACTGCGCACGATGGTGGACATCTATGACCGCTGACATGACCCGCCGTGCGATGCTGTGTGGCGCGCTGGCGCTCGCCGCGCTGCCGCTGCGCGCGCAGGCACCGGTGATCGAGAAGGTGGACCCGCCGAACTGGTGGGGCCAGCACTCGATCAACCCCGTGCGGGTGCTGATTCGCGGCAGGCACCTGACGGGTGCGCAGCTCACCTGCCCGCGAGTGCAGTGCGCACGCGTGACCGTGAACGCGGCGGGCACCTACGCCTTCGTGGACGTGACCATCCCCGCTGCGGCGCGGCCGGGCAGCTATCCGCTCACGCTGCGCACCGCGCAGGGCAGCGCGCCGGTGCCGTTCACCGTCTCGCCGGCGCTGGCGCGGGCGGGGCGGTTCCAGGGCTTCGACCAGAACGACGTGATGTACCTCGCGATGCCCGACCGCTTCGCGAACGGCGACACCACCAATGACGATCCCGCGGCATCACGCGGACTGCACGACCGCAGCAAGACGCGCTACTACCATGGTGGTGACCTCGAGGGGCTGCGGCGGCGCCTGCCCGATCTCGAGCAGCTCGGCATCACCGCGATCTGGCTCAACCCGCTGTACGACAACAACAACGGGTTGAACGAGAAGGAGATCTACGACGGCAAGCCGATCACCGACTATCACGGCTACGGCGCGACCGACATGTACGCCGTGGACGAACACTTCGGCGACATGCCCCTGTTCCGCCGCGTGGTGGACGAAGCGCACGGCATGGGGATCAAGATCGTGCTCGACATGGTCGCCAACCACACCGGGCCATACCATCCCTGGGCCAACGACGCGCCCACGCCGACCTGGTTCCACGGCACCACCGCCAGTCACCCGAACAACACCTGGCAGACCTGGACGCTGCACGATCCGCACTCACCGCTGGCGATGCGCCGCGCAACGCTGGATGGATGGTTCATCGACATCCTCCCCGACCTGAACCAGGATGATCCCGAGGTGGCGCGCTACATCGTGCAGAACACGCTGTGGTGGGTGGGAATGAGCGGCATGGACGGCATACGGCAGGACACGTGGCCTTACGTTCCGCGCACGTTCTGGCGCGACTGGATGACCGCGATCAAGCGCGAGTATCCGACGCTGCGTGTGGTGGGCGAGGTGCTGGACGGCGATCCGACGTTCGTGTCGTTCTTCCAGGGTGGCAGGGCCCAGTACGACGGCGTCGACGACAAGGTGGATGCGCTCTTCGACTTCCCGATCCATTTCACGCTGCGCTCCGTGTTTGCGCGCGGCGGCAGCATCCGTGACGTGCCGCAGATGCTCGCGCGCGACTACCTCTACCCGAATCCCGGCGCGCTCGTCACGCTCCTCGGCCTGCACGACGTGAACCGGTTCATGCACGAGCCCGGCGCGACCACGGCGGGGCTCAAGCTGGCGTACACGTTTCTCGCGACCGCACGCGGCACACCGCTCATCTATTACGGCGACGAGATCGCGCTGCCGGGTGGCAACGATCCCGACAACCGCCGCGATTTTCCCGGCGGATGGGCCGAGGATCCGCGCAACGCCTTCGAGGCGTCAGGGCGGAGCGACGTGGAGCAGTCGGTGTTCAGTCACCTGCAGACGCTGCTGACGATGCGGGCGTCGCGCGCCGACCTGCGCACGGGGCGGATGGAGAACCTGCATGTCGGCGACCAGGCGTGGGTGTACCGGCGCGGGCGCACGGTGGTCGCGATCAACAACGGCGCGACGCCGACCGAGGTGACGCTGCCGGCGATGACACTGGGTGCGGACGTGCTGACGACGTGCGCGGCACCGCGCCGGGCCGGTGCGACCATGGTGCTGACGATTCCGGCGCGCGCGAGCTGTGTATTCTGAGGCGTGGTCGTGCGCCGGACGCCGCCGTCAGGGTGCGCGATCGGCGCGGGCAAAGCCGAGGGTGTAGGCGGCAATGCGTGTGCCGTGCGCCGTGCCTTCGCGGATGTCGTTGGGGTAGTGGATGCCGCCGTAGAGTCGTGAAGCACCCGCCTCGTCGGCCATCGCAGTGAACTCGGCCGCACGCGCGGGGAACAGGTAGCCCAGCACGTCCGCGGCGGCGGCGGAGAAGGTCGAGTGGCCCGAGGGATACGCGGGAAAGTTCGGCAGTCCGATGTCGGTGCGAATGCTCGGGTCGAGCTGCGACGGGCGCGGATTGAAGTAGGCGTACTTGGCCTCCCAGCAGGCGACCGAGGCGTCGTGCATCGCCATGTTGAGCAGTGCGAAGGCCCGCGCGCTGCGGACCTCGCTGAACCGTGCGTCGCGGATGTGCTCCGCCGCGATATCGTTCCAATGCCCTGGTGGCGCGTAGGTGCCGGCGCCGGCGTTCCGACGGCGTTGGCCGTCCCGTCGCTGTTCATCCGTGCGAGCACGATCGTCGCGACAGCGCGACCGAGCGCGAGGCCGGCCGCGAGATCACTGGCGGTCGCCTTTCCCGCCAGCAACGCCGCCTCGCGCTGCTCGGCGCCGCGCTGCGTGATCTCCGCCACCGAACCAGGGAACAGCACCTGCAGCATCGCGACGGAGACGCCGGCCAGCACCGCATCCTCCGACGGATACGACGGCACGGCCGCGGCCGACACCGCACTACCGCCGCCCGGCAGGGAGGGCACCGGCGGACGGTTGTAGAGATACTTGTAGTGCCACGCTGCCTCCAGCGCCTCGTATTGCGCCACGGCCACATAGGCGTAGGCGCGGGCCGCGTAGGGTGGCGTGGCGAACGGGAAGACCGGATCGGCGAAGGGATTGTTCGCGTCGGGGACGATGTAGGTGCCATCCGCGCGCGGCGCCGGCGGCAGGTTGTACCGTGTGACGAGCGATCGCAGCACCTGATTCCAGCGCAGCACGCCGCCGCCCGCCCAGTACGCGACGCGCGCCCGCTGCCCATCGGTCATCGACGCCTGTGCACTGCGCATCGCGTCGAGTTCAGCCAGATAGCCCGCACTGGTGATGGCGACTGGCACCGGGACCGGCACCTGCGCCGGCGACGGCGACGCGAGCACGATCATTTTCCAGGAGCCGGCGTCGGCACCGACGGCCACGAGTGGCGGCAGCTGCTCCGACTCCGTGATGCCGCGATCGCAGCCCAGCGTGATGAGCGAGAGCAGCGCCGCAGCCACGATGGGCACATGACGGCGGGCCAAAGTCGTGCGCATGGGCTTGATCAGAGCTTCCCCGCCAGCAGGAGCGCGGCCATCACGCTGGTGGACTGCCCGACGTTCCGCCCCCGCAGCACGTGCGAGGCCCCCAGGTGCAGGGTCACGACCGGGAGGCGCGGCAGGACGTACTGCACGCGTGCGTCGACTCGCGTGTAGTCCATCCGATTGGAGACGAACGGCATGTCCTGGCGCCGGATGTCGCCACCGCCGAGCGTGCGCTGGCGCATGAGCACGACCGGGACGACCAGCCCGCGGCGTTGGTAGCCGATCGTGATCGACTGGTCGCGAACGTCCGGCATGCGCACCTCGCGGCTCATGACGAGTTGCCCATCCGTGAAGTAGGCCGCGCGATCGAGCCTCACGTTGCCGCGTCGGGTGTAGCCGGTGGTGCCGTTGATGTAGACACCGTGCGGGCCGTCCCAGGACAGCATGGCGCGCGCCGTGGCGCGCCTGCTCTGCGACCCGATCGACATCGGGTAGAAGTCCGGCGTGTAGTCACCCATCGGCACGGTACCGCTGACGACGGCGATGCCGTGCAGCGTGCCGACGTGCGTGAGCGGCGTGCTGAAGGCGCGATACTTGAGCCCGACGGTGAGGTCCTGCACGCCGCCCTGTCCCCGCAGCACCCCACTGCTGGCGCGGGTCCGCACGTGCGGCAGCGAGGCGAGCACATTCAGAAGGACGCCGCCACCAACGGGCGGCACACGACGGAAGACCGCGGCTCAGTCGCCGGCCGCCGCCACGAGCGGCCGTGATGGTGCCGGTGCGGCGCGTCGCACCGGCACGACCTCATCGCCCGCATCGTCCACGAACCGTAGGCAGATCGCGGCGACGATGAAGCAGAGACCGCCGATCATCACCACGTACAGCGGCGAGTTGGGATTGTTTTCACCGAAGAGCAGCTTGGTCAGGCGCCCGAACGTCAGCGCCGCGACGATCTCCGGCAGCACGATGAAGAAGTTGAACACGCCCATGTAGACGCCGATGCGAGCCGGCGGCAGCGCATTCGCCAGCATCGCATACGGCATGGACAGGATCGATGCCCAGGCGATGCCCACGCCGACCATGCTCAGGATCAGCAGGTACTGGTTGTGGATCACGTACACCGACAGCAGCCCGGCGGCGCCGCAGAGCAAGGCCACGCTGTGCACGGTCTTGCGACTGGTGGCCGCCGCCGCCTTCGCCAGCACCAGCGCGACCACGAAACAGGTCACCGAGTAGAAGGCGAACACGAACCCGCCCCACTCCACCCCGCGCGCATAGAGCTCGGACTGGGGATCCGTCGCGCCGAAGACGTGCCGCGCCGTCGCCGGCACGAAGAAGAGCCACATGCAGAACAGCCCGAGCCAGGTGAAGAGCTGCACGACGGCGAGCTGCTTCATGGTGGCCGGCATCTCCCGGATCGCCTCGCCGACCTCCGTCAACACGCCGCCGAGGCCCAGTCCTTCCGCCTTCATCCGGCGGAACGCCTCCATGTCCTCGGGTGGGTGCTCATCGGTGGTGAAGACGGTCCACAGCACGGCCAGCAGGAACACGATCGCGCCGAACTGGAAGGAGTACTTCATCGTCAGCGGGATGCCGCTGACGGTGGTGCCGGTGACACCGAACTTGCTGAGCGCGAACGGCATCGCGTTCGCGAAGCTGGCGCCGATGCCGATCATCAGCGACTGCATCAGGAAGCCTGCCGTGCGCTGCGACGCGTTCAGCTTGTCGGCCACGAAGGCCCGGAACGGCTCCATCGAGATGTTGATCGAGCCGTCGAGGATCCAAAGCAGGCTGGCGGCCATCCAGAGGGAGCTGGACGTCGGCATGAAGAAGAGCGCGACCGATGCGAGGATCGCGCCGGTGAGGAAGTACGGCCGGCGACGGCCCAGCCGATTCCAGGTGCGATCGCTGAGTGCCCCGATGATGGGCTGCACCAGCAGGCCGGTGACGGGCGCCGCCAGCCAGAGCAGCGGCACCTCGTCGGGCTTCGCGCCAAGTCGTTCGTACACGGCCGACATGTTCGCGAGCTGCAGTCCCCACCCGAACTGGATGCCAAGGAACCCGAAGCTCATGTTGAAGAGCTGCCGGAAGTTCAGGCGGTCTCGTTCCATCCGGGGCACCTGTGCGTGAAGGTCGGGAAGTGGTGGCCGGCCCGCTTCCGCCCCGGTTCGGGCGGTGCATGGCGCGCGCATCGCCGCAAAAGCTGGGCACGGTGCGTCTGGTTGTGAAGGCGCGGACGCCCGGGTCTGGTTATTTTGGGGGATGCCTCCTCTTTCGCCCTACCGGTCCCTGCCCGTCGAGCGCCGCGTTGCGCTCGTGACCTACGAACTCAAGACCCAGCGCGATGCGCGCGGGATCTTCATCCAGCGCCTGTGCTCCCGCGGCGGCGGCTTCCGTCCGGCGTCGTTCCAGAACTGGTCTGCCGAGCGCCTGGCACAGGAAGTGGTGCGCATGAAGGCCGAATCGGCGCAGGACGAGTTGGGGCTGATGCAGACCCTCTATGTCGATCTCGAGCCGGCGATCCAGGCGAGCTTTCTCGACACGGCGGGCGTCGCGCACACAAACGGACGGATCGACGAAGCGCTGGAATCACCGTTCTGCGATGCGGAGGCGGTGGCTCGCGGCGCGGCCGCGCTGATTGCGGCGCACGGTGACGAGGGCGTGCGCTACCTGCGCACGATCCACCGGTACGCGTCGGAGTCGTGGCCGGGACTGGACGCGGTGATCGCGGGGCTGGACACGCCGGCCTGATCGCCACCGTGCAGCGGCGTCACATGCCCGGCATCTTCATTGCCGCGGATGCTGGCGCCGCCACGGTCCGGAACGGCACCGGCGGCCGATTGAGCCGCTCCGGCTGCGCCCCCTGCACGATGCGATAGACCCCGTCGGCCGCGAGCGACGTGGAGACGGTGCGCGTGCGCTGTCTGTCGGGCCACGTAATGCGCACCTCGCTGATGCGGCTGGCCGTTCCAAGGCCCACATGCAGTTCCAGCGGCCCCGCGCCGAACGAGCCACCGGTGCCGACGGTGCGGTGCAGCGTTCGCCGCCCACCCAACGCATCGACGACATCGATCGCCACCTGCGCACCGATGGCCGAGCGGTTGGCAGTGGTGCCCTGCAGCACGAGCGTCAGCCAGTGGGTGCCGTTCCAGCCCGGGTTCTCGAACAGCACGCTGGCGGAGACGTCGCCCTCGTACGCGCCGCCGATGCGCGCGTACACATCCTCGTCACCGTCGCGGTCCAAGTCGGCGAAGGCGATGGCATGCCCCTTCTGCAGGTGCCCGAACCCGCCCCGCAGCGTGACCTCCTCGAAGCGCGTGCCACCGACGTTGCGGAACATGCGGTTCGGGATCACCGAGCGGAGGTCGGGGTTGCCGGTGCCGACGTAGAAGTCCAGCAGGCCATCGTTGTCGAGGTCCCCGAAGTTCATGCCCATGGCAAAGAGCACCTTGCCGCGGAGCCCCGCCTGCTGCGTGATGTCCTCGAAGGTGCCATCACCGCGACCGCGATAGAGCTTCGCGTCCTCGTAGGTCACGTCCACGTCGCCGATCCGGACCGACAGTGGCAGGCCGAGGTATTCACGCGCGACCATCTCGTGCATCGCTGCGTTCACGTCATAACTGGGGACGAAGAGATCCAGATGTCCATCGTTGTCCATGTCGAAGAACCAGGTTGCGAAGGCGGCGAGCGGGCGTTGCACCCCGGCCGCCGCGGCCGTCTCCTCGAAGCGCCACGTCGCGGCTGACGCGCCACCGCGATTGATGTACAGCCGGTTCATTCCGTACAACACCGTGAGGTAGAGGTCGGGCAACCCGTCCTCGTTCACATCGCCCCAGGCCGCGCCCTTCACGAAGTCGTCGATGACGATGCCGGCCGACGCCGCCACCTCGGTGAAGGTGCCGTTGCCGTCGTTGTGGTACAGGCGAGACGGGTGTGACGGGCCGCCGGTGAGGCGCCGGTACGACTCGTAGCCCACGAAAAGATCGAGACGGCCGTCGCGGTCGAAGTCGGCCCAGGCCGCGGTGTTGGTCGGTCCAGTGCCACCCAGCCCCGAGGCAAACGTCACGTCGTCGAAGGTGCCGTCGCCGCGGTTCCGCAGCAGCGACATCGGGAACGGGCCGCTCTCGCGCATCCATGCCCCGCGCATGATCAGCACGTCCTCGTCGCCGTCGTTGTCGTAGTCGGCGTGGGTGGTGTTCAGGCCACCGACGATGCCGGTGAGCCCAGCCGTCGGCGTGCGCTCATCGAAGCCACCGCGGCCATCCGCCATGAACAGGCGTGACGGATCGGCGATCCCCCAGCCGGTCGTGAACACATCCAGCAGCCCATCGTTGTTGAAGTCCGCCACGTTCACGCCGCCGGCGATGCCCGCAATCCCGAGGCCGACGTTGCCGGCGACGTTCCGAAAGGCAGGAAATGCACCGGTGCCCGCCGTGGGCGCGAGGTTGCTGACCAGATATCGCGCGGGCACACCGCGTGGGTATTCGCCGAGCTGCAGGTACGCGATGTTGAGCAGCCACTGCGAGCCGCGATCGTCCGGATACTGGCGCAGGATCTTCGTGTACCGCTCGATGGCACCGCGGGCGCCCTGCGTGCGCGTGTGACGCGCGCCACCCGCGAGGGGCAGGATGCAGATGTTCGCCGCAGCGCCCTCGAGGCAGTTCTGCTGCTCACCCAGTCGCATGTACGCGACGGCGGCAAGGTCGAAGAACGGCTTCTGGTGCGGCGCGATGCTGTCCCACGAGATCCCGGCGTCGCGGATCAGCGACTCGAGCCCGTCGATCGCCTGCTGCGTGCGCCCCTGCTTGAGCTGCTCCTCGGCCAGCTTGAAGCGCGTTTCCATCGCCTCGGGTCCCGATTGCGATGCGAGTGCGGTGCTGAGCACCGCGACGCGCGCGGTGTTCAGGAACGGATTGTTCTCGGACTGTCGGATGGCGCGTGCATTGATCGCCAGCAGCGAGTCGACCATCGCGGCCGTGCCACTCGCGATCGTGACCGTCGCCGGCGGCGCGTCAGCGGCGCCAGTGCACCCGCTCACGAACGGCAACGCGAGCAGTCCGCCGAGGAGGACTCGGAAGCGCGCGACGCGGATTGCAGCGCGCGCACTCGTCAGGCGACGGGGCCGGTGTGACATGCCGTAAGGTACGCAGCGACTGGCGTGACCGGGGCCTGCTCAGTAGCGCGCCGTGCCCGGCTTGAAGGTCCGCCAACTGTGCCAGAACTCCTGGCTTGCGGTCACCGGCGCGAGCGTGCCACCGGACCCGCGTCCGGTGAAGCCGAAGCGCCCGCGCGGCGAGACGAGCGAGTCGCCGCTGAGCGTCATCACCTCCGCGGCATCGTTGCGCCGGAAGGCGAAGAAGCTCGCGCTGTCGGGCCCGATCACCAGCACGATCGGTGTGCCGCCGACGACATCGTTGATGATCCGCTCGCGGCGCAGCTGTCGCCAGTCGTATGCCTTGGCCGCGCCCGCGATCTCGATGCCGACCACCCACGACTTGTCGCGCCACGGGATGGTATCGGTGCCAGTGAGGCCGCCGCGCTTCGTGCCACGCTCGAAGGCGTAGTCCTTCGCGTATTCGTCGAGGAAGGTGCTGTCGGCCTGCATCACCAGCGAATTGGGATACAGCCGGAGCCACTGTGCCAGCGTGACCTGCACGCTCGGCAGCTCCGGCATGGCGGTGCCCTTCAGCGGACCCACGACGGCCTGCCCGTTGGCCTGTCGCCACCAGCTCTGCGTGGTGCGATCCTCGAACATGGCATTGAAGTGATCCATGCCGACCAGTCGAAAGGTCTCCGGCGCGCCTTTCACCACCGGGCGGAACACTCGTCCCGTGCGGCACACGGTGCAGTAGCTCACCAGCACCTGCTGGCCCGCCACGGTGTCGCGCACCTGATGATGGTAGCCGATGAACTGCAGCGGATAGGCGCGCGCCTGCCCATCGATGGCGACGCCGACCACGAGTCGGTCAACGGCCACGGTGTTGCGCGAGGCGGGCTCCATGCGCACCACGGTCGGTTGCAGGAACATCGCATCGGCCGCCATGCGGAAGTTGACGACCCAGGTGAGCGCACCCAGCGCCGTGAGCGCCGCTGCCGCCACCCAGCGAAGCCGCCGGCTGCGGAACACATCGGCGATACCGAGCAGCAGCATCACGCCCATCACGGCGCGCAGCACCCAGCGCCACGTGTAGAGCGCATACGCCAGCTCGAGGCTGCGCATGCGTTGGCTGCCGGGCATGGGCATGATGAAGTAGACGAGCGCCACCTCCAGCAGGGCGAGGCCGGCGAGACCAATCCAGAACAGCGGCTTCATGCGCACCTCAGGGCACGTTGGCCAGCTTCGACAGCGCCAGCGCCACGCCATTGGTCCAGCCGAAGCCGTCCTGCGTGGGATACTCGCCGCCGCCGGCGGGCCGGCTCAGGTCCAGCACGTCGTATTTCTCGGTCATCTTGCCGGTGGCGGCGTAGGTGCGCCGGCCCAGTGCGAGCCAGCGTGTGCGCGCCGCGTCGGCAAGATCCGACCGACCGTAGCGGCGCACCCCTGCCATGGCGACCCATTGCAGCGGCGGCCAGCCGTTCGGCGCGTCCCACTGCTGCCCCGAGCGGATGGTGGTCGTGACGAAGCCGCCTGGCTTGAGGAAGTCGCGCTCCAGCCGCACGGCGACGGCGCGGCCCTGTTCCGGCGTCGCGAGGCCGAAGAAGAGCGGCGACGCGGCCGCCATCGTCGGGCGGTCGGTGACACGCGCGCCGCTCTGCCAGCGTACGTCGTAGAAGAAGCCGGAGCGTGCATCCCACGCTGCAGTGAGCAGCGCCCGCTTGCGCGCCTCCGCCGCCGCCTCGAACTGCGATGCGACGGCCGAGTCACCCTGCGCGTTCCGGACGCGGCGCATGGCCGCGATCGTGCGTTCCATGTGGTACATCAGGCTGTTCAGGTCCACCGGGGCGAGATCGGTCGTCTCCAGCGTGCGCAGATCGGTGGTATCCCGCATCCAGCGGCTGGAAAAATCCCACCCGCTCTCGGCGGCCGCGCGGATGTTGCGGTACAGCGCCTCGCGCCTGGCGGCCGGCACCGACTCGCCGAGCTCGACATCCTCGCGATATGATTCCGGCCGCGGCTCGGGGCGGTCATCCCAGTAGCGGTTGAGCAGCGATCCGTCGCGCAGCTTCACCACACGGCGATGCGCCGTGCCCGGCTGCAGCGCGGCCGCGCCTTCCATCCAGAAGCGATGCTCCGACTCCATCGCTGACAGGTAGCGCATCGCCTGCGCCGTATCGGTGGCGGTGGCGTACAGGCCGACCATCGCTGCGAAATACGGCGGCTGGCTGCGGCTCAGGTAGTAGGTGCGGTTGCCATTCGGGATGTGCCCGATGGTCGTGATCAGGTGCGCGAAGTTGTCGAGCATGTTGCCGACGAGATCCGTGCGGCCGCTTTCGATCAGTCCGAGCATCGTGAAGTACGAGTCCCAGTAGTAGACCTCGCGGAATCGGCCACCGGGCACGACGTACGACTTGGGCAGCGGGATCAGCGACGAGCGCGGATCGGGGCGGTCAGCCTCGCGCGTGAGCAGCGGCCAGAGATCGCGGATGTGCTGCTCCATCCCGGTGGTGGCGGCGCTGCCGGCCACGGCGGCCACGGGGAGCGGCGGCGTGAACCACGTCGTCGTGAAGGCGCGCAGGTCGAAGCCGGGCCGTGTGCGCTCCGTGACGTAGCGCGCCGCGAGCGCCGCCGGTGCCTCGAGCGGACGCGCATCGACGAACGTCTTCGAGTCGGCGAACAGCCGCGCCATCTGGATGTCGTGAAACAGCGGGCCGAGATCGTGCGCAGGGTCGTAGCCGGCGATCGGTACCGACGGCGAGATCTCGAAGGTGGTGTTGGTGACGGTGCGGCAGCCGGCCAGCACCAATGTGCCGGCAATGGCCGCGACTTCAAGCCGGCGACGCGCGCTCAATGCGACCCCACGGGCATCCGGATCGGCTCGCCGCTGCGGCTGGGTGCGACGGTCACGAAGGCGCAGGCCACCGCCGCACAAGCCAGCAGTGCCCCCGCGAGGCGGATGACGTTGGCGGGATTGCCACCGAGCAGCGGATCGTAGAAGAACGGCAGCGAGACGTTCTGGATCAGCATCGGGATCACGATGAACATGTTGAACACCCCCATGTACACCCCCACGCGGTCCCGCGGGATCGAGTCGGAAAGCATCACGTACGGATTGCCCATCATGCTCCCCCAGCAGAGCCCGATGCCGAGCATCGGCACGAAGAGCAGGCCACGGCTCTGGATCGATGGAATCCACAGCATCGCCAGCGCGCCGGCCACCAGCGCGATCGCGTGCATCCACTTCGCACCGATGCGACGCGTGACGGGGATCATCGCGAAGGCGGCGACGAAGGCGATGAAGTTGTAGAACGCCCCCACCTGCCCCGTCACCAGACCCGCCTCGCGGAAGCCGGGCGACAGCGGATCCTTGGTCTGGAAGAGGGTGAGCGCGAGGGCCGGCGCGATGTAGATCCAGTAGCAGAACATGGCGTACCACTGGAAGAACTTCATCACGGCCATCTGCCGCATCGTGCTCGGCATGTCGCGGACGGCATCGACGATCTCCTGCAGCGTATGCCCGATGCCGCGCGGCATGGCCAGGATGCGGGCGCGTTCCTCGGTGGTCAGCGGCAGTTCCGGCGTGGTCTTCACCGACCAGAGGATCGACAGGATCGAGAATGCGGCGCCCATCATGAACGCGAGCATCGTGATCGTCGGAATGCCACGGTCGTTGACGGCATCGCGATTCATCCCCATGAACACGAGCAGTGACGGCGTGATGTAGGAGAGGGTCTGACCCAGCCCCGTGAAGGCGCTCTGCGTGAGGAAGCCGAGCGAGGTCTGCGACCCCTCGAGGCGGTCGGAGACGTAGGCGCGGTACGGTTCCATCGTGATGTTGTTTGCCGCATCGAGCACCCAGAGGATGCCCGCCGCCATCCAGAGGCTGCGGCTGAAGGGCATCGCGAACAGCGACAGCGAGCAGAGGATGGCGCCGATGAGAAAGTACGGCGTGCGCCGGCCCCGCGGACTGAGCGTGCGATCGCTCATGGCACCGATGATCGGCTGCACGATGAGGCCCGTGATCGGGCCGGCGAGGTACAGGAACGGCAGACTCGCCTCGTCCGCGCCGAGATACCGGTAGATCGGGCTCATGTTGCCCTGCTGCAGCCCGAAGCTGTACTGGATCCCGAAGAACCCGATGTTCATGTTCACGATCTGTCCGAACGACAATTTCGGTCGCGGGACGCTGGACAAGGTGGACATCGGTGGTGCCTCGGTCGCGTGATCGCGGCGGCGGCGGGACGCCGGCGCGGCTGCTCTGACGGTGCCAGTGTACGCACGGGGCACGGTCACGACCAGCGGGGCCGGCGCCACGCGACACCACCTCCGCGCCGGGGAACACGCATTTGCCGGCGCGCCGCTTGCCCCTCCGCCGTCAGCCGTGTTAATGACCCTCCACCGCAGGCCGGATTCTCCCGTTCCCGAGGCGACCCTGACCCTTCCCCACTACACCGACGCCGTCACCCTGCTCCGGGCGTTGAGCGGGCCGCGCGGCATCCACGCCTCGCAGGCCAGCACGGCCAACTACCGGGCGATCTTCTCGCGCGATGGCGTGATGGCGGGCCTTGCCGGCCTGCTGCTGGGTGATGCCGCGATCACGGCGGGGCTGGTGCACACGCTGGAGGGGCTGCGGGAGACGCAAGGCGCGCAGGGCCAGATTGCCTCGAACTTCGAGCTGCGCGATGGCGCGCCGCCGCTGGTGAGCTTCGGCTCGCTTGCCCCGCGCATCGATGGGGCCACCTGGTACCTGCTGGGCGTGGCGCTGGCGGCACGTCGTGGCGTCGTCGCCGCCGGCGATTTCGAAGACTCCGTGCGCGCCGCGGTGCGCGTGCTGGACGCGCTCGAATACAACGGGCGCCATCTGATCTACATCCCCACCGGTGGCAACTGGGCCGACGAGTACATCTACGACGGCTACATCCTCTACGACCAGGTACTCCGCGCCTGGGCGCTGCGGCTGCTGGGTGAGACGTACGGCGAGACGACATGGATGAGGAAGGCGGGCCACATCGCGGCACGCATCGAGGAAGCGTTTCGGCCCGACCTGAGCAACGCGGCGTGCCACCCGATCGCGTCGTTCACACCGGTCGGTCGTCGCGACATCTTCGACCTGGCGGCGTGCAGCCTGCTCACGCTCTCCGATCTGGCGCCCGGCATGGGCGACGCGGCGCTCGACTGGATCACCGCCACCTTCCTCGACGTCGGCGCACTGCCCCCCGCCTTCCACCCGGTGATCCATCCCGGCGATCCGGACTGGGACGCGCTCAGCCGCTATCACCTGCACGGGTTCCGCAACCATCCGCACGAGTACCACAACGGCGGCATCTGGCCGATCTGGCTCGGCTGGCTCTCGCTCGCACTCGCACACCGCGGGCGCGCCGACGCGCTCGCGACACTCACGTCGCTGACGGCGGCACACCTCACACGCACCACCAGCTACGGCTTCGAGGAGTACTTCCACGGCGTCACCGGTGCATCACTCGGCACGCCACAGATGGCGTATTCGGCGACCGGCGTCGTCTTCATGTCCCACGCGACGGATGCCGCCGCCCACACCCTCTTCGCCCCATGAGCGACACGCCACCCAGCGCGCCATCGGAGTACATCGCGCGCGCCGAACGGCTGCTGGCGCTGCTGCGCACCCGCTTCGGCATTCCGCGCGGCCGGCGCACGGTGATCGCCGTCGCCGGCGAATCGGGGAGCGGAAAGTCAGTGACGGCGATCGACCTCGCCGCGGTGCTGAATCGCGACGGCATCGGCGCCGCGATCATCCACCAGGACGACTACTTCATCCGCCCGCCGCGCACGAACCACGAGCATCGGGAGCAGGACATCACGAGCGTGGGGCCGCAGGAGGTGCAGGTGGACCTGATCGCGCAGCAGATGGCCGAGTTCCGCGCCGGCGCCGAGTCGCTGACGGGGCCGGCGGTGAACTACGCGGCCAACCGCTTCGACACGCAGGTCATCGACCTGCGCGGCTGCGAGGTGCTCGTGGTGGAGGGCACCTACGCGCTGCTCCTGCCCGACGCCGACCTCCGCATCTTCCTCGAGGCCACGCACGCCGACACGGCCGACGCACGCCGCCTGCGCAACCGCGACATCGACGCACCGTTCGTGCAGCAGGTGCTGGCGATCGAACACGCCATCATCGCGCCGCAGGCGTCGTTGGCTGATGTGGTGATCTCCCGGGACTACGAGATCTCCTCGCGAGCCTGATGTCCTCCGCGAGTTGGTGCCGCAGGAGCAACAGCAGAATTCAGCCGCTCACCGCACCAGAATCCGGAATCCATTCGCCGGTACCACGATCTCGCCAGCCTTGCCCAGCGTAAGCGATTCCTTGCTGAACCAGTCCGTGTACGCACCCGGCTCCGCCAGCGCCGAATAGGTCACCGTGGCAGCGGTGTTGCCGAAGTTCGTCAGAACGATCACCGCCTTCTCCCCCCGCGCCCGGACGATCGCATAGACGTGATCGGGGTCGCTCGTGACCAGCCGCGTCTGGGGGGCGCCCCAGGGGCCGTTCCAGAGCACCTCCTGGGTGTGGCGCAGGTCGAAGATGCGCTGGTAGAAGTCGGCGAGTGAGGGGCCACCCCAGTCGATCGAGTCCTTGTCGAAGAACGGGAGCCGACGGTTGAAGCTCGCCTCCTGCCCGGAGTAGAGTAGCAGAATCGACTGCTGCGCCGTGGCACCGAGGACGAATGCAGCGCGGTGATTGGCGCCCATCCGCTCGAACTCGGTGCCGTTCCAGCTGTTCTCGTCGTGGTTGCTGGTGAAGTTCAACCGGTAGGCACCGGCCGGGAACTTCGCTGCGAAGCCGTTGAAGTACGCGTCGATGTCGGAGGCCTTCTTCTTTCCCGATGCGACATCGTTCATGAGGTGGAACAGCTCCCACCCATACGTCGCGTCGAACGACTCGTGCAGCGTCGGGTCCTCCCACTCGGCGAGGAAGAACAGGTCGGGCTTTGCACTCCGCAGCGACGTGCGCACCTCGGCCCAGAAGTCGTTCGGCACGAACCCCGCCACGTCGCAGCGGAAGCCGTCGATGTTCATCCGGTCCACCCACCAGCGCATCTCGCCGATCATCGCGGCGCGCATCTCGCGATTGCCGTAGTTCAGGTCGGCCACGTCGTCCCAGTCCGTCTCCTTGCCGGACGGATCGATGGGGCGCGACAGCGAGCCGTCGGGCTTGCGCGTGTGCCAGTCCGGGTGCTCGCGAGTCCAGTGATGGTCGTGCGACGTGTGGTTCGCCACCCAGTCGAGGATCACGCGCAGCCCCTGCGCATGGGCCGCGTCGACCATGGCCTTGAAGTCGGCCTCGGTGCCGAACTCGGGATTGATGGCCGTGTAGTCGGCGATGGAGTAGTAGCTGCCGAGCGTGCCCTTCCGGTTGACCTTCCCGATCGGCTGCACCGGCATGATCCAGAGAATGTCGACGCCGAGCGCCTTCAGTCGCGGCAACTGCTTGCTGAAGGCCGCGAACGTGCCTTCCGGCGTGTACTGCCGGATGTTCACCTCGTAAACAACCGCGTTCTTCGACCATGCCGGGTGGATGCCGGCGTTCACCGGCGCCGCGGTGGTGACGGGCGCCGCGGTGTCGTCGGGTGTCGCTTGTGGTGCGGTACAAGCCGTGACGGCAGCGGTGGTCAGTGTCATCGCGAGCAGTGCGGAGCGCATGAGTCGGGCCGGTGAACGGTGTGCGGCGTCGCGGTCAGCGCTGCGCGCGGAGGAAGGCCAGTCGATCGTTGTTGCGGGCGGCGACGACGGTGGTGCGCCCATCGGCACGGCGCACGAACGCGAGTTTGCGCACCTGCCCGTGGATGTTCACTCCGCTCGCCATCATCGGCACCGCGCGGAAGGCACCACCGCCCGTCCCGCGCAGCAGCAGGCCGTGGCTCGCATCCGACTGGCCGAGCATCGGCGGAGCCCCGTGGAAATTACCGGCGAGCAGGATGTCGGTGATGCCATCGCCGTCCAGGTCGCGTGCCAGCATTGCATACACCGGTGCGAACTGCGCCTCCACCGGCAGCGGCGTCAGCGAGAAGGTGCCGTCGGACTTGGCCAGCGCGACCGAACTCGCGAACGTGCGCGCCACGAGCACGCTCGCCTTCGCCAGATCCTCGGCGGGGAAGATGTCCTGCACCGTGCTCGCACCAAACGCGCGGTACGACGGGAATTTGGCGCGCAGCGGCGGCATCAGCTTCACCAGTTCGTCGCGGGTGGCCAGCGGATAGCTGACGCCGCCCTTGTAGAAGGTGATGACCTGCTCCACCGTCCCGTTGCCGAAGAAGTCGTGGACGTACATGCGCGCCGGCTCGGTCGCCGAGGCGCGCAGGTACGAGTTGAGGCCGAGGTTGCCGAGCACCAGGTCGGGGCGGCCATCACCATTCACGTCGGCGCTGGTCACGCTGTTCCACCAGCCCTCGGAGCCGGCCAGCCCCGCCTCGCGCGTACGATCGACGAGTGAGCCACGCTCATTCCGGAAGACACGCACCGGCATCCACTCGCCGACCACGATCAGGTCGAGCTTCCCGTCGCGATCGTAGTCGAGCCACGTCGCACCGGTGACCATGCCCGCCGCCAGCAGCGCGGGGGCCACGCTCCTGGTGACATCGGTGAAGTGGCCGCGCCCGTCTCCCTGCAGCAGGTGGCTCGCCGGCGGCGTACCGTACGCCTTCGCCACGACACGACTGCCGACGAACAGGTCCACGTTGCCGTCGCCGTTGTAGTCGCCTGCGACCACACACGACCCGTTGTCGAAGAACTGCGGCACACCGTCCACCGAGCGCGTGAAGTGTCCGCGGCCATCGTTCAGGTAGAGCCGGTCCTGCAGCGCATCCGAGCCCCCCCAGAACTCGTTGCCGGCCGCGACGACATACAGGTCCGGTTTGCCGTCACCGTTCACGTCCGTGAAGGTCGCATCGACGTCCTCGCGGATGCTGTCGGCGCCGAACACGAGCGAATCGATCGCGCCGAAGCTGCCATCGGCCTGCTGCAGCATCATGCGCCCCGGCTGCCACTTCGCTCCGCCGACGAACATGTCGTCCAGCCCATCGCCATTCACATCGGCGACGGCCAGCGCTGGTCCCTCAGTCGAGAGCAGGTGCGGCATCAGCGGCTCGCGGTCCATGTCGTCGAAGTCGTTCTCGACGTGGGTCCAGCCAGTGGCGATGCTGTCGGTGCGGTCGCTGAACAGCGCCGACACCGCCGCACGGCCCGCGTAGTCGAAGCGGCCCCGCGCGTCGGCCTGACTCACGACGAGATGCCGGTCCGCAGTGACGTTCGTCAGCGACTGAACGCGCCGGTCGGGCCACACCACGACCAGCGAGTCGATCACCGTGTCGCGCCCCAGCCCGAAGTGCAGGCGCTGGTCCACCGAGGACTGGAACCCGCGCGTCGGACTCTGCTCGAGCAGTTGCTGCGTGCCGTTCTGCCACAGGAACAGCTTCGTGCCGATGCCGGCCGTGTTCCGTCCGGCGCCACGCAACGTGACGGCGAGATAGTGGCTGCCGTTCCGCTCGCGCGCCATGTTACGGTAGATCGAGGCCGGCGCGTCGTAGTTGTTGATGACCAGGTCGAGATCACCGTCGCCGTCCAGGTCCGCGTACGCCGAGCCGTTCGAGTAGCCCGTGCGCGTCACGCCCCAGGCACCCGCCATGTCGGTGAAGTGCAGGTCGCCATCGTTGCGGTAGACGTGGTTCCGCACGGGCACGGTCGGCATCTGCTTCAGCAGCGTCAGGTTCTCGCGGGTGACGCCGTTCGCCAGCGACGCCTGCACGGTCTCGTTGCCGATGTAATTGATGTAATCGAGGTCATTCGGGCGGCGAAAGATTCCGCTCGTCACGAACAGGTCCTTCCGACCATCGTTGTCGAGATCCGCGAACAGCAGCGACCAGGTCCAGTCGGTGGCGGCCACGCCGGCAAGGAAGCCGATCTCGCTGAACTCACCATTGCCGCGGTTGAGCTGCAGCGTGTTCCGCGCGTATTGCGGGTGATAGCCGGCGCGCACCCGCAGCTTGAAGAGGCTGTACGTCTCCGAGCTGGCAGAGGTCTTGAGGATCTCCTCGCGCTCCGGCAGCATGTCGCCCACCACCACGTCGGGCAGGCCGTCGTTGTTCACGTCGGCGGCATCCACACCCATCGAGAAGCGGCTGGTGTGGCCGGTCGCCTTCGCAATGGACTCGGTGAAGCTCCGGCGACAGGTGTTGTAGTAGAGGAAGTCCTGTTCCTGGAAGTCGTTTGCGACATAGACGTCGGGACAGCCATCCATGTTCAGGTCACTCACCACCAGCCCCAGCCCATAGCCCTCGATGCCGCCGAAGATTCCAGCTTCGGCACTGACATCGGTGAAGCGCGCGCCGTCGTTGCGGTAGAGACGCCCGCCGGCGGTGGCGTTGCGCACGTCGCGACGGGTGGCGTTGCCGATCGCGCGCTCGGTGTGCGTCGAGTGGCTGAGCAGGAAGAGGTCGAGGTCCCCGTCGCCGTCGTAATCGAAGAACGCGGACTGCGTCGAATATCCCGCGTGCGCCACACCCATCGGCTCGGCCCGGTCGGTGAAGGTGCCATCGCCGTTGTTGATGTAGAGCATGTTGCGGCCCTGCATCGTGAGGTAGCGCACCGCCGACACGTAGATGTCGAGTCGGCCGTCACCGTTCACGTCGGCCATCGTCACACCCGTCTTCCAGCCCGGCGGCCCCTGCACACCCGCGGCCGTGGTCACGTCCTCGAAGTGGAAGTTGCCCCGGTTGATGTAGAGCCGGTTCGGACCGAGGTTGGACGAGAGGTACAGGTCGGGCAGGCTGTCGCCGTTCACGTCGCCGACCGCGACGCCACCACCGTTGTAGTAGTAGAGGTAGTTGAGGATGTTGAACTCGGGCGACTCCGGCAACGCGTTGGCGAACGTGACGCCGGTCGAGTCGGGTGCGAGTGCCTCGAACAGCGGCGGACCGGCCGGTGCAACGGCCGCGGCCTTCGCGGCGGCACCATTCCCAGTATCACGTCCGCAGGCGCCCAGCAGCAGCAGCGCGGCGACGAGCGCGAGCCGCAGCCCCGCCGGTCGCGGCGTCACCACGTGCAACGCGCGGGCGCGGTGCACGCGTTCAGCGTGCCGAGGCCACGGCGGGCGCGCGGCGTGTCACGATCTTCTCGAGCACCAGCGCACCGACCTTGCGCCCCTGCACCTGCCCCTGCTCCACCGCGCGGCGGAAGTGGATGCCACCGTACAGCCGGCTGATCGCCGCCTCGTTCGCGGCTGCCGTGAACGACGGGTAGCTGCGCACCGGCAGTGCATACTCCACTTCGGTGGAGTCGGCAAAGGCGAAGTCGTCGCCGAAGAGCCGCGTCAGCACCACCGACGCCGCCGTCGAGATCCCACTGTGCCCACTGGTGTACTCGGGGAACGGGGGGGTCTGCAGCAGCGGCTGCCACGACTCGTCGATGTAGGTGTTGATCACCGTCTCGGGTCGGATCATGCTGCTGCGGTACTTCTCCGCCCACACGCTGAGGAACCCGTCGGCGAGCGCGATGGCGGTGTACGCGTATGCCTCCGACGCGCGCAGGATGTCGGCCTTCGCCTTGCGCGATGCGACACCGGTGATCCCCATCCAGTGTCCCCCCGGCGACATTTTCTTGGTGGCGAACATCGTGTGCCCCTGCACGTGCATCACGAATGGATTGCAGTCCCAGAAGGCCGCGATGGCGCGCTGCTCCTCCGTCAGTGTGGTCGTGACGCGGTGCACCTCGAGCGCTTCGCGGAAGTATGGGCTGGTCTTCACGGTATCGAACGGCAGCGGCGGCTCGGGCCGGTACTGGTTCGACGTATCCATCACGAACGGCCGCAACGCGCCCCAGTTCGGCTCCACGGCGTCCATGTACGCGGGCGGCGTGGGGATCCAGCGTCCAGGGGTACGCAACACGCTGAACTTCGGCATGCCACGCGACTGCTTGAACCGATCGGCGCCGGCCCAGGTGAGGATATGCTTGGCGACGGTATCGCCATAAGCCACCGATCGCGCGTACACCTCGGCCGAGAGGTTCTCCCGGAAGCGGCCGTCCATGGCGGTGCGCAGCGAGTCCATGCGCGCCTGCGAAAAGGTCAGCGCACGGCCCACGGCCATGTACGCGTGCACGCCCGCCAGTTGCAACGAGGTGCCGGCGGGAGCCGAAGGCACCGGCGTCAGCCCGTTCACCTGCCCGGCCAGCGAGCGATAGGTCGTGTCACCCTGCCGCAGCACCTCGTAGGCGGCGATGCTCGCGTACGCGTACACCCGGCTGGCCTGCGGCGGGCTCATGATGTCGTAGACGATCACGTCGTTCACCTGCTTGACCGCGGTGTGCAGCGGCGTGGCGTCGGAACCCGTGACCGGGAGGGCCTCCGATGCGGCAGCGGTGCGCTGGCACCCAGCCAGCACGGCAGTGAGGCAGCACAGCGTGAGCGTGCGAATGGAAGGAGTCATCGGACGCGTCGGTTGGGGCGGAAGACGAGCGGACGATCGTTGTTGCGCGCGACGACCAGCAGCACACCGTCACGCGCGCGCAGGCGCAGCACCTCGCGCGACTGACCGCGGACGAAGAACCCGCTGGCGGGTTGCCGGACGGCACTGAACGAGCCATCCCCCGCGCCTCGGAGGAACGCGCCATACGAGTCGCTGGTTCGCGCGATGTCCGGCTTGAAACCATCGAAGTTGCCGGCGAGCAGCAGGTCGTTCACGCCATCGCCGTCGGCGTCGGTGAAGGCGATGCCGTACACCGGCGCGAGTTGCGCCTCATCAGGCAGCGGCACCAGCGTGAACGAGCCATTGCCGTCGTTGCGGATAACCGAGGTGGCAAAGAATTCGGCCCGCTTCTGCACGGCACCGGCCAGCACGTCAGGGGCGAAGATGTCGGTGACGGAGGCCTTGGCATAGTCGGTGTAGCTGAGGAATCGCACCTTCAGCGGCGGCAGCGCCTTGATCATCTCGTCGCGCAGCACGATGGGATAGCTGCGGCCCTGGCCGTAGCAGGCGATGACCTGGTCGATGTAGCCGTTGCCGTCGAAGTCCTTGACGTACATCATGGCCGGTTCCTTCGGCGTGCCGCGCAGCCGGCTGTTCAGCCCGAGGTTGCCGGCGACGAAGTCCATGCGCCCGTCACCGTTGACGTCGGCGGCGATGATGCGGTTCCACCAGCCATGGCTCTGCTCCAGACCACGCACGGCGACCTTCGCGAGGCGTCCGCCACCCGTGTTGCGGAACACCGTCACCGGCATCCACTCACCCACCACCACGAGGTCGGCGCGCTTGTCGCCATCGATGTCCTGCCAGACGGCGTCGGTCACCATGCCGAGATGGACGAGCCCCGGTGCCAGCGTGGCGGTGACGTCCGTGAAGTGGCCGCGACCGTCGTTGCGCAGCAGCATGCTGGTCGGGTCGACGCCGTAGTTCCATGGCACGCTGCGGCTGCCCACGAACAGGTCGAGGTCACCGTCGCCATCGTAGTCGAAGGCCGTCGCGCGCGACCCGCTGTTCGACTCCACCGGCAGCGCGTCGACGGCCTTGGTGAACGTGCCGCGTCCATCGTTCAGGTAGAGCCGGTCCTGCAGCGCGGAGGCGCCTTCCGCATACTCGTTGCTGCCCGACACCACATACAGGTCGGGTTTCCCGTCGCCATTGGCGTCGAAGAAGAGCGCCCCCACATCCTCGGCGATCGCGTCGGGCTCGAACACACCGGCGTTCGATGCGGCGAACGTCCCGTCGGAGCGCTGCAGCATGAGCTGCCCCGCCTGATCCTTGGCGCCACCGATGAAGAGGTCGTCCAGCCCGTCGCCGTTGACGTCCGCCGTGGCGGCGGCCGGCCCCTCCATCGACAACATGCGCGGGATCAGCCGCTCGCGGTCGAAGTCCGTGAACTCATCCTCGCGGTGCACGAAGGGGATCGCGCTGCGTGCGGTCACGTCCGTGAGCACCGCGGCGGCACCCGGCGCGGCAGGACGCGCAGCGGCCGGTGCGGCGTCGGCCATGCGCAGGGTGAGCGTCGTGTTCGTGGCAACCGCCGCCTGTGCGGCGTGGCGCCCGTCAGGCCAGTCCACGGTCACCGAGTCCGCCTGCGCCAGTGCGCCAAGGCCGAAGCTCATGGCGTAGTCTGAGCTGGACTGAAAGCCCCGCACCGGTTCCAGCTCCTGCATCACCTGCTGCGCGCCAGCCCACACCGTCACGCGTGCCCCGATCGCAAATCGGTTCATCCCCGCGCCGTCGAGCCGCACGCGCAGGTAGCGGTTGGCCGGCTGCAGCGTGCGCGCGTTGTTGCGGAAGACGAACGCTTCGAGGTTGGCGTTGTTCACCACCAGATCCAGTGCGCCGTCACCATCGAGGTCCGCGTAGGCAGCGCCGCTGGAGACACTCGGCTCGTCCACGCCCCACGCCCTGGCGGCGTTGCTGAACCGCAGCCCGCCCTCGTTGTGGAACAGGTAATCGGGGATCGGCGTGGACGACATCGCGTTGGTGAGCGCCATGAAGTCCACTGTGCCGCCGCTGGTCACCTGCCGGGCCGTCTCCGTGCCGTTGGCGATGAACGCGAGGTATTCCTGTGAGGTCACATCGCGCAGCAGGCCGTTGGTGACGTAGATGTCCTTCCGTCCATCCAGGTCGAGGTCGGCGATCAGCGCACTCCAGCTCCAGTCGGTGCGCGAGACGCCGGCGAGCTGTCCCACGTCGCTGAACGTGCCGTCGGCGTTGTTACGCTGCAACATGTTGCGCATGAACTGGTGGCCATAGTCGTTCTGCAGCTTGGCCTGATACACATCCCACCCGTCGAACGACGACGTGGTGCGGAGGCGGTACTCGTCCTCCGGCAGCATGTCGGTGGTGTAGATGTCGGGGTGCCCGTCGTTGTCCACGTCGGCGATGTCCATCCCCATCGAGAAGTAGCTGCTGTTGGCCAGCCGCTGCTGCATCTCCTCGCGGAAGGTGCCGTCACGATTGTTGATGTAGACGTAGTCGTGCTCGAAGAAATCGTTGGAGATGTAGATGTCGGGCCAGCCGTCGCCGGACAGGTCGGCGACGCCGAGACCGAGGCCGAAGCCGACTTCACTGCCGAAGATGCCAGCCTTCTCGCTGACGTCGGTGAACGTGCCGCCGTCGTTCCGGTACAGGCGATCGCCGCCGTTGTGATTGCGCTCGGCGCGGGTGTTGCGCAGGCCGAAGCTGCTGGCGGGGCGTGGCGAGTTGTTGATCAGGATGAGATCGAGGTCGCCATCGCGATCGTAGTCGAAGAACGCGGCCTGCGTGGTGTAGCCGTCATCGTCGATGCCGTACTCGCGCGCACGCTCGGTGAAGTGGGGCACGCTGTCCGCGCCGGGCCCGTCATTGATCCACAACTCGTTGCGGCGGCTCTCGGCGTCGCCGGTGCCGGCGTGGCTGACGTACAGGTCGAGGCGGCCGTCGCCGTTCACGTCGGCGAGCGCGAGGCCGGTGGTCCACGGCTTTTTCGTCAGCAGCCCGGACGCGTCGGTCACGTCGCGAAACTGGAAGCGCCCTTCGTTCAGGAAGAGTCGCGGGCCTTTCATGTTGCTGCCGAGGATGACCTCGGGGAGACCGTCTCCGGTGAGGTCGCCGGTGGCGACGCCGCCGCCGTTGTAGAAGTTGCGGTAGACGAAGACGTTGAGTTCCTGCGACTCGACGATCCGGTTCTCGAACGTGATCCCGGTGTACGTCGACGGCATCTTCGTGAACAGCGTCGTACCCACTGCCGGCGCGCTGCCGGTGCGTGCCGTGCGTGGTGCATCGCCGGTGCCGGAGCAGCCGGCGCCCGTGATCAGCGCTGATGCCAGCAGCGCCATGCGCCGAATCGCCGTGCCTTCGCTCATGCCTCGGTGTCGCTCTACCAATTGGGGGTGGCGTGTACAGCACGCCAGATCGTGCCGAATGCCGTCAGGGCCTGCCCCGGTATACCGGAGCAGGCCCTGAAAGTTACCACGACAGCCTCGTCCCCTGCAGCGATCAGTAGCCGGGGTTCTGCTTCAGCTTCGGGTTCGTGTTCAGCTGTGCCTGCGGGATCGGCAGCACGACCTTGTAGGCCGGTGTGACCAACTTGCCGAACCAGGTGCCGCTCGTGTAGGTGCCCTCGCGGATCTGGTCCTGACGACGCTTGCCTTCGCCGGTGAGTTCGAACACACGCTCGGAGAAGATGGCGGCGCGCATGGCCGTCTGGCTCAGGCCAGCCGCCAGCAGCTTGGAGGCGACGCCCGGGAAGGCGCGGGCACGGATCTGGTTGACCAGTCCGCGTGCGACTTCCGTGTTACCCAGTTCATTCTGCGCTTCGGCCTTGATCAGGATCATCTCGGCCAGGCGGTACAGCGTGAAGTCGTTGCCGCTGGCGTTGCCGGCCTTGTTCGGGTCGAGCGGGAACTTGTACAGGCGGACACCTTCGCCCTCGTCCGCCGACGTGATGTTCGCAATCGTCGGGGTGAAGATCAGGCGTGAACCCTGGCGGTTGTTGACCGGCGCGCCGGTGAACAGGTCCACCTGCGGGCCTGCCAGGATCGTGGTGCGACGAATGTCCGTCGGATCGAACGAGTTGTACGTCTGCTCGACGATGGCCCAACCGTTCCAGCCGCCACCCGAGAAGCTGTTGTAGTGCAGCGTGTTGTACTGGCGATTGAAGCCCAGACCATCGACCGCGATACCGCGCACGACGAAGACGTTTTCCGGCGACGTCTGGTTCGTGTAGCAGAAGTTCGCGTAGTAACCGTTGCCGCACGGCGACGTGTACGCCGTCGTGGCCAGCGAGTAGTTGCCGTTGTTGATCACGCTGTCGGCGAAAGCTGAAGCCTCCGTCCACTTTGCGGTGCCGGCTTGGATGCCCGTCGCCGTCACCGTGCCGGACCAGACACGCGCATTCACATACAGGCTGGCGAGCATCGCGTCCGCCGCACCCCTCGTGAGGCGGCCCTGCTGGCCCGTCCAGACCTTCGGCAGCGCCCCGCGGGCGGCCTTCAGCTCGCTCTCGATGAACGCGAACACCTCGGCGCGCGTGCTGGCTTCACGCTGCTCCACCTTGGTGTCCTTGGCGATCGGCACTCCGCCGTACACATCCATCAGCTGCATGTAGTACAGCGCGCGCAACGCGCGGACTTCGGCCTTGACCGCGTCACCATTCGGGATGGTGACGTTTTCCAGCGCCTCCAGCACGATGTTGGCGCGGGCGACACCGGCATACTGCTGGTTCCAGATGTCGGAGACCTCGCGCAGGCCGGTGACGCTGTTCGGCTCCCAGCCCTGGCGATGGAGTTCCAGCCACGCGCCGTTGTCGAACCAGTCACCGCCACGCACGGGTACGACGCCTTCGGCGGAGCTGATCGAGTTCAGGGAGTAGTAGCTCTCCATGTTGTTGCGGAGGTTGGCGTACACCGACGCAACGCCGGCGAGCACCTCGTCCGAATTCTTGTAGAACGTGTCCTTCGTGATCAGGCTCGTCGGGGTCTCCTTCAGATCGGTGCAACCGACCATCAGACCGACGGGGACCAGGAGCAGCGCGCCAAGGCGCGCCGTCCGGACCGGGTTTCGAAACAGAGACATTCGCAGTCGCCTCAATGGGACAGGTAGGAATTCAGGTGAAACTCAGACACGACACTGCAGACCCGACTTAAAACTGAACGCGCAAGCCGGTCGTGAAGATCCGGGCGCGGGGATAGGTCAGGTAGTCCATGCCGCGCGAGGCGAGGCCGGCATCGATGAACACCTCGGGGTCGTAGCCGGTGTACTTGGTGAAGAGCAGCAGGTTGTCGCCCGAGACGTAGACGCGCGTGGTGCGGGCACCACCCGAGAAGGGCAGCTTGAAGGTGTAGCCGACCGTCACGTTCTGCAGGCGGAAGAACGAGCCATCCTCGATCCAGCGCGAGGAGTAGAGCGCCGGCTCGGTGATCGGTTCCGGCGACTCGGTGCCGGCGCGGATCAGGTTACGCTGCGCGGTGATCGCCTGCTTGGTGGCGTAGACGAGCGCCGTGTTGTTGAACACGTCGCGGCCCTGCTCGGCGCGCCACAGCCAGCTGGCGTCGATGCTGTGCCACGTCAGGTTGCTGCGAAGGCCAAGGCTGAAGTTCGGGTTCGCGTTGCCGATGATCAGCTTGTCGTCAGCGCCGACGGACGTCGTCACGCCGCTGGCGACGCGGCTGATTTCCTGGCCGGCCGCGTTGCGGGTGACCGTGAACTTCGTGAACGTCTGGTTGCCGGTGCTGTTGAAGCCGGCGAACTGCGCACCGTAGAACGTGCCGATCGGCTGGCCGGGAATGATGCGCTGAGAATTCACGCCCGTCTGGCCCTGACCGCTCACGCCGCCGGTCTCGATGAAGCTGGCGGGACCGAGATCGAGAACCTTGTTGCGCTCGACCGAGAGCACGATGCCCGACGTCAGGGTCAGCCCCTTGTTCGAGCGATCGTACATGCGGGCATCGAGTGAGAACTCGAGACCGCGGTTCTGCACCGAGCCGATGTTCTGGAGCTGCGTCGAGACGAAGGCCGAACCCGTCTGCGAGATCGGCACGGTCAGCAGCAGGTCGGTGGTCTTCTTGCTGTAGTACTCGAGCGAGCCGCTGAAGCGACCGTCAGCGATGCCGTAGTCGAACGCGATGTTCGACTGCGCCGACTGCTCCCACTTCAGGTTCGGGTTCGCGTTCACGTTCGGCACGATGCCCGTGAAGACCGTCCCGCCGAAGACGTAGCGCGCACCGCCATCCGGGGCGAGCGACGGCAGCGAGGCATACGGCGCCACGGCCTGATTGCCCTGGAGACCATACCCGACACGCAGCTTGAGCTGCGAGAACGGCAGGCTCTTGGCGAACGATTCGTCCGAGATGAGCCACGAGCCCGAGAGTGCCGGGAAGACGGCCCACTTGTTCGCTGCGCCGAAGCGCGACGAGCCGTCGCGGCGCAGCACGCCGGTCAGGAAGTAGCGGTTCTTGTAGCCGATGTTGGCGCGGCCGAAGAAGGAGACGAGGCGGCTCTGCTCCTGATACGACTGCGGGATCTGCGGCAGCGAACCGGCGGCGAGGTTGTTGAACGTGAAGGCGTCGGTCGTGAAGCCGCGTGACTCGGCCGAGAAGTCACGGTTGTCGAAGTCCGTGTACTCGTAGCCACCCGTGGCGTCGAAATCGATCTCGTTGCCGATCGTCGGCGACCAGGTGAGCAGCGTCTGCAGCGTCTGGTTGGACAAGGCGCGCTGCGCCTGTCGTGCGACGCCGTTGAATTCAGAGCCGACGGAGCCGGCGCGCGGCAGGTAGTTGTTGCGCTGACCGTTGGAGCGGTCGGAGCCGACGTTGACCTGGGCGATCAGGCTCGGGAAGATCGTCAGCGACGACGTGACGTTGGCCAGCGTGCGGATCGTCTCGCCCTCGTCGATCGTCTGGTTCGCCAGGGCGACCGGATTGCGCTTCTCCTGACGGCCAGTGCCCGTCTCGAAGTAGCGCTGCTGCCCCGTGGTGGCGTCGGTCACGAAGACCGGGTTCGTCGGCAGGTAGATCACCTGGTTCTGGAACACGCCACCTTCGAAGCCGCCGGTGTTCTCGTACGGCAGGTAATCGTTCTGGATCCGCGACGCGCTGAGATTCAGGCCGACGCGGAGACGACCGTTGAGCGCCTCGTGGTTGCCGTTCAGGCGGGCCTGCAGGCGCTGGAAGCCGTTCGAGATGACGACGCCCTGCTGGTCATTGAAATTCAGCGAGGCGCGGAACGTGGTGGACTGGTTGCCACCGGCGAACGCGAGGTTGTGGTTCTGCGTCAGCGCGGTGCGCTGCAGCTCGGACTCCCAGTCGGTGCTGGCATTGCCAAGGCCGGTCAGCTGCGACTGCAGCGCCGTCCGCGTGGCGGCCGTGTTGTTCGTGTTCGCGATCTCCTTCGTGACCAACGCGCGATACTGGGCGGCGCTGAGCGGGTTGAGCGAGTTCGCGGCCGTGCCGGCTGCGACATACGTCTCATACTCCATCGTCGCCTGACCCGAACGTCCCTTCTTGGTCTCGATCAGCACCACGCCATTGGCGCCGCGGCTGCCGTAGATGGCCGTCGCGGCGGCGTCCTTCAGCACCGTCACCGACGAGATGTCGGACGGGTTGATGGCGTTGAGCGGGTTACGGCCGAGCGCTGCCGGGCCATTGATGCCGAAGCCGCGGGCTTCCGCCTCATTGTTCTGCAGCGGCACGCCGTCGATGACGTACAACGGATCGTTGCTGGCGCTGATCGACGTGCCGCCGCGAATGCGGATCTGCGCGCCGGCACCGGGCTCACCGCTGTTCAGCGTCACGTTCACGCCGGGAGCGCGAGCCGTCAGGAGCTGCGTCGGGTTGGCAATCACACCGACGTTGGCTTCCTCGGCATTGATTGTCGCCACCGAGCCGGTGACGGCTTCCTTGCGCTGCGAGCCGTACCCGGTCACCACCACGGCGCCGAGGTTGGCGGCCACGGCCTGCATGACGAAGCGGACCGTCACCGTCTGGCCGGGCTGCAGGGCAACTTCCTTGATCTGCGGGGTGTAACCAATTCGTGTCACGCGCAGGCGTGCCGTGCCGGCCGGAAGGTCGGCCAGACGGAACGCACCATCGACGCCGGTCACGGCGCCGCGCTGGGTCCCTTCGATCGTCACGGTGACGGACTGCATCGGCAGCTGGCTGGTCGAGTCAATGACTCGACCGGTGATCACTCCACGTTGCGCGTGCAGTGGATTTGCCAGCAAAAGGCCGCCTACGGCTGCGGCCATCAGACCTCGGATCAACTTCATTCGTCTGCTCTCCTGAATCATGCGGAGGGTTTTGTCATACGGGCTCACCGCAGCGGAAATCGCCGAGCGGCGAACGTCGAGACAGCACCTGCACCTGCGGACCGGACCAATACCGATCCCATTCCCACTGCCCGTTCGCTATTCCTGCACACCCGACGTCCAGCGCACGACATCACGGCCGGCGCCCCACAATCCTCCGGGCGTTGCGGCACTCGTGCTCACACTGCGACCCGATGGCGCCGTACGGCCACGCCCCTGGGCGGATCGCACTCTGCGGCCGGCGAGCGCATGGCCATCGCGCGGGTGAACCGTCCGTGCGGAACCAGCGACACCTGCCGACCTCCATCGCGCCGCGAGACCGCCGCGCGTGTGTACCTCAATGCCTGAGGACATGATATGGCAAGCGGAAGGATCGCCGAAACTGCCGGGGACCCACCTCTTTGCCGGGGATTAGATGCGGCTATGCTCGCCGCGGGCACGAGCGGTGTCAAGCCATGATCCCAAAGGCGTCACGACTGCCGAACGAACCAGTCATGACAGCCGCCAGTCAAGCGCGAACAATTCGGCAGATATCGGCACCAGCATGCCGATATCTGCACATGATCCCGCACGACAGCCGTCCGGGTCGCACAGGTGTGCACGATGACGTAGCGTTCCGACACGATGGTATCGCCACGGCAAACAGTTTGTCCTCGTTCGCCGGTATCCCTCGCAGGACGCCCGACCTGCGGCCGCTCCGTCAGCCACCCTCCACGCCCGACCTCTCCGTGCTCGCCTTCGCACTGTTCGCGCAGCTCGCCGTCGCTGCCGGCCCCGTCCAGCCGGTGCTCTCCTTCCCCGACGCCGGCCTGGACGACACCAGTGCCTACCGCGGATATCAGACGCGCCTGTACCGTGACGCCGCGCGCAACACGCTGCAGACCTACATCGACGCACGCAGCGCCCGCGTCGTCCACGTCCTGGCCGACGCCGACAATGCCAGCATCGGATTCACAGCCCGTGACGGCACGGGCGCCACGGCACCGCTGGCGTGGGGTCCCTCGCCGGCACGCATCGGACGCAGCGGGCGCCAACGACGCTTCGAGCACGACCTCACGGCCGCGACCCGCACACTGCACCTCGGCTGGTTCCTGCTCGGGTCGATGCGAGTCGAGCGCGACTTCCAGTACTTCGAAAAGGCGAAGACGGCATTCGCCGATGCGCCCTATGCCATCCCGGAGGTGGATGGGCTGGTGGCGTCACTCGAGCGCCTGCCCGAGCCCATGCGCGCCGCGCACCTCGCCCTGCTGCACGCGCGATCGGTCGGTCAGCTCCGCGGCCGGATGTATCCGCGCCCCGTCCTGCGCCGGACCGGCGGCGGCTGGGTCGCCAGCGTGACGCAGGTCACGCTCGATGGCCGCGACACGTTGACCATCGCGCTGCGCTCGAGCGATCCCGCCGTCGAGGCCACGGTGGCGGGCGACTCGGTCTCGCTGCGCACACGCCGCGGCGATGCCATCACGTTCACCGTGCGCATCACGACCACCGCCCGCACGCTCACGCCGCTCACGCGCCAGCAGATCTTCACCCCCGACTTCCTCGCCTTCCTGGCCGCGACCACGCGCCGCGGTGCGGCGGTCGCGCCGGACGACACCGCCGCGATCCGGGCGCGACGCATGGAGCGGCAGGTGCGTGGCGTGGAGCTGCTCGTCTCGCGCGAAAAACTGATGGCCGGCCTGCCCACTTACGCCACCTACTTCGGGCGCGACATGCTGATGACGGCGCTGATGATGCGCCCGATCTGGCAGCACCAGGCTCTCGAGGCGGTGATCGCGACCACCCTCCGCAAGCTCGGTCCCGGCGGCGACGTGTCACACGAGGAGGCGCTCGGCGATCAGGCGGTGCGCGAGTCGGCCGGCGAGTACGCCGCGCTGGTGACGCGCGCGCTCGATGGCAGCGCCACCGCCGCACCCGCACCCGCGCGTGATTCCCTGCTGCGCCACGCCGCGCGCGTCCTGCGCGACCTGCGCGTCACTCGCGAGAACTACTTCATGATCGACGACGAGTACCAGCTCCCGATCGTCGTGTCGCGCTGGATCACCGATCCCGCCGTGCCCGCCGCGACGAAGCGCGCCTTCCTGCGCGACCGACGCGACGGTGGCGGCACACGCGCCGACCGGCTGCTGCGCGAACTCTCCCTCGTGGCAGAGCTGACCAGTCGCTACGCCGACGATCCGGTCACGACGAATCTCATCGCCTTCGCACCGCGCGAGCCGGCGAGCTGGGCGTCGTCGAGCTGGCGTGACAGCGGCGCCGGCTATGCCAATGGTCGCTATGCGATGGACATCAACGCGATCTGGGTGCCGCACGCCCTCGAGTCGGTGGGGCGCATCCTCGATGCCATGCGGGCACTCGGCATTCCCACCAACGGCCCGGCGGGCAGCACCGGCCGGCTGGCACGCTACGCCGCGGACCGCGCGCTGCTGCAGCGCGCGGTCACGACCTGGAAAGGCGCGTCGCGTCACTTCGTCGTCCGGCGCACGGCGCCGCAGGTGCAGGACGCGGTTCGCACGCGGCTGGCCGCCATGCCGGCGCCGGAGCGCGCGTGGTGGGAGTCGCGGCCCGGCATGGCCACCGCCCTTGCCGATTCACTGACGTTCCTCGCGGTCGCGCTCGATGCCGGCGGAGTGCCGATTCCCGTAGCCAACACCGATCCCGCCACACAGCTCTTCCTTGGTGAAGGCGACGGCGACGCGGCTCCACTCACCACCGACCAGCAACACCGCATCCTGCGCGATACGCGACTGTTCACCCGCGCCTATCCGGCCGGCCTGTTCGTCGATCGCATCGGGCCCGTCGTGGCCAACGACGCCTACGCGGCGCCGGCCGTCTGGGACGCGTTCGTGAAGGATCCCTATCATGGGCCGCGCGTGGTGTGGGGCCGCGAGGTCAACCTGTTCCTGCTCGGACTCGCGGGGCACATCGAGCGTGCCGGTGCCTCCGGCGTCGCGCTGCCCGGCTACACCGACACGCTGCAGACCGCGCTGCGATCGGTACGACAGGCCGTCGAAGCCTCCGGATTCCACACGGAACTGTGGAGCTATGGCTTCGAGGGCGGAAAGCTGGGCGCACAGCGCTATGGCAGCGGCGGCGACATCCAGCTCTGGAGCACCACGGATCTGGCGGTCCAGTACGTGCTCGACCGGCTCAATCGGCGCGCGCGCTGAGCGTGCGACGGCCTGCCGTGCCGCTGTGCACCATACCGATACCGTCGTGACGTGTTGCAGTGCAGACAGTGCCGCACCGCACCGGCTGCGCATGGCGCCGACGCCGACCGTCCACTACCCCGCCGCGCGGATCTCCCGCACACGGGCGAGGCGCGCACCGGCGGCGTGCAGCACGGCGTCGGTCTTGGCGAAGTGGAAGCGCAGGAAGCGCTGCTCCGGCTCGCGGAAGAAGCTCGAGCCGGCCACGCCCGCCACGCCGACGGTTCTGATGAACCACTCGGAGGCCTCGGTGTCCGTCGCGAAGCCGAGCGGGCTGATGTCGACCATGACGTAATACGCGCCCTCCGGCTCGCTGAATGCCAGCCCGGACTGACGCAGATAGCCGAGGAAGAGATCGCGTTTGGCCGTGTAGAGCGCCGTCAGGCCGGCGTAGTACTCGTCCGGCAATTCGAGCCCTGCCACCGCCGCTTCCTGCAGTGGCGCGGCGGCACCGATGGTGAGGAAGTCGTGCACCTTGCGCGCCTTGTCGATCACCTGCGCCGGCGCGTGCACGTAGCCGATGCGCCACCCCGTCACCGAGTACGTCTTGGAGAGTGAGTTGCAGGTGATGGTCCGCTCGAACGCCCCCGGTAGCGCAGCGAAGTAGGTGTGCACGTGCGGCGCGTAGACGATGTGTTCGTACGGCTCGTCGGTGATCACGAAGCAGTCATGCTGCTCGGCCAGCTGCAGGATGAAGAGCAGCTCGTCACGCGTGAAGACCTTGCCCGTGGGGTTGCCCGGGTTGCACAGCACGATCGCCTTCGGCCGCTGCGCGAAGGCGAGGGCCAGCTCCTCGCGATCGAAGCTGAAGGTGGGTGGATGGAGGGCGACGTAGTGCGGGATCGCACCGCAGAGGATCGCGTCGGCGGCGTAGTTCTCGTAGAACGGCGAGAAAACCACCACCCTGTCGCCCGGGTTGCATGCCGTCATCATGGCGACCGCCATCGCCTCGGTGCTGCCGCAGGTGACGACGAGATGGCGCTCGGGATCGACCTCGATGCCGCTGAATCGCTGGATCTTCCGGGCCAGCGCCTGACGCAGGCGCGGGGCGCCCCACGTCACGGCGTACTGATGGACGTTGCTGCGGGCCGCGCGTTCCAGCGCCGCCAGCATCACCTCGGGCGGATCGTAGTCGGGAAAACCCTGCGCGAGGTTGATCGCGCCGTACTGGTCCGACAGGCGGCTGGTGCCGCGGATGACGGATTCGGTGAAGCCATCGAGACGGTCGGCGGTGGTCGGCATGGGCCAAGCATGGGGGAGCGCACGGGTGACCGGAAGGTCCGGCGTTCACCCTCGCCGCACGCGATCACCGCGGCCGCCACGCGCGCCACCACCGCCTGCCGCGGCGACCGGACCGGTCCCGGGTAGATTGCCTCCGGTCAGCGCCCGCACGGTCTCACCCATCCCCGACATCGTTCATGCAGATCGGCATCGACAGCTTCGCCGCCTCCATCGCCGACCCGGTCACCGGGCGCACGCTCACGCCGGTGGAACGGATGCAGGACCTGCTGGCGGAGATGCAGCTGGCGGACGAGGTCGGGCTCGACGTGTTCGGGATCGGGGAGCATCACCGGCCCGAGTTCCTCGACTCCGCCCCGGTGGTGATCCTTGCCGCCGCTGCGGCCCGGACGACGCGCATCAGGCTCACGAGCGCCGTCACCGTGCTGAGCGCGGCAGACCCGGTGCGCGTCTTCCAGGAATTCGCGACGCTGGACCTGGTGTCGAATGGCCGCGCCGAGATCGTGGCCGGACGCGGCTGGTTCATCGAGTCGTATCCGCTGTTCGGATTGCAGCTCGAGGACTACGACTCGCTGTTCGCCGAGAAGCTGGGCCTGCTGCTGCAGATCCGCGCCGCACCGCGGGTCACCTGGTCTGGGCGGCACCGCGCGGCGCTCACCGGGCAGGCGATTCACCCGCGCCCGCTGCAGGACCCGCTGCCGGTGTGGGTTGGCGTCGGCGGCACGCCGGCCTCCTTCGTCCGCGCCGGGACGCTCGGGCTGCCGTTGATGGTCGCGATCATCGGCGGCGAGCACCGGCGCTTCCGTCCGCTGATCGACGCCTACCGTGACGCCGGCCGCCGTGCGGGGCATGCGCCCGCGCAGTTGCGGGTGGGCATTCACTCGATCGGCTTCGCCGCGGATACCGATGCGCAGGCCGCCGATGCGTTCTATCCGGGCTATGCGCACACCATGACGGAGATCGGCAAGGAGCGTGGCTGGCCGCCAACGACGCGGGCGCAGTTCGATGCCTCGCGCGGTCCGTTCGGTGCGCTGATGGTCGGCGGTCCCGACACCCTCACGGCAAAGCTGCTGCGCATCAACGACGACCTTGGCGGGATCTCGCGATTCACGTTCCAGATGGGCGTCTCGACGCTGCCGCACGCCACCATGCGCCGCGCCATCGAAGTGCTCGGACACGAGGTCGCGCCACGGGTGCGGGCGGCGCTCGGCGGAGCCGCGGTCGACGGTGCGGCGGAGACCTGACGGTCGCGGTGCCCGCGAGATGAGTGCGTCGGCGCTGTCGGCAGCACTCCGCAGTTGACACAGTCACGAGCTTCCGCGCGATGCACACCTTCCAGCCCGTCCTGCTCGCCATCGCGCTCGCGACGCTCGTCATCGCGCTGACGGCGCTGGCGCGCACGCTCCCGATCCCGTCGCCGATCCTGCAGGTGCTGGCCGGTGTGGCTCTCGGCTTCGTCCCAGGGGTGGCGCTGCCCACGCTCGAACCGGACATCGTCTTCTTCGTGTTCCTGCCGCCGATCCTGTGGGCGGCGGCGTTCTTCACGTCACTGCGCGAGTTCCGGCAGAACCTGCGGCCGATCGGCTTCCTCGCGGTGGGACTTGTGCTGGTCACGTCGGCGGCGGTGGCGGTCACGGCGCACGCACTGCTGCCTGGGCTGCCGTGGGCGGTGGCGGTGGCCATCGGCGCGATCGTGTCGCCACCCGATGCCGTGGCGGCGGCGGCGATCGTGTCGCGACTGCCGGTGCCGCGGCGGGTGATCGTCATCCTGGAGGGCGAGAGCCTCGTCAACGATGCCGCCGCGCTGGTGCTCTATCGCACCGCGGTCGCTGCCGCCGTGACTGGCGCGTTCAGTCTTGGCGAGGCCATCGTCCGCTTCTTCATCGACGCGGGCGTGGGCACGCTGGTGGGCGTGGCGGTCGGCTGGCTGGTGGTGCGCACACTCCGCCGCACGCGCGACGCCCTCGCCGAGACGCTGCTGACGATCGCCGCGCCGTACGTGGCCTGGATCGCGGCCGAAACGCTCGGTGTCTCGGCAGTGCTGGCCTGTGTCGCGGGCGGCATCTACGTGCGCCGGCACTTCTCGACCACGGTGTCGGCGATGTCGCGGTTGCAGTCGCGCGCGGTCTGGGACCTGTTCGTCTTCATCATCAACGCGATGGTGTTCCTGATTCTCGGGCTCCAGTTCGGGCCCCTCATGCGCATGGTGCCGGAGGGTTCGCTGCTGGCGGTGTTCCGCGTGGGCGCGATCATCAGCGCCGTGGCCATCGTGGTGCGCCTGCTGTGGGTGCCGGTGGCGACCTGGCTGCCGCGGTGGCTCAGCGCGGACGTCCGGCGCACCGAACCCGCGCCGCGTCCGAAGGCGGTCGCCCTCGTCGCGTGGACAGGCATGCGCGGCATCGTCACGCTGGCGTCGGCGCTCGCACTGCCGCTCACGCTCGCGGGTGGCGCACCGTTCCCCTACCGCGCCGAGATCATCCTGATCGGCATGAGCGTGATCATGCTGACGCTGGTGCTGCAGGGGCTCACGCTGGCGCCGATCATCAGGGCGTTCCGGTTCGAGCCGGAGACTGCGCACCACGTGGAGGAACGTCAGGCCAGGCGCGAGGCGCTGCGCAGTGGGGCCGAGGCATTGGAAGACCTGTCGCGAGAGCCATGGGCCGACGCGGCGGCGGTGGCGCAGGTGCGGCACGACCTGCAGGACAAGCTGCGGCAGCACACGCACCACACCGCCGACATGGCGGTCCATCGCCGCCTTCGCGCGGGTGTCATCCGCGCCGAGCGCCGCATGCTCGTCCGCCTGCGGAACGAGGGAGTGATCTCCGACGAAACGCTGCGCGAACTGGAGGAGGAACTGGACCACGAGGCGGTGCGGGCGGGCGCGGGCGACGTGGTCTGAGTTGCACAGGTCCTGCAACGCGCCGGCCTGATCGCGGCGCGGGTGCCGTCAGATGCGGCCGGTCGGCGCGCCGGCGCCATCGTGCTCGTGCGGCGCCGGCGTACTGGTGGTGCCATCGGGCAACACGTCCATCCGGTCCAGTCGCTCGACGTCGATCGCGATCACGCCGTCCATCGCACTGACGAAGATGTTCGCGAACTTCGCGTCCCACCGTACCTCGTCCCAGAGGTATGAGCAGCGTGAGGTGACCCGTGTGGAAAAGGTCTCCTCGTGCGCATTCACCGACACCAGCAGTTCCGCCTCCGCTTCGCGCAGCATCGCGGGTGTGTAGCCGGCGAGCGGGCTGTGGCTGGTGATCGGGTGCACGATGGTCCAGTGCAGCGAGAAGAACTCCACCGACTGCCGCTCCAGCTCCAGCTGGTAGAATTCACGCTGGCGCACGCCGTTGGTGGTCTCGAAGCGCACGAGGTTCACGCGAACGTGCACGTCACTCAGCTCGCTCGGCTGCATGCCGACGATACGAAACATCAGGCCGCGCCCGTCCTCGTACGGCGCAATCACGGCCGACTGGCTGTACTGCAGCCGCATGCGCGGGCGGATCAACCGCGCCAGCATCAGGCCCGCCACCGCCACGATCGTGAGCGGCCCGACCAGCGACTCGAAGATCGACAGCCAGTGCGCCGTGGCGCCGACGGCGTACATCGGGCTCGTATCGGAGGTGGTGAAGCGCGCCAGGCTGTAGCTGAACGTGGTGAGGAACTCGTCGTCGATCTGCACCAGTGCATGGCCGGCGATCGCGTCGGGGCCAAGCGCCATGTAGCCGATCGTGAAGCAGCCGTTGACGAGCATCACGCTCGCGAGGCACCAGACGAGGAACTGCCCCCAGTTCACCGACAGTGCCCCGAGGTAGAGGCGCTCGAGGCGCTGCGGCCCGATGCCGAACTTGCGGCTCTTCGGGCGACCATCCTTGTCGAGGAACCGGCCACGCACCGACTGCGTCACGAGTCGGCCGAAACCAAGGTCCTCCTTCTCGGGAACGTCGGTCACGCGCGCGGGGCCGTCAGGTGGCGGGAGTGCCGTCACGGGCTGGGAGGAGACGGGCGCTGCGGCAGCGCGAAGGCCACGTAGGTTCCACCACTCGGCGCGCCGTTCTTGCCGCCGCCACACGCGATCACGACGTACTGCCGGCCGTTCACCATGTAGGTGGAGGGCGTGGCGTTACCGGCGGCAGGGAGCACCGTTTCCCAGAGCAGCGCACCCGTGCGCTTGTCGAAGATGCGGAACTTGTTGTCGTACGTGGTGGCGCCGATCATCAGCAGCCCGTTGGCGGTGACGATCGCGCCGCCGTAACTGTCGGTGCCGGTGTTGCGGATGCCCTGGGCGGCCAGCTTCGGATATTCGCCGAACGGGATGGTCCACGCGAACTGGCCGGTGTTCAGGTCGATCGCGTTGAGCGTGCCCCACGGCGGCTTGATGCCGGGGTAGCCTTCATGGTCGAGGAAAATGTCGAAGTACGCCGTGCGGTACTTGAGCAGGGTCGGGCTCTTCATCGCCGATGCGCTGGACGCGACGGCCGCGTCCTTGCCGGTCATGAGATACTCCACGATCTCGTTCATCGCGGCCTTGTCCATCGCGGCACCGAAGGCGGGCATGCGGCCGGTGCCCTCGCTGATGATCGCCATCACCTGCTCACGGGTGCGCCGCTCGCTGATGCCGACGAGTGACGGCGAACCACCACCGCCGCCCTGCCGGTTCTCGCCGTGGCAGCTCGCGCAGGTGGCGGCGTAGAGCGACTTGTCGCTGCGCGGCACCAGCTTGAGCAGCCACGCCATCTCGTTCGCATTGACGTAGAGCAGCCCCGTCTCGGGATCGAACGCCGGTCCACCCCACTCGCCACCGCCATCCACGCCGGGATAGATGATCGTCCCCTTGGTGGCGTTGGGTGCCTCCCATGGGTGCGTGGGGTTGTACTCGTCGAAGGTCTTCAGTGCCGCGGCGTGTGCCGCCGGTGTGCGCTGCGTGAGGTCGCTGCGCGTGAGCTGCTGGCGCGAGAACGGCGCCGGCAGCGTCGGGAAGACCTGCGTCGGCGACGGCTGCTCCCCGTCGAGCGCGATCGTCGGCATGCGCTGTTCCGCCACCGGGAAGAGCGGCGTGCCCTTCTCGCGCTCGAAGAGCCAGACGTGCCCCGTCTTGGTGATCTGCGCGACGGCATCGACGGCGCGCCCGTCGCGCTTCACCGTCACCAGCATCGGCGCCGCGGGCAGGTCGCGATCCCAGAGGTCGTGCTTGAGCACCTGATAGTGCCACACGTGACGGCCGGTGCGCGCATCGAGCGCGATGACGCTGTTCGCGTACAGGTTGTCGCCGTGCCGGTTGGCGCCGTAGAAGTCGTACGACGCCGAGCCCGTGGCGGCGAACACCATGCCGCGTGTGGCATCGATCGTCACGCCCGACCAGGCGTTGGCACCGCCGGCCACCTTCCATGCGTCGGGCGGCCAGGTCTCGTAGCCGGGCTCACCGGGATGCGGGATCGTGTGGAAGCTCCAGCGCAGCGCGCCGGTCTTCACGTCGAACGCGCGGATGTCACCCGGCGCGCTGGGCAGCTGTTCGGGCACGGTGCTGCCCATGATCAGCAGGTCGCCGAACACGACGCCCGGCGTGCTGGCACTGACGGAGATCTCCTTCGCAGGCCGGCCGAGTCCTTCGCGCAGGTCCACCCAGCCGCTGTCGCCGCCGAAGCCGGGCATCGGACGGCCGGTGGTGCGGCTGATCGCAAAGAGCTTGTAGCGATAGTTGAAGAGCACCCGATCACCGGTGACCACGACCCCGCGGTGGCGGAAGCGCGAGGCGGGTGGCTGGCCGTTGTTCGGATCGAAGCGCCAGAGTTCACGACCCGTCGCCGCCTCGAGGGCGAAGACGTGCATCTTCGGTGTCGTCGCGTACAACACGCCGTCGACGACCACCGGATTCGCCTGCATCTCCGAGCCCTTGAAGGCGTCGTGCGTGTCGTAGGTCCAGGCCACCTGCAGCGTGCCGACGTTGGCCGGCGTGATCTGGCCGAGCGTGCTGTAATGGGTGTGGTCCGTGTTGCCGCCGTAGACGGGCCAGTCTCCGCTGGCTGCAGCGCTGCCAGAGGCCGCCTTGCCGCCAGGAGCACCGTCCGGCGCCTTGGCGCACGCGGCAAGCAGGAGAGCCAACGCGCCGGTACGACAGACGGCGACAGTGCGCAAACGGAGGATCATGACGCGGGCACCTGGGGAGGAGGCACGGACTGCGGGACGACGGCGGCGTCTGCAAATGTGGTGGCCTGCGGCGGCGTTCGGTATTGGACTCGCACCACACGGCCGATAGCGCCGCGCGCGAGGCCCCGCCTGACGACGTCACCGGGACGCCGAATGACCGCCGCCGTGCACCCACGCACGATCGTTCGTTGCGCCGGGGTCAGCCGCGTCCCGGCGCAAGCGCCCGCGCGCGACTCGTCGCCACCATCGCCGCGCTCCGCACCGTGGCGAAGAAACCCGCATCAGGTACGTCCGCAGCTCCGCCCAGGCGCGTCGGGGCATGCGGCACAGCCTCAGCCCTCCTGGTCCTCGGGGCAGCAGCGAGGAGCTCGCCCGCGTTCATGAGCTGATTGGAGGCCCTCCTCGCGATCGTGACGGTTGCGCGTGCGATGTGCATTGCACCAGCCGGCGCGTTGGTCGGCGACGGCGCACGGCGCGTCTCGGCAACACGTGCATGGCGCCGCAAGTCGAGGAAGCTCCGGCGCGTGTGGTGCTCCTACCACGCCGTGTCGACGTAGGTCGTCGGATGATCGGCGACACTTCGCCCTGCGACCAGTCGCGCGAACTCCGGGTACTGCTCCCAGCTCAGCTGTCTCACGCCGGCTGTGTGGTGTGATCCAGACGATCACCGTCGTCGAGTTCGAGCCACAGCGCGGCGTCCCTGCCGCTGCGCCTCGCGGAAGCGGACAGCGCGGCAGCACATCGCAATTCGAACAGCGTGCCACCACCTGGCACGCCATGCACCGACAGGGACGCATCGAACATGCCCAGCACCTCGGCCGCGATGGAGACACGACGCGCATTGTCGGGATCGTGCATGAAAGACGGCACGGCGGTGGTCTCGCCGCTGGGGCTCAACCGGCCCACGGCGTCGGCTTCGATCCGGATCACCACGTCGTCGTCCACCCGTGTCGCCAGCACGTGCACCGACCCCTCGCCCACGGACGACGCGAAGACCCCGCGGAGCAAGGAGCGAGCCACCACACGGAGCGCAGGATCCGGGATGGCCAGTACGCGTGCATCGGGAGGGATCAGCATCGCATCGGACCGCAGCGTCATCTCACCGCGGAATTCGTGCACCACCTCCTCGAGCACCTGAGCCAGGTTGGCACCGCCCACCTCCTCCTGCTGCCACTCCGCCGCGCGTGACAGCTCGCGATTGACGGCGGCGATCTGGTCGACGGCCCGGTCGATGAGCGCGATGTAGCGCTCGCGTGATGGCCGGTCATCACCAGTGCGGCGCAGCAGCTCCGCCACATTGCGCAGCGCTCCCAGCGGGCTGCTGATGTCGTGCGCGGCACGCCGAACGACATGCGTCACGAGTTCGCTGCGTGTCGCATCATGACGGCCCGGTTCCACCAGGTGCTCCGGACTCAGCTCGCGCGCCTGCAACAACATCTCGGAACGGCTCGGGCTCATGTTCACGCGAACCAGCAACAGATCCATCAGCCGTCCCACTCCGCTCGCCGACACCAGCGTCACGCGGCGGCGAGAGCGACCGCGCAACTCGGCCTGTTCCCATAGTTCCGTCAGGCGAGTCGCATCGTCGGGGGTCGCGGCATGCAGCGTACTCGCACCGAGCAGCGGTGCACCGTCAACACCGTCCTGCAGCACGAATGGCCCGAGCCCGGCCGAAGCGATCGTCAGCGCGCCAGTGGGACCGTACAGGCCCTGATGCGGCACCGGCGATGGGGCAGCCGCACCAGTGGAAGCCGATGTGCGGGATCCGTTCCCGGCACCGGCCGGCGCCTCGTCGAGCAGCGCCAGAGTGCCGAGCACCTGCCGTACGCGTCCGTCATCGCTCACCAGCTCGCTCTCGCCGCGATCGATGACGCGCACGACGTTGCCATTAATCGTGCGCAGCGCGTACGTCGTGCAGTAGCCCCGCGCGCGGCCGGCCACGACGACGGCCAGCGCGTCCTCCAGCCGCGCGCGATCCTCGGGCACGACCAGCTGCACCCACTCGGTGGTGGACATCAGGCACGCATCGGCACCATAGCCGAGCCGCTCCAGCAGACTCAGTTCGCGGAGCACGCGGCCCGTGTCGAGATCCCAGCGATAGGTGTAGCGATTGCGGCACATGGGCAGCACCTGCGCCAGCAGGGCCCGCTCCTCGAGCGTGGTTCGCCGATAGCGACGCGCGTAGAGCACACCGATCATCACGCTGCAGAGCAGCGCGAGCGCGAGCGCACCATTCACGAGCTCAGCCGTCGACGATGTCATGAAGCCCGTCAGAACGCTGGTTCCGCGTCGCCGCGATGACCGGTTCGCGAGGCGCCGCGTCGCGCGGCGAGATAGTCCGCGAGCCTGTCGAGCACGAGCTCCGAGATTCGGGCAGCCGCCATCCCGAGCAACGCTGTCCGGAGCTGACCACGTCCGGTGCGGTGTACACCGCGCCGAACGCTGCGGGACCCGCTGGACACATCGCCATCGTCGTCGTCCTGGTCATCGTCGCGCACCACTGCATACGAGCGTCCCGATCCGCCCGTCGCCAAGCCGAGCAACATCCCTGCCCCGAGCGCCACACCGAGCATCGGACCGGGATTCCGCGTGACGTACCCCTTCACGTTCGTCTTCTCATGCAGCCGATCCTGCAGTCGATCCAGGTTGCGGCCCAGCTCGCGGCGTTCGTCCGCGATGGTACGCTCGAGTTCTTCACTGCGTGTCGTCATTGAACCGCCATCGAACGCTTGCGGGTGGATGGTGCACGCTCGTCGGATCGACGCAGCGCAAGGGTCGCCAGTACCCCCGCCATCGCGAACGCGATGACGGCGGTGATCAGCGCCGCTGCCCAGCCTTCGAGGCGCAGGGCCAGCGCCGAATAGATCGCGTGGAACAGGTAGGCAAACCCAGCGACGCCAATCAGAGCCGAGGACCCCAGCAGCACGGCCCGGCGCGATCCGCTGACCAGCGCCTCCTTGCCGCGCACTGCGGCAAGGGTGATCTCACTGCGGATGAGCCGCTCGGTTTGCGTGACGAGCGCACGCATCTCCCCCGTGATGCTCTCCGAACCGTTGCGCTCGGCCACGATTACCTCGAGCGACGAAGGCTGCGGCCGACCAGAAAGCCGACGGCTGCTACGGCGAGCATCGACTTGCCAGGGTGCCGGCGGGCGAGGCCCTGCATCTCATCCCACATCTCGCTCGCATCGTGCTGCTTCACCCAGTCGGCACCGTGACTCAGGCCACGCTGCACGCGCTTGGTGGCGTTCTTCGCCGCGTCGGCGGCGCTGCGTGCACGGTCCGCTGCCGTCTGACCGAGGCGACCCGCCTCGTGCGCTGCGCTCTCGAACGCGCCCTCGACGGCGCGCTCGGCGCGGTGGACGGTCTGATTCGCAAGATCACCGAGCGCTCCGGTGTCGATGCCGGCGAGGTTCTGATCGTGGTCGCGGGCGGTGCCCAGGTCGCGCTCGTTGTACGGGGACGTCATATGTGTGCTCCTCTGATTCGGAAGAGAGACTGGCATGGATGGACGGAATTCTGTGTATGCAGGATGCCGGCCAGCGCCGCCGATGCCCCTTCAACATCAGTCCCGTTCGCTGCGACCGCTCAGGGCGCGCTGCCGCTCGAGTTCGTGAGGTCGGTGAGCAACGTCTCGAGCGCAGCGAGGTCCACCGGCTTCACGAGGTGCTGGTCGAAGCCTGCCTCCTCGACGCGTCGCCGGTCGGACATCTGTCCCCAGCCTGTCAGCGCAACGACCCTGACCGGCGACGTGAGCTCCATGCTGCGGATGCGCTGCAGCACCTCGTATCCGTCCATGCCAGGCATGCCGAGATCGAGCAGGACGAGTGCCGGGGCGTGAACGGTCAGCAGCTGCAGCGCTTCGGCACCTGAATTCGCAGTTGCCACACTGGCGCCGAGCAGCCGCAGCAACATGCCGAGGCTCTCCGCTGCGTCCACGTTGTCGTCGACGACCAGGATGCGATGCGGCGGGTGCGCGGCGGTCGGTGCCGGCGTGCGTGTCTGGGTCATGGGGCGTGGCGACGGCTCTGGGTCGTGTACGAGGGGAAGGTACAGCGTGAACGTGCTCCCCTCTCCCTCGCCGGCGCTCGCGACGTCGAGGCGTCCGCCGTGCAGCTCCGTCAGGCGTGAGGCGAGCGCCAGACCGATGCCGAGACCGTCGCGGACCGCCTGCGCGTGCTTGCCGCGCGTGAACATCTCGAAGACATGCGGCAGTTCCGACGGCGGGATGCCCACGCCACTGTCTCGCACGGCGATGCACACCGTGTCGTCACTGCGCGTCACCAGCACCTCGATCGTGCCACCATCAGGCGTGTATCGTGCCGCGTTGGTGAGCAGGTTGGTCACGATCTGCGCCAGTCGCACCGGGTCGCCCCGCACCACGAGGGCGTGATCGACGGTCGGGAGGACGAGGCGGTGGTGCAGCTGGGCGATCAGGGGGGCGGTCGTTTCCACCGCCGTGGCGACCACCGTTGCCACCGGAACCGTCACCGGTCGGATCTCGAGCTTCCCGCTGGTGACGCGGGAGAGTTCCAGCAGGTCGTCCACCAGACGCACGAGGTGCGACAGCTGGCGATCCATGATCGCATGCAGCGTACGCGCCGGCGCCGAGGCGCCGGGTTGCAGTTGGAGCAGATTCACGGCATTGGACAGCGGCGCGAGCGGATTCCGCAGTTCGTGCGCGAGGAGCGCGAGGAACTCGTCCTTCCTGCGGCTGGAGTCCGCCAGCGCCATCTCCGCCATCTTGAGGTCGTCGATGTCGGCCAACGTCGAGATCCACTGCCCGACGTGGCCCCCCGGTGCGATGACCGGCACGGTGTGGCCGCGGAACCATCGCAGCACGCCATCGTGACGTCGCACGCGCAGGGTGGTGGTGAAGGCGCACCCCTGCTGCCGGGCCGTGCGCCAGTCGTCGCGCAGCGTCGCCAGATCCTCCGCCAGAAAGAATGCCTCCCAGCCACGCGCACGGATGTCGCCATGGCCTGCGCCGGTGTATGCCAGCCATGCCGGGTTCAGGTAGACCGGTTCACCGCTCGGCAGTGCCATCAGCAGCAAGTCGGGGACGACCTCACCGATCGTGCGGAAGAGTGACTCACTCGCCGCGAGCTCGTGCTGCAACTCGCGTTGCCGCGTCACGTCGCGGAAGATGACCACCTCGCCGATGGCCTGCCCCGAGGCGTCACTGATCGGGGCCGTAGTGTTTTCGATCAGGCGCAGCGCGCCGGCGCGGCTGGTGAGCGCTGCCGTCTCGGCCTGTGCGGATCCGGCTCCGATCGCGCCGGCGGCCGAGCGGATGCCTGCCTCATCAGCGTCGGACGGTGCCAGCGCACACACCTCGCCGAGTGAACGCCCACGCGCCTCGGGCAGCGTCCACTCGGTGAGGTGTTCCGCCACCGGGTTCATGAAGGTGATCCGGCCGGCAGCGTCGGTCGTGATGACGGCATCACCAATGCTGGCGAGGGTCAATCGGAGCAGCGACGCCTGGGTGGCCTGCGCAGCCTCCGCACGCGCCGAGGCCGCCCGTGCCGTGCGCAACTTCACCCCGAACGTGATGATGATGGCGGCGCTGATCGAGTAGCCGAGTGCGCCGAGCGTCGTTGTCACTGTCGGAAAGCCGAAGGCAACGTACGGCGGCACGAACAGCAGGTTCGACAGCGCGTAGCCCGCCGCTGCGACCAGCACCGATGGCCACAGCCCGCCAAGCCAGACCGTCAGCGCGATCGCGCCGAACAACAGGATGAAGGGGTAGTTCTGCCCGAGCAGCGGATGCAGCGCCGCGCGCACGCCAATCGCGACCGCGAGGGCGAGGCACGACCAGAAGACGAGGGAGCGGTTCGACCGTAGCATGGAGGAGTGATCCAGGTCAGTCCTGCGCGGCACGTCCGGCATCGGTGCAGCCCGTCGCGATGAGTTCGCGCAGGCGGCGGAGCTCGACCGGCTTCGCCACATGTGCATCGAACCCGGCTGCCTCGGCAGCACGACGATCCGACGCCGCGGTCCAACCCGTCATCGCCACCAGATAGGCGCGACGGCCCCACGCCTCCTGCCGCATCAGTCGAGCGACTGCATAGCCATCGAGCCCCGGCAGTCCCACATCCATCAGGACGACGTCAGGCCCGAACCGCCGTCCCTCGTCGAGTCCACTCTCCCCGTCCGCGGCCGTCACCACCTCGTGACCCAACAGGCGGATCACCACCGCAAGACTCTCACGGATGTCGGCATTGTCGTCGATCGCCAGCACGCGACCGCCGCGGAGCGGGCCCGTGTCCGCTGCTGCATCCCGCGCCTCCCGTTCGGTGTCCTCATCCGCGGACCGTGGCGGCAGCCCGTCGACGGCCTTGCCGGGCTCGTCGCGCTGGAGTTCGATGTCGGACGCCATGACGTTGTTTGAAGGAAGAGTGATCCGGTTGCACGCGCGAATGCATCGCGCTGGTCAGGGTGCTGAAACGTATCGCGCTGTCGGGCCGTGAGTTGTGGTGGTCCTGCGTTTGCAGTACACGGTGACCACACGGGATCCAGTCGTCAATTGAACAGCGGAGTTCGCCTTCGGGAACGCGGCACGCTCTACGCGGCACGCTCTACGCGGCACGCTGAACGTGGCACGCTGAACGTGGCACACGGCACGAGTACGCGACGCGAGAGCACCTCGCGCCGATCGGCAGCGACTGCAGCGCAGCGCGATGTCCCTTCCTTCCCGCCCCGAGTATCGTGAGTCATCACGCAGCATTCAACCGATACGAGCAGTTGTATGGCACCGGTCACCCATCGTGCGCACCGGCACAGACCGCGGAAGGGGTGGCGCACCTCATCCGGAACGCCGTCATGCCGATAGCGCTACGGCTGGACTTGCTGGAGATGGCGCCGCAGCAGCAGGGCGCAGCAAAAAACATTCGCCGTATCCGCCGGCACCTCGAGGATCTGCAACACCTGGCCTCGGTTCTGGAGCGGACCCTGTTCAGCACACCGGGCACCGGCGTCGCCGCCCTCCCGCCGGGTGATGCGGCTGGAGACACCGCGCTTGCGCCGACGGCGATGCAGACACGGAAAGTGGAGGCGGATGGGCCCGTCATCGCCGTCCTCTGCTTCGACGACAACGTGATGCTCACCGACGCACTCGGCATGCGCCTGCGTCTCGAGCCCGACATCGCATGGCTCGAGCCGCGCAACGTGCTCACCGGCGCAGCGAGCGTGATCGCATCCGAGCACCCCGACGTGGTGCTCCTCGATCTCAACATTCCCGGCGACATCGCGGCGCTCGATCTCGTGCGCCTGCTCCGCGAGCAGCAGAGTCCGGCCCGTGTCGTGGTGTTGACCGGCAATTCGACGGTGCCGATGGCCGACGCTGCGCGTGCCGCCGGTGTGCTCGGTTTCGTGGGAAAGAGCGCGGCCCCCGCCGTGCTGCTCGACACACTGCGCCGTGTCGCCGCGGGCGAGACGGTGATCACGACCGACGCGTAGCAGAGCGGCGCCCGGGACGGCCGGACGCCGAAGTTCGTCCGGACCGAACGATTCGCCGTCAGCGCGTCCGCAGCTGCGCGCCCGGCGGACGCGTGACGGCTTTCGTAACGATGCGACGCACTGCATCGTGCACGGCGACGACGCAGCAGCCCACCACCAGACCGTCACCGAGCCGATCAATGCCCTCCCGTTGCCTGCCGCTCCGCGCGGTGCTGCCGATCGTCACCATGCTCGCCGGCTGCAGCGGCAGCTCCACCGGCCCGGGCGGCGGAACGCCGGCGGCGAGCATCACGGCCACCGTCGACGGTGTGCCGTTTGCGTCCACCACCGCCCAGGCCAATGCCGTCACGACCACGCCGGGCAGCATCGCATTCTCGGGATCGCAGATCGCTGGCGCCACGGTTCGCAACATGACGTTCAACCTTGCCTACATCCCCGGCGTGGGCACCTACCCGCTTGGCACGAACATCGGCAGCACGCCCGGGGGCGTCGTCAGCTATCTGGCTGGGACCAACAGTTATACCACGCCGCTCTCGGGCACCGCCGGCTCCATCACGATCTCGACGCTCAGCGCCACGCGCGTGGCTGGCACCTTCGCGTTCACCGCCGCACCGGTGGTCGGCAGCGGTGCGAACGCCGTCGCCAGCGGAGGCACCTTCGATGTCCCGCTCTCGGCCGGCTATGTCGCGCCAACCGCCGCGCTGGCTGGCAGCACCATGACGGCCACAATCGGCGGGACACCCCGGGTCATGGCGACGGTGACGGGCCTGGGCGGCGGCACCGACTCACGCACCCTCGGCGGTCAGGATCTCACCTGGTCGATCAGCATCTCGCTCGGCCCGTTCAGCGCGCCCGGCAGCGGTGCGCTGACGGGGTTCAACGTGCCGCTCCGTCGCATCACGATTCAGCGGATCGGAACCACCCAGAGCTGGGGAGGCGCCGGCAGCGATGTGGGCACGCTCGCGATCACCACACTCAGCGCCACCCGGATCACCGGCACCTTCACCGGCACACTCGCCCCGAACGGTGCCACCACGGGCACCCTGACGGTCACCGACGGCACGTTCAACGTCCGCACGCCGTAAGCGAGCGCGAGCGTAGGACAGCGAGGGAGTCTGCACGGGATCGGCCACTAGATTGCTGCGGCACGATACGCGCATAGGAGTCTGTCGATGATCCGTGCGTGTGCCGCTGCGCACCGATGGCGCACTCCGCGAGCCTCCGTCTTGTCCTTCGATCCGCATGAACGCCTCACTCGGCACAACCTGCCCCGTCTGTCTGGCGGAGATCGGTGACGACGAGCGCATCTGTCCCAGTTGCGGTGTCATCGTCGGGTCATTGCCTCCCCTCGAGCGTTATGGCGCGCCGTTGATTCTGCCCGGTTCGACCGGCCTGCGGGCCGATGACGTCAGGGCGAAACCTCCCGTGGTGCGGATCGCACTCGTCACGCTCGCCACTGCGGCGGTGCTCGGGATCGTGATCTCGCGCATGCCAGACGCGCCCGGTGACCCGTTGCCGCCCGGGTTCTCGGCGCCCGTCGCTCGCGACCCCGACGCGCCGTCCGCCGCGCCCTCCACCCTGCCGGCCAGCGCAGCCGTCCCCGCGGTGATCGTCGCTAGTGGCGACTCGGTGACGGCGGACTCTGCCGCGGGCTTTGCAACGAGTGATCTTTCGCTTGCAGCCGGCGACGTGGCCAGTCAACCCGTGCCTGCCACCGCAGCGCCTGCCATCGAGCCGAGTGCCGTCGCGCCAACTGCCGTCGTGCCAAGTGCCGTCGTGGCGAGCGCCGCTGCGCCGAGCGGCGCCGCACGTGTCGCCGGCAGCGTCGCTGGGACGGCCATGCGACGCGGCGCCTCCGATGGCACCGCTGCCGTCGCGCGCGCCGAGCCTCGCGCTGTCGTCGCGCGAACCATCGCGCCGCCGGCGCCGACGCGTGGACCCACGCCTCGTCCAACCCCGGCCCCAACGGCTTCGCCAACTTCCGCGCGTTCCGCGCCAAGCCAGCCAGCTTCCGTGCTCATTCTGGCGACGCCTGTCACTGGCAGGCTTCGACCCGGTGACCGGATGCAGTTACGCTGGACCGTGCGCCGACGCGCCGGCGGTCGGGCGCCGGATCCCGTCGTGCTCTTCTCCAGCAGCGATCCACGCGTCGCCAGCGTGGGCGCCCGCACCGGCGCCGTCATTGCGCTCGCCCCGGGCACGGCAAGCATCTTCGCCGACGGCGGCGCCGCAGGCTTCGAGACGGTCGAGATTGCCGTTGCTGCGCCGCCGACCGTCCCGACGGTGGCTAGCAGCCCGGTACCCAGGGTGACCGTGCCGCCGTCGCCGGTCGCGGTCGGTCCGCCGAGTGCGGCCGCCCCTGCCTCGACCGCGCCAGCCGCGACCACCGCCGCCACGACCTCGCCGGCGGCACCGCGCGACGCCCCCGCCACGCCCCTGCCCGACGCGGCCGATGTGCGCGGAATCGCCGCAAGTTTCGTCAGCGACGTGCGCAATCGCACGGTCCGCAACCCCGAGCTCGCCGGCTTCTTCTCCGAGGGCGCGGATCACCGCGTGGCGCTTGTCGCCGATCCGGTCATCAGCAGCGTCGGGCTCTCGACCGTGCGCGTCACCTTCAGCCTGCGACTCTCGCGTTACGACGCCGCCGGTCGCCCGGTCACGCGGATCGCGCAGGTCAGCATGATCGTGGACAAGCGAAACAACGTGCTGAACTCGTCTGCGGTGGATGTCGCACCGCTCCGCCGCCCATGACTGTCGCATGCGCCACCGGCGTCGGCGCCCGCCGACCGGCTCACCATCCGTCTCACCTCGTGAATCGCCTGCACCATCCCGTACGTCGCTCCGCCGCACGATCTGTGCACGGAGCGATCGCCGCACCATGCGGCGTTGGCGCTCTGCTGTTCGCGCTGCTCGCCACGCCGGCGTCAGCACAGTCTGCCCAGCGATTTGCGCTGCAGCTGTCCGCCATGTTCACCCAGATCCCCGCCGGTGCCGGCAACGTGGCGGGTCAGGGTGTCGAGGTACAGCAGCGATTCAATCGACTCTACGGCTCGGAGACGCTCGGCGCCGTGTCGCTCGGTATCGGCGGCCAGTACACCGTGCACACCAAGGTGCGGGACGAGCTGCGCATCTCCGGCATCTTCGTCGAGCCGCGCTGGGTGCCCGCTACCCCCTCCTCGGTGGTGTTCCCCTACCTCTCCGCGCGGCTCGCGTGGCAGCACATGGAGGGGGTGTTCCAGTTCGCGCAGGACGGGAGCACGAACGGCACCTCCATCGGCGCCGGCGGCGGCATTGCCCTGCGTGTCACGCGCCGCCTCAACCTCGACGCCGGCGTCCAGCTCGTGCGGCAGAAGTTCGGCGCCGTCGGCGCGCTCGTTCTCGAACCCATCAGTACCTACGCGGCGAAAGTCGGCCTCAGTGTTGGATATCCTTGATGACGAGGCATGATGCGATGACGCACACACCACGCTCGACGCGACGCGCGCACTGGTCCACCGCCGGTGCGCTCCTCCTTGCCGCCACGACGCTCGCCGCCTGCGGCAGCGGCGGCGGCGATCCATGCGGCGGGATCCTCGCGCCGACGCGCGTACTGACCGCATCACCGTCCACGCTGACGCTGGATGTCGGCACGCAGGGGCAGCTGACGGCGCAGGCCTCCACCGACTGCAGCGCTGACGACCAGAGTGTCCGCTGGGCGTCGGTCGATCCCGCCATCGCCACCGTCGACGCCACTGGCCGTGTGAGGGCAGTGCGCGTCGGCACGACCTCGATCACGGTCACCGCGTTCGGCAACAGCGCACAGCGCACGCTCACGGTGAATGTGCAGCCGCGCACACCCACCACGCTCGACGCGCGGCCCGATGGCGATACGCTGTCACTCCCCGTCGCCACCCGCACGCTCGCCGCGACCGTGCGCGATCAGCTCGGCGATACACTCGACACACAGGTCTCCTGGTCGACGCTCACGCCCGGTGTCGCCGGTGTGAGCACCACGGGCGTCGTGACTGCCGTCGGCAGCGGCACCGCATTCATCGTGGCCTCCACCGCACGTGCGGCCGGCGACTCGCTGCGCGACACGGTGCGCGTGATCGTCATCCCCGCCTTCGTCGCACCGACGCCACCCGCACCGACGCCACCCGCGCCGACGCCACCCGCGCCGACGCCGCCCGCACCGACGCCGCCCGCACCGACGCCGCCCGCACCGACGCCGCCCGCACCGACGCCGCCCGCACCGACGCCGC
>JANNXU010000076.1:0-154893 GCA_031409715.1 Gemmatimonadaceae bacterium | reverse complement strand
CCGGCGAAGCCGCTGCGTATCCCGGCACGCCGCACGAAGAACCGGCGCCCACCCCCGGGCTGGGATGAGCGCCGGCACGGGTTCGACTGGCGCGTGATCCGCTAGAAGTCGACGGTCACGCTGAGCTGTACCGTGCGCGGCAGGATGCCGAGCCCTGTGGTGAAGCGGCTCTGTGACGTCGTGCCAGCCGCAGCACCCGTCGTCACGAGTGATTCGGCGGTGCCGTCCGGCAGGACGCGGAGAATGTCCTCGCCCGTGCGCGCCGCCATCTGCACGATGGCCTGTGTGTTGAACAGGTTGAGCCCCTGCAACACGACACGCGCACGCTGGATGCGATAGCCGATGCCGCCGTTCACCTCGCCGTAGCCTGGAATGGTGACGGTGTTCGGACGATTGGCTGCGCGGTCACCCGTATAGCGATACGTGCCGAATACCTCCGCACCACGACGGCTGTAGGTGGCCGACAGATCGGTGAGCAGCGAGACGGCGTCGTTGAGCCGATTGCCGCTGTAGTCCCGGACCTGCGTGCCGCTGCCGGGATTGGTCCCGGGGACGAAGAACTCGTAGCGGAAGCGCGTGAAGCGCGGATCTTGCACTGTCGTGACCGTGCGCAGCTGCAACCCGTCGACCGGCGACACCGTGCCTTCGAGCTCCATGCCGATGGTGCGTGTGTCACCGCTGATCGGCAGGAAGACGAAAGTGCCATTCGGCTGACCGCGCTGCAGCACGGTGATGAGGTTCTTGCTGTTGCCGTAGAAGCCCGTCGCGAGGAGTGACCAGCGTGCCCCTGACGTCTTCACGCCAAGCTCACCCTGCAGCGTGGTCTCCACGACGCCACGATTGGTCTGACCCGTGACCTGACTGCCATCACTGGTCTGGAATGTCCACTGCTGCGACGTCGGGATGCGAGCCCCCCGACTGGCGCGCCCATAGACCGCCGAACGTTCGCCGAGGCGGTAGTTCGCCCCGAGCGACGCACTCCACGTGTCGAACGTGTAGTCCCACGTGCGGTCGATGCCACTGCCGAACTGGCCGGCCCGCGATTGCGCGGCGGTCGGTATGAATGCCGGATAGCCCTGTGGCACCGACTGACCGGTCACCACGCCATTGGTCACGGTACCGGGGATGACCGGCCGTTCGTTGCGTCCGACACTCGAGTTGCGATCCATGCGAGCGCCCGCATCGATGGTCAGCTTGTCCGACGCGCGCCACTGATCGCCCACGTACAGCGCGCCGATGCGCGCGTGATTACGGAGGTTGTAGAAGCCGCTGTTGTACGCGGCAAAGCCGTCGGCGGGTGTGACGCCGGTGAAGGCGCCGCCCGGCCCGGCAACGCCCACCTGGATCATGCGCGGATTGTCTGCGACCTCGAGAAAGATGCCTTGCTGCAACAGCTCCAGTCGTGTCGTGTAATCGCTGTAGCACACTCCAGCGGTGATGGCGTGAGTACCCGCCTGTCGTGCCAGCTCGAGATTGGCGATACCATTGCGGACCGGCTGATTGACGAACGCGAGGCCGTGCACGCTCATGAGCCCATTGCCGTTGAGCGCGCTCACCTGGGCCGCATCCGAAGTGGTTGTCCCCGTCGTCACGAAGCGCACCTGTTTCGGTGCAGGTGGGCCGAAGCTCGGGATGGGCACCGGGTCGGCGACGTCGATCATGAGGTTTGTGATGTTGTCGGAGGCGAGCGCCTTCCCGCGGAACGTGAGCGCCCACCCGTTGTCGAACTGGCGGAGCAGGTCGAGGCCCAGCATGCGGTAGCGCGTCGTGTTGCCGTCGAGTGTGCGGGTGATGGTGCTGCCCGGATTGTACGCATCGGGCATGGTCAGGGTGAGCCGCTCGCGCGCGAATGTCGTCCCGGCACCGATCTCCGGACCACCCGTGATCGCCTGCGGATCCTTGTAGTTCGTGATCGGAATGCCGAGGTACCAGAGATTGCGGTCGTCGAGATACTTGCCGTAGGCGCGGACGTGGCCGCGTGCGTAGTCGCGGGTGACGTTGACGCGCAGCTGCCCGCCTTCATTGGCCGTGAACCCGGCATTGCGCAGGCCACGGTCGTACCGGTAGTAGCCGCCAGCATTGAAGCGCCACGCACCGGCCAGCGGGCCGCCGACGTTGAGGTCGAGCCGACCCATGCCCTGGCTGGCGGCGCTCGTCCGCACCGTGCCGGCGAGCGTGGGACCACCGGTCTTGCTGATCAGGTTCACGATGCCGCCGGGTGTCCCGGAGCCGAACACCGCCGCGCTGCCGCCTCGCACCGCTTCGACGCGAGCGACCGTTTCGTCGAGCCGCGCCATGGCATCCGGAAAGGCGAACAGCAACCCGGGCGGCTCGAACGCGGGGAGCCCGTCTTCCTGCAGACTGATGTAGCGGAACGAGCTGTTGGCGGTCTGTGGCAGGCCGCGGACGGTGACGTCGGCGCCCGTCTCGCCGGAGTTGCTCATGACCTGGAAGCCAGGCACGCCCTTCAGCAACTCGGCCGTGCCGCGTGGGGATCGCTGCTGCATCTCCGTCGGGCTGAGGGTCGTGATGGCGGTGCTCGACTCGAGTTTCGATGCAGGGTTGAACGTGCCGGAAACGACGACCGCGTCGATGGCGAGCGGATCGGCCGACAGCACGAGCCGCACGGTGGTGACAGCGCCGGCGCGCACGCTGATCCGTTGCGTGGCGAACCGATGGCCGATGCGGAGGGCGCGGATCGTCCGAACGCCGGCCGGTACGTCACGCAGCTCGAAGGTGCCGTCCGGTCGGGATTCGGTCGCGATGGGAGTGTCGACGATCACCACGCGGGCCCGGGCCAGGGGGCGTCCCGAGTCGTCGGTGAGGTCACCTCGGACGACGCCCATCTGTGCGCGGAGGGGCAGGGCGCCGAGTATGGCTGTAAGGGCGACGAGTCGAACGAGGGAGGTTGGCATACGGGCGCGCTGGGGTCGGTTGGGCGGTGAGTCTGAACTTCAGACAAACATGGCGACAGGTGAGTCTGGACTCCAGACGTACCGGTGGTGATACTGGGGCGGCGGGGACGGTAGCGGACACCCGCCGCCTGCGAGACGCGGCGGACCCCACGCCGCGCGCCCGCCACCACCACTGCTGCCAGGAGACGAGTGCCATGGACATCGCCGTCGTCGCTGACCGGTCCGCCGGTCGGGTGGCCTCGTGGTTGAACGGTCGGTGGCACGAGCGCGCGCTGCAGGTGTTCATGGCCATCGTGCTGGCCCACTGGGCAGAGCATCTGGCGCAGGCGATGCAGATCTACGTGCTGCGCTGGCCGGAGCTCGAGGCGCGTGGGGTGGTCGGCCTCTGGTTTCCGTCGCTGGTGGACACGGAAGCCCTGCACTACGGCTATGCGCTGGTGATGCTCGTCGGACTCTGGGTGTTGCGGTCCGGATTCGTGGACCGCGCGCGGCGCTGGTGGATGCTCGCGTTCTGGATCCAGTTCTGGCATCACATCGAGCATGCTCTGCTGCAGGTGCAGGTCGTAGTGGGGCGCAACCTGTTTGACGCCCCGGTGCCGACGAGCGTGGCGCAGCTGGTGCTGCCGCGGGTCGAGCTGCACATGATCTACAACACCATCGTCTTCGTGCCGATGATCGTCGCGATGTATCGGCACCTGGCGCCGAGCGATGCAGAGCGCGCGCGCATGCGCTGCTCGTGCGCGATGCCGATGGACCTCACCACCGCCTGAGGCGCAGTGATGACCAGACGCCGTCTCGCGATCATCGTCGCCGTTGCCGTCACAGGCTTCGCGCTGCGGTCGCGTGCAGACCAGGCGCTGCTGCGCCTGAGTGAGTTCTGCGGCCGTGCCGCAGCGCATCGCGGCGTTCCGGTGGCGGTTGGGCAGGCGCAGGCTCGTGCGGCCTACACCGTGTCTCTGTGGGCCGCGCCCGATGTCGGCACGGGGCTGCTGTACGTGGTCGTGGTGCCGCGCGATGGCGTGCCATTCGTTCCGCCGCGCGACGTGCGCCTCATCGTGCAGTCCGAGGCTGGCGACGAGCCGGCGCGACAGTATCACGCGTATCCCGAGCGTGTGCGCCATGGCGCGCGGTTCGTGACGACGGTGGCATTGCCTCGCGTCGCCACGTGGAAAGCCCGGGTCGTGATCGATGGTGCGGCCGGCCCGGATGACCTGCGCGTCACGTTTGCATCCGTCGCTCCGGCGTCAGTTGGCCTCGCCACGATGCTGCTCTCCGCGACGCCATTCGTGCTGGTCGCCGGATTGTGGGGACCATGGCGCGCGAAACGGCGCCGTATCGGAGTATCCACTCGCCTGACCACCGCGAGGAGTGCATGAGCCACAAGGGCTTTCTGGGCGAGTTCGAGCAGACGGTGATGCTCTCGGTCCTGCAGCTGGGTGAGAGTGCGTATGCGCCGGAAATCGCGCAACACCTGGAGACGAGCATTCAACGCATCGTCTCGCGCGGCGCGCTCTATTCCTGCCTGAACCAGCTGGAGCGCAAGGGACTGTTGCGCTGGCGACTCGATGAACCCGCGGAGGAGCGTGGGGGACATGCGCGTCGCTTCTACCGCGTCACCGCATCAGGCGTGCAGGCGTTGCGCGCGGCGCGTGAGGGCCAGTTGATCCTCTGGCGCGGGCTCGAAGGCGTTCTCGGCGGGACATCATGACGCTGCTCCCCTCGCCCCGAGGCGCGCTGCCTCTCTGGGAGGAGCGCCTCCTGCGCGCCTCACTCCCGACGGGTGCGATGTGCGACGCTATCGTTGGCGATCTGCATGAGGAATTCGTCCGCGACACCGCGCAGCTCGGCCTGCCTCAGGCGAGGCGGCGCTATCGGCACCGCGCGACCGGGATCGTGGCGTATGCCTTTCTTGACGCGGTGCGGCTTCGACCGTGGAGCAGCGAGGCTGCGCCGGTCACCGAGCGTGTGCCCATCGCCAACGGCGCTGCCCTGGTCGCGCCGCGCGGGCTGCTCGGCCGTGCTGATGTGGCCCTGTTCATGGCCGCGTTCGGCGTGCTTGGCCTCGGGATCGTCGCGAACACGATGCTGTTTTCGGTCGTCCGTCATGTCCCGCCCGCGACGGCGCAGTCAGCCGGTGGCAGCTCGGCACTGGCCGTTGCATCGGTGCTGTTGGCGCTCGGCACGGCTGGCGTCGCTGCGGTGATGCTCTGCGTCGGTCCGCGATGGTTGCGCCGACGTGCCTGCCGCGAGGCCGTCGCACATCATGCTGCCGCGCAGTTGGTGCCGCAGACGCCGGCCGTACGCTTCGATGCCCACCCCTGACGCCAATGCCACGTCGCGAACGATGGACGCCCTCGCCGGAACAGATGGCCCTTTGGCCGTCAGTGTCCGGCAACACCATCAACGGCGTCGGTGAGCCTGCCGTCCGGCGTCCGCTGCCGATCTACTGGCATGCACCGGATGCCACTCCGCACGGCCCGCTGCAGCTCTGGTTTGGTGCGCGCGTCACGCCCGTGGTGCAGGCGGCGCGCGTGGAGCGCAATCGCCAGCTCGAGGCGCCACTCGACGAAAAGGGCGCACTCCCCGTCGAACGCAGTGCCGAGGAGTGGACGCGCCTCGTCAAGCTGGCCGCGTTCGCCGCTGGTGCCGATGCCGTCGGCATCACCGCCATGCAACCGCAGTGGGTCTTCGAGGGGTACGAGGTGCGGCAGCAGTGGGTCATCATGTTCTGCGTCGCGCACGACTGGGACGCCCTGCGCACCGCGCCCGCCGACACGGCGGCCGCCGAAGTGATCCGGCAGTACGGTCGCGGGATCCGCGTGGCCAAAGACGTCGCGGGCACCATCCTGCGCGAGGGGCACGATGCCGTGCCGCATGGCGGACCGATGGCGTATCCCATGCTGCTGCTGCCGGCGGCCATCGCCGCGGGGCTTGGCGAACTCGGAAAGCATGGCTCACTGATCAACCCGACGCTGGGATCGAACCTGCGACTGGCGTGCGTGCTCACCGACATCCCATTGGTGCCTGACGCGCCTGTGGATTTCGGCGCTGACGATTTCTGTACGCGGTGCCGCGTGTGCATGGACGGGTGCCCGCCGCAGGCGATCACGCCGGAGAAGCACCTGGTGCGCGGGGAGGAGCGGTGGTACGTGGACTTCGACCGCTGCCTGCCGTTCTTCAACGAGCATCAGGGGTGTGGCATCTGCCTGGCGCTCTGCCCGTGGAATCGGCCTGGCGTTGCGCCGAATCTGCTGCAGAAGCTGGCGGTTCGGCGAGCGCGGGCACCGGGTGGGGAAGTGCAGGGATGAACGGCGTGATCCTCACGCCATGTCGTGGGCCACGGTGTCAGACCGGCTAGCGCATGCCGAGCGAGACGAATAGCGAACGCCCGTCGCTCGGCCAGACACCTGGGCCAGGATAGAACTGCGGCCGCTTCGTGAAATACTGCCGGTCGGACAGATTGCTGACGCCCCCGGTCACCCGAAGCCGTCGCGTGATCGCGATGCTGCCGTGCACGTCGACGAGCGTATACGCCGGGACGATGCCCGAGGCGCCGGTCGCACTTGGTGTGACAGTGTTGAGCGCGTCGGCATAGGTCCGGCTCACATAGCTGGTCTGTACGGTGAGCGTCGCACGATCATGCGTGACGGCGAGGCCGCCCCGCGCGATCCAGTCCGGGGCCGACTCGACCGCGTTGCCGGCGACGCTGACGTTGCGTCCGCCGGTCACCACGGAGCCGCCCACGTAGCGCGCCCGCATGTACGACGCGGCGCTGAAGACACGCCACGTCACGGCACCAGTAGCGCCCAACGGCGCGCTCAGGCGAGTCTCGACGCCGTACGTCTGTGACGTGCCGACGTTCGTCTTGTAGGTGTACGGCGTCCCATCGGGATCACTGAGGGCCAGCAGGCCAAAGCGATTGCCATACCGCATGGCGAAGACTCCCGCGTCATAGCTCACCCCGTTGGCGTGCGTGCGGCGCAGCCCGGATTCCGCGGTCCAGCCACGCGCGTCCAGCAGCTGCGGATTTGTGCGCTCCGTCGCCGTCTCGGGTATCACGTCCTTCAGGAGCTGTGGGCGATACGCCTGACTGACGCCGGCGTACCACTCTCCACCGTTCGCGAATTGGTATGCAGAGCGAATCCCGACCGACGGGAACTTGTGCTGCACGTTCCGCGGCGTGTCGTCGGAATCATAGTAGGCAAGCGTCCCTCGCAGGCGCGTCGTGCCATGCTCCACGCGTACTCCGGGCACCACGGTCCACTGCGGCATGAGGTGCCATTCGAGTTCGGCAAAGGCGGCGATGTTGGCGGTCAGGAAATGCACGTCACGCTGGAAATCACCTCCCGGCTGCAGGGAGAGCGACCAGTCACTGCCACGTGATCCCGTGCCGCGCTGGCGGCGCCAGGTGTCGTTGTCGGCGACGGCGATCCCGGACGCCAGCGTCGCCGGCCGCGAGGCGAGTCGCAGGTCCTGCAGTACGCGCAGCTCAAGCGTGCGACTGTCGTACCGGTCGATGTCCACCTGCCGGGCACTGAAGACACCAGTGATGGCGGTATCGGGCTGCGTCGCGAATCCGCCGACGGCGACGCTGCTGCGACTGCCGAAGACGCCGGACGCCAGCAGCGTTGCGCGCGTGCCAGCGCGCGGTGCCCACGCGAGCGACAGCGATGGCACGAGGATGTCGGGGCTGTAGTAGTTTCGCGAGCGCGATGCCATTCGTGGATCCACCGCGAACATCGCGTCCGTGAGCGGGCCCGGTTGGCGATACCGGTACCGGCTGCGCCCCACCTCGGCGCGCAGCGTGAGTGAGTGCGTAAGCGGTGCCGATGCGCTGAGATACTCTGCGTCCGATGTGGATTGCTCGTTGCTCCGGTATCCGTCGGTCCGACGTGCGGACGCGTAGGTGTAATACGTGACGCGCCCAAGCCGGCCGCCGATACCGACGAACGCGTTGCGGAGGCCGAAGCTGCCGGCGCCGGTCTGCACGTCGAGGGTGGCTGCGCGAGACGTGTCCGGCGTGCGCACGACATAGTTGATCACGCCGCCGAACTGCGATCCGTACCCCAGCGCGGCGGTGCCGCGGACCAGCTCCACGCGTTCGATGGCCTCCATCGGCGGGCTGTAGTGGCTCGCTGGGTAGGCGTAGACGTCGGAATTGGTGACGACGCCGTTCTGACGCACGCTGAACTCCCAGGACCGGTGCGCATCGAGTCCGCGGGCGGAGATGTTCACCTGATTGCCAGCGCCGTCCATGTCGTAGACGAACACGCCGGGGACCTCGGCGAAGAGCTGGCGTGCGACCTTCTGCGCCACGTTGGCGGTGGCGCCGCGAACCTGCACGACCTCGCTCTTCGCGCCGGTGGTCAGCATGCCGGCCGTGATGCGTGGTGCGGCGGTGATGCTCCCGGGCTGGCGTCGCGCCGTGACGAGCACGCCGGCGATGCGGCGGCCGAGCGAGTCACGTCGAGCGCCCGACGAGTCCACCTGCTGGGCGGTGACGGGTAGGGCAAGCAGCGTGACGAGGAGGCTGGCGATGAAGCCGCAGTGCCGGCGTGGTCGGGTGGATGCGTGAGCCATGGGTGGAAGATACCGGACCGGACCGCCGTCATGTCTGCGCGGATGACCCGCGATTGACGTAGCGGCGTGAGGGCACCTCGCCGGCGCGCGTAGACTCCGATCTGCACCGACTCCATGGCAGCACCGTCGTCGGCATGGACGCCGAGACGCCGTGGTCATGAGTACCGAGTCCGTCTGGCCGAGCGCGATGGGAGGGACGGTCTGATTGGCGAGGCACGCATGGCGACGTTTCTGGCGACGTTTTGTCCCCGAACCTGTCCCCCACGAGCCAGCGACCCCCTGAATTTTCCCAACGTATCCACGTTTGGATGTCGTAACCCCCTGGATAGCAACGACTTGCGCTACCGACCCGGAGCATGGGGTTCAGGGGGTCGCAGGTTCGAATCCTGTCGTCCCGATGTAGAAATCGGTGAACATCAGGTCGTTGGAAAGAACTTCCGGGCATTTCGCCCCGGAAGTTTCTTTTCATCTTGCGTTTCGTGAAAAAACGAAATGCGTTAGAAAAATGAGACCCTCTGCCGTGACGCGGGCAATGCTCGACGGCCTCGCCGCGCGTCTCGTGGAGAACGGGCTGCACGCACGCGTGCTGCGCCCGGAGGAAAGCGATGCGCGCGAACCGGGTGCTTGGCTGGACCTCGAGGTCGATGGCACCTCTCGCCGCCTGCACGTCGAGCTGAAGTCGCGATGGACGCGTGACTTGGATGCGCATCTCGATCGCATGGTCGATGACGAAACCGTTGCACCGTGGATTCTGGTTCTTCCACGCCTGGACGCGACCCGGCGGGCGTGGCTTCGCGAACGTGGCATCAATCACGCCGACACGACCGGCGTCATCTACCTGCGCCTGCCGGGCCTGTTCATTCACGTCGATGGCGGCTCAAGGCGGCACTGGGGAACATTCGCTTCACAGAAGCGAGCGGTGAACCCGTTTTCGAAGAAGGCGTCGCTGGTGCTACGCCGGTTCTTCGAGTCGCCGGACGACTCGCACAGCGTCACTTCACTTGCGCGGGAGACAGGGATCGCGATCGGCTGGGCCTGGGATGTCACCGAGGAGCTCTCGCAGCGCGGCTACATCGTGGGAACAGGGGAACACCTTCGTCTCGCCGACGCCGCGTCCGCGCTCGTGCACTGGTGCAACGCATACTCCTGGACGAAGTCGAAACGACGGAGCTTCGTCGTGCCGCACCTCAGTCACGAGTTCGAGGAGTGTCGTGCCTCGGCATGGGCACCATCGTCGCTGCAGTGGGCACTGACGCTGCTGAGCGGCGCACAGCGCCGGGTCGGTCATGTCATCAACGACACCGTGACCAGCCTGTACGCGCTCCCCTCTGGGCCGGCGGAACTCGAGCGCCTCCTGTCGCTCGTCCACGCGCGAGAGATCACCGAGCCCGTGCCGGGGACGCACACGCTGCGCGTGCTCGAGCCGTACTATGGCCAGGCCGCGCTATTCGGCATGTCGATGCGCGATGACCTGCCCGTGCTGTCGGACCTGCAGCTCTTCCTCGACCTCGCGCACTACCCGCTGCGCGGCGTGGAGACGGCCGTACATCTGCTGCGCACGCGCCTGGGACCGGATGTCGGCATGACACCTGCCGACATCGCGCGAATCGAGCGAGGCATCTCGTGACGACGGTGGCCGCGCGACAGTTGGCCCGCGTGATCATCGCGATGCAGCCGTACGTCGAGGACATCGTGTTCGTCGGCGGCTGGGTGCATGCACTGCATCTGGCCGAGGCGAACGACGGCGCGGCAGTGCAGATCGAGGACATCGATGTGACGCTGCCGCGGGAACTGCTGACGGGTGATCGTGCAACGCTTCTGGACCTCGCCGCCGAAGCCGGCTTCGTGCGCGATCCGATCTCGGACATGGACGATGTTGCTCCATGGATGGTGTACCGGAATGCCGATGGCCTGACGATCCCGATCGATTTCCTGACGGAGGGCGACCCGCGTCGGCCGGTCGAGATCGTTGGGCAACCCGGGCTGCGGGCACAGGGGTATCCCGGTCAGCAGCTGCTGTTGGAGTCATGGCGATGGCTCGAGGTCGGCTCGACCCTACATCCTTTGTTGGAGCCCGCGCGTCGCATTCGCGTCCCGACGCTCGGTGCGTATGTGATGCAGAAGGCAATGTCGTCCGCGATGCGAGGCAATCGGAGCAAGGCCGCGAAGGACCTTGTGTACATCTTCGAGATCCTCCGGCATCCACGGCGTGGTGCGAACGTGTCTGCAGAGATCAGGTCGCTGCGACCGCGGTATCCACGAGAGTACGAGGCGTGCGCGGGAGCACTTCGGCGCGCGAGCGCGGCGCCGGTCGCGCTCAGGGATGTCGCGGAGCAGTTGCGTGAGGCAGGGCGGTCGTACGGGACGATCGAGGGTCTCGCTGCTGCGGTCGACGTCCGGTTCCGGAGGCTTCTGGCGGAAGCGGCCTGACCTCATTCAGCGGGCGCATACTCACTTGACGTGAGGACGCGCATTCCCCGACCGTGTGGCGCGATCAGCGAAAAGATCGGTCGCGCCGTGCCGACGCAGAACCACAAACACGAAACGCTGCTCCGCACCGGGCGGTGTGATGTGCGTGTCATGCTGGCCACGCTCGAACGTGAACGCCGTCGCGAACTCCGCGGCCAGCGTGTCGGGGCTGTACTGCGCCACCGGCAATCCACTGCACCGCGACGGGCCGTCCAGTGCAAACGTGCCGACGATCAGTGCGCCACCTGCACGCACCGTCGCAGCCGCGATGGCCACGTAGCGCGCGCGATCCGCGGCGTCCGTGAGGAAGTGGAAGACGGCACGGTCATGCCACACGTCAATGCTTCCGGCGGGCAGCGTCGCATGTGTCGCGTCGGCCTCGATCCACGTGACCGCGCTCGCACGCGTGCCGAGCCGTGCCTGCGCACGTGCGAGCGCGGCACCGGAGAGGTCCAGTACCGTCAGCTGCGTGTCGCCTCGGTCGAGCAGCGCATCGACCAGCAGCGAGTCGCCCCCGCCGACATCGATGATGGCAGCGTGCGCAGTCCCGCCCGATGCCTCGATGAGCGTTAGGGACGTGGCGGGGAGCGGCTGATACCAGCTCACATCCGTCAGTGGCTTCGTGGCGTAGACATGCTCCCAGTGCTGCTTGCGGTCCATGGTAGTCCTGAACGTGTCGTGAGTCGTGGGCGCCGCAGCTTCCCGAACGCGAGCAGCGCGGTTGCCGCGGCACGTGAGGCCGCCGAGGCAGTGAGCAATACGCGACCGCTGCTCGAGCAGGGTCCGGAGATCGATCGCTTCTTCATGCGGGCGGCGGATGCCGTGCGCGCGCTCCGCTGAGCGCGGTACGTTGGCGATCAGCCGGAGCACTCCGCGCAGAACCGTGGAATGGTCTCGTCACGATCCTGCGTGGGGCACGTGCGGTGCATGCGGCGGCTGCGGTATTCTGCGCAATGTGTGCACTGTCACCGGAACGCAATGTGTGCACTGTCACCGGAACTGAAGTCGGGCGAGGGAGCGGCACGGCCGCCACACGCAGGCGCGACCGCCCCCGCACCGGATCACGGCACGGCTGACGCCACCACCGTGTCGGACGGCAGCGCCAGGATCGGATCGAAGTCGAGTCCGAACAGCCGCGGGTTGGCACCGATCACGGCCGCCGACACGACGCGGAAGACGTAGTTGTATGTCTCGTCCGGGATCTGCTTGCGATGCTTCCGGAGCAGCATCCAGAAATTCCGGTCGCTGGGTGTCTCGGGCATCGTGCGAATCAGCTTGAGGAGTCGTGTCTCTCCCATGTTGTACGACGCCATGACCAGCAGGCCGGACGCCTGCGCATCGGTCGTGTAGAGATCCTCGAGATACCGGGCCGCGGCGTTGGTCGCCTTCGCCACGTCGTGGCGTTCGTCCAGCGCATCGAAGGTGCGCTCCCCCCGCAATGGCCCGAGCTTCAGGCCGTACATCTGGGCGGTGGGCGGGATGAATTGCCACAGCCCTTTCGGCACCCCGAAGCGGGTCTGCGGACCGATCGCCTTCGGCTCCAGCCGGCTTTCCTGCAGCGCGAGGTAGAAGAACTCCCTCGGCAGGTTGTGCTCGAGCATGATGGCCGCAATCTGCGGACCGAGCCGCTTCTCCGTCGCGCGTGCAAAGAATGGCGACAGCCCCTCGACCTTCCACTTGCCGATGTAGCGCTGCACCTCCTCGACGAATTCCTTCGGCACGCTGGCCTCCGACTCGCCGAGCCGGTGGATGGTGCGGTAGATCAGCTGCACGTCGGCCGGCGTCCGGTCGTTGTAGATGCCGAGGGTCTTGAGCAGCGCCGCATACTGCGTCTCCAGCCGTGCACGACGCGTCTGCAACGACTTGTCGGGACCAGTCTTCGCCTCGAGGCGCCGCAGGTCGAGATCGATGGACTTGATCGTGGCGAACATCGCCTCGGCGGAGGCGCGCAGTGCGTCGGCGCGACGGGCCTGCCAGGCCGCGGTGACGCCCGCGCCCGCGGCGACCGTCACGAGGATGCCCACGGCCACTCGATAGCGCTTCACGCGACGCATGAAGGTGTTCGTCTCCAGCGTGCGTCGCTCCTGCACGGCCAGGCGCAGCAGCTGCGTCTGCGCCGACATCTGCTCCGGCTCTGCCACGCCGAAATAGCGCTCCACCAGGTCCGGTTTCTTCAGCTGGCGCGTGCCGTCTCCCGTCGCGAGGCCCGGGACGGCGAGGCGTACCTGCGGACCGCCGTAGCCCAGCGAGATCGTCGTCGAGCTCCCGACGCGGGTGCTCGTGATCGCCTTGCCGTCGACGTACGTGCCGTTCGAGCTGCCGAGGTCGATGATCTCCCATGTCGCTCCCGTGCGACGCAGCTCGAGATGCGTCCCGCTGACCACCGCGTCGTCCACCACGATCTCGTTCGTCGCCGCGCGTCCCAGTCGGACGGTTTCCGAGAAACGCAGGGGTTGTGACTGTGCACCGACGAAGACGTGCACCTCGTGTGACATCGTGTTCCCTGCTGCCGGTCGACGTGGCGGCGAGCGGTTGGGGACGTGCTGCGAGCATGAGGGCGAGAACGGCGCCCGGGTGTGACGACCTGCCGGTCGTACTCACCATGTGGTTCGGACTGGCAGAAGGCAAGCGCCAGGTCACAACCGGTGACAGTGTTCTCATTGCGGCACATCGATGATGCCGGCGTGGATCGGTGACACGCGACTGGTGCCAGGGGGTATACCATGCGGTGTCTCCCGCCCCCATCACCCCGAGCGACGCCCCCCATGTCCCGCCTTGGACGCCTGGTCGTTCCCGGGCTCGCCCATCATGTCACGCAACGCGGGAACGGTCGCCAGCAGACGTTCTTCCGCGACGCGGACTACCACCACTACCGGCAGCTCCTGACCGACTCGTGCGCGGCGTCTCGCGTGTCATGTCTGGCGTACTGCCTGATGCCCAATCACGTGCATCTGCTGCTCGTGCCGACCACCGTCGACGGGCTGCGTCGCTGCCTGGGCGTGGTGCATCACGCGTACGCCCGCGCCCTGAACGCGCGGCGCGGGGTGCGCGGGCACTTCTGGCAGGGGCGGTACGGCTCGGTGCCGATGGACGAGCCGCACCTGTACGAGGCGCTGCGCTACGTCCTGCTCAATCCGGTCCGCGCTGGGCTGGCGGTCTCGGCCGAGGGGTGGCCGTGGTCGAGCGCCGGGGTGTACCTGCGCGGCGCACCTGATGGACTGACCAATCCCTGGCGGATGCTGGGCGGGATTGGTGACATGCGGGCGTATCTCGCCCAGCGGCCCGATGCGGTTCGCGTGGAGCGGCTGCGGGTGGCGGAGACGATCGGTCGCCCGGCGGCCGAGGCGGCGTTTCTTCGTCGTCTCGAAGAGGAGACGGGTCGGCGTCTACGGCCGCAGCGCTGCGGGCCGCGCGTGCGGCGGCCTGCGGTACGGTACGGCGGTACGACGACTGTCACCGATGGGGTTGAAGCGGTGCAATGAGTGCACTGTCACCCATGTCACCGGAGCGCGCGTCGAGCTCACGGTCGCCGGTGGCCTGCTGGGGGCTCATGTACTGTGGGGTACCGAGGCTCAGCCCGGACTCCGTGAGGCGCGTCCCGCCAGCCTGGCGCCGTGCGAGCGCGATCCCGAAGTCGGTGACCACCGCCTCGCCCTCGTGCAGCAGGATGTTCTCGGGCTTGATGTCGCGATGCACCACGCCGTGCGGAGCACCTTGATCGCAACGCTCCGATCGTGGCGCAGGTCGCGCGCGAGCCACACCGTGGCCATGCCACCGGCACCGAGTTCGCGCTCGAGGGCGGAGCGTCCCGCGAGCGCGGATCCGAGTCGTTCGGCGATGGTCGGGGGCATACGCGGGGAAGATGGGTGGGGCCGCATGGACCCGCCAGCCAGAGGAGCCGCTGCGAGGAGTTGTCGATGATCGTGCGTGTGTCACCCGCCGGCTGATCTCTGCGGCGACAGGGGCGCCGGGCGGGCCACGGTCACGTCCCGCACCGTGCCGTTCGACGACCGGTTCGAGACTGACGGCGCTCATCCGAACGACGACGTCCTTCCCGACCGCCGTGGCTTCGTCCGTTCGCGCCGCACCCGACGGTGGCGTATACTCGACGGTCGCAGGTCGGCCTCCGAATTCCTGACGACACCGTCTCCGCATGTCTCGATTGCGCTGGTTGGCTGGTGCGGTGCTCCTCGGCGCATGTCACCGCAGCGGGCTGTCCGCAACGCAGGCTCGCAGCCTGCTGCTCGACCCATCGCACCGCCAGTGGACGGCGCCCGCGCCGGCACGCTCGTACCTGCGCTTCGAGACCACCAAGGGCGCGTTCGTCCTCGAGCTGCATCGCGACTGGGGGCCGATCGGCGCCGACCGTCTGTACAACCTCGCCCGGCTCGGCTACTTCACCGACACGCGCTTCCATCGCGTGCGCGAGCGCTACATCGCGCAATGGGGCCTGCACGGCGATTCGGCAGTCAATGCCGCGTGGAAAGGTCGCTACCTGCGCGACGACGCACCCCGGTCGCAGAACAGGCGCGGCACATTCGCTTTTTCGTATGAGGGACCGGGCCGCGAGCACACGCGCAACACCCAGATCTACGTGAACCTGGCCGACAATCCGCGCAACGACAGCGAGCCGTTCACGGTGCTGGGCACCGTCGTCGAGGGGATGGCGGTCCTCGACAGCCTGTACGGCGGCTACGGTGAAGAGTCAGGCAGCGGCGTTCGGCAGGGGCGACAGGGTCCACTGGAGCGCGGCGGCAACGCGTACATGGATCGTGTCTGGCCGAGGCTCGATCGCATCCTACGCGTCACGATCACGACGGACCGGGCACGCCGCCCAGGCACGCCGTAGGCAAGAACACGGTGGCGTGGGTCGTGCGCGGCGGCCCTGCGTCGGTTCGAGGGGGGAGCGTGCATGGACGCCAGCCACGGTGGCGGAATTCGCGGCTGGAGTCCAATCTTCTCGGAGCGCCCCGAGTCCGCCGTCCCACACATCCGCGCGCGCCGCCATGCACGAACAGCTCCGGACCGCCCTCGGCGCAGGCTCCGCGGCCGCCCGCCGGTGACGACGACCCCACCGTCGCCGCTGGGCACGCGTCTCGCCGATGCGCTCGCCGACCGCTACCGCCTCGAACGCGAGCTGGGGCAGGGCGGCATGGCGACGGTGTACCTGGCCGAGGACGTGCGCCACCGCCGCAAGGTCGCGCTCAAGGTGCTGCACCCTGAACTGAGCGCAGTGCTCGGCCCCGAGCGCTTTCTCAAGGAGATCGAACTCACCGCGAGCCCGCAGCACCCGCACATCCTGCCGCTGTTCGAACGCGGCAGCGCCGCGGGCAGCTGTTCTACGTGATGCCGTTCGTGGACGGGAGACGCTGCGCACGCGGCTGGAGCGTGAACAGCAGCTCCCGATCGCCGACGCCGTGCGCATCGCGCGCGAGGTGGCGGATGCGCTGCAGTATGCGCACGACCACGGCGTGATCCATCGTGACATCAAGCCGGAGAACATCCTGTTGCAGGGCGGGCACGCGCTGGTGGCGGATTTCGGGATCGCACTGGCTGCAGGTCGGCGTCCCGGCGCGTCCACGCTTCGTTCGCCAAACAGCGCCAGCCGAGTCTGAAACCACCGAGCGTTTTTGGGCGCGCGACGCACGTGTGCGGCCCCGCTGCGGCGACGCCAGGGGAGCGACCGCGGCGACGTGGGTGGCACCGCATATCCTCCATCTCCGGGCGTGACCGCCAGCGGATGCGCCGCATGCGGCGGGAAGTTGCCCGGCGTGCACGTTTCGGTGCGCGTTGCCACGCCCGACAGTGTGACGACCACCGTACGGACCCAAACGTGTCCTTGGCTCGTTATGACCATTCACATCGCGTGGCCGATCCCTGACCGGCTCATACTCATTGCCGCGCGACCGCTCGCACCACTCGTTACACACATGCGCCGTTTCCCTGGATTGACCCTGCTTGCCCTGCTCACTGCCGCGTGCACCACCAGCGCGGCTGATACACCCAAGGCCAGCGGCCGCACGCTCGCTGCCGGCACCGACACCGCCCCCGCCACACCTTCCGTTCGTGCCCCGGCCGTCTTCGTGCCCGGCGGTACCATCGCAGGAACGGTGCGTGAAATCATTCCAGTGGAGTCGTATCTCTATCTGCGGCTCGACACGACGAACGGTGAAATCTGGGCGGCCGTGAATCAGGCGACGCTCGCCGTTGGAGCGACGGTCACGGTGTACAACGTGCTGCCGATGCAGCAGTTCGCATCGCCTACGCTGAAGCGCACATTCGCCACGATCTACTTTGGCTCACTGCAACCGGTGGCTGCGCCGCCGACGAGTGCCGCCTCGGCGACGACCGGATCGTCCGATGCCAGCGATGCACACGTGGGTGTCGTCGCACCGGCACGGGGCAGCGGCGCACACACCATCGCGTCGCTCTGGACGAACAATGCCCAGCTCGTGCGCACCACGGTAGCCGTGCGCGGTGTGGTGGTGAAATACAATGCCGGCGTGATGGGCAGGAACTGGATCCACCTGCAGGACGGCGGCGGAAATCCGAAGGCAGGTACGCACGACATCACCGCCACCACGCTCGAGGCGACAGCGGTGGGCGACACCATTACGCTGATGGGTACCGTGCGCACGAACGTCGATGTCGGCGCGGGCTACACCTATGCGCTGCTGCTCGAGAACGCCCGCATCGTGGGCCGCTGAAATCGGGTGCAGGTAACAGGGCTCTGTGGCGTCGGAGGTGCGCACCTGCTACGCTCTGCGACGTAGCCTACGTCGGTCCTCTCCGTGAAGTGGGCACGTTGAGCGGAAAGACATGGGATGAGGCGAGCTCGACTATTTCCACCCTTCCCGAAGTTTCTCATGGTGACGCGTCAACACTGGCTCCGTTTCGCAGTGCTACCGTTCCTCCTCGCTACCGCATCGGCCGCGCAGGAATCGCCGCGGCCGGCTCGGGCTGGAGTCTGGGCGGGAGCCGGCTTCGGCGTCGCACGCAACAACTTGAAGTGCACGGGATGCACCTCGACAGGATCTGACGATGCGTGGAAGGGTGGGAGCGGCGGGGGCGCCTACTTCGCGGCTGGGCGAGCATTCTCGCAACAGGTGCTGGCAGGCATCGAGCTGGGCGTGTCCGGTACCAGCGGTGGAGGCCGCAGTGCGACGCTGTTCAACCTCCTGCTCGTCGGGCACTACTATCCCCGCGCCGAGGGCAACTTCTACATCAAGGGCGGGATCGGCCCGGCCACGTATTCGTTGTCAGGCCCGTACCAGGGTCTGGGTGGTGGCGTCGAGGCGTCGGGATGGGCGGCGCAGGTCGGTGTCGGCTACGACATCCGCGTGAGGCAGCGCTTCGCACTCGCGCCTTACGCGAGCATCGCGGGAACGACGGTGCGACAGGGTTCGATCAACGTGAGCGGCAGCGCGGGTCCGGTGACACGTCTGAACAACAGTGTCGTGGCGCAGCTTGGACTTGGTCTGCGCAGGTACTAGACCGCAGTGCGCACGACCTGCGCCACCCCAGCGCCCATCTCACCGTCCTCGCGCGACCGGTGCGAGTTTCGTGCACTCGACCGTCCGCGATTGACCTTCCAACTCCCGACGAGCATCTCCAGTCGCTATCCACCATTGCGTCGGCTGATCATCTGCCGATGCAGCACGAGCCGACGTCGCGCACACGCGCCGCGACCTGCTGTACGCGACGCTGACCTGGCGAGCATGGAGCAATACACGCCCGTCAGGAGGCCCGTTGCGCTCGCATCGGCGTTGTCACAGCTTGCCGTCGGAGCGCCACCCGAGGCCGTACCCCTCGATGCCGCCGATGACCGTACGCCCACCCGCCTCTCGCCCGACGATGCCTCACGTCCGTTCCAGCGCCACGCGCTCCCCCGCCTGGCCCATCGCCGTCGCCGTCGCCCTTGCCACCGCGCTGTCGCCGCGCGCCGGCTCGGCGCAGGCTCCGCAGACCCCCGCCGCACCACGACCCATGTCGTGGGTGGACATGCAGAACCTGCGGCAGGCGCAGGCACCTGTCGTCAGCGCCGACGGTCTGTGGGCACTCTACTCGCTGAGCACACCGGATTGGAAGGAGGCCAGGCGCCAGTCGGACATCTACCTCGTCTCGCTGAAGGCCGGCCTACCCAGCACGCGGCAGCTGACGTTCACCAACGAGAAGAACGAGACCAATCCCACCTGGTCGCGCGATGGCAAGCTGTTCGTATTCCTCTCGGATCGCGATGCGCCGGCGAATGGTGGCGGTGGTGCGGCGCGTGGCAGTACGCTGCCCACGTCCGGGCCGGGCATGGCGTACCTGCCGCCGGCGGTCGGCGGCGGTTCCGGGGGGGCGAGCTCGCAGCTCTACGTCATGCGGCCCGACGGCGGTGAGGCGCGTCGCATCACCGATGCGAAGGATGGCGTCACCACGTTCGCCTTCTCGGACGACGGCACCTGGCTGGTGTATCGCTCGGGCGCCGCAACGCAGGAGCAGCTCCATGCGGTGAGCGTGGCCGCACTTGGTGCCAGCACCATGCCCGTGGCCACTGCGCTGACGAAGCACCCTACCGGTGTGGGCATGTGGCGCATCGCGCCCGACTCGAAGCGGATCTACTTCGCCGCCGCCGATTCGGTAGACCCGGACGAGAAGGCCCGCCTCGAGAAGCGCTTCGACGTGCGCGTGCGCAACGCCGAGACGCCGCGCTACAGCCTCTGGGCGCTCGAGCTGGATGGTCGTCGCACGACGCGGCTCACCACCGACTCGACCTACAGCGTCGGCGACATGACACTGTCGCCTGATGGACGGATGATTGCCTTCCACGGCCTCAGCGCGGACCGCTACGAACGCAACATCCTCGAGCAGAACATCTTCGCCGATCTCTACCTGCTCGACGTGGCCTCGAATGCCGTCGAGCGGCTGACGACGAACCGCGAGATCGGCGAGAGCAACGTCAGCTTCTCGCCCGACAGTCGCACGATCGCGTTTTCGGCGCCGGATGACTTCATGATGCGCCGCAACCTGCGCGTCTACCTCCGGGCTGCGGCCGCGAAGGGCACGGCGTTCCGGAAGCTGGGTGCCGGCTTCGACGGGCCGGTCACGATCGACTTCTGGTCGCGCGATGGCGGCACGATCTACTTCGACGTCGGCATCAAGGCGACCGACCAGATCGCGGCGCTCGACATCACCGCGAACCGCGTCACCGTGCTCACGCGCGAGCAGGGCAGCGTCCGCAGCAACTACGACGAGGTGACCGGGACACTGCTCGTCACGTACAGCAACGCGGCGTCGCCGCCGGCTTCATTCGTCGTGCCGTCACCCGCGGCGCTCGCCGATCGCGCCAGCTGGACGCAGCTCACCGACCCGAATCCGTGGGTGCGCAGCCTGGCGCTCGGCGCCGCCGAGGAGATCACGTGGCGCGGGAAGGATGGCACTTCGGTGGGTGGCGTGCTGGTGAAGCCGGTGAACTTTCAGGCTGGCACGCGATACCCGCTGATCGTGGCGATCCACGGCGGCCCCCAGGCGGCCGATGTGCTGTCGTTCAACGGTGGCTACGGCTCGCAGGTCTACGCCGGTGCCGGCTACATGGTGCTGCTGCCCAACTACCGCAACTCCACCAACTACGGGCAGAAGTTCGAGATCGAGAGCCAGGGCGATTACTTCACGAAGGGCTACGACGACATCATGGCTGGCGTGGATCATCTGATCGCGACGGGACTGGTGGACAGCGACCGGATGGGCGTGCTGGGCTGGAGCGCCGGCGGACACTGGTCGAACTGGATCCTCACGCACACCGACCGCTTCAAGGCCATCTCCACCGGTGCCGGCGTGTACAACTGGATCTCCATGTACGGCGAGAGCGACACGCAGCGTGGGCGGCAGTGGTATCTCGGCGACAAGATGTACTGGGACGACATGGCGCACTGGTGGAAGCAGTCGCCCGCGGCCTACATCAGGAATGCGAAGACCCCGACGATGATCCACGTCGTCGATGGTGACCCGCGCGTGCCGCGTCCCGAGAGCGAGGGCCTGCACATGGCGCTCAAGCGCCTCGGCGTGCCGACGGAGTTCTTCGTCTATCCCGGTGGCACGCACGGCATTCCCGATGCGCGCAACCAGCTGGTGAAGGCCACGGCAGAGATGGCCTGGATGGACTATTGGGTCCGCAAGTCAGGCCACCGATTCGCGTGGCGAGACGTGCTCCGGACACTGGATGACGGCCGGCCCACGGGCACGACCACCGCGCCGCCGACGCCGTAAGGCTCCGACTGGTCGATGGGGCGTGAGGCGACGTCGTTCAGGCCGAATTCGTGGTGGGATCGCTGAGCGCGGATGGGGATGGCACACCGGTGGCGTACGGTCGAAGCTCCGTCAGCACATCCACGAACGTCTCCTCATCGTCGCCGGTGACGACGTTCACCGACCAGACGCTGTTGCCGCTCGCAGCCGTGCAACGCATCGCGGCGGCTGACCGGCGCTTGTCAGGACGGTAGGCGATGAGCTGCTCGCGTTCGAGCAGATCGGCAAAGAACGCGTTGGAGCAGGTCTCCATGCCGGCGGTCGGCATGAAGACCGTGACGCAACAGACCTGGTCCTCCGCCCACGCTTCGATGCGATACGGGCGTGAGTCGGAGAGGAACCCTTCGTTCCATCCGAGGTCGAGGACTGGGTTCTCGGCCGTCTTCGAGAGGTTCGGCGACGTGTCGGAGCGATCGGGCCTTGGAAAGTGCATGGCCCCTCGGGCGTGGAGTTCGGATGCCGGGCTGTGCCGGCACGGCGGGTGTCAGCGTGCGGCACTGGCGTCGGCCGGGTCTGAATACCCTCGTGCCGTTCGTGCTCGCACGCGGTGAAGCTAGGATCGGGGGCTGACACGACGCTGGCTGCAGAAGCGCCCCGACGGGAGCCATCGCCGCCAGGCGACCGACTCGGTCAGGTAAGCCATTGCCCTGCCCGCCGGGCAATGATTCCCGCGCGCCTCCTCCGCGATGCCCTGCATGACCACCTCGACGGCGTGGAGGAAATCGTTCGGCCCGGTCGCCATCGTGGCGGAGTGCGTAACCTGCCGACCTCGACGGCCACTACCGTCACTGCCCGCAGGCAATATCTTGCCCTGTTTGGCCACGCCTTCAGCGGGCATACTGCGACACCAGCGTTCAGGAGGAAGGATGTTTGCCCGGAAGCGTGACACCCGAATTGCGCGACCCGGACGCTGGCGCTGCCAGTGGCTCGGGTTCGTCGTCCCACTGCTGTTGTTCTGCGCCGGAGCACTCCGGGCGCAGGGCCAGCCGGGGCGTGTGACCGGTCTCGTGACCGACTCCAGCACGGCCCAGCCGTTGGCGGGCGTGCAGGTGACGCTCTCCGCTGGCGCGACGCGTCTGCTGGCGCGCACGACGGCGGACGGCCGCTATACCGTCAACAACGTGCCGTCCGGCAGCTACAGCATCGAGGCGCTCCGCCTTGGCTTCCGACGTGTCGTGCGCGGCAATCTGGTCGTCACTTCCGGCGCGACGCTGACCTCCAACATCCGGATGGAGCCCGCCGCACTGAGCCTGCAGGCGGTGGTCACCACGGGCGTCGTCGACCCCTCCAGTGGAACGCGTGTGCCGTTCACCGTGGGCCGCGTGAGCACCGAAGACCTGCCAGTGCCCACGACCAACGCCCTCGAAAGCATTCAGGGAAAGATCGCCGGCGTGAGCGTGGTGCCGCAGGGGCAGGCGGGCAGTGGCACGGAGATCATTCTCCGCACGCCGACTTCCATCAGCAAGAGCAACTCGCCGCTGATCGTGGTGGACGGGGTGATTCAGACCGACGCCTTCGGTGCCTCCTCGGCGGACCTGCAGAGCATGGACATCGAGAGCGTCGAGGTGGTGAAGGGTGCCGCCGGTGCCTCGCTGTACGGTGCGCGCGCGGCCGCGGGCGTGATCAACATCCGGACCAAGCGCGGCGGTGGCAGCGGTGACGGCTCCACCCGATTCTCGGTGCGCTCGGAATACGGGTCCAACTCCATCGACCAGCGCGTGCGCTGGGCCAACGCGCACTATTACCTGGTCAATGAGCGTGGCGAGTGGTTGAACGCGGCTGGTGCGGTCGTGCCGCGCGAGCAGCGTGTGCCGGAACCCGCCTTCACGCGCTTCCAGGACAATTTCTACGCGCCGGGCGCCGCATTCGACCAGGTGCAGCGTTTCTTCGATCCGGGCAACTTCGCGCGGAACTCGCTCAACATCTCGCAGAACACGGGGAAGACGAACTGGTTCTTTTCGTATGTGAACAATCGCGAGGATGGCGTGGTGCTGAATTCGGGGCGCTACAACCAGGATGACTTCCGCCTCAACCTCGACCACCGCCCCCGCTCGAACCTGAGCATCGGGATCAGCGCGTATCACATGCGCTCGTCGCGCCAGAACGTGTATGACGACACGTTCTTCGACCTGATCAACCAGGCGCCGGACATCGACCTGCGCGCGCCGGATCCCGACGGCACGCCCTACGTCTACCAGCCCGACTTCGAAGGCCGCGAAGAGAATCCGTTGTACGTGTTGGCCACCGAGGAAAATGTGCGGAAGCGTACCCGCACCCAGGGCGCGCTCGAAATGAAGTACGCGCCGTTCTCGTGGCTCACGGTCGACGCGAACCTGAGCTATGACCGCTCTGATCGCGCCACGAACTTCTTCCTCGATCAGGGCAAGAAGACGGAGGGCTTCGCCAACGGCGGACCGGGCGACGTCTCGCGCTTCAGCGGTCTCACCGACGCACTGAACGCATCGGCCAGCGTGAACCTCCTACGTCAGGTCGGCGCCTTCACGTTCCGCTCGACCTTCCGCGGGCTGCTGGAGCGTGAGACCAACGAACTCACGACGGCCACCGGCAACACGTTCTCCACGCCGGGTGTGCGAAGCCTGAACAATGCGTTCAACCGCTTCATCTCGTCCACCAGCGAAACCATCCGTACCAACAGCTACTTCCTCAGCGCCGCTGCCGACTATCGCGGCAAGCTGATCGTCGATGCCCTCCTGCGACAGGATGGCAGCTCGCTGTTCGGCCCGGAGGAGCAGGAGAACTGGTATTACCGCTACAGCGGCGCGTATCGCATGTCGGCCGAGAAGTGGTGGCCAGTGAAGGCGATCACGGAGTTCAAGCTGCGCGCGTCAGTGGGCACCGCCGGTGGTCGCCCGAGCTTCAACGACCAGTTCGAGACGTACAACTTCGTCGAGGGTGGCGGCCTCGTGAAGGCGAACCTCGGCAACCGCTTTCTGAAGCCTGAACTGTCCAGGGAGACCGAGTTCGGCATCGATCTCATCGTCAAGGACCGCTATTCGCTCCAGATCTCGCGCGCCAGGCAGACGACCACCGACCAGCTGGTGCTGGTGCCGCTGGCAGGATTCTTCGGCTATGGATCGCAGTGGCAGAATGCCGGGACCGTGCAGGGCAACACCTGGGAAGGGACGCTCGAGGCGCAGATCGTCCGGCGCCCGAACTTCACGTGGCGCGCCGGTCTCGTCGCGGATCGGTCACGCGCCCTGATCACCGAGTTCGAGCGCAGCTGCTTCACGGTCAACACCATCGCCTTCCGCTGCGCCGGAGAGACGCTGAGCGCGATGTACGGGTTCAGCTTCATGAAGAACGGAACCCAGCTGGCGCCCGATGCGCGCTCGCGCTCGAGCGAGTTCGCCGTGAACGACGATGGGTTGCTGGTGTGGGTCGGCGCCGGGAACACCTTCCAGGAGGGTGAGACGAAGCGTCTGTGGGGCACCTCGGCGACCATCGGCACCACGACCTATGGCTGGGGCTTGCCGATCACGGCCGTCGACACGCTCGGCAACACTGCGGTGACGAAGATTGGTGATGGCACGCCGAAGTTCCGCTTCGGTGTGACCAACAACATCGGATGGGGTGGCGTGCAGCTGTTCATGCTCTGGGATACGCAGGTCGGTGGCAACGTCTACAACCGCACCAACCAGCGTACGTACCAGTACGGCCGCAGCAGTGACGTGGACCAGGTCGGGAAGGCGCAGGAGAACAAGAAGCCGGTAGACTACTACGTGTCGCTGTATGCAGCGAACAGCCCCGCGGACTTCTTCGTGGAAGACGGCAGCTACGTGAAGCTTCGCGAAGCCACGCTCAAGTACCGCCTGCCGGCCCGCTTCACGCCGACACTGGCCCGCTTCGGAGCGCAGAGTGCGTCGTTCTCGCTCATCGGCCGCAACATGCTCACGTTCACCAAGTACAAGGGCTACGACCCCGAAGTGGGCACCGTGCTCAATCGTTTCGACAGCTTCGTCTATCCGCGCTATCGCACGGTGACGGGCAGCGTCGAGCTCACTTTCTGAGCGCCGGACATCTCACCATGATCAGAATCTCACGTTTTCGAATGCTGCCGGCCGGGCTGACGCTCGTCGCCGCCGGGTGCCAGGATCTCAACGTCGTCAATCCCAACCTGCCGGATGCGGTGCGTGCCACCACGCAGCCGCTGACGACGGAATCGTTCGTTGCCACATCGTTCCGCACGTGGTGGCCGGTCGCCGGCCACGGCGGATATCCCGGCGTCGCAATGGGCGTCATGGCGCGCGATGTGACGTCAGGCTTCGCCGACTTCGGCCAGCTCGAGCCAAGCACCGAGCCGCGCACGTCGTGGAACAACAGCGAGGTGAACGCGCGCCGGCAGGTGAATCAGGATCCGTGGTACGGATACTACCGCACGATCTCGGCGGCGAACGACGTCGTTGCCGGTGTCAACGCCGGCCTCGTGATCGTGGACCCCGTGCGCACGGCCCGCGCCAAGGCGATGGGCAAGTTCATGCAGGGGCTCTCGTACGGCTATCTCGGCCTGATGTACGACAAGGCCGTCGTCACGGATGAGCGCACGAAGCTCGACACGATCAAGACACCGACGTTCACCCCGTACCCCGCCGTGATCACGGCCGCCATCGCGCAACTCGACTCGGCGGCCGCCGTCGCCGGCACGCAGCCGACGATGACGTTCCCGGTGGAGAACTTCCTCTTCCAGGCACTGACGCGCGACCAGTTCGTCCGGTTGACGAACTCGTATGCGGCGCGACTGCTCGCGTATTCGCCGCGGACGCGGACGGAGCGGGCGGCCGTGAACTGGACCGAAGTCCTGCGACGCATCGATGCCGGCATCCAGGTCGACTTCGCGCCGGTCGCACAGGTGGACATTCTCGTCGATGACTGGAAGCGACTGCTGGCGCGGCTCCGTACCGCGGGGCGCCCGTCGGACTATGCGCGCCCGAGCTATTGGCTGATCGGCCAGGCCGACTCCACCAACGGCTGGCAGAACTGGCTGGCGACGGCCAACGACAACCGGCAGCCGTTCCAGTTGCGCACGCGCGACCGTCGCATTCAGGGCGCGGCCGGACCGACGGCGCCCGGCACGTACATGGGGTACAACCTCAACAACCTGTTCGCGATCTCGCGTGGGTCGTGGCGCTTCTCGCATTACTACTTCCTGCGGTATGGCACCGGCACGACGTGGCAGACCGGCCCACAGGCCGAGCTGACGGTGACCGAGATGGATCTGCTCAAGGCGGAGGCGTTGATCCGGCTTGGCCGTGCAGCGGAAGCCGTGCCGCTCATCAACAAGACGCGCGTCGCGAACGGTCAGCTTCCGCCGGTCACGATCGATGGACCGCCGATTGCCGCGGGTTGTGTGCCGCGCAAGCTGAACGGCACCTGCGGCAGCCTCTGGGATGCGCTGCGGTACGAGAAGGGCATCGAGCTGTTCGGCATGAGTGGCATGGTGCCGTTCCTCGACAACCGTGGCTGGCAGAACATGCCGGCCGACACGCCGACGCAGTTCCCGCTCCCCGGGCGTGAACTGAGCACGTTGCGCCAGACGCTGTACTCGTTCGGCGGCATCGGTGGGCAGTCGTCGACGCTGGCGTTCGATCCGGAGCGGTGCCCGGTGACCGTGGTTCCACTCGCGCGCTGCCCGTAAGGGTTCACGCAGCATCGATCTGGCACAAGGGATCGCCGCCACGGTGCATTGCGCATCGTGGCGGCGATTCTTTTTGCCGTGTGCCTCAAGCGCCTTGCCACCTACCGCGCCGGCACGCGCTCCTTGAGCGGCCGTGGCGTGTAGTTCGGCAGGAACCGGCACCCGACTTCCGGTGCGAATGCCGTCGCAACGACGCGGCACCGACTCGCGATCGCGGACGGCGTGGGGCGGGTGCCGTGCTCCACCCACTGCAGCAGCTCGTGCATGGCGGTGATGTACTGGGCGTCGCTGCCGTAGCTGTGATCGTCATCGTTGGTGAACACTTGCACCAGACGGTCACCACTGCCGCCACGGCGCATGGTGTCGCGGAACACCGATTCGAGCTCGACGAACGCCGTGGGGTCGTTGACGCCATGCATGGTGAGGACGGGCACCGCGATGCGACCGCGCGGATCGGCATCGGCGGCGAAATCCGCTCGGGCGCCTGCATCGGCACTGGTGCGGAAGACCCGTGCGTTCAGCGACGCATCATCATGCGAGCCGACGTAGGTCACGCCCGCATTGGTGAACGGATTGCGTCCGCCGAGTCGATTGACGACGATGTCCTGGAAGTGCCAGGTGCCCCAGTTCAGGTGCGCGATCAGCGAGCGCTCCGGGATGGCGACCACGCCGAGAATGTCGGCGAGGTTGCGCTGCTGCTGCGGCGTCCGTTGGGCCGCGTCGAGGCGCACGCCCGTGCATTCGTCCACCCGCGTCGCAAGCTGCGCGCGCGTGAGCGTGGCGGTGACTGGCAGCCCGACCCAGAGCGGATACTGGGGTTCGTCGGCACGGGGATGATTGCCGCACACGGCCTGATACACGACGCGCAGGTCGAAGCGGAAGTCGTACGACTGCGAGCCGCCACCCAGCACACCGCTGGTCAGCAACACGCCATCGTAAGGGCTGCGGCCGTCGGCGGTCAGATCGGTCTCCGCCGCCACGGCGGCGACGCTGGCGCCCCACGACTGGCCGTGCAGTATCGTGTGCGTCGGCGCGCCGAACACGTGGATGAACAGCCGTCGTACCCGTTCGAGATCCGCCGCCGCACTGCGTACCGCCACGCCGGCCTCGTGGTAGCCGGTGCCAGCGTACGCATAGCCAGCCCGGGTCCAGATGGACCAGCGCGTGAGGTCCTCCGCCGCGCGGCCCTGCTTCGGTTCGCCCAGCTCCGGGCCGCCGTGGGCATGCACCACCAGGGTGCGGTTCCACGTGGGTGGCATGACCAGCCAGACGTACGCGCCCAGACTGTCGCGACCGGTCAGGCAACGGCTTCCCGTGGCGACCCCCTCCGGGCATGGGGCATCGGTGGCGGGCTGGGCCGTGGGCCTCACGCCTTGCTGAGCAGCCGACGGGGTGGCAGCGGCGAGCAGCGCGGCCAGGAGCAGGAATGCGTGACGGGCAGGTGTCATCGCGGGAAGATACGACGGCGCCTGTGGACCGGAACGTCGCTCACCCTCGAGGTGCTTCGAACGGGCGTGAGTGGCTGCACCACCACCGCAACGGTCCGCGCCGAGGCCGCCGTCGCGATCGGCTGCGCCACCACCGCCGCGGTGCGCACCGAGGACACCGTCGCCTTCGGTGGCTCAACTTCCGCTCGCGCCGCGCCGAAACCGCAACATCATGCGCCTATCAACATCTCCCGGCCTTGCCGCCGCGCTCTGCACCAGCCTCGGACTCGCCGCCTGCGGCTCCCCAGCTTCCGATGATGCCCGCAGCGCACGCAGCAGTGTGCTCACCATCGCGACGGCGGTCGACGCCGATGCGCTCATCCCGCCGCTCGTCACCACGACGCAGGGCAAGCAGGCCGTGGACATGCTGTTCGATGTTCTGGCGGCACCGAAGGCACCACTCACGACCATCGGCGACGGTGGATTCGGACCGCAGCTGGCGACACGATGGCAGTGGGCGCCCGACTCGCTCTCGATCGCCTTCTCGATCGATCCGCGCGCGCGGTGGCATGATGGAAAGCCGGTGCGCGCGAGCGATGTCCGCTTCTCCTTCGCGCTCTACACCGATCCCACGGTCGCCTCGATGCACGCCAGCGACTTCACGGGCATCGACTCGGTGACGGTCCGTGATTCGCTCACGGCCGTGGTCTGGTGGCACCAGCGTCACCCGGAGCAGTTCTTCCAGATCGCGTACAACCTGACCGTGATGCCGGAGCACCTGCTCGGTGCCGTGCCACGTGACTCGCTGCTGCAATCGGCGTTTGCCGAGCATCCGATCGGCTCCGGTCGCTACCGATTCACGCAGTGGAACCGGCAGCGTGACCTGATGTTCGAGGCGGACACTGGCAACTATCGCGGTGCGCCTGGAGCCTCGCGTCTGGTCTGGGTGGTCGCGGCCGATCCCACCGCCGCCAGCCTCAGTGTGCTCGCGGGGCAGGCGGACGTGCTCGAGTTCCTGCGTGGCGATGCGTTCACCAAGGCGCGACAGTCGACACAGGTGCACGCCGTGGAGTATCCCTCGCTCGACTACGCCTACCTGCTGTTCAACCATCAGCGCACCGTCGGTGGAAGCCGACAGCTCTTTGCCGACCACGCGCTGCGGGTCGCGATCACGGAGGCCATCGATCGTGCGGCCGTGGTCACCAACGCGCTCGATTCGCTTGGTCGCGTGGCGCTGGGACCGTTCACGCGCGCCACCGACGTGGTGGACACCACCATGCGCCAGATCGCATTCGACACGGCGGCCGCCGCGCGCACGCTCGACTCACTGGGATGGACGCGCGATCCGGCCGATGGGCTGCGGCATCGCGCCGGCCGCACGCTCGCATTCAAACTGCTCCTGCCGGCATCGAGTGCGACGCGGCAGCGTGTTGGCGTGTTGCTGCAGTCGCAGCTGAAGGCACTGGGCATTGGAATGGAGATCGACGCCGTCGAGTCGCAGGTGTTCGGCGCCCGTCTGGCGAAGGGTGACTTCGATGCCGCCCTCAACATCTGGCGCACGGATCCCAGCCCGGCGAGCATCCGCCAGGTCTGGGCCACGCAGCGCGCCGACGCGGTCGAGGCGAACTTCGGGCACTACTCGAATCCGGCCTTCGATGCCGCGGTCGACAGCGCTGCCTCCACCTTCGATCCGGGTCGTCGGCGTGCGCTCTATCGTCGCGCCTATCAGTCCATCGTCGACGATGCCGCGGCGGTCTGGCTGTTCGAGACGCGCAACTTCGCGGCGATCAACGCACGGGTGTCGCCGGTGGGGATGCGCGCGGATGCGTGGTGGGCCGCGCTGCCGAACTGGCGGGTCGCCGAGGCCGGCACGCCCTGACGGCGGCACATGGGCTCCTTCCTGGTGCGTCGCCTGCTGCACACCCTCGCGGTGATGGCCGTTGCGGTCACGCTGGGCTTCCTGCTCGTGCATCTGGCCCCGGGCGACGCGATGACCGGCGACATGACGAAGGCCGGACGCACCAGCGACGCCAGCGCCCGGCTCCGGGCACGGGCGGGACTCGACCTGCCGCTCTCCACGCAATACCTGCGATTCGTGCGCGGCGCAGTGCGCGGCGATCTCGGACGTTCGCTCACCACCGAGCAACCCGTTGCGCGCATCCTCGCCGCGGCGCTGCGCAACAGCCTCGTGCTGGCCGCGGCTGGGCTGAGCGCCGCGATTGCCCTCGGTCTGGCGATCGGCAGTGCGCAGGGATGGTATCCAGAGCGGCGCGTATTCCGGTGGCTTGGGCGAGCACTGACGACGCTCTATGCCATTCCGGAGTTCGTCCTCGCCATCGCACTCATCGGCGCGCTCGCCTACGCCGCGGGCTGGTTTCCCGTGGGCGGCATGACCGATCCCGTCACGAGCCTGCTCGGCAGCCCCTCGGAACGCCTCGTGGACCGGCTGCGTCACCTCTTTCTGCCGGCGCTGACGCTTGGACTGGGGTGGGGCGCGGCGGTGGCGCGTCAGCAGCGGGCCGCGCTCGCCGGTGCCGTGGGCGCGGACTTCGTGCGCACGGCACGCGCCAAGGGTCGGAGCGACCTCGCGGCCCTGCTGCGTCATGCGTTGCCCGCCACCATCGCCCCGGTGATCGCCGTGGTCGGATTGATGATCCCGGCGATGGTCGGTGGCGCCTTCATCATCGAGGTGGTGTTCGCCTGGCCCGGCCTGGCGGTGGAGGTGGTGCACGCGGTGGCTGCGCGCGACGTGCCCGTGGTGAGCGGAGCGATCCTCGTCATCGCACTGCTGGTCGCCCTCAGCAGCCTGCTGGTGGACCTGCTGATCCACGCCGCCGATCCGCGGTATCGGGTCGTGCCCACGCGTGAGGCATGAGCGCGACGTGAGGCGCGCCACGATCGTTCTCGCCATGCTTTGTGCGTGCGCCGTGCTGGCACCGTGGATCGCACCGTACGATCCTGCCGCGCAACTGGACATCGTGCGCCTGAAGAATGGCGCCCCGTCGCTGGCACACTGGTTTGGCACCGATCCCTATGCGCGCGACGTGTTCAGTCGCGCCATCTTCGGTGCACGCACGTCGCTGACGGTGGCCGCGCTGGCGACCATGATGGCAACGGTCGTCGGATGCGCCTGGGGCGCGGTGGCGGCGACGGTTGGTTCGCGCCTCGGCGACGCGCTGATGGCGGTCGTGGACACGCTCCGCAGCATTCCGCGCATTCTGGTGTTCCTGGGCGTCACCGTCCTGCTCGGGCCCCTCGGCACGCCGATGCTGGCCCTCGTGCTCGGTGCCACCGCGTGGACGGGCATCGGTCGCCTCGCGTACGTGCTGGTGCGCGACGTGAGTGCGCGGCCGTTCGTCGAGGGCGCGCGAGCGATGGGGGCGTCGCGGTGGCGCTGCCTCTGGCGTCATGTCGCGCCGCAGCTGATCAGCCCCATCGCGGCATCGGGCGCGCTGCTGCTGGCTGACCTGCTGGCCGTCGAAGCCGGGCTGTCGTTCATCGGCCTGGGCGTGCGTCCCCCGCAGCCGAGCTGGGGGAGCATGCTGCAGGATGCGCTGCCGTACATGCGGTCGGCGTGGTGGCTCACCGCCGTACCGTCACTGCTGCTGATCGTGACGGTGCTGAGCGCTGCCGACATCGCCGACCGGCTCGAACACCGGGCGACGCGTCAGTACTGAGCGCTGCGGCCACACCACACACGCCGGATGTCGCAGCAGCGTTGCGCCGGTCGGATCGCATCCCACCGGACGTGCACGCAGTGCGCGCCGTGCGATGGGGCAAACATCCGGCTGGGCGATGGCACCTCGTGCGAACTGCCAGTCGTATTGCATTTCGCGAATTCTTCCGCACGACGCCAGCACGCAAGTCAGCCGATCGGGAGTGCTCACAGGGCGGGAAACAGCTGCGTGTCACCTGAGAGAAAAGTGTCGTTCCCTCTGGGAATGCAGATATCGACCGGATGTTTCACTCGAGTGTGTCCCATCTCCGGCATGACATACCTCGGAGGCACATGACGTGCTCATCCATTCAAGCGCTGGTTCTCTGTCATCGATGGCCAACGACTCACACCCGAATCCACATGAACGTCCTTCACCTGTTTACCCGTCGGCGGCTCGGTTCGAGTGCGTTGGTGTTGGCGGCGACCCTCACGGCCTGTAGCGACACCACCGCTCCGGAGCCGATCCGCCCGCTGGCGTCTGGCTATCTCACGACGTCAGCCGCCGTGCTGCGCTCGACCAACATCAACTTCTCGACGCTGTATCCGGGTGTCGGCACGCAGAACGCCACCCTGCGGACGACGGGCGATACCACGATTCAGACCTTCACCGTCAATCCGACGGCGGGCAGCATCGTGTTTCTTGGCGGGTCGTTCGCGAAGCACGTCCTCGCGATCTCACGCGACGCGCTCTGCGACCCGACCAAGAACTCGTACGGGCCGACCGAGTGGCTGAAGCCGTGCACGGCCGCCACGAAGCCGATCACCTTCACGGTCAAGACGTGGAAGAACGCGGCAGGCAGGCCATTCGCCGATTTCCAGCCGGCCATTCGCTTTAGTCCGGATGATGACGAGGCGGTCAGGATCTACTTCCAGGACACTGCGCTGAGGAGCTACAGCGAGATTTACATCCCATACTGCGACAAGGCGAACGTCTGCGTCAAGGAAGAGACCACCGACGCGAAACTCACGACGTACGCGGCGCCATCGGTCGGCGGCGGGTACTGGGTGTATCGCCGCCTGCGCCACTTCTCCGGGTATAACGTGACCGCGTTCTGACGCCTCGGCGTCACGGACAGGAGTGCCACCCCGGGCGCGGACGTGGTGCCGAAAGGCACGGCGTCCGCGCCTTGGTCTTTCGCAGTGGCGCGGCCGGGCTCGATCAGGCAAAACCAGCCTCGACCACAGGATCCGCACGCCGAGACAGTGCCGAAATGGTCGCCACTGGCCGATGCTCTGTGTGAGGGTCATCGACCGAAGCCTGGCGTCAGCCAGCCGGTCGGGGCAGTCGCACCGCCACCACAACACGGCCACCGCGCGTCATGGACGAATCGAGTCTCCCGCTCCACTCCCCGCATCTTCCCGGCGCACAGGCGACCGAGGAACGGGGCGTGTTGCCGGAGTCGCTGGATACCGCCGCCGCATTGATCGCGGCTGGGAATACGCACGAGCGCAACGGCGATCGCGTGGCGGCGCGCGAGGCGTATGTCCGCACCCTCGAATTGCTCGACCTCGCGGGTGAGCCGGTACGAAAGGTGGCGGTGCTTCGCTGGATTGCCCGCACGCATCAGGTGGATGCCGAATACGATACCGCCCTCGCCTTCGTGGACGCCGCCGAACGGCTCGCGATCGAGCTGGGGGATCACGCGGGTCGGGGCTACTGCCACATCGTGCGCGCCAACGTCTCGTGGCAGCGTGGTGATCTGGATGGTGCCGTCGGACTGAACTCCGCTGCACTGGATGTCGCGCACGAAGTTGGTGACGCGCGTCTCGCCGCCGTGGCGTCACAAAACCTTGGCGTCGTCGCCAGCGCGCGTGGTGCCTTCGATCAGGCATTCCAGCATTTCCGCGCCAGCATCGTCGCCTACATCTCGCTCGGCCTGCCGGGGGAGACTGCCATCTCCCGGAACAACCTCGGTCGCCTCTACCTCGATCATGGTGACTGGGAGTCGGCCGAAACGGAGCTGAACGCGGCGCTTCCGCTGGCGCGTTCGGTCGGTGACGTCGCCTCGGCCACCATGATCGAGGTGAACCTCGCCGACATGTGGGTGCAGCGCTCGGACTACGACGCAGCGCAGGCGATCTGCGACGGCATCCTCACCCGCGATGGCCGCGACGGTGACAGCCACGCCGACGGCGAGATCCAGAAGATCCTCGGAGCGATCGCGCTCGCGCGGCAGGATGTGCCCGCCGCCGAAGCGCACTTCGCGCGGGCCGAGCAGATCGCCGAGAAGCGGGAAGACCTGCTGCTCCGGGCGCAGATCGCCAGGGAACGTGCCGAGATGTATCGCGGGCAGGGGCGCACCCGTGAGCTGCTGCAGTCGCTGAACGGTGCGCACCGTCTCTTCAGTCAGCTGCGTGCCGATCAGGCCATGGCCGCGGTGACGGCACTCATCCGGCGTCTCGAACACGACGTGCTGGATGTGGTGCGGCAGTGGGGCGAATCGATCGAGGAGAAGGACGCGTACACGCAGGGTCACTGCGAGCGCGTCGCCGACCTCGCGTGCGCGCTGGCGCGGCGGGCCGGCGTCGACGACAGCGTCATCTTCTGGTTCCGTGTCGGCGCGCTGCTGCACGATGTCGGCAAGATCGTGATCTCGTCGGAGATCCTGAACAAGTCGGAGCAACTCACGGCGGACGAGTGGGACGTGATGAAGCTTCATCCCGGCGCCGGCGCGGACATCCTCAGGGAGATCAATTTCCCGTACGACGTGAACGCCATCGTCCGGCATCACCACGAGAACTGGGACGGCTCCGGCTACCCCGACAGCCTGGCCGGCGAACGGATTCCGCTCTGGGCACGCATCGTCTGCCTGGCCGACGTCTACGACGCGCTCACGTCGGAGCGAAGCTACAAGAGCGCCCTGACCCCGGACGCTGCACTCGAGGTGATGCGTCGCGACGTGCGCCGCCAGTTCGATCCGGCGCTCTTCGCGCTGTTCGAGGACGTGGCGCGCCTGGCGGAGCCGCGCACCGCCGAAGTCACGGCACGGCGCAGGGCACAGGCACTCACCGTCGATCCCGCCGCCCCCATCGACGACCTCACCGGCCTGCTGCTGCGCAAGGGATTTCTGGCGCAGGCGGGCACGGTGGTCGAGGAGGCGCGCGCGCAGCAGATACCAGTGACGCTCGCGGTCATCGACGTCGATCACTTCAAGTCGGTCAACGACACGTTCGGCCACCTGCAGGGGGACGATGTGTTGCGGTCCGTTGCCGGTGTGCTCCGCGACACCGTCCGCCGTCAGGACCTCATCGGCCGCTACGCCGGCGACGAGTTCGTGCTCCTGTTTCCCGGTACCTCACAGGAGGAGGCGCGTGCGCTGGCATCGAGGCTGTGCGAAGCCGTCGCGACCAACCGGCTCGCCATCCGCGAACGGCGCGAAGGGACCATCGCCGTCACGCTCTCGATCGGGATCGCCACGGTCGATGAGCAGGCCGCCGATCTCGAGGCCCTGTTTGCCGCCGCCGATCGTGCGCTCTACGTGGCCAAGCGCCGCGGCCGCAATCAGGTGGCCAGTGCCGACGAAGCCTCCACCGATTCGCAGACCGTGGCGCTGCGTTTCGATCGTTTCGTGGGCCGGGTGCGTGAGCTGCGCAGTCTGCTGACGCAACTCGATCACGCCTGCGCGGGGCGGCCGCGCCTCGTCGCCATCGTGGGCGAGGCCGGCATCGGCAAGACCTCGCTGGTGCGCCAGCTGCAACCGGAGGTGCGTCTGCGTGGCGGCGCGATGGTCGTCGGCCGTTGCGTGGCAAGCGACGTCAAGCCGCCGTACGGCGCGTGGGCCGAGATCATCACGGCCATCCACGAGCTGGGTATCGTGCCGCCCGGCGACTGGAAGGAACTGTCGCGGCTCGTGCCAGCCCTGTCGTCGTCCAGCGGCGCGCCGTCGGCCGCCGGCAGCAAGTATGCGCTCCTCGCCGAGCTCGCCGACTACCTGCGCCAGGCCTGCGCCCAGACGCCGCTGACGGTGGTGCTCGACGACGTGCAGTGGGCGGACAGCTCCACCTGGGACGCCACCGAGTACGTGCGGCACAACCTCTCCGACGAGCGGTTGCTGATCTGCATGACGATCCGTGCGGAAGATGTCGGCGCCATCGCGGAACGCCGGCGACACCTCTCGCGCGACGAGCGCTTCAGCGACCTGTCGCTCAGCCGCTTCTCCCCCGAGGAACTGGCCACCTGGCTCGAGACCATCCTGCACCAGGGTGAGATCGGGCGCGACTTCCTGCGGTTCATCCACAAGTACACGGAGGGCAATCCGTTGCTGGTGGTGCACGTGCTCCGCGCGCTGGAGGAGAACGGTGGCATCTGGTATGCCGGCCGTCGCTGGCAGTGGAAGGACAGCCCCGAGCTGGACCTGCCGACGGCGGTGAACGACCTGATCGATGCACGGATCGACCGGCTGTCCGAGGAGGCGCGCGAACACCTCACGATCGCGGCGGTGGTCGGGCGGACCTTCGACATCGACATGGTGCTCGCCGCGGGCACGATGTCCGAGGACGCCCTGCTCGATGCGCTGGACGAGGGCGTCGCGGCGCACGTGCTGGATGCCACGGGCGACCGGAACTCCGACCGCTATTCGTTCTCGCACGGGCTGATCGCGGAAGCCATCCGCCGTCGTGTCAACCGGCGTCGGCTGGCGCGCATGCACGGGCAGGTGGCGCAGGCCATGGAGTCCACCAGCAGCGATGCCGTCGCGGCCATCGCCGCGCACTACGACGCGGCGGGGAACGGCCCGAAGGCGTACGAGTACGCGCTGCGCGCGGCTGAGCGCGCCGCCGGCGTGTACGCCCACGACGAAGCGGCTGCGTCGTATGCGATGGCCGAACGGCACGCCGTATCGGTCGAGGACCGGGTGCATTGCCGCTTCAGCAATGCCCGCGCCCTCGAGATGGCTGGGAGCTACGAGCGGGCGGAGTCGCTCTGCGATCTGATCATCGCCGAACGGGTCTCCAACGGCGATCGCGGCGCGCTGATCGGCGTGCGTCGTATGCGCGAGCGACTGCGCAGCCTGCGCGGGCTGGCGCTCGAACAGACCAGCGATGCCCTCGAGAAGCTGCTCAACGAAGCGGTGCAGCTTGGCGAGTCGCGAGAGGAAGTCGAACTGCTCGGGATGCTGTCGCGCGTGCACGCCCGGCGCGGCGACCCCGAGGAGGCACGCCGGCTGGCCCGTCGCAGCGTGGAGGCGGCCGAACGCGTGGGCGAGCCGCTGCTGCTGGCGAATACCCTGATGCATCTCGGGTCGGCACTGATCGAGACGGCTCCCGGCGAAGCGCTCGGGTGTTATGAGCGTGCCCTCGCCACCTTCGCGGCGCAGACGGATCTCATCGGGCAGGCACGCGCGCAGATCAACATCGGCGTCGCCCAGTCGCGCTGTGGTGCGAACGGGGCGTCGGCCGTCGCGTATGCGAGTGCGCTCGAACTGGGTCGCGCCACGCACTCGCCCGACATCACCGGACTCGCCGCGCTCAACCTCGGCGTGCTGAAGATGAAGGTCGGTCAGCTCGATGAGGCGGACGGCTGCTTCACCGAAGCCATGGAGCGATTCGCGCTGCTCAACAACGAGCCTCACCGGCTGGCGGCGATCTATAACCAGGCCAACCTGGCACGGGAGCGTTTCGACAACGACCGCGCCTCTCGCCTCTACGGGGATGCGGCGGTCGTGGCGACCGCGATGGACCAGCTCGACGTGGAACTCGGCGCACGGGCGGGGCAGGGGTTGGCCTTCCTCACACTGGGCCGGGTCGCTGAGGCGCGGGCCTGTCTGCAGTCGTGCAACGTGCGGGTGCGCGACCGTCCCGACTGGTGGTTCCAGGGGCGTGAACTGCTCGAGGCGCTCGCGATCCGCATCCACCTCGCGGTGCATGACACCGCGTCGGCGCGGCGGCGCTTCAGCGACGGGCTCGCGCTGGCGGAGCGTTCCGACAACTACGGTGCCGCGTGGCTGGTCGCCGAGGTGGCCGGGCCGCTGTCCGAGGTGGGCATCGAGTCTGCGTTCGAACAGATCGACCGCTTTGCCGAACTGGCCGAGGGGCTGGATTACGCCCCGCTGTCGGCCCGGTACGCCGCGCTCGCGAGCCAGTCAGCGGCGGCCTGAGTCCCCGCAGCATTCACGGCATGCTGCGGACGCGTCGGCTGATCTCGACGCGTCCGCGGTCCGCTCAGCAGGTCGGCGTGGCTGGCGCTGCGTCAGCTCGCGAGCGGTGCGGCGGCGCAAGCCGGCCGGTCACACCCGCGACCCGCTGTGGTGCGACCATTCGTACACGGTCGCCGCGATGGCGGAGACGAGGAGGCCAAGGCACCAGCCCCCGATCACGTCGGTCGCCCAGTGGACGTCGAGGTACGTCCGGCTGACACCGATGAGCAGCGGAAACAGCACAGCCATGGCGAGCGCGACGCGGCCATCGAGCAGGCGCTCACGCCAGCAGATGTATGCGATGGTCGCCGCAACGGCCATCGAGACCGTCGCATGCCCGCTCGGGAACGCGAAGGTCTGCAGTGCGAAGTGCGTCGCGCCACTCGGCCGAGGGCGGGCGAAGGCGCGCTTGATCCCGTTGGACATCATGACGGCGACGACGGGCGCGACAATTGCGCCAGCCGCTGCGCGCCGTCGTTTCGCTCGCCAGAGCCACAGCACGACGGCCGTGGTCAGCACGAGCATCGGGCCGACGGAACCAGCCGTGGTGATCCAGGTGAAGAGCACGAACAGTGACGGTGTGCGCCGCTGAAGCATCCACGTCCGGACGCCGTCGTCGAACGAGCCGCTTTCATGCTGGAAGACGTCCTCGCCCACCTTGGCGAAGAGCAGCAGCGCCAGCGTCGCGCCCCCGACCCCGCCGAGAATGAAGCGCGTCAGCCGTCGTGGAGCTGAAGGCGGCGCGGCGTCGTCCTGAATGTCAGGCATCTCAGAATCGTCTCGTCCACGACAGGATCACGGGACCGGGCGGGCTCCATGATCCGCTGCGTGCGGTGGGAGCCACCGTCGCCGTCGGCAGCAACCACCGATCGATCCGGTTCTGCGGATGTCCGTGCTGGTATCGCGTCAGGATGATCCCCGTCACCGTGCCGATGCCTGCGCCGAGTGCCACATCGCTGGCCCAGTGCGCGTCGTTGTACATACGGCTCAGCGCGACCATCGTCGCGGCGCCATAGCCGACCGGCGTGACGATGCGCGCGGCGCGCGGCCACCGCATCCGCGACTCGCTCGCCAGGACCGAAGCCAGCGCGAACGCCGCGATGGTGTGACCAGATGGCAGTGATTGATACGCGCTGCCGCGTCGGAGTCCGCGCCCGATGCCGAAGTCGTACGCATTCGAGTCCACCACGGTGTATGGGCGCGCGCGGCCGAAGGCGTCCTTCAGCACCACCCCGACGACGCTCGCCACACCGATTGCCCCCGTCGCGTGCAACCCGATGTCCGCCACGGCGCGGTTCCGGGCGAGCAGGCCGACGCCATACGTTCCGACGCTCAGGACGAGTGTGCCGGGGCCCCCGAGCGTGCGGAACACGGACGCGGTGTGGCGCAGCCGGACACTGCCTTGCGGACCACTCCGCTGCGACCATCGTGCAATGCTGCGATCCAGCGGCACGAGCGCAAGCGATGCAAGGCTGAACGCGCCGGCGCGGATGGCATCGCGTGCAAGAATCATCGGCGCGGGGTGCGCCGGTGCGGATTCCGGAGCGACGGGCTGGGTGGCTTGTGCCGGCAGCGTCGCGGCGAAGGCGAACGTCGCGATCAGGCATGCCGCTCGGAGCCGGGGATGCGCGGCGCACAGGCGGCGTCGCCGCCGGCAAGCAAGCTGATTCACACGCGGTCTCGGCACGGTCGGGGGATGAATTCCGGTCAGGCGGTGCTGATCGCAGTATACGGCATCGATACGACCGATCGCGCCGGGTGACAATCATTTGGGCTGATCAACATCAGGAATCGAGGTCGATTCGCGCTATCTGGGGTCCCGCCCACGTGCGGGGAGGTGGTCCGCGCAGTTCCGGAGCCACGTCGCGAGTGCCCGATCGCTGCCCACACCCTGACGCACCCTTTGCTACTTTCGTCGCATGCCCGTCACCCTCCGCCGTCTCGCGGCGCTCGCGCTGTTCCCCATCGCCGCCGCCGCACAGATCACCACCGCCGCCGAACGTGCGGAGTCATGGGCCCTGCACCAGCGCCTGGCCGCCGCCTCACCATTCCGTGCACTGACCTGGCGCGCGGCGGGGCCGGTCAAGATCGGCGCACGCATCGAGGCGATCGCGATTCCCCCCGGCAATACGGGCACGATCTACGCCGGCGTCGGCACGGGGAATCTGTGGAAGACGGTCAACAACGGCATCACCTGGCGGCCGATCTTCGAACATCAGTCGACGTTCGCCATCGGCGACGTCGCGGTGGCGCAGCGCGACCCGAACACCGTCTGGGTCGGTACGGGCGAAGCGCAGCCGCGGTATGCGGGGTACGCCTATCCGGGGAGCGGTGTGTTCAAGTCCACCGACGCGGGTGAGACGTGGACCAACATGGGACTTGGCGAGACGCATCACATCGCCAAGGTCGCGATTCATCCCTCGAACCCGAACGTGGTGTTCGTGGCGGCGATGGGACACCAGTGGTCGCACAACCGTGATCGTGGCGTCTTTCGCACCACCGACGGGGGCCGTCACTGGGAGCAGGTCCTGCGCATCGACGACTCGACGGGCGTGGTCGATCTCGCCATCGATCCGGTGAATCCGCTGCACGTCTACGCCTGGGCGTGGACGATCGAATCGGGCACCAGCGGCGGGCTGTTCAAATCCACGGACGGCGGGCGCACCTGGCGCAGGGTGTCGCGTGGCTTGCCGAGTGGAACGCTCGGTCGTGCCGGCATCGACGTGAATGCACGGACGCCGAATGTGCTCTACCTCTTCCTCGACAATCGCAACGCGAGTCCCGAGGCAGGACGCCCCTTCATCGGCGCCGAAGTGTACCGCTCCGACGATCACGGCGAGACGTGGCGCAAGGTGAGCGACGGGAAGCTCTGGGGTGTCTTCACCGTCTACGGGTGGAAATTCACGGACGTGCGGAGCGATCCGCGCAACGCGAATCACCTCTACATCCTCGGCAACACTGCATGGCAGTCGTTCGATGGTGGTCGAACGTTCCGACGCATCGGCGATCGCATCCTGCGCCTGCATGACACCGACGGTCGCGCGTTGCACCTGGATCATCATGACCTGGTCATCGATCCGTCGAATCCCGATCGCCTGCTGCTCGGCAATGACGGTGGCCTGTTCCAGTCGCATGATGGCGGAGAGACTTGGCTGCACATGAACAACATCCCGGTGGTGCAGTTCTACTTCATCACCACCGATGATCGCGAACCGTATCGGATATTCGGCGGCACACAGGACGATGCGGCGTTGTACGGCCCGAGCACCGCGTCGCTCGATCCGGCGGTTCCGGACCCATGGAAGAGTGTCTACCTCGATCGCTGGACCGGAGGCGACAGCTATGTGACGCTGCCGGATCCGACGGATGATCGGTACGTGTACTACGAACATCAGTACGGCGAGATCATGCGCATGGACATCACCGGCGCATCGGTGATGAGCGGCGGTCCGTCGACGGTCAACATCCGCCCGAAAATCGCTGACGACTCGACGCTGCGCTTCAGCTGGTATACGCCGTTCTTCATCTCGCCGCATGAACCGCGTACGCTGTATGCGGCAGGCAATCGGGTGCTCAAGACGATCGATCGCGGCGCCCACTGGACGGCGATCAGCCCGGACCTCGGCGAGCGCCCGGCTGGTGATCGTGCGACCGTGCCGACGGGGGCGTTCACGATGCTGGCCGAGTCACCGCTGACGCGTGGCCTGCTGGTTGGCGGCACGGAGGGGGGCGGGCTCTGGCGGACCACCAATGACGGCGGGACGTGGACTCGCCTCGGCACGTCGTTGCCGGCGAAGTGGGTGAGTCGCGTGACGCTCTCGTCCCACGATGCCGGCACGATCTACGTGAGCATGACCGGGTTTCGCGAGGATGATGCGACGCCCTACGTGTTCGTCTCTTCCGACACGGGGACGACGTGGCGATCGATCGCGAGCAATCTGCCGCGCGAGGCAATCAACGTGATCAAGGAGGATCCCGCCGATGCGTCGATCCTCTATCTCGGGACCGACGTCGGCGTGTACGTGTCGCGCGACCGCGGCGTGCGCTGGGAGTCGCTCAGCGCATCGCTGCCAACGACGCCGGTGCACGATCTCGCGGTACAGTCACGTGCCGGCGAGCTGGTGCTTGGATCACACGGCCGTGGCGCGTGGATCCTGGACCTCGCACCGGTCCGCGCGATGCAGCGTGTGCCAGCCACTGCGGCGCTGCACCTTTTCCCGATCCGGACTGCCGTGGCCGATTACTTCCCGTGGGACGCGGTTCCGGGCGATCGTCGGGGCCGCAACGTGGCGCGGATCAATCTCGCGGCGACATCTGCTGGCCCGGCGACCGTGGCCGTGTCGGACAGTGCCGGGCGAGTGGTTCGACGCTGGTCGCATGCCCTCGTCGCTGGCGTGAATACTGTCGTCTGGGACCTGCAGGGCGAGCGGTCGGCTGGCGAACTGCGCGACATCCTCCCCGGCGTGTACGGTATCGACGTCATACAGGGGCGCGAACGCGCATCCGGGTCGATCGTGATCACGCGAGACCCGGTGCTGAAGCGGTTCGACTGACTGGTGGTGGCCTGCGGACGTACGTTGCCGCTGATGCCGCGCGCAGCGGACGGCGCACCTGACCGCGAACCTGTTCACCCGGAGCCGAGCGGCTGGGAGCTCCGTCGACCGCGTGGCCGCGTGCGCGGATCACATGTCAGGACGGACGTGGTCCGAGCAGGTCCCATCGATTGCCTTCGATGTCTTCGAAGACGGCTACCCGTCCATACGCCTCGGATCGTGGCGGCGTCACGAACGTGATGCCCGCTGCGACCAGTCGCGCGTACGACGCATCGAAGTCATCGACGCGCAGGAAGAATCCCACGCGCCCGCCAAACTGCGCTCCGGTGATCGCATCCTGCGCCGACCCGTCGGCACGGGCGAGCAGAATGCCGGTCACGGCGCCAAGGGGTCGCACGACCACCCAGCGCTTGGCACGCCCGTCGTTGGTGAGCGACGGAAAATCCTCGACCAGCTCGAAGCCGAGCGTGTCGACGAAGAAGGCGATCGCGGGGTCGTAGTCACGCACGACCAGTGCAACGAGTTCGAGATGTGGCATCGGAGCTGCGGTGGTGTGGCGTGCGGTGCGGCACGGATGTCGGAGTAAACGCGGTCTGATGGATCACGAGTGCTGGCACCCATCGCGGTGTTCCTGCACACTCCCGCGCGGCCACGTGACCGACGTGACCCACGGCGGACCGCGCCGCGCTATCTGGCCGTCTGCACCGCCGTCATCGTGAGCTCGATTCGCGCGCCACGCGCCAGCGCACTCACCGCCACGGTCGAACGCGTGGGCAGTGGTGCGACGGTGAAATATTCGCGGTAAATCGCATTGAAGCGGTTGTAGTCAGCCATGTCGGCCAGATAGGCGGTGACGGCGACGACGTTGGTGAGATCCATCTCGGCGGACTTCAGCACCGTCTGGAGATTCGTCATGACCTGACGCATCTCCGCCTCGAAGCCGCCGCTGACGAGTTGCCCGCTCACCGGATCGCCACCCGTCGCGCCTGACATGTACAGCGTGTTGCCGACCAGAATCGCCGGCGACAGCGGTGACGGCGTCGGCTTGTAGTCCGGCGGTTGAATCACGCGCTTCGTCACGACGGCGCCGCGCTGCGCTTCCACTTGCGCCACACCGCTGAGCAGGCCGGCCGCGATCAGGATGAGCGTGCGGTTCATCATTCGGATTCTCCAGAAGGTGTGAGCAAGCACGACGGGGCGTCGCCAGTATGGATTCGGGCTACTTGCAGCGTCCGACCGGTCCCGACGCGAAGTACAGCACATTCGGCGCTTCCGATCGCGCCACGGCAATGTCGGGGCGTCCATCCTTGTCAAAATCACCGACGGCGATACCGTAGGCGGTGCCCGTGGAATCGCCGAACAGCACCGGCGTGAACGTCCGGCCACTGCCGTCGTTGAAGTACACCGTGGAGGGCGCAGTCACGTTGCCGACGACGAAGTCCGCGGTGCCATCGCAATCCAGGTCACCGACCGTCAACGCGTACGGGATGAGAGCCCTGTCGCCGACGGTGACCGGCGCCGCGAAGGTGCCGTCGCCGTTGCCGAACGAGAGGCTGATGCCGGATGTCTCATCGATCGACACGACATCGAGCCTGCCGTCGCGATTGAAGTCCGCTGCCTCGGCGATGCGGATCTGCGCCAACGGCGGGCCGAATGGGACGCTGCGGAGATGCGCCAGATCGGCGTTTCGTGCGCCGAAGTAGAGTCGACTCTGGCCGCCATTGCGATGCGGAACGAGCAGGTCGGTGACGCCGTCGCCATTGAAATCCGCTGCGGTGATCGTGGTCGCCGGCTCTGGTGAGAACGGGATGCACTCCGCCCTGAACCCGCCGCGTCCATCATTCAGACAGATGTAGTTGAAGTCTGGCTGCCGACCGGTCCGGTTCGCGGCGATGATGTCGGGCCGTCCATCGCCGTTCATGTCCGCCACGGTCGCGTTGCGGCCCGGCCACTCCGGCCTGCCGTACGCAGATCCCGGGGCGAAGTGCCCATGGCCGTCATTGAGGTAGACCAGCTTGGGGCTCGGTGCGTCGTTGCTGATCACGACGTCGAGATCGCCGTCGCCGTCGAGGTCCACCAGTCGGCCGGAGTACGACTTGTCCGACGCCACGCCGAGGTCGTATGACTCGCGAATGCCGCCCTTGCCGTCACCGATCAGGACGCGGTCCACCAGCGGCCAGTGACGCCCCTTGGCCAGCACGATGTCGAGGCTGCCGTCGCCATTCAGGTCGCCGAAGCTCGCGTTGGCCGAGGTCTCCGATGTCGTCTCGAGCAGCAGGACACGATCGTAGGTGGGGTACGCCACTGCTGCGGATGTCAACAGCGCCGCGCCTGCCATCAGCCACGCACGGACGGTGATGGGTGTCATCGCCGGATCCCGGTACATACTGATGGGACGTTCTCGCTGATGGCTGGCACGCATTTGCCCGCCGGAAACGAGATCGGCTTGAACCACACTGGACTGATTACTCGTGTGCGCGGCGATGCTGCGGCAACCTCAGCGATGAAGCGTGTATTGCTCGCCACCGCCGCTGGCAGTGGACTCGGATTGCCGTAGCTGTCTGCATGGGACGGAATCACGATTGCCGGTTGCCCGAGTGCCCGCATCAGGCGTCCGGTGTAGTCGTAGATCTCGCGGCGCTGGTCGTTTGCGCCGACGAGGGCGATATCCGGCCGCAGCCCGGTCATCTCGCGCTCGATGTAGTTCATCGAACCCATGATCAGCACCTCGTGGCCCGCCATGCGCAACAGGTAGGCGAGGTTGCCGCCTTCGACGAAGTCGCTCACGTGCAGCGGAGCACGCAACCCGCGTGGCGCATTGCCGGTGATGCCGCGTCCGTTGTTGTAGTAGTGCTTCTGGTCGAGCGCGCTGTGAATGTTCGGAATCACTCGCAGGGAGAACGCGCCGAACTCGTAGTCCTCGCCGCCGATCACGGTGATCAGCTTGGCCTCCGGCACCGCGGAGGCGCGTGCGAGATTGGCGGCGGTCTCGTGGCCGATGATCGTCGCGCCGGTGCGATTCGAGATGTACCCCGCATCGAGCGCGTGATCGGTGTGGCCGTGCGTGATGAGGATGTAGTCGGCGCGGGTGATGTGCCTATTGATCAGCGCCGTATCCGGCTCGATCAGCGAGCTGGGCGTGCGCTCTGCGGCGGGGTGGGCGGGGTCCCAGCGTGCGAACTGGCTCAGAAAGGGATCGACGAGGACGGTCGTGACGCCGTCGGTGATTTCCCACCCGGCGTTGCCGAGATACGTGAGTCGGATGTCGCCGGCGGTGCGGGCGCGCTTGATGGGAGCGGCACTGGTGTCCTGCTGCGCGTCTGCTTGCGCGCAGGGAGCGAGGAGCAGGGTGATGGCGAATGCGAGTGCGAGTGGCCGAGTCATGAGGGCGGGGGCGAGGGCAACGTGTGCGCCGATACCTGCATGGGCTCGGTGTGTGCGAGAGCGTCATGTTCGCTGGTGTCGCGCTGGCCGTCAAGCTCGGGGCAGCGGCTCGGGCAGAGCGTCAACCGGAAGACCATCAGGGTCGACGCCGTGCTCATGTCGGCGCTCGCTTGCCTGTCTACTAGATGGGCGGGGCACACTGCTGCGCAGAGGGTGCAGCCGGGCGTTACAGCGGTCGGGTTCGCCAGCTCGCGGCATGCTGCGGCACGCTTCGTGAAGCGGCGTCACAGCGTGATGGTGTGCGGACAGCCGCGCCGTCGCGTGCCCATCGACCGGGCACGGTTTCTCCCGTCTGCAGACCGTCACGGCTGCACACGGCACCACGATCGAGAAAGGACAGTCACAATGACGAACACCACTGGCGTTGCACGCCGGACCGGACGCGTCGCACTCCTCGCACTCGGCCTCGTGCCCACTCTCCATGGCTGCGCATCATGGAACAAGAAGGCACAGGGTGGCGCGATCGGCACGGCCGCGGGTGGCGCGATCGGCGCCGTGATCGGCAATCAGACCGGATCGACCACGCGCGGCGCAATCATCGGTGCGGTCGTCGGCGGTGCTGCGGGCGTGATCATCGGCAACCAGATGGATCAGCAGGCCAAGGAACTCCGGCAGGACATTCCCGGCGCCGTCGTCGCGCGTGTGGGCGAGGGTATCACCGTCACGTTCGCCTCCGGCCTGCTGTACGACTTCGACTCCTATGTGGTGAAGCCGGATGCCGCCACCAATCTGCGCAGTCTCGCAGCGAGTCTCAGCCGGTACCCGAACACCGAGCTCCTGATCTCCGGTCACACCGATGCCGTCGGCGCGACGACGTACAATCAGGCGCTGTCGCTGCGCCGCGCGACCGCGGCGCTCGACTATCTCGGCCAGCAGGGAGTGGCCGCCAGCCGGATGAGCGCGGTGGGCCGGGGGGAGACGGAGTCGCTGGCGGCGAATGACACGGAGGCGGGTCGTCAGGCCAATCGCCGGGTCGAGATCGCGATCTACGCGAACGCCGAGGCTCGAAAGAAATAGCAGCCCCGGAACTGCGTGGCAGGAGATCGGGCGCTCCGTGTCCGATGCGATCCTGTTCGCGATCTCTTTCGTGCCGCACTGGCACAGCGTGAATCTCATGGGTCTGTCATCTGTTGCACCGTCGCGGTATGACGACGAGGCATTGCGCGCCGCGCTGCCTGGGCTGCTGCTGGCTGTGCTGACGCTGCTGTTCGGCTTTGGCCTGGGCGTCGTCTTCGGCCTCAACGAGGAGGCGATCACGTCACGTCTGGCGGCGTCAGCCGCCGCGGCCCCGGACTCCGTTTATCACGGCGATCCGATCGCGATCAAGGCGGTGCTCGGCAAGTCGTGGACGTACATGCAACGTGCGCATCTGCATGCCGGGAGTCTGGGAACCGCGGCGATTGCGCTGACGGTCGTGGTGCTGCTCCTCGGTGTCCGCCCGGTACTGTTGCGCGCGATCAGCATGGGGCTGGGTGCCGGAGCGCTGGGGTATTCGATCTTCTGGGTCTGGGCTGGCGCGCGTGCGCCCGGGTTGGGCAGTACCGGTGCGGCGAAGGAGTCACTGTCCTGGCTCGCGATTCCGTCATCGGGAGCGGTCGTTGCGTCGACCGGTGCGGTGGCCGTGCTGTTGCTGCTGGCGATCATGCGGCGACATCCGAGGGAGACGTAGCCGGCCGGTGTGGTAAGGCAGGTCACGCTCGCGGCCGCAGCGTCGCGACGTGACGGTCGACCGCCCGCGTGGCGCGAACCCGGAGGACTCGACGGCTGCGGCGTGCCGATCAGTCACTCGACGGCGCACGCGAGCGCCGCTCGCTAGAACTCCAGCCGGACGAACCGCTCCTCGGCAAAATACCGCCGGTCGTGCCGCGCGCTCTCGGCCAGCAGCCCATGCTGCGCCAGCAATGCGTGCGTCAGCTCGTGCGCCCACACATCTCGGCGCGTCGTGGCGGATTCCGCGATCAGGATGATGCTCGAGAGCGTCGTCACCGTGGAATCGGTGCCGCTCACGGTCACGTTCGCGCCGCTGAATCGGCCCAGGCAGGTGTCACGTTCGTCGCAGCGGAATCCGCGACCCGCCACATCGGGGGCGATCAGGATCACCGGCGGCAGGCCAATCCAGACCAGGTTCGTCCTGCGCTCCACGTCTCGCACCGCATTCCGCCACCCGGGCAGCGTGGCCACGACGCGGGCGCGGTACGCCGTCACCGCCTCCTGGATCAGTTCTCCCTGCACCCGCAGGAGCCGCGCGACGGCGCTTCCTTCGGCGGCCGACGAGTCGAGACTCAGTGCTGGTCCATGGGCGGACATCGGCGAGACGTTCATCATCGGCCGCTGCGCCGCCAGGGGCAGCGCGGCGAGTGCCATCAGCATGGCGTGGCGACGGAGACCGCACGGGACGTTCATGATCGCATCTCCGGGTCAGGGCCGGGGCAGAGGGCGCGTCATGCGCCGGGACTCCCCAAGGTATCGCCAGATAATGTCGTTTGTCACGCGATTGTTACATAAACATGTGTCCACCGTGACGAAGGGGGCTTGCCGAGGCCGCTCCGAGCGTAGTCGGTGCTGTCTCCTGCCGCGCCCGGGAGCCTACCGCCGCGGGTTCTCCTCGTAGCCCATGCCGAGGCCGCTGGTCGCCCCCGTCACCTTGATCCGGACCACCGCCGACGCGGCGGCGGAGGAGTTCCGGAAGATCGCCATCGCCGACGACGGGAACTCGGCGTCGATCGCACCGCCGGGCGCGACGGTCGTCACGCTGTCGCGCTTCCCCGACCGCTCCACGAACACACTCACCGGGACGCGCCCCGCGTTCGTGCCGCGCACGGCGAATGCGCCCCGCTGCCCGCCGCCGAGCCGGAACGACTTGCCCGGCTCGATGGTCGTCTCACTGGTGATCGAGCCGAACGTGGTGCACGCGGCGAGCGTGGCGAGCAGGAGCGAGGAGCGCAGGAGATGGATCGGCATGGTTGGCATGGTCGGCGTGGTTGGAATGATCGGGAGCGCAGGTGGACGAGACGTATCGTGTCCTACCATTCGCTCCGCCGCCGCAGCTGGATGCGCGCCGGCGCGACGCGTCAACGCCCGCGGCCCAGTCGCACTGGCCACGCCGGTGCCAGGCCGGCCGTCAGTCCCCAGCGTCGATCACTGGTTACGCCCCGCGCCACATCGATGCGGAGCGCTGACCACTGCGTGCCGGCCAGCCCGATGCGCAGCCCGGCGCCCACGTCGAGAAACAGTCGCGATGCTGCCGCCTTTGCATCGGCCGGTGAGCGGATGTGTGCACCATCCAGAAACACTCCTGCGCCAAGTGCCAGCAGCCCGCGGCGCAGCAGATCGCGATCGGCGGACACGCCGCCGTGCGTGATCATCCGTCCGATGCGCGCGGCGGGGAGGCGGCGATCGATGATGAAGGGATGCGCGCGCAATGGGATCTCACGCGCGCGATCACCGCCTGCGAGCGGCTGCAGTGCAACCGGTGTGCCCGCCGTCGTCCACTGCGCGCCGAGCCGCAGCGACCAGCGCGTTTGCCATCGGTCGGCCGGCGGCATCCACTCGGCGCTCGTGCGGATCCTGTCGTACGCCACGCCTGAGCCGACCGGTGTGGCGTGTTCACCCTCGGTGAGCAGGGCGACATGATCGCCCGCGTCGTGCAGGCCGGCACCGACGGTCAGGGCGGCGTACTCGCTGCGATCGGTCCATCGCTCATGCCGGACGCCGGCGAGTGTCTCCAGCCACGGTCGCGCCCAGCTTCGGACGGTGATGATCGATGCGCTGCGCCGGTCCAGTGCGAGGGCCGATGAATAGTTGTACGTCTCCCAGCTTCGTTCGAGTCGAACGACGACGGGCACGCCGACGTGCACGGGCGCGGTGACGCGGACGGCGACGCGCGGGTCTGCGGGCTGCCAGCGCCACTGCACCGTCCACAGTTCACCGAGGCGCAGTGGGGAAGCGAGCGAGAGGCTCGCGTCTCGCCGGAAGACCGCATCCACGGCCGTCTCGAACAGGAGCTGCGGCAGCGGGTCGAGCAGCGGCAGTTCGCGGACGCTGGCGCGCACCTCGGCGGTGCCGCCGGGTAGCGGCGCATGTGCGATCCGTGCGACGGCGAGCGAGGGCACGTCAGCGAGGCGCCGACGGGCAAGCGCGAGGCCGCCTGACGACAGCACGTCGCGATCATGCAATGCGATGGCATCGGCGAACACCCGCCAGCGCGTGCGGGTGATTCCGTCGACGCGAAGGATGTCGATCGTTGGCTGACCGATGCTATTCCACGCGCGCAGGGCTCCGCGCGCGTCACCGTCGAGATACCGGCTGCTCGCGAGCAGCTGCCACGCGAGCGAGTCGCCAGGCACGCGTCGGGTGTAATCCTCCGCGAGTCGTGTCGCCTCGGGGTATCGCGCCTGCCGGAAGCGCACGCCGGCCAGCTCGCGCAGGCGCAGCGGCTCGTCGGGGCAGGATGCCGCAGCAGTCGAGAGCAACGTGTCGGCGAGCGCGAAGTCCCGTGCGCTGGCCGCGTCAGCCGCCCGGTCGAGCCACGGTCGGCAGGGAAGGGAGTCGATGGATGTGGGCGAGGCCGTCGTGGTAACGGAAGCAGGTGGTGCGCTCGGTATCACTGGTCCGGGACGCGCCACCAGCGCCCACCGTCGAGCGCCCGTCCAGCGCTGGATGAACGCGGCCGTGTCCAGCGTCACTGCCGGCGCGACCGTGGGATCGTGATAGGTGACGCGGCTCCCGCTCCAGCCGATCACGACGACGAAGTGATAGCGATCGGTGGCCACGCGAATCAGCGCGATAGCGGGCGTGCTGTCGCGCACGGCACGCTGCAGCGCGTCGACGGAACCCGAACCGGCCTGCACCGTCCAGCCGCGCGAGCGCATCGTGCTCGTCATGTCGTCGGTGCGGATCCCGCCTTCCTGAGGTCGCACGAGGGCCGCGAAGTCTTCGGCGTGCACGTCGCGGCGACCCCACCATCGCTCGACCATCGCGATGGCCGCACCGCCACAGAGCAGCACGGATTGTGCAACGTATGGTACGTCCAGCGCCGCGGGCGCTGCAGCGGCAGCGATGGGGCCTGCCGGCACTCGGAGTCGCGCACATGCCCCACCGAGCGCCGCGAGCGCGAGAAGCGCCAGCGCACGCACGGCACGCACCGTGACGACTAGGCGCGTGTGAGGATGATGACGAGCAGCAACGCGATGATCAGCGCCGTCGTGCTGATCACAACGTTCGAGTCACCACCGGCGAGCACCTGGTCGGCGACCTTCGTCATGCCAGCATCGTCGAGTGCGGCGATGCGTGTCGAGAGGGCCTCAGGCGTGAGTCCCAGGCCGGCCGCCACACCGAGCGCGCGGCTCGACGTGAGTGCCGCGGTCACGACGGTGCGGTTGCGATCAGGCCGCGCCGACACGGCGGCGTCGAGCGTCGTCGCATCGAAGGTCCCCCGCGTCTGCGCGGCGAGCGGTGATGTCGCGGCGAGGGCGACGATGGCCGCGAGGATGGGTAATGCAGTCGTCTTCGACACCTGAGCTCCGTTGGTGGTGTGCCTGCCACGCCTGCCCGCGACGTCAGCGGACGGTCGTGGCATGTGCGTTCATCACTCAGCTATCGCATGGCTCATGCCGCGATGGGAGAGCGGACTCGGCACTGGCGCCTGCGCTCGGTCAAGAACGGCGCGCATTCCGCGCGCTGTCGCAACTCGTACGGCGCTCCCGATGCCAGTCGCACGATGACCGCTGGCGAGCACCGTGACGCCAGCTCCGACCTGCGCCGCAGGTCTCCTGCCGAGCTGCGACCGGGCGCCAACGTGCGTCCGGCAACACCATGACGCTGGTCCTGACTCAACTCGCGGATCAGAACGTCGATCCGAGCAGCACCGCGTTGGCGAAGATCGGCAGCTGACCCCGGAACATGTCCCGGTACACCGGATCCTGTGTGAACGCGATCACGCGGCCACGACCCACGCGCTCCGTCCACAGATACGGCGTGAGCGCGAGCTTGTCTGCCGACTCGGGCCAGAAGTAGCCCGACAGCCGGACCCGTGCCGCGGGTGCAAAGCGGATCACGGCCTCGCCCGCGGCGAGATCCTTCGGCACGGTGAAGAGGCGATCACCATTCACGAAGACGGGAATCTCGCGCTCGGTCACCCCCGCGAGCAGCGGTGAGAGCGTGTCGATCGTCGCGCGCGCCAGCACACCGGGCAGACTGGCCGGGAGCGGTGCGCCACCCGTGGAGTCGGCGCGCGTCGAGTCGCGACGGGCACGCAGGCGCAGGAGGAAGTTGGGCTGCGCCGCCCACTGCGTCGCCGCCTCTGTCGTGATCAGCACGCCGCCACTCCGCACCCACTCGGCCACCCGCGCCTTGCCGCCATCACCGAGCATGCGGTCCAGCGCCCCTGCCTGCACCGACGGCACGATCAGCACGGTGTAGCGGCTGAGATCACCGCCGGCAAGATACGCCGCATCCACCAGCGTGGAGGGGTAGGCGAGACGCTGGTCCATCGCGTACCAGATGAAGCCGAACGGTGTGCCACTCACCGGCGTGCCGCCGACGATCGCGACCCGCGGAGCACGCACCGGCACCACCGAGTTGCTGCCAAGGTCGGTGCCATCGCTGACACCGGCGGAGCTGATCGCGGTGACCGCGGCACCTGCCGCGGCGGCGAGGCGACTGACGCGGCCATGCACCGCGTCACCGTTCGCGGCCACCCGCACGATGAATGCGCCGCGCGGGAACTTCACCCCGTTCGCCGTAAAGCTGTTCGGCGCATGCCAGACGCGCACCGAGTCGCGCAGCAGCGACGAGAGCAGCCGGATCGACGCCTCGCTGCCCGGCGCAAATGCGTAGGCGTACTGCGCGGTCGGCGTCTCGGTCGCGACCATCCGCGGCAGCTCCGTCACCGGCGTCACGCCGGCGGGAATGCTGCGCACCGTGACGGCCTGCAGCCGCCACGCCATCGGCAGCGACCAGGCGGTCATGTCGTAGAAACGATTGCGGCTGCCGGTGCGGCGAAGCTCGAGTTCGAACCTCAGGAACGCCGAATCCAGCTCGGCATCGGGTTCGAGCAATGCCTTGGCGAGGTGACCCTGCGGCTGCGCGTAGTCCACGACATAGGCTCCGGCGCGCATCCTGGTGACCGGGGCGGCCGTGCTGCCCCCGTAGGCGGTCGCGAGCGCGAGGTCGGCGTCGGCGCCAAGCCGGCCGACGTCGATGCCGTTGGCGCGCAGCTGCATCGCCAGCGAGTCGGCCCGGCCATCCGCATCGCGCTGGAAGACGACGCCACGCGACACGTCTTTCGCGTGACTGCTGATCGCGTCGGCGCGGGACTGCGCGTAGTCGCGCAGCAGGTCGGTGCGCCGGCGGGCCGAGGTGCGCACCGTCGCCCATTCGGCGGAGTAGTGCTCCCACGCGGCCTGCCGGAGCGTCCTGAGCGTGCCGTCGCTCCGCAGCACGGAGCCGCCGGCGCTGCTGGCCGACTCGAACAGCATTCCGATGCTGCCGGTGAGCATCGGCCAGCCTTCACCGTAGCCCGGATAGAACGAGTCGTAGCCCTCGCGGCGGAAGTACGACCAGCCATGCGCATCGAACGCCGCGCCGTGTGCCGCCGCGAAGATGTCGAACCACTTGTTCAGGTGCTTCGGGTTGTTGCGGTTGTCCGGCTCGCGCGGTGGCGCGAAGTAGAAGGTGGCGCTGGAGCCCTGCTCGTGCAGGTCGATCGCCACCTGCGGCATCCATTGGAGGAAGGTTCGCACGCGCCCCTTCGACTCGGGGTGCGACTGCGTGAACCAGTCACGGTTGAGGTCGAAGTAGTAGTGCGACGTGCGCGGGCCCGGCCAGGTGCCGGCGTTATTCAGCGCCTGTGGATCGCTGGCGATGCCGACGCTGCTGGTCATGCGCTCGAGGTCGTGCGTGAAGCGCTCGCGCCCGTCGGGATTCTCGTTGGGATCGAAGAGCACGACGGTGCTGTCGAGTGTCATCTGCGTCTCGATATCCGTGCCGGCCGCGAGCTGGTACAGCAGCGCCAGCCCCGCCTCGGCGCCCGACGCCTCGCCCCCGTGTACCGAGTGCGCCAGCCAGACGATGGCGGGCATGCGCCTGACGGCCGCGTCCACCTCGCCGGCGCCGGCACCGCGCGGATCGGCGATGCGCTTCGCGTCACGCTGGATGTCGGCCAGCCGCGCCATGTTCGCTTCGCTCGTGACTGTGATCACGAGCATCTCGCGCCCCTCGAACGTGCGACCGACGGTGTCCACCTTCACGCGCTTCGAGGCGGCGGCGATGCGCTCGATGTACCGCATCATCGCCCGCTGCGGGGTGAAGCGGTCGCCGTTGTCGTAGCCGAGGATCGCGCGCGGCGTGGGCACCTTCGCGTCGTAGGTGCGGGCCGGCGTTCCAGCGGTCTCGGTGAAGCCGTGCTGGGCCTGTGCCGTGGCGGCTGTCAGCAGCGCGCCGGCAATGAGCACGGCGCAGGCGAATCGCGAGCGTGCAGGAGCGATGAACGAGGGCAACGACGTGTCGCTGACGGACATGGGATCGCAGGGCGGGGAGACGGATGATGACGGCGTCGTCGCCGGAACCACGAGGGTGAGCGCGACGGCTACAATGATGTGGACCGAGTCACCCGTCCGGCAGTGATGGGTGCAGGATCCGGACACCGCGCCAGCGGCGGCAGTTCGACCTGTGCGGCAGGGGTCGCGCGCGGCATGTCACCGCAGACAGACTTCCTCGCACGCGCACGTCGTCTGCTCCCCCTCTCGAGGGCCTGCCCGCATGAAGCGACTGCTGATTCCTGCCTGGGTCCCTCTCGCGCTGGAGGTGGCGTTCGTGGTGATGCTCGCCATCACGCAGAACGCCGGCGACGATGCCGCCGGGCGTGGCGTGGCCACCGGCTTCGCGATCGTGCTGGCGCCGATCGTGCTCCTCACGGCGGGGCTGCTGTTCTGGGGTTCGCGCGGCGGACCAGCGCCGGCGCTGTGGGCTGGACTCCTGCTCGCCTTCGCGCCGGTTATCTACTTCGCGGTGAACATGACCGGCGACACCGTGTCGTCCATCAGCCAGGCCATGGGCCGCGCCGAGTTCGGCAAGTTCGACGAGAGGCGCCTCACGACGCTTGCAAGGGCGATCGAGAAGGTCGACGTGGCGAACGTGCGGTCGATCCTCGCGGACGGGCCGGTCGATTGGAGCGCGCGCGACCGGCGCGGGCAGACGATTCTGGGTCACGCCATCCAGCTGGCGGCGGACGAATACGAGGACAGGAGGCGCGTCGAACCGGTCCGCCTGTTGCTGGCGGCAGGTGCCCCGGTGCGCCGCGATGTCATCGCGGCGGCCCGGACCGCGGCGTCCGTGAGTAACAACAACGTCGTCTACCACCTCATCGCGATCCATACGAAGAACGCGCTCGCCGTGCTGGATCTGTTGCTGTCGCGGGGACTCGACCCGAACGAGGTGGACGAGGACGGGAACCCGATCTACCTCACCACGTACGCGACGCTGGCGGGGCTCGAAGTGCTGGCGCGTCACGGGGCGGATTTCTCGCGGCTCGACACACGCACCGACCGGCCGGGCTGGAACGGCCTGATGCTCGCGGCGTCGATGACGGAGTGGGCCGAGGCGACGTTCTATCTCAGGCACGGGCTGTCACCGACGTACACGGCGCGGGATGGTGCCAGCCTGCGGACCGTGCTGGCGGAAGTGGATCCGCCCGAGACGACCTATTACGGCGACGACATCGCCGCGCACGCCACCTTTCTGGCTGAACTGTCGCGGTACCCCGGCTGGAAGTGACACGGGGCCGCATCGGCGCGCGCGCCGGAACGTGCCAACGCGGTGCGGTCCCGAGTGTATGGAAGCGGTGGGAGCCACGCGCGTCGGGAGGTGCTGCAACCGTAGCCTTCCCTGGCGCGTTTCTCCGATGGTTCCAATTCCCGCCCAACCCGAGGTCAGCCCACGCACGTGGATGCGGTCGCCGAGTTCCTCCTCAAATACCGACCGGCCGCATTTGCGCGGGGAACGCTCGCCTTCGACCCGCTGATCCCGGTGTGGGTGGTGCTCGTCCTGGCGGCGATCGCGATCGTCCTCGCCACACTGGCTCTGGTACGCCCCGGCCGGACGCTGTCGACGGCCACGCGCAGTGCACTTGGCGCGTTACGGCTCACCGTGATTGCGTTGCTGGCCTGGTGCCTCTGCCGGCCGGTGCTGGTGGTGGCGGAGTCGATCGGGCAGCGGAACGTGGTCGCGGTACTGGTGGACGACTCGCGCTCGATGCGGATCGCCGATGTCGAGGGACGGCCGCGCGCAGCGACCGCGCGAACCCTCGCCGGCGGGCCGGACAGCGTGCTGCTGCGGGCGCTCGCGGCGCGGTATCAGGTGCGTGTTTACCGCACCAGCGCGCCGGGCCGGGTGGCTGGTGCGGCAGCGCTGCCCTTCGATGGGCGGCGCACCCGCCTTCTGCAGGCGATCGCGCGGGTGGAGGACGAACTCGCCGGCACACCGCTCAGCGGCGTGGTGCTGCTGTCCGACGGCGGCGAGAACGGCAGCGGTGGTGAAGGGACGCCTCCCATCGCCGACCAGCTCGCATCACTGCGCGCGCGCGGCGTGCCGGTGTTTGCGATCGGCGTCGGTAGCAGCCGATTTGCCAAGGATATCGAGATCTCCGAACTGGGCGGCCCGCGCACGGCGCTCCGCAATGCGACGGTGCTGCTCGACGTGGTGATCACGCACCGCGGCTTCAAGGGGGCATCGCTGCCGATCGTGGTCGAGGACTCGGGGCGCATCGTCGCCAGCACCACGGTACAGCTCTCACGCGATGGTGAGACCACGCCCGTGCGGCTGCGCGTGCCCACGCCCGATGTCGGCGCCCGCCTGCTGGCGGTGCGCGTGCCGGTCCAGCCGGGCGAACTGATCCCGGAGAACAACACACGACGCGCGGTGCTGACGGTGCGGGACCGTCGCGAGAAGGTGCTCTATGTGGAAGGTGAGCCGCGGCCGGAACTCAAGTTCGCGCGCCGCGCCGTGGACGGAGACCAGCAGCTGCAACTGGTCGCGCTGCTGCGCTCGGCCCGCGACAAGTACCTGCGTCTCGGAGTCGACGACTCGCTCGAGCTGGTGAACGGCTTCCCGACCACCCGCGCCCAGCTCTTCAGCTACCGCGCGATCGTGCTCGGCTCCATCGAGGCCTCGTTCTTCACGGGCGACCAGCTTGCGATGCTGAATGACTTCGTCGCTGAGCGCGGCGGCGGACTGCTCCTGCTCGGCGGCCGATCCGCCTACGCCGATGGTGGGTACGTCGGCACCGCGTTGGCCGAGGCCATGCCCGTGGACATGGAAGTCAGCACCCGCAGCGAGGAGGAGCGGCTCGTTCCGGTGACCGCGGTGCCGACGGCGGCCGGGTTGCGGCATCCTGCGCTGCAGGTGGCGGCCAGTGACTCACTGGTTGCGGCACGCTGGCGCACGCTGCCGCCGCTCACCACCGTCAACCTGCTGTCACGCGCGAAGCCCGGCGCGACCGTGCTCCTGCAAGGGCGATCCGTCGAGCGCGGGCTGACGCGACCATTGCTCGTCTCGCAGCGCTACGGACGTGGCCGGGTGCTGGCGATGGGCGCGCAGGACGACTGGCTCTGGCAGATGCACGCCGACATCCCGGTGACGGATTCCACCCACGAACTGCTCTGGCGGCAGATGCTGCGCTGGCTGGTGAACGACGTGCCGGATCGGGCGGAGATCGTGGCCGACGAGGAGTCCGCGCCGGGTGATGCCGTGCCGCTGCGCGCACTCGTGCGCGACAGCGGCTACGTGAAGCGCAACGGGGCGGCAGTGAGCGCGGTGGTGACGGCGCCGGGTGGGTCGGTGCAGACGATTCCGTTCGACTGGGCCGTGGACCGGAACGGCGAGTACACCGGAACGTTCGTGCCTGCCGTGGACGGTGTGCATGCAGTGCGCGTGCGTGCGATTGCCGGCAGCGACACCGCACTCTCGGCACCGGCGTACGTGCGCATCGCCGAACCGGTGGAGGAGTACTTCGGTGCGGAGCGACGCGAGGTGCTGCTCGAGCAGCTCGCCCGCGAGACGGGAGGGCGCACGTACACACCGCAGCAGGCCGCGGACATCGTGCGCGACGTCACCTACAGCACGGCCGGGTCCACTGCCGTGAGCCGGCTGGACCTGTGGGACGCGCCACTGGTGCTGATCGTGCTCCTGGGACTGCTGGCGGGTGAGTGGGTGCTGCGTCGTCGGCGGGGGCTGCCATGATCGCGTCGCGGATCAGTCTCGCTGCGACGGCACTGCTTGCCTCGCTCGTCCTCGCGCCACCAGCGCGGGCGCAGGAGAGTGGCGCGACCCACCTGGTGATCATCACCGGTGTCAGCGGCGAGGCGCGCATCGCCACGGAATGGAACGGCATGGCGCTGGCGCTGTGGACCGCGGCCACGCAACGCCTCGGCATTCCCACCTCGCGTGTGATCGTCCTCGCCGAAGACACCACGCGCGCCGCCACACGGGTGCAGGGTCGCTCGACGCGCGAGTCGATCGAGCGGGTGCTGGGCGGCCTGGCGCGCACCCTCACCGTCAGTGACCGGCTGGTGGTGATCATGATGGCACACGGCTCGTCGCTGACGGGCGAGACGCGCGTGAACCTGCCGGGACCGGACATGACACCGCGCGATTTCGCACGTGTGCTGGCGCCAGCCACGGCGCCGTCGATCGCATTCGTGCACACCGGCAGTGCCAGTGGCGAATTCACCACGGTGCTGGCTGGACCGCGCCGCATCGTCATCACCGCCACAAAAAGTGCCCGCGAGCAGAACGAGACGCTCTTCCCGGGGCCGTTCGTGCGCGCGCTGACCACCGATGCGGGCGACACCGACAAGGATGGTCGCGTCTCGTTGCTGGAAGCATTCACGTATGCACAGCATGAGGTGGAGCAGGTGTTCACGAAGGGCAACCTCATCCCGACCGAGCATGCGCTGCTCGAGGATGGTGCCGAGGGGGGCCGCGCGCGCACGTTCGTGCTCGGCGGGCCGCGCGGCGTTGCTGGCAGCGCCGCCGATGCTGTTACCGGGGCCGCCCTCACTGCACGCGCAGAGGTGCAGGCGCGCATCGACGAGTTGCGCGCACGGCGCAGCACCATGACCGAGGATGCGTACCTGCAGGCGCTGGAACCGCTGATCGTCGAGCTGGCACAGCGGACACGTGCACTCCGCGCGGCGGCCCCGGTGGTGAAGCCGTGAACCGGCGTCACGGCGCGCCGGCGCGGCTCATGGCCATGCTGCTCAGTGGCGCTGCGTGCTCCGCTGCGGCCGCAGCGCAGGGCGCACCGACGCCGGCGCGTGCCATCGCACTCGAAGCGAGCGGGCAGCTCGCGGCCGCCGAGGATGCGTGGCGGGCGATGTCGCGGGGGCCGGATTCGCTGCGGGGCCGGGTGGAACGGCTCCGCATGACGCGCGTCCGCGGCGCCGGGGATGCGATCATGCCCGATCTCGAGGCGATCATCGCGGCGGTCGACGCACGCGGGGGCCCGCGCACGGCCAGTGATGCACATGCACTCGCGATTGCGGCGCGCCTGCTCGGCCGCACGAACCCCGCGCGCTTCAAGGATGCCCTGCGCTTCTACGACCGCGCCCTCGCCCTCGATCCGGCGCGGCTGGATGCGCGTGCCGAACTGGGCGAGCTGTTCCTCGAGAAGTTCAATTTCGCCGACGCACGCACGACGCTGGCGCAGGTGCTGCAGGCCAACCCGCGGCACCCGCGCGCACTGGCGGCGATGGTGCGGCTGGACATGGTCGATCCACGCCCCGCACCGGCGGGCGATCCGCTGCAGCAGTTGCTGGCAGTGGACCCCTCCAGCGCCGACGGGCACAGCCTCGCCGCACGCCGCCTGATCGACGCCGAGCAGTACGACGCGGCGGGGACGGAGGCACGGCGCGGGCTCGTCGCCGACAGCACGGCGCCGGCGCCGTGGATCGCCATCGCCGCCGCACGCTGGCTGGCGAATGACTCCACCGGCCATCGTGCGGCGCTGCAGCGCGCCCACCAGCGGCTGCCCGGATCGGCGCAGGCCGAGGTGGAACTGGCGGAGGTGTCGGCGCGCAATCGCCTCTATGCGGACGCCGTGCGCTTTGCCCGCGCCGGGCTCACGCGCGATCCGCGTGACGCGCGCCTGCTGGCCGTGCTCGGCATCAACCTGATGCGCACGGGCCAGCCCAGCGACGCGCGGACCGCACTCGAGGCATCCTTCGCGCTCGATCCCTACAACGTGTGGGTGAAGAACACGCTCGACCTGCTGGACGCCTACAAGGACGCGCGCACCATCTCGACTGCGCACTTCGACGTCGTGATCGAGCCGCGCGACGCCGACCTGATGGCGCTCTACGCGGCACCACTGGCCGAGGAGGCGTACGCGACGCTGACGGCGCGGTACGGCTATGCCCCGACGGAGCGTGTGCGGGTGGAGTTCTTCCGCAGTCACGCCGACTTCAGCGTGCGCGCGGTGGGTCTCGCGGGGCTTGGCGCGCTCGGTGTGGCATTCGGCAACGTGCTCGCCATCGACGAACCGCCGGCGCGTGATCGCGGCGAATTCAACTGGGCGGCCGTGCTCTGGCACGAGTTCACGCACACGATCACCCTCGGCGCGACCGAGAACCGCGTGCCGCGCTGGGTGTCGGAAGGGCTGTCGGTGCTCGAGGAGCGCCGCGCGGATCGCGCCTGGGGCGGCGGCGTGACGCCGCGGCTCATCGCCGCCTACACGGCCGGCCGCCTGCAACCTGTGAGCCGCCTCAACGACGGCTTCGTGCACCCGCGCTACGAGGAGGAGGTCATCCTCTCGTACTCGCTCTCGGCATACGTGTTCGAGATGCTCGAGGTGAGGAAAGGTGTGGCCGGCTTGCGCGCGATGCTGGCGGGCTTTCGTGCCGGCGGGCGCACGCCGCAGGTGTTGGAGCAGGTCTACGGGTTGGCACCGCCGGCACTCGATTCCACCTTCGACGCGTGGTTCCGCACGAAGTTCGCGCGCGAGTTCGCGGCCGTGCGTGGTGAAACCCGCACAGCGCCGACGGGTGAGGTGCGAACGGAGCTGGCGGGACCATTGCGCGAGGCCCTTGCCGCAGCGGCAGCAGCCGCGGAGCAGCGAGACTGGAAGCAGGTGATCGCACCGGCGCAGCGTGCGGTCACGCTCTTCCCGTCGTTCACCGATCCGGGCAGCGGCCATCACTTCCTCGTCGCGGCGCACACGGCGCTCGGCGACACGCTGGCGGCGGCACGCGCACTGACCGCGATCACGGCGGGCAACGGTGATGCGGTGGATGCGTACCTGCAGCTCGCGCGGTTCCGGCTGGCCGCGCGCGACTCGACCGGGGCACTCGCACCGCTGGACGTGGCGAGCCTGATCGATCCCTTCGATGCCACCGTGCAATCGCAGCTCGGCGACCTCGCGGCGGCGCAGCGCCAGTGGCCGACGGCGATCCGCGCCCGCCGCGCCGTGCTCGCCCTGTCGCCCTCCGATCGCGCCGACGCGCACTTCCGTCTGGCGCAGGCGCTCACCGGCGCGGGCGAGTTGCCGGCTGCGCGCCGTGAGGTGCTGCGTTCGCTCGATCTCGCCCCAGGTTTCGAGGCAGCGCAGGACCTGCTCCTCTCCCTCCGTTCCGCCCTGAAGGTGCCATGACCCGACGCACACGATGGTGGCTGCTGGCCCTCCTGTCGCTCCCGCTGCTGGCGCTGCCCGGCCAGCGCTTCCGGCGCGGCTCGCCCGGCGAGAATCCCCGGCCGAACGTGCGCTACGACGGTCGCTTCACCTTCCTGCGGGTGAAGTTCGAGCCGCTGGGCGGCGGGCGCGACCTGAAGTGGGATCACGATTACCCCACGTCCGAGACGCACCTGATGAAGATCCTCGACGAGGTGTCGAGCATGAAGCCGCGGCTGGACGGGTTGAACATCCTCTCGTTCGCCGACAAGGCGGTGTTCGAGTACCCGGTCGCCTACGTCTCCGAACCGGGCTTCTGGACGATGTCGCCCGAGGAGCTGGCTGGCGTGCAGGCGTACGTGAACAAGGGCGGCTTCATCATCTTCGACGACTTCGCCGGCCGGCACTGGCTGAACTTCGAGGAGAAGTGGCGCGCCGCCTTCCCGACCATGGTCCCCGTGAAGCTCGATGCGTCGAGCCCGATCTTCGACTCGTTCTTCCGCATCGAGAAGCTCGAGATGACGCATCCCAACTTCGGCCTGACCTCGGAATTCTGGGGCGCGTACGAGGACAACGACCCGACCAGGCGACTGGTCATGATTGCCAATTTCAACAACGACATCGGCGACTACATGGAGTTCTCGGATCAGGGGCTGCTGCCCGTCTCGCTCACCAACGAAGCCTACAAGCTCGCGGTGAACTACGTCGTCTACGCGCTCACCCACTGATCATGTCTGGAGAGAGCACATCGGGCACCGCCGTCGCCGCTGCGGCGGCCACGGACGACATCGCACTGGCCGGGCGCCTGCGCGACGGCCGCACCGCCATCATGGGCGAGCTGCGCAAGCTGATCGTGGGACAGGAGGCGGTGATCGAGCAGGCGCTGATCGCGCTCTTTGCCGGTGGCAACTGCCTGATCGTCGGCGTGCCGGGGCTGGCGAAGACGCTGCTCGTGCACACCATGGCGCAGGTGCTCGACCTCAAGTTCGCGCGCGTGCAGTTCACGCCCGACCTGATGCCGAGTGACATCACCGGCACCGACATCATCCAGGAGGACCCCGAGACGGGCCGCCGGCGCATGGCCTTCGTGCCCGGGCCGCTGTTCACGAACATCCTCCTTGCCGACGAGGTGAACCGCACGCCACCCAAGACGCAGGCCGCGCTGCTGGAGGCGATGCAGGAGCGGCGCGTGACGGTGCAGGGACGCACCTATCCGCTGGAGGCACCCTTCTTCGTCTTCGCGACACAGAACCCGATCGAGCTGGAGGGCACCTATCCGCTGCCCGAGGCACAGCTCGATCGGTTCATGTTCCAGGTGATGGTCGGCTACCTCACCGAGGACGAGGAGCTGCGCGTGGTGCAGCAGACGACCGCGATGCAGCGCCACGAGTTCCGCCGCGTCATGACCGCCGCCGAGATCGTGGCCTACCAGCAGCTCGTGCGCCGCGTGCCGGTGGCCGATGCGGTGGCACGGTATGCCGTGCATCTGGTGCGTGCGACCCGCCCCGACTCACCGCTGGCCCCGCCGCAGGTGAAGGAATGGGTGAGCTACGGCGCCTCGGTGCGCGCCGCGCAGTACCTCGTGCTCGGCGGCAAGGCGCGGGCGCTGATGCATGGCCGCTATCACGTGAGCTTCGAGGACATCGCCGCACTCGCCGCTCCCGTGCTGCGCCATCGCGTGCTGCTCAACTTCCATGCGCAGGCGGAGAAGGTCACCACCGACAGGCTGGTCGAGGTGCTGCTGGCCGCAGTGCCGCGTCCGACGGCGGGGCTCACGTGACCGAATGCCTGACGATGGACCCCGCCACACTCTCGCGCATCGGCAACCTGGAGCTGGTGGCGCGCTGGGTGGTGGAAGGGTTCATCGCGGGCCTGCATCGGTCGCCGCATCTGGGCGTGTCCACCGACTTCGCCGAGCACCGGCCGTATGCGCCGGGCGACGACATCCGCCACGTGGACTGGCGCGTGTTCGGGCGCACGGAGCGCACCTACCTCAAGACGTACGAGGCCGAGACCAATACCAACTTCACCGTGCTGCTGGACGTCTCGGCGTCGATGGGGTTCGGGCACGGCGGGATCACCAAGCTCGCGTATGCGACGCTGCTCGCGGCGACGCTGGCGTGGTTCTCGCGCCGCCAGCGCGATCGGGTGGGGCTGGTGACGTTCGCCGGCGACCTCGTCGAGATCGTGCCCCCGGCCGCGCGGCACCTGCCGAACGTGCTGCACGTGCTGGAGCGCGCCAAGGCGAGCGGCAGCGGGTCGCTGGCGCGCAGCATGGCGAAGGTGGCGCAGTCGCAACAGCGCCGCGGGATCTTCGTGCTCATCTCCGACCTGTACGAACCTGCGGCTGACGTGGTGCGCGCGTTGGCGCCGCTCACGGGTGCCGGTCACGACGTGATCGTCATCCAGCTCCTCGATGCCGCCGAGCGCACCTTCCCCTTCGATGACGCGACCACCTTTCGTGATCTCGAGAGCGGCGAGCGGCTACCGGTGAGCCCGGGCAAGGTGCGCGAGCGCTACCTCGCCGCGATGGAGGCGCACGTCACGTCCATGCGTGCGAAGTTGAGCGGGTCGCGGGTGGACTACAGCCTCGTCGACACCTCGCAGCCGCTGGACCGTGTGCTGTTCGACTATCTCCTGCGGCGCGAGTTCCTGCGCACCGCCGTCTGATGCCGCTGCTCGCGCCGCTCTTCCTGCTGGGCCTCGCGGCGATCGCCGTGCCGCTGCTGGTGCACCTCGTGCAGCGCGACCGGCGCGACCCGACGGCGTTCCCGTCGCTGATGTTCCTCGACCGCACGCCGGCACCGTTTTCGGCGCGCCGGCACCTGCGCGACCCGCTGCTGTTCCTGCTGCGCGCACTCGCCGTGCTGGCGCTGGTGCTCGCATTCGCCCGGCCCGTGCTCGGCCGCAGCGGCGTGAGTGGCGGCGTGGACCAGCGGCGGCGCGAGATCGTGGTGCTGCTCGATCGCTCCTTCTCGATGCGCGTCGGCGAACGCTGGGCACGCGGCAAGGCATCCGTGGACAGTGTGATCCGCACGCTGGCGCAGGGCGACCGGATGACGCTCGTCACCTTCGATCGCCGTGCCCGCGCGCTCACCGCAGCCACCGGCGACGCGACCACACTCCGCGCGGCACTCGACTCGCTCACGCCGACCGACGACGGCACCCGTCTCGCACCGGCGGTGGCGGTCGCACAGCAACGCCTCGCGGCCAGCGATGCGCCGCGTCGCGTGCTGGTCGTCATCTCCGACTTCCAGCGCAGCGGCTGGGACCTCACCGACGAAGCCCGTCTGCCCGCCGCGACTGAGGTGGTGCCGGTGGATGTCGCCGGACTCGCGCCGGTGGCAGATCACGCGGTGCGCGCGGTCGAGGTCCGCCGCGATCGCCGCCGTGAAGGCCCGGCCCATGTCATCGTCAGCGCCCGGCTTGGCAATGTCGGCGCGGCGCAGCGCGGCGTGCTGGTGCAGCTCGATGTCGCGGGACGCGTGCTCGAGGAGCGGCGCGTGGACCTCCCGGGCGATGGCAGCGCCGTCGTCACGTTCACTGCGGTGCCGGTGCCACCGGATCCGGTGGCGGCCCGCGTCGTGCTCGCCGCCGACGCGCTGCCGGGTGACGATGCGTATCACTTCCTGCTGCAGCAGTCGCCGGCGCTGCCGGTGCTGGTGATCGCGGCGCGCGACGGACCGTACCTGACCCGCGCCCTCGGAATCGGCGACGCCCCGCACTTCGACGTCGTCACGCGCCGCACCACGGCGGCCAAGGCAAGCGATCTCGCCGGGCGGCGCCTCGTCATTCTCGCAGATGGCGCGTTCCCCACGGGCATCGGTGCATCGGCGCTGCTCCGGTTCGTGAACGACGGTGGCGGACTGTTCACTGCACTCGGCGACCAGACCAACCCGCGCAGCTGGCCAGCCGCCGCGAAGTCGCTCATCCCCGGCACCATCCGCAATACCACCGATCGGCTCACAGACCGTGGTGCCGTGCTCGGCGCACTCGACCAGCGGCACCCCGCACTCGCGCTGCTGGCCGGCGCGCATGCCGGTGACCTCGCCTCGGCACGGTTCGACCGGTACCGCGCCATCGACACCACCGCCGGCGTGCTGGCGCGCTTCGACGACGGTGCGCCTGCGCTCACCGAGCACGCAGTCGGGCGCGGACGGGTGCTGACCTTCGGCTCGACACTCGACGGCGCGTGGAACGACCTGCCGCGACAGCCGGCGTTCCTGCCGCTGATCCAGCAACTCGCGCGTTACGCCGCCGCCTGGCGAGATGCGCCGCGATCGCTCGGCATCGGCGCCAGCATCCGCCCCGCCGACATCGCGTCGGCCGCGCAGTCGCGTGCCGTGACGCGCTGGGTTGCGACGGCGCCCTCCGGTGCGCGCACGACCGTCGGGGGCGACGATGCGCCGGTGGCACTCGAGCTGACGGAAGCCGGCGTGCACGAGCTTCGCCCCGGTGGGTCGCCCGGCGCCCGGCCGCTCCTCGTCGCCGCGAACATCGACGCCGCTGAACTCGACTTCGCCTCGTACGACGTGGCGCGCCTCACCGCGGCGCTCACCAGCACGGCAACCTCTACCACTGCGGGTCCGCCGCTGCGCGAGGAGGAAAGCCTCGCCGATCGCGAGGCACGCCAGTCCACCTGGTGGTATCTGCTGCTCGCGGCCGCGCTGCTGCTCGCTGCTGAGAGTGTCGTGGCGCGGCGCGCGCTGACACGCACGCCGGTGATCGAGTAGCCTCATGTCACGTCTCCGCCCAACCGCGCACCGGATGCGCTGCCCATGACCGCACCCACGACGCACGCTCCCATCGCGCTCGCACCGTTGCTGAGCGATGCACGCCGACGCTGGCGGTTGCGTCATCTGGCCGTCGGCGTCGCCATCACCGTGACGGCGATCGTGCTGGTCGTGGCGGGTGCCTCGTTCGCGCTCGAGGCGGCGCGCTTCACGCCGGCGTCGATCACGATCGCGCGTCTGTCGCTCGCGCTGGTCACCGCCGTCGTGGTCGGGCGCTGGCTGGTGTGGCCGCTCGCGCGTCGCCTCCCTGACGATCGCCTCGCGCTCTATCTCGAGGAGCGTGTGCCGCAGCTCGGTGGTGCCGTGCTCTCCGCCGTCACGCTGCGCCCGCAGGCCGACACGGGACACTCCGCGATGCTCGAGCGCGGATTGCTCGCCGATGCCGCGCGGCGGCTCGACACCTCGCCAGCCGTGCCGGCGCTCGAGCGCCCGGTGACGATCCGGGCGCTCTCGGTCGCGGCGGGGATGTCGCTCGCGGCGCTGCTGCTGTTCCAGTTCGGCCCGGCGTTTCTCCGCACCGGTGTGCGGCAGTTGCTCACACCGTGGCGGAGTGCGGCGGCGGCACCGGTGTATGCGATCTCGCTCGAGCCGCGCTCGCTGGTGGTGCCCCGCGGCAGCGACGTGCAGCTCTCGGCCGCGCTGCGCGGCTTCGCGAGCGAAGTCGTCGACCTCGTCGTGCGGCGTGGCACGAGTGGTGAGTGGGAGCATATCCAGATGGGCATCGGTGCAACGCCCGGCGCATACGTCGTGCGCCTGCTCGACGTTGCCGCGGATGCCGAGTATCACGTCGAGGCCGGGGGCGTGCGCTCGGCAATGGGCACACTCACCGTGACGGATCTGCCCGGCGTGCAGCGCATCGGTGTGGAGTTGCGGTTTCCGTCGTACACGAACATGCCGGCCGAGATCACCGAGGATGGCGGCGACATCGCGGCGCCCGGCGGCACGACGGCGATCCTGCGCGTGCACGCAACGCGGCCCGTCAGTGGCGGCACGATCGTGTTCGATGACGGCAGCACGGTGCCGCTGCAGCGTGTGGACGACACGACCGTGACAGCGCGTGTGGCGGTGCGTCGAGACGGGTTCTATCGCGTCGAGCTCACCGCGGCCGACGGGACGATCGTACGTGGCACGGTGGAGTATGCGGTCGATGCGCTGGAGGATGCGCCGCCCACCGTGCGCATCCGGCAGCCCGGCCGCGACCTGCGCCCGACCAACGTGGACGAGGTGCTGGTGGAGATCGAGGCCGCCGACGACTACGGCATCGGCAGGGTGGAGCTCGTCTATCGCGTCAATGGCGGCGAGGAGAAGGCCGTCACGTTGTCCTCGGGCAGCGGCGTCCGGCCACGTGAGGTGATCGCCACGCACACGCTCTTCCTCGAGGAGATGCCGCTCACTGCCGGCGACGTCGTGAGCTACTACGCGCGCGTGCAGGACAACGATCAGCGCCCGGCACCCAAGCCGGCGTCGAGCGACATCCAGTTCCTCACCATCCGTCCCTTCAGCCGCGAGTACAAGCAGAACCAGCAAGGTGGCGGTCAGGGCGAAGGTGGTCCGCAGGAGATGAACCCCGGCTCGCTGGTGCAGCGGCAGCGTGACATCGTCGCCGCGACCTTCAGGACGGAGCGCGAGCGTGCGCGCGCCTCATCCGCGACGCGACGCGCCGACATCAGCACGCTGCACCTGTCGCAGGGGCGGCTGCGCTCCGAACTCGGCGAGCTGCTGCAGCGCGTGATGCGTCCCGCCGCGCAGGCGGCCGATACGAGTTTTCGCATCCTCGCCGAGGTGCTGCCGAAGGCGGCTGCCGAGATGAAGGCGGCCGAGGAACTGCTGGTCGCCGGCAAGACCGCCGACGCGCTGGCGCCGGAACAGCGTGCGTTGCAGTGGCTCGAAAAGGCCGAAGCGGCGTTCCGCGAAGTTCAGGTGAGCATGGAGCAGCAGGGCGGCGGCGGTGGCGGTGGTGGTGGTGGCGCGAACGCCTCCGATCTCGCCGACCTGCTGGAGCTGCAGACCGACAAGATGCGAAACCAGTACGACCAGGTGCAGCGCTCCCGAGCGCAGCAGGGGTCGCAGCAGGCCGATGCAACGCTCGAGCGCCTCAAGCAGCTCGCCGCCCGGCAGCAGCAGGAGCTGACCCGGCAGCGCGCGTCCCAGCAGGGTGCCGGCACCGGAGGCGGTGCGCAGCGCCAGCTCGCCGACGAGACGGAAGCGGCGGCGCGTCAGCTCGAGCGGCTCGCGCGTGAGCAGCAGTCGCCGGAGCTGGAGCAGTCGGCGCAGGAGATGCGCCGCGCGGCCGAAGCCATGCGACGCTCGGCAGCGTCGGGTGCGGCAGGCACGGGTGCCGGTGCGGCACAGGCGGCGGCCGATCGCCTGCAGACGGCGCAGCGGGCCCTCGAGAATGCGCGGCAGCAGTCCACGGGTGAGGGCATGAGCGGCGCGACCGAGCGGGCGCGTGCACTGGCCGACGAGCAGCGCGCCGTGCAGCGTGACGTCGAGCAGCTCGGCAGCGGCGCGTCGGATCGCGCGGAGCGCCAGCGGCGACTGGATGAGCGCAAGGCGGGGATGGAGGAGCGCGTGACGTCGCTCGCGCGCGACCTCGATCGGCTCGGGCGTGAATCGCGCGCCACCAATCCCAGCGCTGCGCGTGCGGCGCAGTCGGCGGCGGCAGCGATCCGCGAGTCACGCACCGGCGACAAGATCCGCTTCTCGCGCGACGTGATCCGCTCCGGCGGTTCGGCTTCCTACTCGCGCACGATCGAGCGCTCGATCCAGCAGGACCTCGACAGCCTGGCGGTGCGCGTGGCGGGTGCCGCCGGTGCCGCCGCGGCCGGACGTGACTCGGCACAGCGGACCTCGCGCGCACTGGCGCAGGCACGGGATCTCGTGCGCGGCCTCAGCTCACTCGATGACCGGCTGCAGGATCGTGGAGCCCCGGCGGGAGGGCAGCAGCCGGGCGGGGCGCAGCCGGCGGGCGGCAGGTCGCCGCAGGGTGCGCAACCGGGGCAGGGCGCGGGCCAGCGGCAGGGCAGAGGCCAGGGTCAGCGCCAAGGTCAAGGTCAGGCGCAGGGTCAGGGGCAGGGCCAGGGGCAGGGTCAAGGTCAGGGCCAAGGGCAGGGCCAAGGGCAGGGCCAAGGCCAAGGGCAAGGTCAGGGCCAGGGCGGCGGCTCCGGTCAGGGACCAGGTGGTGGCGGCCGCGGCGGGATGACGTCGGAGGGGGCAGGGCAGGGTGGCCCTGGGCGCGCCGGGGGCGCCGGCACGCCGTTCACCGTCGAGGAGGCGCGGCAGCTCTCGCGCGAGCTCGGCGCGCGCCGTGAGGCAGCCCGGCAGCTGCGACGCGCCGTGGGCGGGACGGGCGTGGACACGCGGGAACTCGACCGCGCCATCGCACGCCTCGGTGCCCTCGACGGCGCCGCAGTCCTCGGCGATGCGAAGGCGATGCAGCAGCTCCGCGATGGCGTCATCGAGGCGGTGAAGGCCTTCGAGTTCGCGCTGCGGAAGACACTCGACGGTGCCGGCAGTGGCGGCCCGGTGGTCGGCGGCAGCGAGAATGTACCCGCGCAGTATCGCGAGATGGTGAACGAGTACTTCCGGTCGCTGTCGAAGACGCCTTAGTGTGGTGCGGCCCGTTGCGCACCACGGGTGACGATCAGTCCGAGTAGGGGTAGTCGGGGTCCGACAGCCGTTCGGCGAGGGCGATGCCTTCGGGACCGGCGAGATCGCGTGCCATGTCGACCAGCTGCGGACTGAGATGACTGCCGAACCGGAGCAGGTTCACGGCGCGAGCCCGCCGTGCCAGCAGCCAGGCCATCGCGGTCTTGTCGGCCTTGGCAATGTTGCAGGCCAGGCAGCAGAGGACGAGGTTGTCACGCCGATCGTACGCCGTCATGCCGCGTCGCGGCGCGACGTGATCGAGTGTCAGGTCCTTGGCCGGCACCGTCTTGCCGCAGTACGCGCAGCAGAGGCCATGCTGCGCGATCAGCCAGCGCCGTGTCTCGGCGTAGGCCACGCGTCCTGTCGGCATGGAGGTGAGGGCGGGCTCCTGTGCCCCACCGCCCCGGCCACCGCGCGATCGACGCGAGCGCGGACGCGAACCGGCAGATGAAGCTCCAGCAGATGACGAGGTCGTCTTGGCGCGGGATGGTGGCGTGTCGTTCTTGCGAGAAGTCATCAGATTGAGACGGTCGGTGCGCTGCGCGGGGCCGTACCCGGCCAGGCGAATCGGGCAGGGCATGAACACGCCCTTTGCTGCTGCGATCCGCTGAAGCTACGGCCTCCGACCCACGAATGGATGGTCGCTGCGGCAGCTCGCGTCGGGAAATCCCCGAACCGCAACCATGCGTGACGGCAGTGCGGATGAGGGTGCGCGCGTCAACGGGTGTCCATTGAATCGCAGCGAGCGGTCGTGCCTGCCGCGGCCGAGCGTCGCTCACCAGTCACCCCCGCGTGCAGCTCTCCCTGGCAGCACCTGCGTCCCGTCGCCCGCGCGGCACGCCATGCCCATGGCGTCGCCGACATGAGCTCCGCATGGCGTTGCCGAGGATCGAGGTCGCCGACGCGGCCGAACTGGGCATCGGCATCAAGGCCGTGGAGGCGCAGGTCACGCGCGCGCTGCGCGAACTTCGTGTCGCCCTCGTCCCGTGGCTGCAGCAGGATGGGCGGTGACAGGCCTGTCGACCGGCCGAGAGTGCGGTGTGGGTCGCGTGGGTGACGCTGTGTCAGCCGTGCCACAACGTGTCGAGTGCCGGGACTGGCGCCGGCGAGAAAGCGGCAAAAACGTCCGAGTCTCATAGTATAGGATGTGTCTGTCGTAAACCCTTGTATATAATGGTTTTACGAGAGGGTTGATCTGGTCCCGCTCGCCGCGCGCGCCACCTGTGGGTCCGGGCATGCTGATTGCCCTCTCATCAAGTCGTTGGCGGCCGTCCGATGTCATCGAGCATCGCGTCTCCCGTCACGCAACCGGTTGGAACGACTCATCATACGGAGTACGACGACATGCTCAGGACTCGATTTGCAGGACTACTGGCGGTGGCAGCGGCGGTAGCGCCGGTGGCCGGCGCACAGGTTTTCAACGGTGGGCTTCCGGCCGGTTACGTTTGCACTTCGGCACTCGCTACCGCATGCGGCACCAGCGCAGCCTCCGGCAGCGTGACGCTCGCGCCCGGCGGCGGCAGCCGGTTCGGCTTCGTCACCACCTCCGGTGGCAACACCCGTAACCCGCTCGCGATCGCCGGCACCACCAACGGCACCACCCTGACCTCGAACACGTTCACGACGACTTCGGGCCAGACGCTGGGCTTCGCGTTCAACTACATCACCAGCGACGGCGCGGGCTTCTCCGACTACGCCTTCGTCCGCCTCCTGTCCACGACGGGCGGGGCGCCGATCGTGCTCTTCACGGCGCGCACCACCACCAGCGGCAACACGGTCCCCGGCTTCGGCCTGCCTGGCATCGCGCCCGGCGTGACGCTCTCGCCGGCCGCGACGCCGATCATCCCGGGCGCCCCGACGTTCGCACCGGGTAACGTCTCGGGTTGCTTTGCGACGGGCTGCGGGTTCACGGGCTGGATCAATGCGTCCTACGTCGTGCCGACGGCTGGCAGCTACACGCTCGAGTTCAACGTCTTCAACTTCTCCGATACGATCTTCGAGTCGGCGCTGGCGTTCGACTTCAGCACCGGTGCAGGCGGCACGCCTGTCCCGCCGACCCCGGGTGTCGTCCCGGAGCCGTCGACGTACCTCCTGCTCGGCACCGGCCTGCTCGCACTCGCAGCCTACCGCCGTCGCCGCGCGGTCTGAGTCACGACGGTTGATGGAAACGAGGGCCGGCTTCCTTACGGGGGCCGGCCCTCGTCACATCTGCACGTCGTCGCGCCGCAGCTGACCCGGCGTGAATATTCGAACTCGGCACGTCGCCGACTGCCGGATCGCGCACGACGCCGATGCACGCCTGCGCGCGGCACTGACATGCAGTGGGCACACGCCGTTGATTGTCCCCCGCGTCGCCAGCGGATGACTCGACGCCAGACCCCTCGACGGAGCATGCTCGTGTCAAATGCGGCAGCGTCTGTGTCACTCGCGTGGCGTCGCTCTGGTCACCGATCCGTGCTGGCATCGATGCTGCTGCTCGGCGCCGTCAGCGCCACACGCGCCCAGGCCCAACCGCGTCTGCTGTTCAACGGACGCGATCTCACCGGCTGGCATGTGGACGTTCCTGCGTCTGACTCCGCGACCATGGCACCGGCGTTCACCGTGCGGGATGGGACGCTCATCGTCGCGGGCGAGCCGCGCGGGCATCTCATCACCGACGCGACCTACCGCAACTACCGGCTCGAGGTCGAGTACCGTTTTCCGGGTGCCCCCGGCAACGCGGGGGTGCTCGTGCACGCGTCCAGGCCGCGCGCGCTGTACGCGATGTTCCCGCAGTCCATCGAGGTGCAGATGGAATCAGGGAACGCGGGTGACTTCTGGTGCATCGTGGAAGACATCACCGTCCCTGACATGGTGCGACGCCGCGGGCCGCGAGCGGAGTGGGGCATCATCGAAGGGAAGGGGCGCCGGATCCGCCATCTCGTGGATGGCCGCGAACGGCCGCTCGGCCAGTGGAACCGGATGGTGGTCGAGGCGGTGGGTCGGACGATCAGCGTCTGGGTGAACGGGACGCTCGTCAACCGCGGCACCGGTGCGACGGCCGATCGCGGGCAGATCGCGATCCAGTCGGAGGGCGCGCCAGTCGAGATCCGGGTGCTGCGCCTCACCCCACTGGCCCGCCAGCGCTGACGCAACCCCAGCACCGCACCGCACCCGCACCGCAGCCGCACCGCACCGCACCGCACCGCACCCGCACCGCACCGCACCCGCACCGCACCGCACCCGCACCGCACCCCACCCGCACCCCACCCGCACCCGCACCCGCTTTCGCTCCCGCGCAACCCCGCACGCGTACCCGCACCCGCACCCGCTCCCCTTCCCGCGATCGCATCCCGATGGGGCGCACGCACGAGACCGGCCCGGCGTACAGCCGGGCCGGTCTTTTTCGTGAATGAATCACGTCACGAGGACGAGGGCACAGTCTGCCCCCGCAGGTCCTACGGTCAGGCGTGCGTGCGACGCCGGCGTGCCAGCCCTGCGAGACCCATCAGGCCGGTGCCCATGAGGGCGTACGTCGACGGCTCGGGGACGACCGTGCCCGCACCACGATACAAACCCAGGTGCGACACGTCCTGCGCAAGGCCCTTTGCATTCGTCGACGTGCCGATGGACTCGTACGGCACCGACAGGATCCCGGCGATTCCGCCATCGAACAGGTAGAACGAGTGACGGTCGGCCGCCTTGACGCCGATCACGAACGGTCCGGTGACCAGGTTGTCGAAAGCCACCGTGCCTGATGTGCCGGTGGCGTTCGCGGCGAACGGGCCGAAGCCACCGTCACCCGTCTGGCCAGCCCATGTCCACGTGCCGCCGAACAGTGAGGTGAGTGTGGTGAGCTCGGACGACGAGCCATTGATGTTGCCGCCGAAGGAGCCGGCGCAATTCAGGTAGCCGGGGCTCGACGTCATGACGGTGGCCGCCGTGCAGGCCTGCGCATGTGCCTGGATTGGGGCGGCGATGAGCGCGAGGGCGGCCGCGGCGAGGGCGAACGATTTCTTCATGTGGGATCTCCGGACGACTGATGAGATGATCTGATACTGGGGCCTGTGCCAGCAAGCTGGGCAATATGTGTACCGATCTCTAGCATTGCTTGAATTGGGTTGGTGGCTATCTAAGTGCTTGTCAAGGCGCGACATGGGCGCTTGCATTTGACTGAAGAGATCGCTGAACACGCCGGAAGAATTCTCAGGTAGAGTCCGCCATCAACACCCTGTTGCGGCGCTGCCACGATTCGACCGGCGGAAGAGTGAGCCTGGATGCCTGGGGTGGATCCGTGGACGGCTGGACACCCCCGGACGAAACAGCCGCGCCCGGCAACCGATTTCGGCTGCCGGGCGCGGCATTGTCCTGCGAAGGGGCGCTTGTGGCCGCAGATCAGGCCAGCCCGAGCTTCCGCAGCACCTCGGGAGGGGGACCGTCCCACTTCGCGAGCGGCACGTTGCCCACGTACTGCAGATCCTTCATCCCGGCGTCGCTCGTGTAAAAGCCGCTCTGCGTCAGGTTCCGGATCTCGCCGAAGAAGCGCGCTGCCGCCTTGAACTCGGGCTTTGCATCCGGCCAGTAGCAGATGTCGTCACAGATTCTGGTGCGCTCGGCGACCGTGAGCGCTGAAAAGCGCCGGGTGAATCGCTTCACGCTCTCCACATCCAGCCAAGTCAGCCCGCCCCGTACGCGTACGCGTGACTGCTCGGCCCAGCCGTAGGGCGCACTGACGTACTCGTTGATGTAGGCCGGCACGCCGACGGTCGACGCCGCGGGACTCTTCTCGTCGGCGGGGATGATCATGTCGCACAGCGCTGCCAGCGTCGCCAGCTCGGGCGCCGTCAGCACCCGTGGCCACGGAGACTTCGGGGCGATGAGGTCCGGATCCGCGGGCGTGCCGCGCGGACCCGACGCCGGCGGCGGTGCCGTGCCGGCCACTGGCAGCGGGCGGCGAGGGGCGATGGGCTGCTGCGCGTCGGCCACGACCGGCGTCAGGCTGTCAAGCGCGGTGGCCGCGGCAGCGGCAGCGGCGATCGTCTTCAGCGCCTCGCGGCGGTCGATCGCTGGGGATGGCTCGTCCTCGTGCATCAGATGTTCCCCCGCTGCAGTTCGGCCAGGATGTGATCGCAGGTGCGCCACGCGAGCGCGAGGATGGAGAGCGTCGGGTTCTTGTCGGCGTTCGACACGAACACCGACCCGTCGGTGACGAATAGGTTCTTCACGTCCCACGACTGGCCGAATTCGTTGAGCACCGACGTCTTCGCATCGGTCCCCATGCGGCACGTGCCCACTTCGTGGATGATCTGCCCGCCGGCCGCGATGGCCTTGGCGCCATCCGTTTGCACCGTGCCGGTGACCTTGCCGCCCATCGCCGTGATCATCTCGGCAAACGTCTTCTGCATGTGCGCCGCCTGCCGCGTCTCGTGCTCCGACCACTTCCAGTGGAAGCGCAGCACCGGAATGCCCCACTGGTCCACCACGTTCGGATCGATCTCGCAGTAGGAATCCTCATTCGGGATCATCTCGCCGCGACCGTCGAAGTACATGAAGCTGCCGTAGTAGCGCCGCGCCTCTTCCTTCAGCTTCCGGCCGTACGCGCCGCGCGTGAACGTGTCGAGGCTGCCGAGGATGCCTGGCCCCGGCATGCCGCGCCCTCCACCGAACTCGATGTGATAGCCGCGCGCGAAGCCGAGCTTTCCGGCCAGCTGCTCCTTGTACTGCCACCACGGCACGTACATGTGCATGCCGCTGGCCCCGTCGGTGTTGTGCGGCGGCAGGTTTTCCAGCATCGGGATCTGCCCGCCGATGCCGGCGCCGACCGTATCCATCAGGTACTTGCCTACAAGGCCGCTGCTGTTCGCGACGCCGTTCGGAAAGAGGGCGCTCTTCGAGTTCAGCATGATGCGCGCACTTTCGCAGGCGCTGGCGGCCAGCACCACGACGCGCGCCGTGACCTGCCGGTCGGCTCGCGTGGTCTTGTCGATGTAGTGCACACCCGTGGCCTTGCCGCTGGCGTCCACGATCAGTTCGCGCACCATCGCGTCCGGCACGATGTCCACGTTGCCGGTCATGAGTGCCGGCGGCAGCAGCACGGTGGTGGACTGGAAGTTCGCTTTCACCGAGCAGCCCCACCCGCAGGGCGTGGCCCAGAGGCAAGCGGAGCGCTGCCGCATCGACTGCGCCAGCACGCGCTGCGCGAGTGGATTGTCCGGATGGATCTTCTGCGGCAGCGTGTTCGCGTCCTGTCGCTGCGACAGGATCGCGAGATGCGCCGGGATGACCGGAATGCCAAGTGGTGCCGCGTGCTTCTTCGTGAGCAGCTCGGTCGCGCGCGGTGCCGGTGCCGGCTGCAGCACGCCGGGCGACGACGCGGGCGTGTTCTCGAGATCGTCGTCACCGCCGTACACGCCGATGAGCATCTCGGTGCGGTCGTAGTACGGCGCGAGATCCTTGTACGCCATGGGCCAGTCGGCGCCGAGGCCGTCGCGCGTCTTCGGCTTGAAGTCGTACTCGCCCATGCGCAGCGAGATGCGGCCCCAGTGATTGGTGCGGCCGCCGAGCATGCGGGCGCGCCACCACTTGAAGTCGGTGCCGGGGGCATTGGTGTACGGCTCGCCGGGCACGTCCCAGCCACCGTCCACGGTCGCGTCGTAGAACCCGAATGGCTTGTGCGTCGTGCCGGCACCGAGCAGCGGCGCCTGGCGTGGCAGCTTGAACATCGGCGTCTCGCGCACTGGGTCGTAGCTGCGACCCGCCTCGAGCACCAGGACTTTCAGCCCTGCCACCGCGAGCTGATAGGCTGCCATGCCTCCACCGGCACCTGAGCCGACGACGATGACGTCGTAGTTGGTCTGCGACTTCGGACTGGCCTGTACCACGTCGAGCGCTCCTGGGAGGGTCCGCGGTGAACATAGCGCCGGATGCCGCAGGCGCGACCCGTCGCCAGCGATGCGGATCGCACGATGCAGACGGGCGGGGTGGAGATGCCGCGCCGCTCGGGGTACGTTTTCGCGGCCATGGGACGCAAGCGCGATCGCTCACCGCAGCAGGCGCGGAACTCCGTCGCGAGCGTTGCACAGCGCGATCGTGCGGCGCGTCGCACGGCGCGCCGCGCCTCGGAGGTGACGGCGTCGGCCGATCAGGCGATCGCCAACCTGCCCGCCGCCGATGTGCAGATCGAGAACGTCACGCCCGGCGGCGTGGTGGTCTCCGCACCGGTCGAAGGCGCGCCGGTCGGTGCACCGCGGCGCACGCTCGTGGACGCGGCAACCCGTGCCCGCGCTGCCGCCGTCGCGGATGCGGTGCGCGACGCCTGCGCTTTTGCCGAGGAACGCCTGGCGGTCGCCGTCACCACCCGTGACGAACAGCAGATGGCCTGGCTCGTGCTCTGTGATCGCGGGTGGCCGTCCAGCGAGTCGGTGCCGCCACGCACGATCGCGCCGGCGCGCGCCTGGCTCGCACACTGGACCACGTTCGTCGCCATGCCGGTGAAGATCGGCCTCACCGACCGGCTCCGCCTGCGCAGCGTCCAGCAGCGCCTGGCCGAGGCAGAGCAGATGCTGCGTCCGGCGCTGCCGCCGTCGCTCTGGCAGCTCGTGCAGCCGCTGGACGACACGGGGCGCGCCACCCTCGCACACGCGCTGCACGCCATCGTCCGTCTCGACGACGCCACGGCGCAGGCAGAGATCGCGACCCGGGAGAAGGCGGCGCTCCGCGAGCGATTTTCCGCGCTGGCTGCGGACGCTGCGGCACTCGGGCTCGACCCCCCGCAGGCGCCGCTCGACCTCGACACATGGCGCGCGCTTGCCAGCGCGGCCCTGGAGTTGGCCGGACACGATGACGGCTCGCGGGAGATCGACGCCGGCTGACGCGGCGCCATCGGCCACGCGGCCAGTATCCGCCGTGCGCCGGCACGAGTACCCTGCAGCATGCCGCCACCACGTCAACCGGTCGCCGCCGAGCCCATCGCACGCGGCAGCACGCCCCCGACGCGCAGCCTGCGCGAGCGGCTCGGGGCGATCCGCAACATCCCGCCGTTCCTCGCGCTGATCTGGGCGACGAGCAAGTCGCTCACGGTCTGGAGCCTGTTGCTCCGGCTGATGCGCGCGGTGCTGCCGGTGATCACGCTCTACGTGGGCAAGCTGATCATCGACGAGGTGATCGCGCGCGCGGCGCTCGCAGGTACGCCCGTGACGGTGACGGGCTGGCTGCGCGACGTCGCGTCGCACCGGCTGCTGTGGCTGCTGGCGGCGGAGTTCGGCCTTGCGGTGCTGTCGGACGTGCTCGGACGGCTCGTGTCCCTCTTCGATTCGCTGCTCGCGGAACAGTTCTCGAACAGCACCAGCATCCGCCTGATGGAGCATGCGGCCACGCTCGATCTCGAGGACTTCGAGGACAGCGAGCAGCAGGACAAGCTGGAACGCGCCCGACGGCAGGCATCGGGCCGCATGACGCTGATGAACCAGCTCTTCGGACAGGCGCAGGACCTCGTCACGATCGCGAGCTTCGGCGTCGGCATGCTCGCCTACGCGCCATGGCTGATCGCGCTGCTCTTCGTCGCGTTGATCCCCGCCTTCCTCGGCGAGGCGTACTTCAACGAGCGCAGCTACTCGCTGGCGTACTCGCGCACCGCCGATCGCCGGGAGCTGGACTACATCCGGCAGACCGGCGCCAGCGTCGAGACGGCAAAGGAAGTCAAGATCTTCGGCCTCAACGACTTCCTGATCGAGCGATACCGGCGCCTCGCGGGCGACTTCTACCTCGCCAACCGCCGCCTCGCCATCCGCCGTGCCACGTGGGGAGGTCTGCTCACCGCCCTCGGCACGCTCGGCTACTACGCCGCCTATGCGCTGATCGTGTTCAGCACGCTCACCGGGCAGTTCTCGATTGGTGACCTGACCTTCCTCGCCGGTTCTTTTCGCCGCCTGCGCAACCTGCTGGAGGGCCTGCTGATCGGCTTCACGCAGACGGCCAGCCAGGCGCTCTACCTCGACGACCTCTTCTCGTTCTTCGACGTGCAGCCGGAGATTCTCTCGCCGCCGGACCCGCGCCCCTTCCCCCGAGTGCTGCGCGAGGGGATCACGTTCGAGGATGTCGGCTTCCGCTATCCCGGCGCCGAGCGCTGGGCCGTGCGTCACCTGAGCTTCACGTTGCGTGCGGGCGAAGTGCTGGCCCTCGTCGGCGAGAACGGTGCCGGCAAGACGACGATCGTGAAGCTGCTGGCGCGCCTCTACGATCCCGACGAGGGTCGCATCACCGTCGACGGCCACGACATGCGCGAGTATGACCTGGAGGAGCTGCGCGCCAACATCGGTGTGATCTTCCAGGACTTCGTGCGCTACAACATGACCGCGGGCGAGAACATCTCCGTCGGCCGTATCGATGCCCGCGATGACCTGTCACGCATCCAGTCCGCGGCCGAGCGCAGCCTCGCCAGCGAGGTGATCGCGAAACTGCCGAATGGCTACGACCAGCCGCTCGGCCGACGCTTCCGCAAGGGCGTGGACCTGTCGGGTGGCGAGTGGCAGAAGGTGGCCATCGCCCGCGCCTACATGCGCGACGCACAGCTCCTGATTCTCGACGAACCGACCGCCGCACTTGACGCGCGTGCCGAGTACGAGGTGTTCCAGCGATTCAAGGAGCTGAGTGAGGGGCGGACTGGTGTGCTCATCTCGCATCGCTTCTCGAGCGTGCGGATGGCGGACCGGATTCTGGTGCTGGCCGAGGGTCGGGTGGAGTCGTCGGGCACGCATGCCGAGCTGCTCGGCCAGCGTGGGCGATACGCGGAGCTGTTCGAGCTGCAGGCTGCCGGATATCGATAACGGCTGCGTGGCTGCGGCGTTGACGACGCACGGCAACGGCGACAGCAGAACGCAAAGGCGCAACGGGACAGAAAGGCGGTGAAGGGTTCGATGCGCCGGGTCGTCGAGGCTGTTCCGCTTCGCATCAGCGAAACGGCATGACGCGAAGGCGCGGAGGCGCAATGCGGGCTGCGCGGCTCGCGCGACTTGTGCGCGGCACGAACCCTGAAATGACTGGATGAACTGTAGCCGCTGTGCGTCGGTCTGCGGTTGCGTGGCGCGCTCGCGCCGTTCCGTCGTCGAGCGGTTCAGCAGTTGTGCGGCTGTTCAGTTTTGCGTTGACAAGCAGTTGCCGTATCTCGCGTTCGCCCCCGCGGCTGTCGACATGGCACCGCTCCAGCCACCGCTCAGTGCGCGCTGCCGAGGCCGACGAAGTCCTCGGGCAACGCCCTGAGCGACGCCGCTGCGACATCGTCGCTGGCCTTCGCCGGGAGTGGCTGCGCGAACGTCGTGCGCCCGGCCTGATGCCGGTTCGCCCAACTTCAGTGGACGCCGGACGTCTTGAACCCCGCATCGGGCACCACCTGCGTCACCCGCTCGCCGGAGAGTTCCTGCGTGAGGCGATGTGCTTCTGATACGGGGTGACCCTCGAGTGAACGTTGGAGGTCTCCAGGCGTGGCAGGTAGACGGCCGCGTGACAGTCGAGGGCGTGGGGCGGCAGGCCGAGGGTTTGAAAGACCTCGACGAAGCCGCGCACGCTGCGCTCCACGCCGAGGTCGATGGGCAGGATCGTCACGGCCGCCGGATTGATCGCGAGGGCGGCGGCGTGCCTGAGTCTGGTCACGCTGCTTTCCGCCCGTGTCCGCTGTGTGCCCCGCGCTGGCAGTGCGCAGCGCTGGCGCGATGTCGCAGTTCGCGCGCTTTCGTCGTTCATATGAATACGAGAGGTCGCGAAGCACGATGCACGACAGCGGAGTCGCAGCGACACCATGGACGAGCCGACACACACGCCAATCCGGTCTGGGACCGATGCACACGCCGCGCGCGGAGCAGTCGGCCGCACTGCTCGGCGCCGAGGCCGCAAGCTGGGTCGGACAGCAGCAGGAAGCGCGCATCCGCAGCAGGATGGCGCTGAACGGTGAAATGGCGGTCGTCGAGTCTCCGCGGATGTTCGAGATGGTGCGAGGCTTCGATTTCTTCACCAATGATCGCGCCGACTCGGCCCTCTTCCATCTGCGTCGCGTCGTCTCTCGCGACGGCCCTGCACTCGAGGCGTGGCTTGCCATCGCGACCATCTATGATCGGCTGTTGCCTCGCTACGATAGTCTTGCGGCCGAAATGTCGAACCCGGAGTCGGCCGCGGCTGAGGCGTTGGCGCGCGCCCGCGCCATTGATCCCGGCTTCCTGCCGGCACTGTATCCGCAGATCGTGCAGAGCGCGCGGACCGGGGACACCGCGACGGCGCGCGCACTGCTGCTCACACTGACGTCACACGCCAACCGACTCGGCCCCGACATCGACTTCGGGACGCTGTCCGTGGGACTTCGTGCGGCCACGCTGATCGTACGCTGTGAAGCGTCGGGCGCACTTTCGGTGCCATGGGATTCCGTGCCAGTGGACGCTGTCGTCGAGGCCGCACGTGCGCTCTCCACATCTGGATTGCGACGCCCGCAGTGTGCGCTCGCGGTGTGGCAGCATGCGTACGCGCTGGCAGGGCCCACGCTCCGCTGGAAGGCGCTGCAGGGAATGCAGACGGTGCTGCTGGCGCGCGGCCGGACGGCCGATGCCGTTCGGCTGCTCGACACCGACTCGACGGTCAATCGCACCGAGCGCGGGTGGCTCGCCGTCACCGACGCACTGGCCGATCCTGATCCGATGCTCAGCGCGCGGGCGACGTCCGCAACCAACGCGACGAGCGCACTGTTCGCGTCGAGTCCATCGTTGATGAGTGACGAAGCGCTCTGGTACCTCGGACTCTGGCTCGTCCACGAATCGCGCCTCGCCGAGGCGCGCACGGTCCACGATACACTGCTCGGCCGCGTGACGCTCTCGAGCAATGCGATGCAGCTGCACTTCGAACGGAGCCTGGCCGCGCGACTGGCGCTCGCTGGCGGCGATACCATCACTGCACTCAGGCTCCTGACCGCGCTGACGCCTGAAGCGGATCGCGCGACACTCACGTGGGTCCCGTCGGCGAGCCACGGCGTCGACCGCCTGCTGCTGGCGGAGGTGCTGCTGGCGAGAGGGAAGTTTGCCGAGGCGATCGGAGTGGCATCGTACTTCGACTCGGGGGCGTCGGTGACCTACCCGATCTTTCTCTGGCGCAGCCTGCAGATCCGTGCGGCGGCGACGTCGGCACGGTCTGATCGAGCGGCACACGCGGCGATCCGACAGCGTCAGCGAGGACTCCGCGCCTCAACGACGTCGGGGTGACGATGGCGTGCGTCGCTGTCCCCTGACACCTGCAGCAGTCGGGTGAGCAGCGTGCGCCTGGCCCTGAGACCACGACGCTTCATCGTTCCGTGCGTCCGGCCCAACCGGGTGCGGCGTCGCAGCATATCTTGTCGGCACCGAATTCCGCCACTGGAGGCATGAGGTATGGCAGGGCTGTTCACGAAGCTCAATCTGAAGGATCAGTCCCCCGTGTTCGCGCTGAATGCCCCGGCGTCGTTCGAGGGCGCGCTGGCGGCGCTCGAGGGACATGCCCTGAAGCGGGCCGTGAAGACGAAGGACGCCGTCAGCTTTGCGATCGCGTTCGCCATCACGCAGGCCGAGCTCGATGCCGTCTCGGCAACGCTCGTGCGTGCTGCGGTGGGCGACGCCGTGGTTTGGATCGCGTACCCCAAGCAGTCGTCCAAACGCTACCGGTGTGAGTTCAATCGCGATAGCGGCTGGTCCGTACTTGCGGCGGGTGGCTTCGAAACCGTGCGGATGGTGGCGATCGACGAGGACTGGTCGGCGTTGCGCTTCCGCCGCGCGGAATACGTCGGCGCCATGACGAGGAGTCCGGCGCGCGCGTTGACCGCTCGCGGCAAAAAGCGGACGGGACAGTGAGCGCGCCCGCGCACGTCCGCTCACCGCGCGCCGATGGTGCCAGTGCCGACAGCGGGCGCCGCCGCCGGCCATAGGTTCACCGTGAGCGGGCACGTCGCTGCGCACACCAACCGGGGCTCACGTCATGCCGACCAATCGCCTGCTCGTCGCCAGTGCCTTTCTCTACGCGGTGCCGGGTCTCGCGCTGCTCTTTGCGCCGTTCGAGGTGCTGCGCATGGCTGGGCTGGCCCTCTCGCCGGCGGGCGGCTGGCTGGCCGGGATTCTTGGCTCGGCACTGCTGGCCTTCGCCATGCTCCACTGGTACCAGCGACACACGATGATCGGCGGCATTTATGGTCGTCCGCTGCTGCTCGCGAACGTCCTGCTCCTGTGCACGACCACGTTTTCATCGTTCCGGGAGTGGCGTACGTCGGGTGTGCCGCTGCAGCTCGGGGTGACCCTTGTCGCGGGCGTGCTGCTCGTGGCGTTCTGGCGACTGATGTTCGTCTCACCGAAGGCGCTTGGCACCACAGGAACCGCGTCGCGTCCCTGACGAGGCCAGTCGGGGGGCGCGGCTCACCTGATGCACGCCCTCACGCTCTCGAGCCCTCATTGCCGCATGTGAGGCAACCACATGCCAATCATCGCCGCGAACACACCGACGGCCATCGCGCTGGCGAGCAGGCCGAGGCAGATGGCCATGGTCACGCGCCCGGGCGCTGTCGCTCGCTCCTGAGCCCAGAGATATCCCTCGAGCACCATCAGCGGGAACAACGACTCGGCGAAGGTCAGACAGGTCAGGAATGGTCCCGTGAACGTTTTCGGATCGAAGCCAACCGGCCGCTGGAAGATCAGCAGCGTGAACATCAGTCCGATGCGGAAGAACCAGACGCCGCTCGCGACGAGGAACAGTCGCAGCGCCCACCTGCGGTGCGCAGCGAAGTCGCGGGCGCGTACCGAGCGCCAGGCAAGGACCCCGAAGAGCACGATCAGCGACGCATTGAGTGTCGAGCCGACGTGCTGCGCGACGTCCCCAACGGTGCCGCGGACCCAGACCAGGTACAGCCCACCGAAGGACGCCAGGAGCGCCGCCGTGATGTAGGACCGCCCCATCCATCGATGGAGCGCGGGCGCACGTCGACGAACGGACGGCACGAGCTGCAGCGCGCCGGCGAGCATGATCACGAGCGCGAGAAACAGATGAACGATGATCGTCGCATTGCCGACCGGATCACCCGGTACGTGACCCTTCGGCATCACTCGATCGAGGACCGACACGTCGCCGCGCATGGCCCCGCCTCCATACAGCACGGTGATGTAGGACGCGAAGAGCAGCTGCCCCACCACTGTCACGACGAACCAGAACCGGGCTGCCGCCGTCAGCGATGCGTCGCCGCGCCGACGCTCGGTTCCCGGCACGGCGCGTGTGGCCGCAGTGAGCGGGCGTCCCACGGTCGTCCCGCGCGATTCAGACTCGCGTTGCAGCACCCGCGTGTCAGAGGAATCCATTCATGGCCTCGTTGGCATTGCGCTGGACGGTGTGGTCCGGACGACGGGCTGTAGCACGCTCCCAGCGTGAAACCGGCAGGGTGCCGGCGCGTAGGTCCCGCACGTGGCGTCGACGCGCCGATCGCTGACCTCCCCAAGGCTACGCCGACCAGCTGGCCCGAACCATGACCGCATGGATCAGAAACATGATCGCAGATGACATGGTGAAGACGCGCGATGTCTGAACCGACGATCGCCGCCGGTTTCGCGCATGGGCTGCTGGAGTTCGCCGCGGCGCAGGGCGCGTCGCGCGAGGCACTGCTGGCGCGGTCGCAGATCCGCGCGACGGACCTGGATGATCACTTCAACCGGATCCCGCTCCCGCGGTACATCGCCTTGATGCGTGCGGCCGGTTCACTCTGTGGCGATCCCGCCATCGCGCTGCACTTCGGCGCGTCCAGCAACTGTGCGGATCTCACGCTGGTCGCGATGATCGCCAGTTGCTGCGAGTCCGTCGCCATGTCGTTCGAACTGATGAACCGATATGCCCGCATCTCTCTCGATGTCGACGGGATCGACGGGCCGGATCATTTCCCGGTTGAAGTCGCGCGCGAGGGAGCCTGGCTGATCGACAATCGGCAGCATCACGACCGCTTCCCTGAACTCACCGAAACCACGTTTGCTCGCTTTGCGACGAACATTCCGAAGGCGTTCGGCACCGGTGCGGTGCGCGCAGTGCACTTTGCGCAGACGGCGCCCGCCTATCCCGCGGAGTGCCGGGCCGTCCTTGGCGTGCCGGTGACGTTCGGATGCCGGCGGAACGCCATGCTGCTCGATCCTTCGGTCTTCGCCGCACGCATCACGACGGCGCCGCGCTATGCGCTCGGCGTCCTCACCGCGCGCGCGGATCAGCTGCTTCAGGCGCTGGAGAGCTCGCGTTCCACCCGCGGGCGCGTCGAAGCCGTGCTCGTGCCGCTGCTCCCCACCGGTGATGTCGGCATGGATCGTGTCGCGCTGGATCTGGCGATGAGTCGCCCAACGCTCTACCGGAAGCTGAAGGCCGAACGGGTCACGTTCGAGGCGATACTCGATGACCTCAGGCATCGGATGGCGCTGCACCACCTGTCGAACCGGATGGTGACGGTGAACGACGTGTCACGGCTCGTCGGATTCTCTGATCCGGCCGCATTCTCGCGCGCATTCAAGCGCTGGACCGGGACCAGCCCGCGGGCGGCGGTGCGGGCAATGGTGGCCTGAGGGCGGCGTCGCGGTGTGCAGTCGGGCGGATCAGGCACGAGCGGCCGGTGATCACCATGGCGTCCCCCATCGCGACGGCACCGAGCCCCGGTCGTGACCCGACGACCAGCTCCCGGGATCATCGGGAATGACATTCCGCCCGCCGGTGTCAATTGCGCAACGACACGCCACCCACACACGGAGCGGATTCCATGATCACCAACTTCTCTCGCAACCTGCTGCTCGCGTCATCGGTACTGGCCGGCACCTTCGCCTGCTCGGATGGCACGACCGCCGCTGACGCCACCTCGCCGACCACCACCGCCACCACGTCGAACGAGACCGGGTTACGCGCCGCGAAATGGGGCAGCAACGTCACCGTCACCTTCGTCAACGGTGCCATGCGATACCAGTCGAACGGCATTCCGAATCACGCCCGGCAGGCGCAGTATGCGCTGCCGAACGCCGGGGTGCGGGTGCCGAGTGCCGCGACGGCGTACGCGGGCGCCGATCCGACGCGAGCGCAGACGTACGACTACCTGATCCCGCTCACGCCCACCAAGGCCGCCTCACCGACCTCCACCAGCCTCGGTACGATCGGCGTGATGATCTCCGGCGCGGCGCTCTTCAATCCCTACGAGGGCGACGGCAGCACGGTCGCGATGGCCAACAACTTCGCGGTCAAGAATGCGTCGGGTCAGGATGTGCTGTTTCTCGACGTGTGCAACGGCCACCCGACGCCGATGGGCATGTATCACTACCACGCCATTCCTCCCTGCGTGACCGCCACCGTCGATGTCGCTGGTGGCCCATCACACGTCATCGGCATCGCGTTCGATGGCTATCCGATCTATGGCGACCGCGATCTGACGGGCAAGCAGCTGACCGCGGCGGACCTCGACCAGTGCAGCGGCATCACGAGTGCGACACCGGAATTCCCGAATGGTGTCTATCACTACGTGCTCCTGAGTGCCGCGAATTCGACGTCGTCGATCCGGTGCTTCATGGGGAAGGTGACCGTCGCGACGGCGCAGGCGCAGTCGTCACACATGTCGATGGTCGGCATGTAGCACGGGCAGGGGCAGCAGCACGGGCAGGGGCAGCAGCATGGGCATGGTCAGCAGCACGGCGGCGTCTGCGGTAGATTCTCGTGAACCTGCCCAAGGAGCCCATGATGCTGCGTCGACTCGTGCTGCTGGCGTCCCTGCCGTCCCTGCTCGCTGCCCAGGCGCAGCCTGTGCCGGTCACCACCGCCAAGCCGGGGTGGAAGTGGACGATGGACTCCGTGCGCACGGTCGTGAACGCGGTGCGTGCCGGTCGCGACCTGACGCCACGGACATGGCCGGGCGGTGCGCGCGCGGCGGTGTTGCTTTCCTTCGACGTCGACAACGAGACGGTGGCGCTCCGGTTCGGTGAACCGACGGTCGGCTCGCTCGCCTCGGCACAGTATGGCGCGCGACAGGGGCTGGGTCGCATCGTGCGGCTGCTCGATGCGAGCCGCATTCCCGCCAGCTTCTTCATCCCGTCGGTGAGCCTGGCCCTGACGCCGGACATGGCCGACACGATCAAGCGGAGCGGCCGCCACGAGTTCGCGGTGCATGGCTGGATTCACGAGCTGAATTCCACGCTCCCCGACTCCGCCGAGCGTGCACTGCTCACCAAGGCCGTCGCCGAGCTGACACAACTCACCGGCACGAAGCCCACGGGCTATCGCGCACCGAGTTGGAACTTCAGCCCGAACACGCTCGACATCCTGCGCGACATGGGCTTCCGGTACGAGAGTTCGCTGATGGCGGACGACCGGCCCTACGAACTGCTGCAGAATGGGGCGCGTACCGGCATCGTCGAACTGCCGGTGGAGTGGATCCTGGACGACGCGCCGCTGTTCGACCCGCGTGGGCAGAGCTACATGAACCCGCGCGACGTCGCGCAGGTCTGGATCGACGAGTTCGACAAGGCCTACGAGGAACGCGGGATGTTCCTGCTGACCCTGCACCCGCACATCTCGGGACACCGGTCTCGGATCATCGCCCTCGAACTGCTGCTGGCTCACATCAAGGCGAAGGGTGCCGGCAGCGTCTGGTACGCGACGCATTCCGCAGCCGCGGAGTACGTGCGGACGGCAGCCAAGCTGGGGGAGCCGGTGCCACGTCGCTGACCATCGTCCCGACGTTCCCCGAGCGTGCTGCGGCGCGCTGCAGACCGGTGCATGCGGCGCCGCGTGGGTATGCGCAGGCCCATCAGGAAGCCGCACCCGACGAGCGCAACTGCGGCTTGATGCGGCGTCAGTCGCGCCGCTCGAGAGTCGCCTCCATCAGTGTGCGCACGGAGGGATCGAGCGTGATGGACGTCGGCTCGGTGTCTGCCGCGATGGTGAACCGTCCTGACACCGACGTCAGTGAGACGCGTTCGATGCGCGTCACGCCATCGGCACAGGTGATCGCCACGTCGATTGGCAGGGTGAAGGGCGCGCCGGCCTGCGTCTGCCTGAGCTCGATCACCACCTGCTTCTGCTGCATGCTCCACGACCAGGTGCCCCGCACGCGTGGCACGCCACCGCGGTAGAGCCACTGCGTGAAGAATGCCGTCAGGTCCTTCCCCGATGCCCGCTCCATCGCCTGACGGAAATCGGTGGTCGTGGCGTTGCCATCGCGGTGGCGCGCGTAGTAGTCGCGGATGCCGGCCCAGAAGCGATCGTCGCCCACCTCCTGTCGCAACATGTGGAGTGTCCACGCGCCCTTTTCATAGATCATGCGCGTCGTCACCTGCGCCATGTCGGTGAGATTGGCGTGGATCACGCGGTAGTCCGGCGTCCTGGTGTCGAAGTCGAGGACCGCCTTCCGTGACGCCCGCAGTCCCGCCACGAATTCGTCCCGACCGTACGCGTGTTCGATGAACAGCAGCGTGAAATACGTCGCGAAGCCTTCGCTCAGCCAGACCTCGTTCCAGTCGCTCTCCGTCACCGCGTCACCGAACCACTGGTGCGCGATTTCATGGATGATGACGTTCCGCCAGCGCACCGGTCGGGTGCCGGCAACGCTGCCGGCGCTGTAGAAGATCGCCGAGGCGGCTTCCATGCCACCGCTCACCGAGTTTGACTGCACGTTGGCAAGCTTCTCGTACGAGAAGGGGCCGACCCACTCGCTGTAGAACGCCAGCGCGTCCTTCGACGGCACCGCGTAGTCGAAGAAGCCGGCTTCGCGCTGCTGCGTGAACACCCACGACTCGATCGGCACGCCGCGGTAGTCCCCGACATGCTGGACGGCGAAGTGCGCGACACCGAGCGCATACAGCCACGGCGAAATCGGCACCGACTCCCGCCAGATGGTGCGGCGCATGCCGCTCGCGCCGTCCGTCTCCTCGACGCGCAGTCCGTTGGAGATGACCTGGTAGTGTGATGGCGCGGTGATCTCCATCTCCATCGTCGCCTTGTCGGCGATGTGGTCGATCAGCGGCAGCCAGTGATGTCCCTTGTTCGGCCAGTTGTCGGAGAAGAAGGCGCGATCGCCATGCGGCGTGGGCTTGATCTGCAGCCCATCGGCGGGAACGCCGGCATATCCGACTGCGACCTCGAGCATGGTGCCGGCTGCCAGGCCCGCTGGCAGCATGATCGTCAGCCGATCTCCGACATGATCGAAGACGAGCGGCCGGACACGCCCGCCCTCCGGCGCTCCTCCCTCCAGCGCTCCTCCCACCTGACCCACCGAGCCGACACGCATGCCGCGCCCCGCGCGGTCGGTCGTGACGCTCGCGAGGTCCAGCGTGAGGCGCGCCATGTTCGCCGCCAGCAGGCGAACCCGGATCCGCGCCTCCCCGTCGATGCGGTCCGTGGAGTCCGAGAGCGTGAGGGCGAAGTGGTAGTGCTGGACGTCGATGGGCTGACGGACGTACGGATCGGCGTGGAGCGGGGTGCCGACGATGGCGAGCAGCGCGAGGGTGGTCAGCACGTCGAAGACTCGAGGGTTGGAGTCCGGAGGCAGATCGGGGTCACCGAAGCATTCACCGCCAGACTACAACAAGTGCAGCGACTCCGGATCCCGCGTTGGCGTGTCCGCCGCCAGATGGCCGTCAGCGGCGCAGGACACCCCACGAATATTCCCGCGTCCCCATCACACCGCTGGCCGTGATCCAGAGCAACGCGGCCGGTTCCAGGACCCGCGCTCGCGCGAGCGGTCCGAGGCGGATGGGGTCGAAGCCGATGTCGCGCGCGAGGCTCGCGGCCACATCGCAGGCGGCGCTCTCGTCACCGCAGTGCCAGAGCACCGAGCGGCCGTTTGCGAAGACAGGGTTGGCCATGACCTCCATGCCGATGCTGTTGAACGCCTTCACCACGCGTGCCCCCGGCGCCCAGCGCGCCACCTGTTCGGCTCCGCTGTCGGTGGTGCCGTGTGTCAGCACCATGCCCGGTCCAATCGGATTCGTGGCATCGATGAGGACCTTGCCCGTCAGGTCGCCCGCCGCCTGCAGCGCCTCCTGCGCGCCGGCCCAGCTCGTCGTCAGCACCGCCACCTCGCTCCGCGCAGTCGCGTTCGCGATCGTGTCGAGCTGTTCCCGCCGCGCCTCATGTTTCGGGTCATCGGGATTTCGGGCGCCGTAGATCACGGCGTGACCGGTTTCGCCGAAGCGCCGGCCGAGCGTGGTACCGACCTTGCCGGCACCGATGATGGCGATGTGCATGATGGCTGATGCCTATCGGAAGGTGGAATGCGGGGCCCGTGCGTCCTACGTTACGTCGCCGGAACGGTCCGCGGATAGATCCAGCGCGCAAGCCAGCGCGTCAATCGCGGCATGATGACCCACGTCATCAGCGCAACCTCGATCACGATCGTGACGAGGAGCCGCAGCGGCGCCGGTGCCGCCGATCACCAGCGCTCAGCGGCCGAGTGTTTCGATGACCAGCCGTGCCGCCGCCGCGCCTGAGTACTGCTGCTGCCCGGTGATCAGCCGACCGTCGCGCACCGCGAACTCGCGAAAGCGCTGATCGACGACGAAGTTCGTGCCAGCGATCGCGCGAGCCTCGTCCTCGATCCAGAACGGCTGGATGCGCTTTCCCACGAACGCGTCAGCGAACTGCTCCTCACTGTTGGCGAAGCCGGTCCACGTCTTGCCCTCGACGAGCAGTGCGCCGGTGCTCAGTCGTGTCTCGAGCAGCAGGCAGGTGCCATGGCAAACCAGGGCCGTCACCTTTCCGGCCTCGTAGAAGTGTGCCACCAGCGCCTGCAGCCTGGTGTTGCCACGGAAGGTCACCATCGGCGACTGGCCACCGGTCACGAAGATCGCATCGTACCGCTCCACGTCGACGTCGGTGATCGACGGTGTGTCGGTGAGGAGCGCTGCATGCGTGGACGACGTCTTGAAGCCGAGCGAGAGGATGTCGTGCGCGGAATAGCCACTGGCGTCCTGCGGATCGGAATAGCTGTCGGCACTCAACGTACCGCCGTCGGGGCTACGAATCTCGACGTCGTAACCGGCCTCGACGAAGGCCCAGTACGGGTGCGTCAGCTCGGCCCACCAGAATCCGATCGGCCAGCCGGTCGTCGGCGATACGGACGGATTCGCTGCGAGCAGCAGGATGCGCCTGGGGCGTTCGGGGCTGCTCATATTCACGTTGGCGGACATGCCGGACTCCCTCTGGTGACGCGTGGTGGTCGGGGCGCGTGGCCCCGCGGACAGCGTGAGCCTAGAATGCGGCAATCGGTCGCGGTAGTATGCACTTTTCAGGGCAATACTTACAAAAAGGAGAGTGAATGCCGGAATTCACGCTCGACGGACTGGTCTTCCAGAGCCCGGTGGAGCTCGCGCTGCACGTGATCGGCGGGAAGTGGAAGATGCCGATTCTGTGGCGCCTGAATCAGCGCAGCTGGCGCTACGGCGAGCTGCACCGGGACCTCAAGGGTGTCTCGCACAAGATGCTGACCCAACAGCTGCGAGATCTGGAGGCGGTGGGGTTGCTGACACGTACGGTGCATCCGGTGGTGCCGCCGCACGTGGACTATGCCATCACGACGCTGGGCCGGACCGCCCTGCCGGCGATCGAGGCGCTGCGCGACTGGGGGACGAGATACCGGCGCGCACGAGAGCGGCGCTGATGCCGACCCGACCCGCCACCGCACGGTGCGCCACGGCAGAGCGCGCCACTGCCCAGCGCAGCGGACGACAGCAGCACGCTCGCCTCCGCCTCACTGTGTGTCTGGATACTGGCGCCTCGGAGCGCACGCCCAACGAAAGCATTTCCCACAAGAATTGATGCGGATCGCTCCGCCGCCGCTCGCCCCACGCCACGGTGCCCCTGCAGTTCTGCGGCTGTTCAGTTTTGCGATCTGCAGTTCTGCCGTGCAGCAGTTCTGCCGTGCAGCAGTTCTGCGTTCAGCCGTTTTGCAGTTTTGCAGTTTTGCAGTTTTGCAGTTTAGCGTTTAGCAGTTTGGCAGTTTGGCAATTCAGCAGTCTCGCGTTCAGCAGTCTCGCGTTCAGCAGTTGAGCCGTTTCGCAGCCCGCACTCCGCCAGTCCCGCAGGGCTGCAGTCCCGCCCCGCGCCGTTCACGGCATGCCGAACTCCGCATGAAAGCGCCTCGTCGTCCGCAGGCGTGGCACCGCCACGACCATCTGCGATGTGGCGACTGATGCGAGATCGGTGTCAGGATTCGCGCCGAACGCGGTGTCGACGCGCAGCGTGTAGCCAGCGGATGCCACGCGTCGTCCAAACTGGTCCGGCGTCCCTTTCCCGCTGTGAAATGATCGGGCCACGAGCGGTGTCAGTGTCATCGCGCTGCCGTCGTGCAGCGCGAAGACGCTGCGGCCCATGGCCTCGGTCCGGTCCCACCAGCTGCTGGGGAGCACCAGCGGCAGCCAGCGGACGTTGACCTCAATCTCCAGTCCGCGCCCATCGACTTTTGCCTCGCCGCTGATGCACTGGACCTCGGCGCCGTTGTCACGGTGCGGGAGTGTGTCGCGGAGCGGGAAGCGCGCAACTTCGTGCAGCTGGTGCGTCTCCAGCGTCCAGTCGAGGAGCAGGCGGGAAACGCTGTCCTGCCGCAGCCGCTCGAACGCGGGCGGGAGGAGTCTGATCTCATCGAACACCGTAGGCTCGCGCGGCGCGCGCGCCGTGGAATCGGCGCCCGCGAGGGCAATGCCCGGTGCCTGCCGCGGCCCGCCCGGTCGAACCGACATCCACCGGCTGCCAAGCAGCATGGACATCCGCGATCCATCGCGCATCACCACCGTCAGCGTCCCGGTCGCGAGGCGGTAGAGCATGCCGGCCTGCACGTCTGCGTGATTGAGGGTGACCCGCATGCTGCCGGTGTTGCTGTCACGGAGCGCCGTGAATGCGACGGACGCGCTGTCCACCGTCACCGGAGCGGCGGCCGCAACGGGCGCCGCCCGGTCCGGTGTCGTCGATGCGACCATCGACGCGAGCATCAGCAGCGAGCAGACGATCGACGCCCCGCTGACGAACGGGGATCGTTCACGAAGCTGGTACGACCTCACGAACAGCGCCACGCCACCCAGGAACGCGAGCACGTACAGCGCTGTGGGGAGCGCCCGGATGACCTGCATCACGGGCTCGGCCCGACCGATGGTCGCGACCACCACCGCGAGCAACACCAGCATCAGCACGACGATTCGTGCCCGTCTGCCGTTGGGATCGAGTCGATCGATCGAGATGGTGGCGAGGTGCGCGACAGGAATGGCGTAGCACAACACCAGCCACAGGCGCCCGCCGACGGCAGTGATCAGCGCCGCCGTCCCGACGTGAAAATAGCGCAGGGCGACGACCGTGGACGTCATCGCGATCAGCACGATCAGTAGCACATACAGCAGCTTGGCGGTGGCGACGGCGTCAGGGCGCAACGGCTGCGTCGCCCAGAACACGTCGCTGCGCGCCGGCTGATCGGTAGCGATCGCGCCGATGACGATCCCCGCGAACGCACCGGGCAGCGCGATGCTCGAGAACGCGGCCCACGGCGTCTCGACCGCACTGACGACGTCAGTCATGGACACCAGCAGCATCACGGCAAAGAACAGGATCCCCGTCCACCTGGTGACCAGGTCCTTCCGGAACACGTGCCACACCTGCGCCGACCATGTCATGCGGATGTCTCCAGTGCAGTGTGACGCTCCGCATCGCGAGCCAGCGTGGCGAACAGCTCCCGCAGCGACGGCTCTTCAATCGTGATCTGCTCCGCATCGGGAAACCGCTGCTGCATCACCTCGGCACGCAGCGACGTGTGCGTCGCGTCGGCCATGAACGAGAGGCGGCGGCCGGCGCGCTCCACACCCATCCACGACGCCTCCGTCACCGGCGCGCCGATCGCAGCGGGACCGGCGACCACCGTCACGCGGCGATATCGCTCGCGCAACGCCTCCATCGCACCGCTCGCCAGCAGCCGGCCACGACCGAGGATGGTGACGTGATCGATGATCGTCTCCAACTCCGCCAGATCGTGCGAGGCGATCAGGATCGTCGTACCCGTCTCGAGAGCGCCCGCGAGCAGGCCGCGCACGATCTCGTCCTTCACCAGCACGTCCATGCCGGTGAAGGGCTCGTCCATGAGCAGGAGCGTGGGGCGCGGAGCGAGGGCGCAGAGCATCGCGGCCTTCATGTGCTCACCACGCGAGAGCGTGCCGCACGTGCGCGAGGCGTCCAGCCCGAAGCTCGTCCGCAGCGATGCAGCGAGTGCTGCATCCCAGCGCGGGTGCAGTGGCGCGATGAATCGCTCGACCTGTGCGAGGGTCATCTTCGGCGGCAGCCTGATCGCTTCGGAGAGATAGCCGAGTGCGTGGGTGGAGATCGGGTCCACGCGTCGGGCGTCGTGGCCGGAGAGGAGAACGCGTCCGGTGGTGGCGTACCGCAGCCCGGCGCAGCACTGGAGGAGGGTGGACTTGCCGGCGCCGTTGGGGCCGATCAGGCCATGGATCGCACCTGCCGTCACCGTCATCGTGATGCCGTGCAGCGCATCCACAGTGCGGCGGTAGCGGTAGGAGAGGTCCTGCACCTCGATCGCATTCATCGACGGCCTCGCGTGGGCGGTGGAGTGATCTGTGGGTCCGTCGGGGCGACGCCGAGGGTGCCGAACAGGGCGTGCCAGCGGGCGGCGACGGCGTGCTGCAGGTCGTCGTGCGACAGGCCCAGCCGCCGCGCCTCGACCACGAGCTGCTCGACGCCGCCGTCCAGCAGCCGCTCGCGCTCGGCTGAGCCGCCGGATGGAGCGGAGATGACGATGGTCCCAACCCCCGGATGCACGGCCAGCAGCCCGTCCCTGACGAGTTCGGCCACGACTTTCTGGGCGGTGTTCGGATTGATCTTCAGTGCCTGACTCAGCTCCCGCACCGACGGAAAGGCATCCCCCGGCGCCATGACGCCGCTCAGGATCGCCTTGGTCGCGGCGTACACGACCTGCCGGTACGGCGACTCGCCGGAGGCAAGGGTCACGTCGAATGGGAGCATGTGGTGTACTATGACGCATAGTACACGTTCCGTCAAGCTGGTGCTTTCCGGACGGACCGATTTCACGCCGCGGCGCGTTCTAGCGCATCGACCTTCCTCTTCACGGAGTCTCTGTGGGCACGCCATTGCTGGTCACATCCCAAGTCATCGTTGCGTGCTCGGTGCTCTACGTGTGGACCTTTCGCGTCGAGCAGGTCGCCCGCGAGTTCGGCGAGTACCGTCTGAGCAATACGATTCGCGCAATGGTGGGCTCGTCGAAGATCATGCTGGCGACGCTCCTGCTGGCGGCAGTCTTCTGGCCGGTGCCGGCGGTGGTGCCCGCGCTGCTGATGGCGGCGTTCATGGTGGCGGCCCAGATCTTCCATTTCCGCGCGCGGCACGCGCTCGTGAAGTACGTCCCGTCATTCGTGCTCCTCGGCCTGTCTCTCCTCATCGCGCAACTGGCGAGGGGCACCGTCTAGGTGACGCTCTGGATGTGGCTCGCCGTGGTGTCGAGCGTGCTCTTCATGACGTCGGGCGTCAGTTGCTTCGTGGGGCCCGGCATGCGGCGCGAGTTCGGTCGCTTCGGCCTCGACCGCCTGCGTGTTCTCACCGGTGCGCTCGAGTTGCTGGGCGCCGTCGGACTCTTCGTCGGGATCTGGTGGCCACCCGCGTTGCGCCTCGCGTCTGGCGGACTCGCGCTCCTGATGCTGGCCGCCGTGGCGATCCGCGTCCGGCAGCGCGATGCCGCGGGGCTCATGGTCCCGGCCGCGCTGCTGGCGGGTCTGAACGGGTTGATTCTCGCCGCATCGCTGCGACGCTAGCGTTGCTGACCATTCCCGTGACGTCGGCACGCACACCGATCTGACGACGTGCCGCGCACGGCGCAGCCCGTGACAACACATGGGCCGCATGGCATTATGGAAATCGGCAGGGTGTCTGTTTCCATCGCGCGGAGAGATTCCATGTGGCATGACCTCGGTCCCGTCGAGGAGTTCACGCGCGCACCGCTCACGGCGGCCATGATCGGACGGCTGAAGGTCGTCGTGACCCATCAGGCCGGGCAGTTCGGTGTGCTGAGCGGGGTGTGCAATCACGCTGGCGGACCGCTGGCTGGTGGCCGACTCGACGGCGAGTACGTCGTCTGCCCGTGGCACCACTGGAAGTATCACTGCCGCACGGGCAAGGGCGAGCCGGGATACGAGCAGGACGGGGTTCCGCGCTACGATGTGCGCGTCGAGGGAGGGCGATTGCTGGCCTCCGACGCGCCCGTGACGAAGCGATCACGCGGCGACCATCCGCCGCACCCGCTCGCGCGCAAGGTCGAGCGCGCGCCTGGGCCGGTGCGCGTCGTCGGCATCTCGACCACCAACATGGACGTGGCCTACCCACGGTATTCCACCAGCGATGCCCTGCTCGAGATCGCGATCACCGAGGCCACGCGGCTGGGTGCCGAGGCGAAGACGATCCGCCTCGCGGAGCTCAGTTTTCGCCCGTGCGAGGGCTACTACTCCAAGAGCGCCCACGCCTGCACCTGGCCGTGCTCCATCACCCAGATGGACCCCACCGACCAGATGGACCGCGTGTACGAGGCCATGGTGCACTGGGCCGACGTCATCATGGTCGCCACTCCGATTCGCTGGGGTGCGGCCGGATCGCTCTACTACCGGATGGTCGAGCGCATGAACTGCGTCCAGAATCAGGTGACGATCGCCAATCGCGTGCTGCTGCGGAACAAGGTGGCCGCGTTCATCATCACCGGCGGTCAGGACAACGTGCAGGGTGTGGCGGGCCAGCTGCTCGGCTTCTTCGGCGAGATCGGCTGTCATTTCCCCCAGTTTCCCTACATCGCCCACTCGCGCGGATGGACCGCCGAGGACATGGAGAACAACATCGAGGTGGTGAAACACAGTGCGGAGCTGCGCGATGGCGCCCGCGCACTGATGGCGCGGGCCGTGGACCACGCGCAGCTGCTGCTCGACCACGAGACGGCGCCCCACACGATGGAACGCGGCGGGCGGAAGGCCCACCGTCTCGTCCTCGCAGAGCTTGGTGAGGACGCGGGACCGGCCGCGCCGTAGTCTGACGTCCTACCCGCCCACGAGGCCCCGGCAGGCTGCGAGGGCGGATGCAAGGAAGGCGTGAACCTGCGCCGACTGCGCGGCGGCGTCCCCGCGCACGCGCGAGCCAGGTAACACCGCACCGATCCACTCGTGCGTGTGCCAGTGCCCTCGGCCCGCGAGCGTTGCCGTGAGCTGCTCAGCGCGCGGCCGCGGGTACGCATTCACGTACAGGTACGGCTCGTCGTAATACGTGTCACCGCCCACGAGCCCGGCTCCGGTGGACGCCGTGCCACCATAGCGCACCAGCGTGGCGATGTCGAAGTGGTGGGGCCACAGCCGAACCGATGACGCGTCGGGCATGGTGGCGGCCACGTCGCTCAGGGCCACCGCGGCGTTGCTGAACCAATGCGCCAGCTCGCCGAGCGCCCGACCGTCGCCCACGCTGAACGGTGCGCCGTCGGAGACGGGGTGGTGAGGAATTTCGTAGTGTCGCTCGAGCGAGAGTCGCGCCGGGTCGAGCCCCTCGTCCGCCAGCGCCGCGCGCAGTCGGTCAGTGGCATGCACGAGTGTGAGCCCGTCGAGCGGCACCGCGTGCACGAGCGTGCCGTCGCGCGTGACGACCAGCGCGAGGTCATGGACGCGCACCCCGACGGCCACCGACCCGCGAGTGCCCGCCGCGGGATGCGAAACGAGCGCATCGGTCGCGCCGTCCCACCCGAGGTTCGTGTGGCCGTCATCGGCCTCGTGCGGCAGGTATGAAATGCCGAAGGTGGCGCCGAACTGCACGGCCAGGTGCAGCTGCCGTCGCGCGTCCGTGAGTGTGTGCGCCAGCTCGGGTGCGGTTGCGCTCCAGCGGGTCGAATGGTCCGGGGTCATCTGGTCCTCATGGAGGGTGCGGGCAGGCAGAACAACGACGCCACGCGTCATGGCAACCTAGGCGCGAACCTGCGGGGAGTTCCCCCTGCGGGTCCGACGGACCTGCGTGGCCCAGCCGCTGAACGCTCGCCAGACGGTGCGTGACTCCCCCACAGGGTCATGCCCGCGGTTTGCCGTTCGCCGAGTGCGGGACATGCATTAGCGTGTCATCGACGGATGCGGGATGCTGCGCGCAGGGCGCATCGTCACGACCGGTGGTGGTGTGACCCCCAGATCACGGGCGGGTGGCATGCGCAGGGTGCTTTCCGAGTGGTTCACAACCTTCCTGCGTCGCCGACATGTGCGGCGACACTTCGAGCGTCGGCCAGTGCCGGGCACGGTGTCGCACCTGCCCCATGGCCCCGTGGCCCCGGACCTGCTCGCTGCCGCCGCCGGTGACCCCGCGGCGGCGCTGGCGTTGCTCGCGTCACGAGCCGACGGACTGGATGCCGCCGACGCCGCCCAGCGCCTGCTCCGCGATGGCCCAAACGAGATCCAGCATGAGCCACCGCTCGGTGCGTGGCGGCACCTGTGGCGATGCTACCTGAATCCGTTCAACCTCTTGTTGACGGCGCTGGCCGCGCTCTCCTGGTTCAGCGCCGATGCGAAGGCCACGGTCGTGATCGGCGTCATGGTGGCGCTGAGCACCGGCATTCGGTTCGTGCAGGAAGGGCGCTCGCACCGCGCCGCCGAGAGCCTGCGTGCCATGGTGAGCAACACCGCCTCCGTGATCCGCCGCGCCGCTGGCTCGTCGGTTACCGCGAGTCTGCCAGGTGCCCCACAGGAGATCGCGCTGCGTGAGCTCGTGGCCGGCGACATCGTCCGGTTGTCGGCGGGCGACATGATCCCCGGCGACTGCCGCGTGCTCCAGGCGCGCGATCTCTTCATCGCCCAATCCGCGATGACCGGCGAGTCGATGCCGGTCGAGAAGTTCGTGGAAGGCAGCGCGCCCGGTACGCCGGCGGGCACCGGCCCACTCGAGCAGCGCAACCTCGTCTTCATGGGAACCACGGTCGTCTCGGGCACGGCCACGGCGCTGGTGCTCGCCACCGGTGGCCGCAGCTACTTCGGCACGCTCGCGGCGCACGCCACCGCCACCGAGAGCGCACCGAACGCGTTTCAGGCCGGCGTCAACAGTGTCAGCTGGCTGCTGATCCGCTTTGCCGCCGTCATGGTGCCGATCGTCTTCCTGGTCAACGGTGTCACGAAGCGTGACTGGCTGCAGGCCTTCGTGTTCGCGCTGTCGGTGGCCGTCGGGCTGACGCCGGAGATGCTGCCGATGATCGTCACCAGCACACTGGCCAAGGGCGCCGTGCTGCTGTCGCGCAAGAAGGTCGTGGTGAAGCGGCTGGACGCGATCCAGAACTTCGGTGCGATGGACATCCTGTGCACCGACAAGACCGGCACGTTGACGGAAGACAAGATCGCGCTGGCCCGACACGCCGACGCGTACGGGCAGGACACCGACGAAGTGCTCAACTTCGCGTACCTGAACAGCTTCTATCAGACCGGCCTGAAGAATCTGCTGGACCGTGCCGTGCTCGAACACGTCGAGAAGCCAGCCGAACTGCAGTTGAAGGAGGCCTACCGCAAGATCGACGAGATCCCCTTCGACTTCGAGCGCCGGCGCATGTCGGTGGTGGTGGCGACGCTGCTCGGCGGCGAGGAGCAGCACCACGAACTGGTCTGCAAGGGCGCGGTCGAGGAGGTGCTGGCCATCTGCACCCACGTGCGCACGCAGGAGCCGGTTGACGCGAGCCTGGATGGCGAGCGCGCGATGCCGACGCTGCCGCTGGACGCGGCGTTGCTGGCGCACACACGGTCGGTGACGGCCGGGTTCAATGCCGAGGGGCTGCGTGTGGTGGCGGTCGCGGTCAGGACGCTGCCGCCTGACCAGACCGTCTACTCGGTGGCCGACGAGGCGGGGCTGACCCTGATCGGCTACATCGCGTTCCTCGATCCGCCGAAGGAATCTGCCGGGCCGGCATTGCAGCGACTGGCGGCGCACGGCATCACCGTGAAGGTCCTGACCGGCGATAACGACCTGGTCACGGCGCACGTCTGTCGTGAGGTCGGGCTGCCCGGGTCAGGAGCGACGTCCGTGATGATGGGCGCGCAGGTGGACGCGCTCACCGATGCCGCGCTTGCGATCGCCGCCGAGGCGCACAGCATCTTTGCCAAGCTCACGCCGCTGCAGAAGGAGCGGATCGTGCGGGCCCTGCGCGCGAGTGGCCATGTGGTCGGCTTCATGGGGGACGGCATCAACGACGCGCCGGCGCTGCGCGCGGCCGACATCGGCATCTCGGTGGACAGCGCGGTCGACATCGCCAAGGAGGCGGCCGACATCATCCTGCTCGAAAAGAGTCTGCTCGTGCTGGACGACGGCGTGGTGGAGGGCCGCACCACCTTCTGCAACATGCTGAAGTACATCCGCATGACGGCCAGCTCGAATTTCGGCAATGTGCTGAGCGTCCTCGTGGCCAGCGCGTTCCTGCCGTTCCTGCCGATGCTGCCGCTGCAGCTGCTGGTGCAGAATCTGCTCTACGACATCAGTCAGACCGGCATTCCGTTCGACAACGTCGACCCCGAGCTGGTGGCCAGGCCGCTGCAGTGGAACCCGTCCGGCATCCGTCGCTTCATGATCGTCTTCGGGCCGATCAGCTCCCTGTTCGACATCACGACGTTTGCGGTGATGTGGTGGGTGTTTGGTGCCAACAGTCTGGCGCGGCAGACGCTGTTCCAGTCGGGCTGGTTCGTGGTCGGCCTGCTCACGCAGACACTGGTGGTGCACATGCTGCGCACTCCCAGACTGCCCTTCGTGCAGAGTCGTGCGGCGGCACCGTTGATGGTGATGACGCTGTCGATCATGCTCTTCGGGCTCTGGCTGCCCCACGGCGCACTGGCGAGCTATTTCGGTCTTCAGGCCCTGCCGGGAGCGTACTTCGCCTGGTTGGCCGGCATCCTGCTGGGTTATGCCACGCTGACCACGCTGGTGAAGCGTGTCTACATCCGGCGCTACGGATGGCAGTAGCTCGCGTCGCGATCACGGGCTGGCGGCCGGCGACCACAGACGGCCCCGATCCGACGGGTCGCGTGCCGCGGCGACTGGCGAACGATGGCCGTATCTCGATTGGCCTGTCAGATCGGCGTGAACGGCTTCTTCAGTCGTTCGGTCAGCGGCGTGTGGCCCAGTGGCGGGATGTCGAGCAGTGGCTCCGGCACCTTGTGCTCGGGAATGCCGTCGAGGAGGTGGCGGATCAGCGCTAGCCGGCCACGATGCTGATCATTGAAGTTGACGAGGGTCCACGGCGCGAACGGCGTGTGCGTGGCGGCCAGCATCGTGTTGCGAGCCCGTCCGTAGTCGGCATACTTCGCGCGAGCCTGAAGGTCGACGGGGCTGAGCTTCCATCGCTTGAGCGGGTCGGCGCGACGCTCGGCGATGCGCTCTTCCTGCTGTGCCTGATCCACCGTCAGCCAGTACTTGAACAGGAGAATCCCGTCGTCGACGAGCATCTGCTCGAAGGCTGGTGCCTGCCGCAGAAAGACGTCCGTCTCCTCTTCGGTGCAGAAACCCATCACCCGCTCGACACCGGCACGATTGTACCAACTGCGGTCGAAGAGCACCACTTCGCCGGCGGCGGGCAAGTGCTGCACATAACGCTGGAAGTACCACTGCGTGCGTTCACGTTCAGTTGGCCTGGGCAGGGCGACGGTTCGGCACTGCCGCGGGTTGAGCGTGCCCGCGATGGCCGACACGACGCCACCCTTGCCGGCGGTGTCACGTCCCTCGATCACGACCATCAGGCGCTTGCCGGTGGCCTGCAGCCAGCGGGCAACGTCGTTGAGCTCGAACTCGAGTGCCGCGAGGCGATCGTGATACTCGCCCTTGCCGATGTGGTCGTGTGCGTCGGGCGCCGCGGTGCTGGCGGGTTTCGACGACTTCGCGCCTTTCTTCGATTTCTTCTTCTTTCCCATCGTGTCCTCCGGTCGTGTGCCACGCAACGGTGCGCCGCTGGGGGCGTGACAGGGAATGGTGGGGACACCGCTCGTGTTGGTCGCCGCACCACGATGGTGCCGATGCTCCCGCAACGGAATTGACTGCGGTCCCTCAGGCAGACCAGCCCAGCGTGAGGGCGCCGTCGCGAGAGAAGGTAACGCCTGCCCGTGCGGCCGTCGGTCGGCAGCGGGCACGACGACAGCCGCGTGCGAGAGGGAGGCACGGGGTCGACGATCACGGGGGCAACGGATCGGATCAAGGGGTCAGAGTCCTTGACGATCGGATCAAGGGGTCCGATCAAGGGGTCAGAGTCCTTGACGATCGATCAAGGGGTCAGAGTCCTTGACCACGCAGGAGGTCAAGGACTCTGACCCCTTGGCCGCTCAGGAGGTCAAGGACTCTGACCCCTTGACCAGACCCCTTGTCCTCTCGGGAGGTCAAGGACTCTGACCCCTTGATCGACCCCTTGATCGGTGATTGACGATCACGGCCCCCCGCGCGAAGATCTCCTGCTGCCGCTGTGCGCAGGCCGTACGCCCCCCGCTGGGACTCACCGATCTGGAGCTACCATGGTTTTCGCGCGTCCCCTCCGCTGCGCCGTCGCGCTGTGCCTCGTCGCGTTCGCCAGCACGACCGCCACAGCCCAGGGGGCCACCGACTCCACACGGCGGACCGCGCCGGAGTCAGACCTCCCCCTGATCCCGACCCGTGCGCTCAGGTTCACCACGGATGAAGGGACGTGGATGTCGCTCGACCTCGCTCCCGATGGCCGAACCATCGTTTTCGACATCCTCGGCGATCTCTACACGATCCCCGCCACGGGTGGCGCGGCGACGCGCATCACGAGTGGTTCCGGCTTCGACGGCCAGCCACGATTCTCGCCCGATGGCAAGTCGATCGTCTTCGTCAGCGACCGGTCGGGCAGCGAGAACCTCTATCTCGTCAATCCCGACGGCAAGAACCTTCGGCCGCTGACGCGCGGCCCGGGTCAGGCCTTCATCTCACCCGACTTCACACCCGACGGTCAGTACGTCGTCGTCTCGAAAAGCAACGATCTCTGGCTGTACCACGTGGGCGGCGGGAGCGGGTTGCGCCTCACCGGCGCCACGCCACCGCCGACACCCGGCGCTGGCCCGGGCGGTGGACCGGCACCGGTGAACTTCATGGGTGCCTCCGTCTCGCCGGATGGTCGCTACATCTACGCCGGCGCACGCACCGGCCCCGCCGGCTACAACCAGATGATGGGGACGACGCAGGTCGTGATGTACGACCGGCAGACCGGACGGCTTGCCACGCGCACCCTCAACCTCGGCACCGCCTTTCGCCCCGCCATTTCACCCGACGGCAAGTGGCTGGCCTATGCGTCGCGGCAGATGGCGGTCACTGGCCTCAAGCTCCGCGAGCTGTCATCGGGTGATGAGCGCTGGCTGTCGCATGACATCCAGCGCGACGACATCGAATCGCGTGGTTCGCGTGACCTGCTGCCGGGCTATTCGTGGACCAGTGACTCCAGGGCGATCGTGCTCGCGCATCACGGCAGGATCTGGAGCCTCGACATTGCCACGGGGAAGCAGACGCAGATTCCGTTCACCGCCGAGGTCGATCAGCTGATTGGTGAACTCGTGAAGTTCGAGTACCCGATCAACGACACGCTGCTCACGGTGCGCCAGATCCGCGGTCCACGACCGAGTCCGGACGGCAAGCGCCTGGTGTTCTCTGCGCTGGACCGGCTCTGGGCGATGGACCTGCCGAACGGGACGCCGAAGCGCCTCACCACGTCGAGCGACGGCGAACACATGCCCGTCTGGTCACCGGACGGGAAGTACATCGCCTACGTCAGCTGGACGGAGGATGGCGGCGACATCTGGCGGATTCCCGCGGCCGGCGGACGGCCGGAGAAGCTGACGACGCAGACGGCGTTCTACGACGACATCATGTACGCGCCGAACGGGTCGCGCATCGTGGCGGCACGTGCGGCACGGACGCAGCGCGCGATCGTCAACGACGAGATCAATCCGAATCTCGCGATCACCGATCTGGTCTGGATTCCCGCAGCAGGTGGTGCCAGCACGTTCATCACGTCGCTCACGAATGCCGGCCGGCCGCACTTCACGAGCGACTCGACACGGATCTGGTTCTACGAAGCCCCCGAGGGCCTCGTGTCACTCCGGTGGGACGGCACCGATCGCAAGGCGCATCTCAAGGTCACCGGCTTCCAGCAGCCGAACGCCGGGCCGAATGCGCAGCCGACGCAGGCGAGCGAACTGCAGGCGTCACCAGACGGTAATCGCGTGCTGGCGCTGGTGAACAATCGCGTCTTCGTCGTCCCGCTCCCCATGACGGGCGGCACCACGCCCTCGATCTCGGTGCAGCAGCCCACCGGCGGCGCCGTGCCGTTCCGGCGACTGTCACGAATCGGCGGTGACTGGATGGGCTGGGGTGCCGACTCCAGGGCCGTCTTCTACTCCCTGGGCCGCAGCTTCTTCCAGTACGATCTGGCGCGCGCCGATTCGCTCGCCGCAGATTCCGCGTCCAAGGCGCCACCGTCGCGCGGCGACGGCCGTGGCGCCGGTGCGAACGCTGGGCCGAACACGCCCGTCTACGAGGCGATGCGGACGGATGTCGCGATCGTTGCGCCGAAGGACCGGCCAATCGGCAGCGTCGTCCTGCGCGGCGCGCGCATCATCACGATGAAGGGCGATCTGGTGATCGCGAAGGGTGACGTGGTCGTCACCAACAACCGCATCGTTGGTGTGGGAGAGCAGGGCAGTGTACCCGTGCCGACGGGTGCGACGGTGATCGACGTCACCGGCAAGACCATCATGCCGGGCCTCGTGGACATCCACGCACACATGTGGCCGCAGTGGGGGGTACACTCGCCGCAGCCTTACATGTACACGGTGAATCTCGCGTACGGCGTGACCACCACGCGCGACCCACAGACATCCACCAGTGACGTCATCTCCTACGGTGATGCGGTGGATGTGGGCCAGATCATCGGCCCGCGCATCTACACCACCGGCCCCGGCATCTTCATCCAGGATGACGTCAGCAGTGCCGACGACGCGAAGGAAGTCATGCGTCGCTACTCGGAGTTCTACCTGACGGAGACCATCAAGCAGTACATGGCGGGCGATCGACGCCAGCGGCAGTGGATTGCGATGGCCGCGAAGGAGCAGCGGATCACTCCGACGCTGGAAGGTGGCCTCGACTTCAAGAAGAACATGACCGAGGCGATGGATGGCTACGCCGGCATCGAGCACACGCTGCCCATCGCACCCATGTATCGCGACGCCGTGAGTCTCTTCGCGCAGAGCGGGACGACGTGGACGCCGACGCTGCTGGTGCAGTACGGCGGCCCATGGGCCGAGAACTGGTGGTACGAACATCACGACATTCTGGCTGACGCGAAGCTCATGCACTTCACACCATTCTCTGAACTCGAGCGCCGCGGCCTCCGCCGTCCGCAGTGGTTCCGCGAGAGTGAGTATTCGTATCGCCTGTTCGCCGAGCAGGCGAAGAAGGTCGTGGAAGCTGGCGGACGCGTCGGGCTGGGTGGCCACGGCCAGCTGCAGGGGCTTGGCGTGCACTGGGAGCTCTGGTCCATCGCCAGCGGCGGCATGAAGCCGATGGATGTCCTGCGGGTCGGCACGATCTTCGGTGCGGAGGCCATCGGCTTGCAGGCCAACCTTGGCTCGGTCGAGGTCGGCAAGCTGGCGGACCTGATGATCCTCGACGCCAACCCGCTCGACGACATTCGCAACACCAACACGATTCACTGGGTGATGAAGAACGGACGGCTGTACGAGGGAAGTTCACTGGCCGAGGTCTGGCCGCGGGCGAGACCGCTGCCGAAGCAGTGGTGGATGGCGAATGATGCGGCGCCGGCGGCCGGGGCGCCGCGGTAACACGGTGCGCGAGCCGTCATCAGTCTCGCATTCGACAACGCCGGTGCGTCGCTGTCCGTTTGCGGGACAGCGCACTTCACACTGCACTCCAACCCGCTGACCATGCCCGTCCTCGCCGGATGCTTCCCGCGTTCCGCGTTCTCCCGGCTCGCCGTGCTGGCCGTGCTGTCGTCGGGTGTCGTCGCCGCACCCGCCGCGCGGGCACAGTCGGCGCCCGCCGCATCTGTCGCGGCGCCCGTCAGCTTCGGCGACCTTGCTGCCGGGCCATACAAGCGTCTCGTGATCCGCGGTGCGATGGTCATTCCCGGCCACGGCGGTCCGCCGGCTGGCCCGTACGACATCGTGATCGAGGGGAACACGATCACGGAGATGATCGCCTTCGACCCGGTCACGGCCGCGCGGCGTGGCCGGACCGACCGCCCGACGGGCGACCGCGTGATCGAGGCTGCCGGCATGTACGTCATGCCGGGCATGTTCGACCTGCACACGCACATCCGCACGCAGCCCATGCCGCTGTCGTACGTGTATTACCTGAAGCTCGCGATGGGTGTGACGACGATGGTGCCGGCCAGCGACCGCGGCGTGGACAGCGCGCTCACGCAGGCGGAATTGTCGCGGCAGAACCGCATCCTCGCGCCGCGGCTGTACCCGCTCGTGAGCTGGGGTGGCGGGACGAAGTTCACCCGTGCCGAGATCGACGATCCCGCCCGTGCGCCCGAGGTGGCGAAGGGGATGGCCGCGCGCGGGATCCACGTCATCTCGATGGACCAGAACGGATGGAGCGCGGATCTCGTGCGTGCGATCGCGAGCGCCGGCAAGGCGAACGGGATGATCACGAGCTTTCACATCCCGCCCAGTACCATCGCTGTCGTGAACGCCGTGCAGGCCGCCTGTGCCGGCGTGACGATGATCGAGCACCACTACGGATACGCCGAGTCGGCGTTGCCGGGCACCGTCCAGAATTTTGGTCCCGAGTACGGCTTCGGCAACGAAACGCAGCGCTTTCGTTATGCCGGCAAGGTGTGGCTCGAAGCCGATCGCGCCCGGCTGCTCGGTGCTGTCGCCGACTCACTGGTGAAGTGCGGCGTCACCATGCTCCCGACGCGTGTGGTGTATGAAGCCAACCGGGATGCCGTTCGTGCGATGAGCCTGCCGTGGCACGAGAAGTACACGCATCCGGCGCTCTGGAACTGGAACGTGCCGAACCCCGACAACCATGGCGCCTATCACGCCGACTGGACGTCCGACGACGAATACACCTGGACGCAGGCGTACCGGCTGTGGGGTGACCTGATCTACGCCTTCAATTCCAAGGGCGGGCGCGTCGCATTCGGTACTGACGATTCCTATATCTGGGCAACGCCTGGCTTCTCGACCGTGCGCGAGGCGCAGCTGATGCGCGAGACGGGGATGCACAACCTGGAGGTGCTCAAGGCGGCCACGCTCTCGAGCGCGAATACGCTCGGGGTGCAGAAGACGGGACTCGTGCGACCAGGCTACGCCGCCGACCTGCTGCTGGTCGATGGCAATCCGGCGGCCAACCTCAAGTTGCTCTACGCCTTCGGCGATCTCGTCCGCGCGCCCGATGGAGCGCTGATGCGCACGCGGGGTATCGTCCATACGATCAAGGATGGCATCGTGATCGAGAACGCGAACCTGATGCGCGATGTCGAGGCGATGGTCTGTGAGGCGAAGCGGACGATGCCGATGGACGCGGTGCGGGCACCGTGGAAATAGGGGTGAACCGGCCGCCCGCGGGCGCATCGTCGACCGGCTGAAACTCCCGCAGGCATGGACCAGTAGGCAACTGATCGCTGCCCATCCGTGACAGACCGCTGTGGTACCGCGGCCGACGTCGCGGAGAAGGCCCCCCTCAGTCCGCCTGCCGATGCACAACCTCACGCTTGCAGCGCGCATGCTGCTCAAGACGCCGTTCGTGACCGCGATCGCCGTCCTCTCGCTGGCTCTGGGGATCGGCGCCAACTCGGCCATCTACTCGCTCTTCGACCAGATCCTCCTCAGCCCGCTGCCAGTCCCCGACGCGAACGCGCTGGTCAATCTCGGCGCGCCGGGACCGAAGCCGGGCATGCAGAACTGTGGGCAGGCCGGCGACTGCGACGAGGTGTTCAGTTATGCCATGTTCCGCGACCTCGAGCGGCTCCAGACTTCGCTGGCGGGCATCGCCGCCCACACGATGTTCGGTGCCAGCCTGTCGGTGAACAACGAGCCGACGACGGGCGCCGGCCTGCTCGTGTCCGGGTCGTACTTCCCGACGCTTCGGCTGCGCCCTGCACTCGGCCGCTTGTTCACCGTGGCGGACGATCAGGTGCCTGACGCCAACTTCATCGTGGTGGTGGGCCACGAGTTCTGGGTCGACCGACTCGGCAGCGACCCCAGGGCAGTGGGCCGCACCATCGTGATGAATGGTCGCTCGTACACGATCGTGGGTGTGACACCGCAGGGATTCAATGGAACGACGCTGGGCGTTCGCCCTGCCGTCTACGTCCCATTGACCATGTCCTCGAGCGTGTCACCCGGCGGTCGCTCCAATCTCTTCCAGCGCCGCGACGCATACTGGCTGTACCTCTTCGGACGCCTGAAGCCGGGCGTTGCGATCCCGCAGGCAGACGCGGCGCTGAATGGAGTGTACCACTCCGTCGTGAACGACGCCGATGCGCCGTTGCAGAAGGGGATGAGCGACCAGACCATGAAACAGTTTCGCGCGAAGAAGCTGACCGTCCTGCCTGGTGCACGTGGGCAGAGTTCAGTGCATCGCGAGGCGAAGACGCCTCTCTTCCTGCTCTTCGGCGTGACCGGCGTGGTGTTGCTCATCGCCTGTGCCAACATTGCCAATCTCCTGCTCGCGCGCGGTGCAGGTCGCGCCGCGGAGATGGGGGTGCGACTGGCGCTCGGGGCGAGCCGCCAGCAGCTGCTGTCACTGCTGCTCACCGAATCCATCCTCCTCGCGCTGCTCGGTGGTCTCGCGAGCCTGTTCGTGGCGCAGTGGACCCTGTCCGCCATCGGCGCGCTGATGCCGGCCGATGCCATCGCGACGCTGCACTTCGAGTTGCAGCCGAGTGTCGTCTGGTTCGCGGCCGGATTGTCGCTGGCCACCGGCGTCGTGTTCGGCATGTTTCCCGCGCTGCACAGCACGCGCAGTGATCTGATCTCGGTGATCCGTGCCGGCGCCGGTCAGCTCACTGGTGGGAAGGCCGCAGCCCGGTTCCGTGCGACGCTGGTTACCGCGCAGATCACGCTCTCGATGGCGCTGCTGGTGTCGGCGGGGCTCTTCCTCAAGAGCCTGTTCAACGTCAGTCGTGTGGACCTTGGCGTGAAGGTGGACCACTTCGCCACGTTTGCCCTGTCACCGTCGCTCGCGGGGTATGACACGGTGCGCTCGGCCGTGTATCTCGCGCGCGTGGAGGAGGAGCTGGCGTCGATCCCGGGCGTGACGGGTGTGACATCCTCGCGCGTGCCGCTGCTCGCCGGCTCGAACTGGGGCAACTCCGTGCTCGTGCAGGGATTTCCCAAGGGGCCTGATGTCGACAACAATTCACGCTTCAACAGTGTTGGTGCCGGCTACTTCGCGACGCTGGGCGTTCCGCTGCTGGCGGGCCGCGAGTTCACGCTGTCCGACAGCAGGGGCTCCTCCAAGGTCGCGATCGTCAACGAGACGTTCGCCCGCAAGTTCAAGCTCGGCCGTGACGCCGTCGGCAAGTTCATGAGCTCCGATTCCGATCGCGACACGCTCGACATCCAGATCGTGGGGCTCATCCCCGATATCCGCTACTCGTCCGTGAAGGACACCATCCCGCCCGTGTTCTACACGCCGTGGCGCCAGGGCGACCGGATCGGTGACCTGAACTTCTACGTGAAGTCGTCGCTGCCGCCGGAACAGATCCTGGGCTCGATTCGCGCCGTCGTGAAACGCATCGACGGCACGGTCCCGGTGGAGCAGCTGAAGACGATGCCGCAGCAGATCCGCGAGAACGTCTTCCTCGACCGCATGATCAGCATCCTGTCGGCGGCGTTCGCGCTGCTCGCCACGCTGCTCGCGGGCGTGGGGCTGTACGGCGTGCTCTCGTATACGGTGGCGCAGCGCACGCGGGAGATCGGCGTGCGGATGGCGCTCGGCGCCGATGCAGCGCGTGTGCGAGGCCTGGTGCTGCGACAGGTGGCCGTGATGACCGCGATCGGTGGCACCATCGGCGTCGCGGCCGCACTGGGACTAGGCAAGGCGGCGCGGGCGCTGCTGTACGGACTCGAGGGGCACGACGCGATGGTCTTCGCAACGGCCGTCCTGCTGCTCGCGTGTGTGGCACTCGCGGCGGGCTTCTTTCCGGCGCGGCGTGCGGCGCAGGTGAACCCGATGCAGGCGCTGCGCTATGACTGAGCCCGGGAAGGGAAGGATCCTCTCGCCCAGCGCGTTGTGGCAGGATCTGCGATTCGCGGGCCGCATGCTGGTGAAGAGCCCACTCTTCACCAGCATCGTGGTGATCACGCTCGCGCTGGGCATCGGGCTCAACACCGCAGTCTTCTCGGCGGCCGATGCGCTGCTGTTGCGCCCCTTGCCGGGTGCGAGGGACGCGAACGCGCTGGTGCAGCTGTATCGCACTTATCCGGGTCTCGAGTTCGGCTCGAACTCCATTCCGCATTTTCGCGACGTGCAGCGGCGCTCGGCCGATGTCTACTCCGGTGTCGCGCTGTGGGGCTTTTCGACCCTCAACGTCACCACGTCGGATCGTCCGGTCCAGACGTTTGGTCAGATCGTGTCCGCGAACTACTTCACTGTGCTCGGTGTCGTGGCGGCGCGGGGCCGCACCTTCGTGCCCGCCGAGGACGAGGGCCGTGGGGCGCACCCCGTGGCGGTGCTGAGTGATCGCGGCTGGCGCACGCTGTTCGGCGCCGACCCGAAGGTCATCGGACGCCAGGTCCCCGTGAACGGACACAACGTCGAGATCATCGGCGTGACGCCGCCCGAATTCCGTGGCGCCCTCCCGCTCGTCGACCCGATCATCTGGCTCCCGCTCACGCAACTGGAACAGGCTCAGCCGGGTTCCGGCGGCGACTTCGAGAATCGCACCAACAACTCGTACAACGTGGTCGCGCGTGTGCGCACGGGCGTCACGGTGGCGCAGGCGCGCGCGCGCATGCAGGCGATCAGTACCGAATTGCGCGCCGAATTCCCGGAGCCGTACGCGAAGGCCAGCATCACCCTCGTGCGGCAGGCCGATGCGGGAGTCCATCCGATGATGCGCAGTGCGCAGGTCGGACTCACGGCGGTGGTGATGATCGTCGTCGGCCTGCTGCTGCTGATTGCGTGCGTGAACGTGGCCAACCTCTTTCTCGCCCGGTCGCGTGATCGCGCGCGTGAGATGGCGATCCGGCTCGCGCTCGGTGCGCGTCGCGGCGCACTCGTGCGCCAACTGCTCGTCGAGAGTCTGGTCTTCGCGGCCGTCTCCGGCGCGGCAGGGATACTGGTGGCGTCGTGGACGATCGGTCTCGCGAACGGCATCCGGCTGCCGATGGACATCGACTTCCAGCCCGACCTGCGTCTCAGCCCGCTCGTCCTCTCATTCGCGCTCGGCGTGACGCTGGTGACGGGCATCCTCTTCGGCCTGGCACCGGCCCTGCAGGCGACGCGCCCCGATCTCGTGCCCGCGCTGCGAGGCGAGGCACCGGCGGGCGGAGGACGATCGCGCACCACCAAGGGGTTGATCGTGGCGCAGATGGCGCTCTCGCTCGTCCTGCTGATCAGCGCGAGTCTCTTCCTGACGAACCTCCGCCTCGCCACGACGATCGACAAGGGATTCGTCGCGGACCACCTGCTGCTCGCGGAAGTCGACCCTGGGCTGCAGGGATACACGCGGGCTGCGACGGATGAGTTCTATCGCCGTCTTTCGGAGCGGATCGCGGCGAACCCCATCGTGCGTTCGGTGGCGCTGGTCGATCGGTTGCCACTCGGGCTCAACACGAGTGACTCCGACGTGGAGATCCCGGGCTACGTGCCCGCCGAAGCCGAGGGCATGTCGATCTACAACGCCGACGCCACGCCCGGCTACTTCGCGGCGATGGGGATCCCGATGCTGAAGGGACGCGAGTTCACCGCGCAGGATGACAGCGCCGCGGCCCGGGTCGTGGTGGTCAATCAGCGATTCGTCGATCGCTTCTGGTCGGGAAAGGATGCCGTCGGTCGCACCTTTCGTCAGGGACGGCGCGATGTCACCGTCATCGGGGTCGTACCGACGGGCAAGTACGTTCGACTCGGCGAGGATCCCACGGCGCACATGTGGTTTGCGCACGCGCAGCGCTGGCAGTCGGGGATGACGTTCGTCATTCGTGCCACCACTGACCCGACACCGCTAATCGCAATTCTCCGTGACGAGACGCGCGCGCTCGATCCGAATCTTCCGCTCACCAACGTCCGTACCATGGACAAGCATCTTGGTATTGCGCTGCTGCCTGCCCGCTTGACCGGTGCGGCGCTGGGCGTGTTCGGGTTGATCGGGCTCCTGCTCGCCTCGGTCGGCATGTACGGCGTGATGGCGTACTCGGTGGCGCAGCGGACGCGGGAGATCGGGATCCGGATGGCGATCGGTGCTGCGGCGTCGGACATCATCCGGCTGGTGATGCGTCAGGGGCTCACGCTCGTGCTCATCGGGACCGCGATCGGACTCGCCGGTGCCCTCGCGGCGTCCCGCCTGTTGTCCGGGGTGTTGTATGGCAGCAACTCGCTCGACCTGACGACGTTCTCGGTCGTCCCGTTGGTGCTCATCGCCGTTGCCGCGGTCGCCACCTTCGTTCCTGCGCGCCGCGCGTCACTGGTGGACCCGGCCATCTCCGTTCGAACCGACTGACATGGACATCGCGCGCGCCCCCCGCAAGAAGACCGGTCGCAACGTCGCCATCGCGGTCGGCGTAGTGACCGTCGTCGTTGCGACCGTCGCCCTCACGCGACTCGGCCCGGCGGCACCCTCGGTCGAGCGCTCTGCCGTGCTCGTCGACTCCGTCCAGCAGGGTGATGTCGTGCGCGAGGTCCGGGGGCCGGGCACGCTCGTTCCGGAACAGATCCGCTGGATCACCGCCCAGGCCTCGGCTCGCGTCGAGCGAAAGGCGGCCGAGTCGGGCCAGCGCGTGACGCCGGGGCAGGTGCTGCTCGAGATGTCGAACCCCGACCTGCAGATCCAGACCATGCAGGCCGAGCAGCAGGTGCGTCAGGCGCAGATCGAGCTGCTGAACCTGCGAACGAACCTGCGCTCGAGCATCCTCACGCAGGAAGGGGTCGTCGCGCAGTCACGGACGGCCAACGTCAGTGCCTCGCAGGAAGCGAGTGCGGCGGATTCACTGGTGCGGCTGAAGCTGATCTCGTCTTTCGAGTTCGCGAACAAGAAGGCGATGGCCGAGGAGACGGCCACGCGCTACCGCGTGGAGCAGGAGCGGCTGCAGTTGCAACGCGCCGCGATCGAATCGCAGATCGCGGCGCAGTCGGCACAGGTCGAGCAGCTGAAGGCCATCGCAGAGCGGCAGCGGAACAGGCTCGGGTCGCTCTCGGTGCGCGCGCCGGAAGGTGGCGTGCTGCAGGACCTGACGCTGCAGCTTGGCCAATGGGTGCCTGAGGGCACGGCGCTGGCCAAGGTGGTGCAGCCCGGCCGGCTGAAGGCCGTGCTGCGCATTCCCGAATCACAGGCCAAGGATGTCGTCGTCGGTCAGTCGGCGACCGTGGACACGCGCAACGGTCTCGTTGCCGGCCACGTGATCCGCAAGGATCCCTCGGCGATTCAGGGCACCGTCACGATCGACGTGTCGCTGGACGGTGCGTTGCCGCCCGGTGCGGTGCCCGACCTCTCGGTCGATGGCACCATCCAGATCGAGCGGCTGACCAACGTGTTGCATACCGGACGCCCGGCATTCGGCGCGAGCGTCGGTCCGGTGGGGATCTTCAAGCTGATCGACGGTGGCGCGTATGCGATCCGCGTGCCGGTGCAGCTCGGCCGCACGTCGGTGAACACCGTCGAGATCCTCAGCGGGCTGGCGATCGGTGACCGGGTGATCCTGTCCGACATGACGCAGTACGGCGCGGTGGACCGCGTGCGACTCAAGTAGCAGCGATGGCAACGACGGCAACGACGGCAACGACGGCAACGACGGCAGCGACAGCAGCGACAGCAGTGACATCAGACACGCGCATGGCCTACACCCTCCGGAGCGAACGATGACCAACGATGGCCAGTCCCTGATCCGCATGTCCGGGATCACGAAGGTGTTCCTCACCGACGAAGTCGAGACGCACGCGCTGCAGGACATCCATTTCGAGATCCGGAAGGGCGAGTACGTCGCGATCTCCGGGCCGTCCGGCTGTGGCAAGACGACGCTGCTCTCGATCCTGGGCCTGCTCGACACGCCGAGTGGCGGTGAGTACGACCTCGATGGCCAGCCCGTCGCGCGGCTCACGCCGATCGAGCGTGCCCGCGTCCGGAACCGCCAGATCGGGTTCATCTTCCAGGCGTTCAACCTGATCGGTGACCTGACGGTGTTCGAGAACGTCGAACTGCCGCTGACCTATCGGGACATGCCGGCCAGCGAGCGGCGCGACCGCGTGGAGGCGGCGCTGAAGCGCGTGGGCATGACACATCGCGCGAAGCACTATCCGACGCAGCTCTCCGGTGGTCAGCAGCAGCGCGTGGCCGTGGCGCGTGCCGTGGCGGGCGACCCGGCCATCCTGCTCGCCGACGAGCCGACCGGCAACCTCGACTCGAAGAACGGCGAGGCGGTGATGGACCTGCTACGCGAACTGAATGCGAACGGCTCGACCATTTGCATGGTGACGCACGACTCGCGCTACTCGCAGCATGCGGACCGGGAAGTACATCTCTTCGACGGCAAGGTGGCGGAGGTGGCGGCGCTGGAAGTCGTGGCGTAGTCGCGGCCCGCGGTCCTGTCCGGGCTAGATTGTCCCCGAGTGATCTCTTTCGGCCCACGCAGCATCCTGCTCGCCATCGGCACCGCCCACGGGCTGGTGCTCGCCGCGCTTCTGCTGCGCGGTGCGACGAACCGCAGCGCAAATCGCCTGCTCGCGGTGCTGCTCTCGGTCGTTGCACTGCGTGTCCTTCCCTATATCATCGGATTCGCCGGGTTCTACGACGTCTATCCATGGCTGTCGTACCTGCCGTACGAGTGGTCCTTGGGCTACGGCGCGCTGATCTGGCTCTATGTCACGGTGATCTGCACGGGCACCGTGCCGCGCCGATGGTGGTGGCACCTCGTCCCGGCGATGGTGCAGGGCACCTACTACTGCGTGATGTTCGTGCAGCCGCTGCCGTTCAAGAACCACTGGAACGCCACGGTCCACGACCCGCGCATCGTCCCGGTCGAGTCGGCCTGGTCGCTGCTGGCGATGGCCATCTACCTCGGGCTGGCCTGGCGCGCCTACATCCGCTACCAGCGCTGGCTTGATTCGGACCTGTCGAACCGCGAGGAATTCCGGCTCACCTGGCTGCGGGCCTTCATCGTCGCGTTCGGCGCCACACTCGCCCTCTGGAGCGGGACGGTGCTGTTCGAGGCATTCGTGAAGGACCTGAACTACTTCGACCGCTTCCCGCTCTACCTCTGGTTCTCGCTGCTGATCTACGGCCTCGGCGTCGGAGGCTTGCGGAGCGCCACACTCGCCTATCCGCGCCCGGCGCCCACCGCCCCGAACCAGCTCGAGTCGACTGAGCCGCGCGGGTCCGAACCGGACACGCCGGTGCCCGCTCCGGAGCCCGACCGCCAGCCGGACTGGGCCGGCATGGGTCAGCGCTGGAGCGAACTGGTTGGAGAACGTGGGTGGTGGCGTGATCCCGATCTCACCGCCCCGGTTCTCGCCCGCCACCTCGCCACCAACACGTCCTACCTCTCACGGGCCCTGAATGACGGGCTCGGCCAGAACTTCAACGAGTTCGTGAACCGGCTGCGGGTCCAGGCTGTTCAAGTCGAGCTCGCCAAGCCGGGCCAACCTCGGGACGTCCTCGCCATCGCGCTCGACGCCGGCTTCAACTCCAAGGCGTCGTTCAATCGGGTGTTCAAGCGCCTCACCGGCGAGACGCCGACCGATTTCCGGCGGCGGCAAGGGCTCGAAAGGTCTCAACTTCAGTAATTCGCTCGGGTTTTCCTGATTCGCGACGCGTCAACGGCCTGTGAGCGGCACTCTGCCCTCGTCACTCACACCGGAGCCACAATGTTCTCAGTCCGATCGATCATCCCCTACGCCGTCGCCGTTGTCGCGGGTTCGACGGCTGCCAAGGCCCAGACCGCCCCGCTCACGTACGTACCGCGCACCCTCGCCCCGGAGCAGGTCGCGGCCGACGTGACACTCCTGCGTCAGGCGCTCGAGCAGGTGCACGCCGGCTACGACCGCTACATGCCTCGCCGCGTCCTCGACACGGCCTTCGCCCGACTCGGCCGACGGGCCGCGACCCCCATGACCGACCTCGAGCTGTACCGCGAGGTCGCCCTCCTGCTCGCCAAGGTCCGCTGCAGTCACACCAAGGCCGAGTATCCCGCAGCCCTCGACGCCTTCCGATCGGGGAACACAACACATCTGCCCGTGCGGGTCCGGGTGTTCGGGAAGCAACTGCTCGTCGAGGCGTCGGCCGGTGGCGCGATTCCCCGCGGCACCGAGATCACGAGCATCAACGGGATCACCGCTGCCGACATCGTCACCAAGCTGTCGCGCTTTGCCGCCGTGGATGGATTCACCGACTTCTCCCGCGCCGCACTGCTCGAGCGTGATGGCGACCTGATGGGATCCGATCTGGATCACTACTGGCCGGTGGAGTTCGGCTTCGCGACGTCGTGGGCGTTCGGTCTGAAGTCCGCCACTGGGACCGTGAGCAGCGCGACACTCGCCCCGGTGACCTACGCCACGTGGAAGGCGCTCGGCGGCGAGACCGCGCAGGTCGATTTCCGGAACGGCACGCGCTGGGCAATGCTCGATGATACGACGGCGCTTCTCACCATCCGCAGCTTCGTGAACTACCGCACGCCGGTGGACCCGGATTCCGTCTACCGCGCAATCTTCGGCGCGATCCGGGCGAGCGGGGTCACGCAGCTGATCCTCGATCTGCGCGAGAACGGCGGTGGATCCGATGACGCGTCGGCCGGCCTTGTCCGCTACCTCGCCGACACTCCCGTGCAGCCGCTGCGCTCCGTGCGCCGGCGCACGATCCGTATCGACTCGACTCTCAGTACAGCATTCGACACGTGGGGCGATCGCACCCCGATCTTCACACCCGCCGAGTCGCTGTTCGTGAAGCGCACCGACGGCTGGTACGTCGAGCGGGGAGCCGACGTGGTGCTGCAGCCGTCGTCCGAGGCATTCCGCGGTCGCGTCTCGGTGCTGGTCGGCCGCCGCAACGGCTCGGGCGCCACGATGCTGCTGGCGGTGCTGCAGGAGATCGGGGCGCGCACCGGTCGGATGCGGCTGGTGGGTGAGGAGACGGGTGGCAGCGCCGAGGGCCCGACCGCTGGGCAGATACTCTTCCTCACGCTGCCGGGGAGTGGTATCCGGGTTCGCATTCCGCTCAAGCGCAGCGACGTGAACGTGGCGACGTTCGTGCCGGGCATGGGACTGTTCCCCGACGTGGACGCGACGGAGACGGTGCGCGATTTCCGCGCCGGCATCGACCGTGCACTCGTCGCGGCGCGGACGACATCGTGGCGTGCCGCGGCCTCACCACTCGCGCCGACGGTCGGCCTGATGCAGGGCGCGCTCGAATACCGGAACTACTCCGACGGAAAGATGGTCGTGCTGCCCACTTGGCTGCACACGGCACCGATCGGTGCAACGGGCGCATATCGCCAGCGCACGATCTACGACGATGGCCCGGGCAACACGATCTACTCGACCGACGAACTCCGCGTGATCGGCAACCGGTTGATCGAAGGTGCCGGCGCCGCCGAGGGTGACGCGTCCAGCGAGCAGGTGACGCTCAGGATCGTCTCGCGCCGTGCCGTCGCCGGTGGCCAGCAACTGGTACTGCGCGGCCGTGGGATGGACGACAACAAGCCGGTGGAGTTCCGATACACCGTCACGCTGGGTTCGGCGGTGAACACGCGCCTGAAGGAGTTTCGCATCGGTGGCACGGCGTGGCAGTACCGGCATGTGTACCGTTTCGCGCGGCCGATGCAGTGAGGTCGTTCGTGGAATCATGCAAGCGAATTGGATCGGCGCTGGTCGACGAATTGCACATGTCGCGCGCTGCAGTCCAAGGGACATTGGCATTCGCGGTCGAACGGATCGCGATCGACTGCCCGTCACTGCAGTCGCTACCGACTCGCCCGGCTCTTCGTCCACACCGCCACCACCCCGCACGCGTTGGTCCGACCGGAGAACTCCGGTGGCAGCCCGGTCACCCGATTGTGGACCTCGATGGCGTCGATCTCGTAGACGTCCAGAAAGTCGTCCACCGAGCTGCCGTCGGGGACGATGATGTTCATCCCGTCCAGAAAAATCGTCATCTCGCACCGACCACGCCCGTAGATGCGACGTTTGCCGCGCCCGTCCAGCGCCGCAACGACCCCCGACATGGTGTTCATGATGTCGGTGAAGCGCACCAGATTCCGTGCCTCGAACTGGTCGCGCGTGATGAACTGCCCGAACCCGCTCTGCTTTCGTTCGAAGAAGCCGGCGAGCTTCGCATTGCGGCGAAGGGCATCACTCGTCACCGTCACGCGCGCCAGCGACTGACCATTGGACAGCAACGGCACATCGACGATCACCGCATCGACGGGACTGACGTTCGTCGGGAAGGTTCGGGCCGCATAGCCGAGCCGCCGCACGCGCACCAACGCGGCGCCGGGTGACAGCTGGGTCAGCTCGAATCGTCCCGACGAATCACTGATCGTCACGCGTTGTTGCGCCGACACCTCGACGATGGCGCCAAGCAGCGGTCGACCGCTCGTGTCAGTGATCACCCCTCGGATCGTGCCCGGACGACGGAGGACGACCAGTGGTGCGGCAGGCGCTATGGCAGCGCTGGCGATCGCATCGCGTGCGGATGTCGGCTGCGTGACTCGCGCCCGCACGGCAGGCAGTGCACCGAACAGGAAGACGTCGACGGTATCGGCCACGGCACGGCGCACCGCCACATCCATGGCGAGTGCCGGGAAACCGTCCCGCGACACCTCCAGCACGCGATTACCCGCATCGACGATCACGGCAAAATGCCCGAGTGAATCACTGGTCACCTGAGTGGCACTCCGCCGGACGCGAACCAGCGCACCGGGCACGCGCTGACCCAGCGTATCGTAGACGGTGCCTGCCAGGGTCACGCGGACGGCCAAACGCTGCGCGGTTGGCGACGACCGCTGCTGCGCAGTCGCGTTCGCGATCCAGAGCACGAGCGGAACAAGCGTCCGGCACGCACGCCTCACCGCTCCACCTGATCGAGCGTCCCGCGCACCTGTGTCACTGAGCACTCTGCCGTTCAGCCTCTGCATCCCGTACTCTCTCGTGTCGTCGGGGGAAAGACAAGAGGCGGCCACGCGATCCTGCACCGCGTGACCGCCTCTTGTCCTGCATCCTGCATTACCGCCGTGCGATACTCAGGCGCCGCGGTTCAGACACAGGCCGAACGTGTTCGACGAGACCACGTTCGGGTTTCCTGCCTCGTCCGGCTGCGGAATCGGGAAGTTCACATCCGAGCCATACGTGCCGCCGAGCGGGTACGCACCCGACGGGAAGACGCTGTCGGGCGTGCGGGTGTCGTTCCGGATCAGGCGACGGAAGTCCCCGAGGCGATGCGACGTGCCGTAGAGCCAGAAGCCACGCTCGCGAATGACCTGATCGATCCGCGCGTCGGTCGTGGCGGCCAGCGTCAGCGGAGCCAGCGCCGTCGGTGCAACGCAGCCGGCGAGCTGCGCCGGGCAGGCGTACAACGACGTGTTGGCACGCAGGGTGTTGAGAATCGTGAGGTACCCCACGTCGTTGTTCCGGGCCGCAACTTCGGCAAGGATCAACTGTGCTTCCACGCCACGCGCCACGTTGGTCGGCACGGTGCGGTCGGCGACGAGGGTGTTCGGGACGAACAGCGGCGTGCTGCCATCGAAGCCCGTCGTCGTGCCACTGCGGAACGGGCGAATGCGCGGATCATTGCCGGTCGCGAAGGGTGCACCGGTGCCGCCCTTGTTGTTGGCGACGACCCACCGACGCTGGTTCACGATGAACGTCCAGAGGCCGTTGTTCTGGCGCCCGGAGTTCGCCGAGTGCAGCACGTCATAGCGCATCGTGACCGGCACGCCCGCCACGGCCGTGGCCGCCGCTGCGTACTGGCCGAGATTCATCAGCGCCCGACCCTTCCCGATCGCCGATGCCTGCAATTGCGTCGCACCCGACGTGCCGGCAGCGGTTGCGAACGTCGCGGCCGAATCGAACTTGGCCTGCGCGATCGCGAACATCTGCGCGGTGGTCTGCGGCTTGCCATACTCCAATTCGCCCGAATCGGAGATCCGGCTGAACGGGACGCCTGAGCACCACGTTTCGGCGGCGAGCAGGTAGATGTTGCCCCACACGTTGTAGATCTCCGCGCGACGCAAATTGTCGGCGGACGTCGCCGACCCGAATTCCGCGAATCGCCGCGCCGCCAGATCGGCGGTTGCGTTGGCCCGCATCAGGTTGCGAAAGACGCCTTCCGTCGTACCGTTGACCGGTTCCATCGAACGCCGGTCCCACTGCACACGCGTCGGGAAGGTCTCCGAGTACAGGAACTCGTCGGTCAGCACGCCGGTCATGTTCACATGGCCTTCGCTTGCCGACGACCCCGCGTATGCCACCTGGAAGTCCGTCAGCACCGCGGCGTACACAGTGGGAAGCGCGCCGGCGCCCACCAGCGCGCCGGGACGGGCGACGTCGATATCCTCGACCGAGAGGATCTCGTCCGTCGAGCACGAGACCACCGCGGTGAGGCCTGTGACGGCGACGACGGCTCGCGCCACGCGTCGCACAAGATTCTTGCGCTGCATGTGTGTGTCCTCGTCAGAAGTTGAAGTCCAACCGCGTCGTCCAGCGCCGAACCGGCGGCTGGCTGAGGAAGTCGGTCGTGGTGTAGTTCGCCTGCGCGCTGGAGTTCACTTCCGGGTCGAAGCCGGAATACGGCGTGCTGAGGAGCACGTTCGTGCCAGCCACCGTCAGGCGCAGGTCGCGGATGCGGAGCTTGCGCGCGATCGACTGCGGCGCGGTGGCAGTGAAGGCGACTTCGCGCACGCGCCAGAAATTCGTGCTTTCGATGAACGCCGTCCGGGTGCCCATCAGCGCCGAGACGCCGCGGATCTGCTCGGCGACTGATGCACTCCGATCCATCAGCTGGCCGCAGTTGTTCGGGTTCGGCTGGCAGCGGAAGAATGCCGTGTTGTTGAACAGGTAGGCGCCGTTACGATGCGCAATGTTCGCCGAGAACCGGAAGTGCTTGAACACCGTCAGTTCCGGGCTGAACGAGAGCTCGGTCGACGGCAGGACGCCGCCAACGAAGGTCAGCGTCGTGTCCAGCACCACCTCACACGCCGGACCACCGGCCACCGCCGGATTCGACACACCACCCACCGTCGGGCAGTTCACGCGGCTGACGATGCCGTCGCCGTTGAAGTCGCCCGCAGAGATGATCGGGCGCTCCCAATAACCGGCCGCCGGATACCCTTCGGCAAACCGCTGGCTGGCTCCGAGGAAGAACGGCGGGATGCCCGTGCCGAGCTTCTCGACCTTGTTGCGGAGGGTCGCGATGTTCATGCCGAAATTGAACTTGACGTTCGACATGTCCACCAGGTTGGCACGAATCGTCCCTTCGAAGCCGCTGTTGCGCACCTGACCGATGTTCGCGAACTGCGTCGCCGCGTTGCCAAGCGAGGGCGGCAGCGGACGTGCGACGAGCGCGTTGGTCGTCTGGCGATTGAACCACGTCGCCTCGAGGCCGATCGTGCCGCCGAAGGTCGTGAGCTCGAATCCACCCTCGTATTCCGTCACTTTCTCCGGCTTGAGCGTCGAGTTGCCGGCGGTGTTGACGGTCACGGCGGGTGTCTCACCAGCGGCGGTCAGCACCGTCACGGCACCAAGCGTCGTCACCGCGTCACGGAAGCCCGGGCGCGTCCCCGACACGCCGTAGGCGCCACGCAGGCGCGCCGAGTTCAGCTGCTTGAACTTCGGGAACCACGACTCATCGCTGATGACGTACGATGCCGACCCGTACGGGAAGGGCTGGAACCCGGTCGTCACACCGAAGGCGCTGTTCCGGTCGGTGCGCACACCACCTTCCACGAACAGACGATCACCGAATGCCAACTGCTGGCGCAGCACGCCACCAAACGTGATGAACGGCTGGTTCGTCTCGCTGACCACGAAGTTCCGGCTCGTCGTCGCCAGTGACGCGGTGCCCGGAATCAGACCGATCCCCGACGCGTTCGAGCCGCGGAAGATGTCGGCTGTGTACTGCACACTGCCGCTCGACGTCGCGGCGATACCAAGGAGCTTGTACGTCGCCGTCAGGGTCCCCGTCGACGTGTACGTATTGATGTTGAACCGGTTGGCATTCCGCTGGCCGGCCGCAAGGTCCGTGCTGAGGAAGATCTTGCCATTCGGGATGAGCTGCGAGTCGAAGCGGCTCAGGATGTCGATTCCGGTCACACCCACGCCCTTCAGCCACGGCAGGAACTGATACTGCACGTTGGCCGACGAGGTGAAGCGCTGCAGCTCCTGCTGCACACTCACCACGAAGAAATCGCTGGCGGGGACGTTGGCATTGAAGTAGCCGCGCGACGCCGTGTCGCCAGGGTTGCAACCGGCGCGCAACGTCCCGGCGCCGCAATCACGCCCGCGACCAAGCAACCCACCGGAAATGGCACCGAAGGAGTTGTTGTCGTTCTGCGGCAGCGTCAGCGTCGAGTTCAGGTATCCCGTCGACACGTCGATGCTCAGCTTGTCGTTCGGACGCGCGCTGACGTTCGCACGCGTGTTGATCCGGCGGGCCTGATTGTTCTGGATGACGCCCTGCTCACGGTCCAGATCACCGGAGAAGAAGTACTGAATGGCATCGGACCCGCCGGACAGATTCGCACCGAACTTGGAGCGATAGCCGTCGCGGATCGGTGTGATCTCCGGCGTCTCGAGCGGGTTGAAGCGATACAGCGTATCCGAGAACGTCGCACCGTTGACACCGGACAGTCGGGCCACACATCCGCGCTGCGCCTGCAGATCGATGTTGCACTGGCTGACGCGCGCGCCCGAGGTCGGGTTCACGCCGGCCTGCCAGTAGTTGTCAGGGTATGTCGTCGGGTCGCTGATCGACCCCGCTTCGGCGAACGTGCTCCACTTGGCGGCGCCGTTGCGACCGCGCTTGGTGCGCACCTGGATCACGCCATTGGCCGCCTGCAAGCCGTACAACGCCACGCCGGCCGGGCCCTTGATGATTTCGACGCTCTCGAGATCATCGGGATTGAGATCGTCGAAGCGGGACGGCTGCTGGCCGCCAACGCCGATCGAGGTGGATCCTGACGACGAGTTCACGCGCACACCGTCGATGATCAGCAGCGGATCGTTGCTCAGCGACAGCGAGTTCGCACCGCGAATGCGAATGCGCGACCCCGTGCCGGTTGAACCACCGGCGGCGGTCACGTTCACGCCAGCCGTCCGCGAGGCAAGGACGGACGAGAAGTTGGTCTGCGCTGCCAGCGGCACATCTTCCGCCACGCTGATCGTGGACGTGTTGGTGCCCTGCTCACGACGGCGCTGCGTTTCACCGGTGGCGGTGACGACCTGCACGTCGAGGGTCGTGACACTCTTCTTCAGCGTCACATCGACCGTGACCACTTCTCCGGCCCGCACCGTGACCGGAATGCTCTTCGCTTCGTAGCCGATGCGAATCGCCTTCAACTGATATGTGCCAGCCGCCAGGCCGCCGAGGCGGTACACACCCTGATCGCTGGCTCGCGCGCCGCGCTGCAGCGAAATGATGGCCAGCTGCGCCTCAGCAATCGGCGCACCGCTTTCAGCATCCGTCACCTTCCCCTGAATCGTCCCGAGGCGTCCGGCGGCCTGCGCCATTGCCGAGACACTCAGGATCGCGCCGGCAAGACCGGTCACTACCCAACGTCCAATTCGCATGATGCCCCCACTGGTGAATGCGTCGGAAGGCCCGGCGAAAGTCCGCGCTCCCGATTTCGACCACGCGGCTCCCCGTCGCCGCAACCCGACACAATACAAGAGGCCGGCCCCGTTACAAGTTCCGTGGGGTTCCTTCACCGGGACTTAACGTTGACCAGAATCTCGCTGACACACCGGTCGGGATACGATGTGACCACACGACGTCGGTGACGGGTCGCCCAATGCTTGCCGTGACGATCTTCGGCAGGCTCCGAGTGCCGCGGGCGCATTGGGCTGACCACCCTCGATATCCGATGCGCCTGGCGGACTCGGCCGCATAAGCCGCCGCCGAAGCAAACTGATCTGTGGCGTTGGCTGCTCACACGATCCCGGCGTGACGGACCCCGTCGTGAGCAGACACGGTGCGACGAGCGACCGTGGTCTGGACTACCGGCACCCGTTCACGCCCGGCTCACGGTCGCGAGGATCACGCACGGGCAGTGTGCCATCGAGGCGCAGCTCGTAGGCATCCTGCACCCGGGTCCCGTCGTAGCGGATCGACTGCCGGATCATCGCCGGCCGGGTTCCGGCGCTCGTGAGCGCGTACCAATTGTTCGTGGACTCAGTGTACACCGGCCCGCAGCGCCTCAGCTGCACCGACACACCCTTCTGGTAGACGACACCCAGCATGTGCTCGCCGCGTGGATGCAGCCCATTCTCGTCGAGGTAGATCGCCGTGACCTGCGCCGCCGTGCCGCTGGCGAGGAGCGAGAACTGTCGGCCGCCGTACGCCACGCTGCCCGACATGCTCATGGGGTTGCGATCGCCGCGAGACGAGAGATCGACACGCGTGGGACCAGCCGGATCCCACGCAATCCCGCTCGACACCGTCGCCAGCGTCTTCCAGTCGTATGACGCCCTGCTCGACGGTACGAGCAGCGCGACGATCGCCTGTGCGATCAGCCCGTGCGGGAGTGCAGTGGACACTGCGGCCTGCAGCGCAGCGGCGTCGCACTGCTCGCTGTACAGGGCAAGCTGATTTGGCTGCAGCGCGGGCAGGTCGGCACCCGACGACACCACGTAGCCTTCATTCGCCCGACGAGCCGACGCCGCCTGGATCGCCAGCACCGACGGCGCCACACCGGTGCCGCCGAGCCGGTACCAGTTCGTGCCCCCCGCCGAGCCGCGGAGCGGGCAGCGCACGAGTGCCGTGGTGATCGACGCAGCGTGCAACGCGGTCAGCATTGCCTCCTCGCCAAATGGTGCCCCACTGTTCCGGAAGTAGAGATGCATCACCATCGTGCGGGCACCACTTGCCACCAGTGCAATGGGCCTGCCGGCGATCCGGGTCAGGCCCTGCCGGGCGAAGCAGCCGCCGTCCGGTGCGCAGTTCGTCAGCGATGTCGGCGGCAGGGGCGCCCACGTGACCCCGCGCAGCCTGTCGAGCGCCGACCAGTCCGCGGGTAGTCCAAGCGTTGCGTACGACTTGATGAGCGCGACGAACTCCTGCTCGGGCGTGACCTGCGGATGAAATGTCGAGCGACCGGCCGTGACCGCGCCCAGAAACGCGAGCGCCGCTGCTGCAGAACGCACGAGCATCACCGCCTCCGGGGTGTCCGGTTCATGTCGCTGGACGCGCCGGTCCGATGTCACGAACGGCACGCCTCGACCGAGTACGATCTGTGAAGAATCCATGGTGTCGCGAGGATTCTCAACTCATCAACATGCGGCGCGGGGAGTCGGTGAAGACGCGCGCATCATCAAGTGCCGCGTCCCGCGTGGCGATGTCGCCGTGCTTGGTCTCCATCAGCCTGAGCAGTGCCTTCTGCATCGCGCCGTTGGCCATGGCAAGCTCTGCCGCGAGCGGCGCGCGATCACGCTCGATCTCCCGTTGCCGGGTCTGCATCACGGTCTGGCCGGTGAATCCAGCGCCTGCCAGCAGCACGATCGAGGCGTGCGATACGCCTGTGCGATTGCGCCACGCGAAGCGCCCCGCACGATACACGAGGTCTGGCGGTTGGGTGCTGACGGGTTCGGCATGCAGGTGGCGCACGATCTCCTGTGCGATGGCGTGCGCCGTGTCGGAGCGCCGGCTCGGCAGTTCTGGTTCCCGCTGCCTGTGCGAGTTCGGATCGCTGATTCGCCAGGGCCGCTCTGGTTCAGGTCTGGCTGAAATTCATGTCACGCCTGCATACTGCAGTGTTGATCGTTCCGGAAATTCGCACGCCATCGCGGTGCCCACCAACGCGATTGCCGGCGTGACCAACAGCCGCACGACAACATCAACTGGAGGCGTGACACCAATGGCACACGTGCTCTGCGTCCTGTACGACGACCCGGTCGGCGGCTATCCGACTTCGTATGCCCGCGATGAGATCCCGAGGCTCGAACGCTACCCCGGCGGACAGACCGTTCCGAGCCCGAAGCGAATCGATTTCACACCGGGCGCGTTGCTTGGCAGCATTTCCGGCGAGCTCGGGCTGCGAAGTTTCCTCGAAGCGGCGGGACACAGACTCACGGTGACTGCCGACAAGGATGGCCCGAGCTCGGTGTTCGAACGAGCGCTGCCGGATGCGGAGATCGTGATCTCCCAGCCGTTCTGGCCGGCGTACCTCACGGCAGAGCGCATCGCCAAGGCTCCGAAGCTGACGCTGGCGATCACGGCTGGCATCGGATCGGATCACGTCGATCTCAAGGCCGCCATCGAGCGTGGGATCACGGTCGCTGAAGTCACCTATTCCAACAGCATCAGCGTCGCTGAGCACGTCGTCATGATGATCCTCGGCCTGGTGCGCAATTACATCCCGTCGCACCAGTGGGTGATCGATGGTGGCTGGAACATCGCCGATTGCGCGGCGCGGTGCTACGACCTCGAAGCGATGGCGGTCGGCACGGTGGGCGCCGGTCGCATCGGCACCGCGGTCCTGCGTCGCCTCAAGCCCTTTGACGTCGCACTGCACTACACCGATCGGCACAGGCTTCCGGCCCGTGTCGAGGAAGAGTTGAACCTGACGTTCCATCCGAGCGCTGAGGCGCTGGTGTCCGTCTGTGACGTGGTCACGATCAATACGCCGCTGCATCCTGAGACCGAGCATCTTTTCAACGACTCGCTCATTGGTACGATGAAGCGCGGCGCGTACCTCGTGAACACTGCGCGCGGCAAGATCTGTGACCGTGACGCGATTGCGAGGGCGCTCACGAGCGGGCAGCTCGCCGGCTATGCCGGTGACGTGTGGTTTCCGCAACCCGCCCCGAAGGATCACCCGTGGCGCACGATGCCGCATCACGGGATGACGCCGCATGTTTCGGGCACGAGTCTGTCGGCTCAGGCGCGCTACGCCGCAGGGGTGCGGGAGATTCTGGAATGCTGGTTCGACGGGCGTCCGATTCGCGACGAGTACCTGATCGTGGCAGGCGGAAAGCTTGCCGGAGCAGGGGCGCATTCGTACAGCGCCGGCAACGTGACGGCCGGCTCGGAGGAAGCCGCGCGATTCAGGAAGTAGACCTGCCGGTGGGACTCCGCGGTCTCGCGTGCGGCACGCGCCAGCGGCACCGCGGCGTGTTGCGTCGCAGGATCCCGCCGAATCGCTTCGCGCAACACGACCTCGGCGGCCGTCGTCTCGCTCGGTATCGCGTGGACGTTGCCTCGGAACAGGAGCGCCGCGGCTGCAGAACGCACCAGCGCACGACCGCGATTGTCCGCTGTACTGCGCGTCACTCGGTCGCGCCGTGTCCTTCCCCGCACGATCGCTTCAGGAGATTCATGCGACTCCGCTCATCCGTCATCGGGCAGTTCGCCATCTGCATGCTGCTCGGCTGCGCGGCCCGGGGACTCTCGTCGCCGCACGGCGCTGTGCCGGCCGGTACGTCGTCGAGGGGAGCGACCGAGGTGTTCCCCATGGCGCGACTTGTGCGACCCGATGACGAGCGCTGTCGAGGCGGGGCCTACGACGCCTTCGATTTCTGGGTCGGCAGCTGGGATGCCGCCGCGGTCGGCACGACCGGCCTCGCCGGGACGAATGTGATCACCAGGGAAACCGATGGATGCACGATCGAAGAACACTGGACCGACCCACGTGGCAATCGCGGTCGCAGCCTGAACGCGTATGATGCGATGACCGGTCGCTGGTACCAGTTGTGGATGGAGCAGTCCGGTGGCGGGCTGCAGTTCGATGGCACGAGCGGCCGGCGTTCGATGCAGCTGAGCGGAACGCATCGGGCGAGCCGAACGGACTCGACGTTGCTCACCGAACGGGTCACGTGGACCGCAAGCGGAACGAGCGTCGTGGGGCAGCGTGGCGAACTCTCCACGGCCGGCGGACCGTTCAGCACCGTGTACGACATCACCTATCACCGTGTTGCAGCGCCGACGGCGATCTCACCCGCTGCGGTCGCGGTCTGCTCGTCCCCCGACCGACCGCGCTATCATGCGTTCGACTTCGTGCTCGGGAGCTGGACGTTGCGCGCCGCGGGGGTGACGCAGCGCGCGCGGTCCGTCATCAGCACGGACCTCGACGGCTGTCTCATCGAGGAACGGATTGCCGACGACAGCGGGTACCGGGCGGTCGCCTACTCCGGTTTCCGGCCGACGACCTTCGTCTGGAACTGGATGTTCGTCGACAACCGCGGCATGCAGCTTCGGCTCAGCGGCCCGGCGACGCTGACGGGATCGAACATGGTGCTCACCGGACAGCGCACCGAGCGGAGTGGCGCGGTGGTCGACGTCCGTGTGGAGTGGGCCGTGGTCGACGCCACGACGGTCGAGCAACGGTGGTCCTTCTCCTCCGACGGTGGTACGACATGGTCCACGCCGACCGTCGTCACGATGACGAAGTAGCGGCGTGGCGGTGTGGGTCACTGATTCAATTGGCGCCACCAGCGGCGCCGCGTGTGCCGCGTCCGTGGTCGGCCGATGCGATCATGACGCGCGGTGCGGCGACGCGATCGCGAGCACGCTGGTGCCGCAGTGTCACCGTGGCGCTCGCCCGATCGCCTTCAGCCGCCCCGCGGCTTCCTGATTCGCAGGGTCCCGCCTGATCGCTTCGCGGAAGGCGGTCGCTGCCGCCGTAGTGTCGCCGCGCATCAACTGAATGTTGCCGCGGAAGACTTCCAGCGCCGCCGACCTCGGGAACTGCTCGGCGTTCACACCGAGCAGCGTGAGCGCCTCCGCGAACTTTCCTGCGCGTGCGAGCCGGAATGCCGCCGTGTTCAGCGACGGCTCGCTGAAATCGTAGGCATCGCTGCCGAAGTAGCGTTCCCGCAGTGAACGGTACGCGGTCACTGCCGAATCGCCGCCGGCCATCTGTGCGATGTCCGTCAGCAGCGCGGAGAGCGGGATCGGCCGCGCCACGCCGCGATGGCATGTGCCACAGGTGACGCGCAGTCCCTGCGGAGCGCGCTCCGGCAGCGTGTCGAGGCGGCGGTTGATCTCGTCGACCATCCGCATCATCTGCCGCGCCACAACCTTGGGACGCTTCGTGTCGGAGGCGAAGTCGTAGCGCGTCAGGTCCTGCCCTTCGCTCCCCTCGTGGCAGTACGAGCACCGTACACCGAGGAAGCTGGTGAAGTTGCGCATCATCCCGATCACCTGCACCACGGGCGTCGACCTGGGGATCACCGCCGTGTTCACCAGAGAATCAGGCGGGAATTTTTGCGCCGGCTGCGCGGAGAGCGTCACTACGACCGTGACGCTCGCGACTGACAGCATGAGTGCACGCGCGAGTCGGGCGGCGGTGGATGGTGGCATGAGGTCTGGTTCCGGTGCGAGCGGGTGATGGTCAGCAACAGGAGAGGTGTGTCCCGCGTGAGGTGCGGAATCGGCGTACGGATCCGAGCAGTCGGTCAGGAATCGCTGGCGGAGCGGTTGGCGTATCGCAGTCCGTCTCCGCGACAGTCGGTATCACGCTGCGGCCCGCGCCTCCTCGGCTCCGTCGTGCCGAGAAGCGCCGCGCCACGGTCCGTGCGCGCACCGCTACCGACACACGAACGACCCCGCCGCATCCGTGCTCCCCGAGCCGTCGTACCGCGCCGTCATCGGGTAGGCACAGAGCGGATGCGTCTTCAGCACCTGCGTGCCACGCTCCTTGCGCGCGATGATCCTCGACGGCGCCTCGCCCTGCTCCACCCAACGGCGGATGGTCCCGGCCCAGTCGGCCATGTCGCAGCCGCTTCCGCCGACGCAATGCAGCACCCCCGGCATCATGAACAGCCGGGTGAACGACGCGGCCCGTGGTGTGCGTGCCTGCACGGCATTGAAGTACGCGATCGTCGCACGCGCATTGAGCGCCGGGTCCGACCACCCATGGGCCAGCACCAGCTTGCCGCCCCGCGCGCGGAACGCCGACAGATCGGGATTCGTCGCGGACACCACCGCATCCACTGCTGCGCCATCCCGGCCGGCACGCGCGAGGTCATAGCCCACGTAGCGCCACGTCGAGTCACCGTAGACGAAGTACTTCAGGAATTCGGTGCCGAACGCCCCCTGCACTGTCGCTGCGGCGCCGCCGGTCGTCTGCAGTATCTCCGGCAGGGGACCGGTGATCCACGTTCCCCAGCCGTCATCGCTTGCCTCGTCACCAAAGGGTTGCCCAGGATAGCGCAGTGCCCCGGCCGCGAGTGGCGACGTGAAGGTGGCCAGCGCGGCGCGTTGCGCACGCGTCACGCAGCCGTCCGTTGCGCTGTCGTTCGGGCAGGCCGGCAGCGACGCCAGCCTGAACGTGCACGTCTCGGGGTTTTCGAGTGTGCCGTCCCGCACGCCATCGCTCGCGTCGCACGTCTCGGTCACCTTCGCCGCCAGCAGTTTCAGCACCGAAGCGGTGACGACGGGCGCGGTCACGTCGCCAGTCGGATACTGTACCTGCAGGTTGCGGACGAATGTCGTGGCGAGGGCGAGAAAGTTGTACGCCGGCGCGAGCGCGACGATGCCATCGAAGTCCGCTGGGTAGCGCTGCGCCTCCATCAGCGCCTCGCGTCCACCGTTCGAGCAGCCGATGAAGTACGAGTGCTCCGGCGGGCGACCGTAGTATGCCGCGATCAGCAGCTTGGTCACTTCCGCCGTGCGATGCACTGCCCGATGCGCAAAGTCCGCGATGCGCTGGTCATTGTGCAGTGCCCATCCTGCGGTGAGGCTGTTCGCGCTGTGCCCCGCATCGGTGCCCACGGTCGCGTACCCCTCGTGCACCGTGGACGCGAGCTGGTTATCCACGGCACCCACGTAGCCGCCACCGCCGCCCATCAGGAACCGCACATTCCAGTCGTCGGGGAGCAGGGCGACCATGTTGATCTCGGCATCGATGGTGGCCGCGACGCGACAGTAGGGACGACGGCCGAGTGCGCGCAGCGAGTCGGTGGGCTGCACGGCGCGCACGGCAGTGACTCGCGCGTTGGGAAGCGCGATCTGCATCGCCGCCGCGCAGTCCACGGCGGCCTGCGGACCACCGGGCCCGTGCTCGGCGGGCGCCGCCTGTGCGACGGGCGGCGTGGCGAGCAGCAGGAATGGCACCAGGGCCAGCATCACGCGAGGGCGGGGCACTCGCGGTGTGGAAGCGATGCGCATCGGGATGCTCCGGGTCAGAAGATCGTCGAACGTCCTCGGGTGGCGGTCGGTGCAGGCCGACGTTCCGGCGGGACGTGCCACTCGGCCAATCGAACGTGACGTGCTTCACGGTGTCGTGGCGTCACCCCGGTGGCAAGACGCGGGTGGCATCTGCGCGGCCCCAGTCGCGTGCTGAGGGCGGCGAGCCCGCAGTGCATCGCGAGCGTCGCCATGTCACGCGGCGTCTCGAGAGCGAGCCGCTGCATCGCGCAGCCCACCGCCGGGGCCGCTGAGAATCCCGGCCGTGTCAGACCGTCTGTGCCTATTGAGGGAGTTCACCGACCCACCCTGCTGCCCCGATCGATGCGCGCTCCCGACGGTGGTCTCCCACAGCTGCTCGCCAGCAACTCGTGCTTCCACGTCCTCGGCGGCGAACGCTCGGCAGCCGACCCCTGGACCACGATCGATTTTTCGTGGCTCCACGCGGGCGCCTCCGCCGCGCGCGACGTCGTGGGATACCGCGCCCTCCCGATGGCACTCCGCACGTCGGGGCTGACCATCCGTCACCGCGACGCGGCGCCACTCGGCGCACCCTTCCTGATCCAGATTCTTGACGATCGCCTCGTGGCACAGGCGTGGTGGGAGCACGCGTCCCTCACGCCGTCGCAAGTGATCCCATGCGACATGGTGGCCCTTCAGGCGTGGACGGCCGGCAGCCTCTCGGCCAACCTCCGCGTCCTGCGCGGCGGCGCTGGCGAGGTCGGCCTCGAGGCGATGCTGCACCTCGCCGCGAGCACGCCTTCGGCGGCGCTGCGGGAGTTCGTCACTGCGTTCTCGTGGGACGTGAGCGCGCTGCATGCCACCGTCTGTGGTGCACCACTCTGCCCGACGGAGGAACTGGTCCACCGCGGCGAATTCGCGCTCGCCCGCGCGAGCCCCGCCATTCCGCTGCGCGCCGACAGCGATCACGCGGGCTGGCAGCTGAGCGCCAGCCCGCGTGGCCTGTTCTGCAGCCTGCTGCCGGGCGGCGCGCTGGCGGAAATCGACAGCGTGCTCTATGCCCTGCGCGGCGTGGATGGTGCCCTCGTCCCGCTGGCGACCATGCCCGGGCACCGCCGCGACTGGGATTGCGCGCGACTCGTGGACGTCCGGCTCGCGCGCGATGGCGTCGCCTGCATGGCCCGATCGCTCGTCGGTAAGGGCTTCATCCGCACCAGCGCCGGTCGCTGGCAGCGCATCATCGACGACTGCATCACCGCGCTCGCGCCGTGGGGGCACGACGGTTTCCTGCTCGGCCTCTACGACGGGCGAGTCGCCATCGTCGATGGTGCGTGCGCGGTCTCGACGCGATGGCGCATCGCCAGGGTGGAGGGCCGCTTTCGCGCGCTCGCCTCCGCCGGTGACCGCGCAGTCGGCCTCGTCGGCTCGACCCTCGTCAGCGCGAGGCTCCCTGCCGTCACCGCATCACGCCGCACCGGTGCCGAGCAGTGGTCGCTCGACCTCGAGCCGCTGGTGACCTGCGACATGGTCTGCGAGCTGGATGCTGACACATGGTCCACCGCACCACGCCTGGCGGTGCTGGGCGATGACGCGCTCCTGATCGTGCACGGGGCGACCGGTGTCGTGCAGCAACGTCTGCAGGTCGCGAATGCCCGACTCGCGCAGTGGATCGGCCCCGATGCGTTGATGGTGCTGGCAAATGTGGAGGCCGGCGACACGGTGCGCTCGCAGCTTCTCCTGCTCGATACCGCGACTGGCCAGTGGACGACGGCCTTCGAGACCGCCGAGGTGTCGCGCATCGCCGTGCGGGATGACGAGATCCATGTCGGCTACGCCAACCAGTCCATCGCCATCTGGGATCGTGAGTGGGTGGCTCGCGCGGCGGGGCAACGCGGCGCGGCGTAGCGCGATCCGATCGTGACGGGCTGCTGCACGCCGGTTGGCGTGCAGCCCCGCGCCGCATCAGAAGCTGATGCGGATGCCGGCGCTCGCGAACCGCCGCGGCTTGTCGTTGTCGGCGCCGGCGATCGTGTTGTAGGTCGTCAGCGCGGTGCCACCCTGCGCCTGGCCGACTTCCGCCGCGATCTTGAACACCGGCAGGTTCAGTGCGGCCGAGACGTAGGCGATGTCACGGGTCACGTTCTGCGTGAGGCTCGTGGCCGCCGAGCCGGTGAGGCCGGCCTCGCTGACGGTGGCGCCGATATTCAGGCGCGTGTCGTAGGTGTCGCGGCCCACCCCGCCGCCGATCTCGACGAAGCCGAGTTTCTTCGACAGCGAGAGGCGCATCGCCTCGGTGCTCACGGTGAAGCCGGTCAGCGACAGCTGATCCGGACCGCCGGTGCCGCCCTGGAAGTCGGCCGTGATGTCGGCCGTCGGCAGGTCGCGACGGATGTAGCTGGCCGAGATGGCGGGAATCATCCGCGCATCGCGGGTGATGCCGAGCCGGCCACCATAGCCGAGCTTCAACCGCTGACCGGGGACCAGCAGCTTGAGCCCGTCCACGTCCACGTCGGGGAGGTACGCGACGTTCACGATGCCGTCCAGCGAGAAGATGCGCGTGAGGCCGGCCGGGAACCCCTTGAACACGCCGACGCCAACGTCGACGGCGGGTGCGGGCACCGGCGACTTCATCGTCGTCAGCGTCGAGCGCTGCGCGCCGGCCGCGTTGAGCGAGAGGCCGTCGATGTCGGGAATCACGCCATCGACGGCTGTGACGCGCAGGTTCAGCGAAAACTTGCCCAGGCCACCGAGCGTGTTGGCGGAGCCGACGATCGCACCGCCGCCGCTCAGCGCCTGCGCGAATTGCGGCATGATGAACGTGAACAGGTCGGTGGCCTTCTGGCACGCATCGGCAGCGTACCCGCGCACGCCGACCGGGCCGGTCAGCGTACAGGACACCGGCGCCTGCGCGCTGGCATGCGAGGGAACGGCAAGGGCGAGGACGGCGATCGCAGCGGCGCGACGAATGGCGGACATGGGCACGATGGGCGGGGCGATACTGTGGCGGGTCATCGGCACCCGCGCCTGAGCGCGCGGGTGCCGTAGAAGAGGACGCGCGGCGGCGTCGCAGGGAAACAACAGTGGAGCGCTGCGCCACCCTGCGGACGTCCAGCACGCGTCCGTTTCCGTGTCGGGCACGGGAGCGGTCTGCCAGACAAGGACGCGGTGTACCCGACGCGGCGCAGCCCGTCGCGCGACCTCACCCGCTGTTCCGCAGCCCGGCGGCAATCCCGTTCAGCGTGAGCTGGATGGTGTGTACCAGCCGCGGATCATCGTTGCCCGACCGGCTCTCGCGCAACAGGCGCACCTGCAGCGAGTGCAGCGGGTCGAGGTAGGGGAAGCGATTGCGGATGCTGCGCGCGAGTGACGGGTTGTCGCCGAGCAGCGGCTGCCCGGTGATCCGTCGCAGCCACGACACCGCACTCGCGTGCTCGGCCACGATCCGGCCGAAGATCGCCGCCGCGGTCGACGCATCCGGTGACAGCGAGAGGTAGCGGCCGGCAATCACGAGGTCGGTCTTCGCCAGCACCATCCCCATGTTCGACAGCATGGCGCGGAAGAAAGGCCACTCGCGGTGCATCTGCTGCAGCAGCGCGATGCGGCTGTCGTCGGTGGCCCACGCGTCGAACGCCGCACCGGCACCGTACCATCCCGGCAGCAGGATGCGGCACTGGCTCCAGCTGAAGACCCAGGGGATCGCACGCAGGTCCTCGATGCGATCCGACGAGGTGCGTGATGCCGGACGGCTGCCGATGTTGAGGGTGCTGATCTCACGGATCGGCGTGATCGCACGGAAGAGCGGCACGAAGCCGGGCGTCTCGTACACGAGGGTGCGGTACGCGGCAAACGACGCCGAGGAGAGCGCCTCCATCGTCGCCACGAATGGCGGCGCCGGGGCGATGGCGGAGGCGCGTTCTGCCGTCGCGATCGCGGTGGCGGAGACGAGCGCCTCGAGCGAGCGCCGTGCCTGATCGCGGTCCGCGTATCGCGCCGCGATCACCTCACCCTGCTCCGTGAGCCGCAGCGTGCCATCCACGGCGCCGGGTGGCTGCGCCAGCACGGCCTCGTAGCTCGGGCCGCCGCCACGCCCCACCGTACCACCGCGCCCGTGGAAGAAGCGCAGCGTGACACCCGCCGCGCGGCTCACGCGGATCAGCGCAGCCTGCGCGCGATAGATCGCCCAGCTCGACGTGAGGTAGCCACCATCCTTGTTGCTGTCGCTGTAGCCGAGCATCACTTCCTGCACGTTGCCGCGGGTGACGCGCAGCCACTCGCGGTAGGCCGGGATTGCCAGCAAGGCGCGCAGCGTCTCGCCGGAGGCCGCCAGGTCCTCGATCGTCTCGAAGAGCGGCACCACGTCCAGCAAGAGCCGCGGCTCGCGCCCGGGCACGAACAGCCCGTGCTCGCGCAACAGCAGCAACACCTCGAGCAGGTCGCTCACCGACTGGCACTTGGAGATGACGTAGTGCCTGATGGCTCGTGCACCGAATCGCGTCACCGCTGTGGCGGCCCGCGCGATGATTGCGAGTTCGCTGGTGGTGCGCTCGCTGTATGTCGCATTGGCGTGCCAGAGTGGTCGCGGTGACTGCAGCTCGCGCAGCAGCAGCGTCGCCTGCTCCGCCGCGGGCAGCGCGGCGTACCCCGTTGCGACACCGGCGCAGCGCAACAGCTCGTCCACCACCTCCACATGCACGTCGCTGTTCTGCCGCAGGTCCAGCGTGCACAGGTGAAAGCCGAAGACCTCGACGGCCGTGCGCACCGGATCCACCCTGGCGTCGGCGAGCGCGCCGGCGCCATGCGCGCGGAGCGAGTCGGCGACCGTCACGAGGTCCGTGACCAGTGCGAGCGGCGAGTCGTACGGCCTCGCCTCGTCCGGCGCCGCAGTGCTCGTCGTGCTCCCCGGCACCCGGCCGAGCGTGGCGCGTGCCGTCGCGGCGAGACGGGCGTGCATGCCGCGCAGCGCACGCCGGTACGGTTCATCGGCGCGGAACGGACTGTCATCGCCCGAGACATCGGCGAGGGCCAGCAGCGCCGGCTGTGGCGTGATCAACCGCGATGACATCGAGAGATCGAGCGACAACTCGAAGAGCGCATCGAGGTGATGTGCGAACGCCGCCTCGGCCTGCCGCTCGACCGCAAAGTTCAAAATGTCGGCCGTCACGAACGGATTGCCGTCGCGATCGCCGCCGATCCATGAGCCCATGCGGACGACCGGCGCGACGCTGGGTGCACTGTCGCCTGCCAGTGCGTGCACCCGTCGTTGCACGGCGTGCTGCAGGGCAGGGATCACCTCGAACAGCGTGAAGTCGTAATACCGAAGCACTTCGGCGATCTCGTCGGTGACCCGCAGCTTGGCGAGGCGCAGCTGCGATGTCTGCCAGAGCGTGAGCACCTGCAGGCGCAGCGCCGATTCCCATGCCACCATCTCGCCGGGCGTCATGCGCACCCGATCCCGTTCCAGCAGCAGCACGGCGATGCGGCGCTGCGTGTCGAGGATCGTCTTGCGGCGCACCTCCGTCGGATGGGCCGTGAGCACCGGGCTGACCTGCACGTCGGCCAGCGCAGCAGCGATGGCGGAATCGGTCACGCCATCCGCGCGCAGCAATTGCACCGTGTGGTCGAGTGTGCCGCGACCGGGTGGCGATCCCTGCTCGCGATGCCAGCGTCGTCGCCGCGAGTGATGCACGTCCTCGGCGATGTTGGCCAGCAGCGAGAACCAGCTGAAGGCGCGAATGAGCAGGATCGCGGTCTCGTGATCGACGTCGGCCAGCAGCGCGTCGATCGCGTCAGGCTCCGCGCCTCCGCCCCGGCGCTGCTGCACGGCCAGCCGGCGCACCGCCTCGACCCGGTCGAAGCTCGCCGGTCCGGCCTGCTCGGCGATCAGGTCGCCGAGCAGCCGTCCGAGGAGGCGGATGTCGTCGTCGAGGCGCTCGTCGATGGAGTGGGTCACGGCAGCGTGGCGTGCGGGAATCAGGAGGAACGTGACACCGAGTGACCTGTCTGCGACGTTCGGGACGCCATCGCCGGTCGGAGCATCCCGGCTGCCGTCGCCGGACATCCTCGTACTGCGGCAGGTCGTGCTGTGGTTTCTGCGGTGTCAAACGGGCGACGCATCCGGCTGGTTGCGAACCGCACGTCGATCATACGATACCAGTGTACTCCCATGCTCCGTCGTGGCGCAGCCCGTGCATGGGAGCGACGCATGACCAACACACCAGTCAGGATCGTCTGCGTGCTCAACCGGGGGTCGGGCAGCGGAACGGCGGACACGGCGGAGAGGCGCGTGCGCGAGCGCTGCGCCGCCGCCGGGTGCGCCGTGCACTTCATCCACCTCGATGCCGGTTCGGACCTGGCAGGCGAGCTCTCCCGTGCGCTCGAGACGCCGGCGCAGGCCGTCGTGGCGGCCGGCGGCGACGGTACGGTGAACGGCGTCGCGAGCGCAATCCTCGATCGTGGAATCCCGCTCGGCGTGCTGCCGCTCGGCACGCTCAATCACTTCGCGAGCGACCTCGCCCTCCCCGACGATCTCGACGCGGCCATCGACGTGATCCTCGGCGGTCAGACCACGATGGTCGATGTCGGCGAGGTGAATGGGCACATCTTCCTCAACAACTCGAGCCTCGGGCTGTATGCGCGGATCGTGCAGCTGCGCGAGCGCTACCAGGCGCGTGGCGTGACGAAGTGGCTGGTGGCGGTGTGGGCCACGCTCGGCGTCACGCGGGGCAGCAGCGCGTTCCGCGTGCGCATCACGGCCGAGGGGCGCGACGTGGTGCGCCGCACACCGCTGGTGTTCATCGGCAACAACGCCTATCGCATGGCCGGTATTGACGCCGGCTCGCGTGCGTCGCTCACCGACGGCGCGCTCGCGGTTTACGTGGTGAAGACCGACGGTCGTCCCGGGCTGATGCGGCTGGTGTGGCGCATTCTCGCCGGCACCGCCGTCGGCTCGGACGAACTGGCGCTGCTGCGCGTGCAGCGCGCGACCATCGATGTCCCGCATCGCGCGCAGGCCTCGACGACGGCGATCGCCATCGACGGCGAAGTGACGCGGGTGACACTGCCGCTCGAGTACGTGATGCGACCGCGCGCACTGAGCGTGTGTGTGTCAGCGCGTTCTGTGGTGTAGCCGATCGCGCTACCGCGTCGACACCAGCGGACGCACCATCACCGACTCCACGTGCACGTTCAGCGCATGGTTGATGCGGAGCCCGACGATCCCGTCCGTCGGCAGCGCGCTCCGCGGCGCGTCGAGCACCGTGGTGGCGCCGATGATCAGCCGGACGCGATCTGCAGTAGCCTCGACCACGAGCGAGTACTTCACGCTCGCACCTGGCACGGTGCCGCTCCACACCGGCACTGCGGGGCTCGTGGTCCAGTCGCGGACGGTGCGTGTCGTGGCGCCGTCGCGGGCCTTCAGCATCGCACGACCGTCGCGCCGCACGAGCGCGTAGCCATAGCGGGCCTGAGCGGTGCCGAGCCCGGCACCACCGAAGAAGACCCCGAACCCTTCGGCCCGGGTGTCAGGATTGAAGAGGTGGATCGTCGCCTCGAGGCGCCAGTTTCCAGCCGCTCGCATCGTGCTGTCGAAGAGGATCGCTGCCGGTCCCGTCTCGACGTGAAAGCCGGGTGGCATCGCCACCATCTTCACCTCGCCGCCGCCCTCATGCTGCATGCCGCCGGCATCGGTAACGATCGACCAGCCGGCGGGCCGGGCCTGCGCCCCGGCTGTGGGTGCGCCGGCCAGCGCGAGGGTGACCAGCGTCACAGCGGTCCGCAGTCGCGCGGAGGAGGTCCTCGATGAAGTCTGCATCCCGGTAACCTCACGATGCGCCGATTGCTGCGCAAGGAATGCCGGCGCTGGACGCGCGCCGACCTTGACAGCGACCGGGACCGGGACCGGGAGGAGAGTGGTGGTGTGGCAGGCGCCGTGCCGCGCCACATCCAATTCGTCTTCGAGGTCCCATGCCGTCACGTCGTTCCGCACGAATGCTCGCTGCGCTGCTCGTTACCGGTGCGCTCGTCGCACCAAGCGGACTCACCGCGCAGGCCGCTGCCGCCTCGAAGGCGACGCAGATCATCAGCATCTCGCCCCTCAGCCTCGTGTTCGGGCTCATCGGCGCGGAATACGAGCGTCGCGTGTCAAGCTCCAGTGCGCTTGGCGTCAACGGAAGCTATTTCAAGCTGTCCGATTACACATACACGAGCGCCGAGGGCAAGTATCGATACTATCCGCAGGGGACGGCGCTGGAGGGGTTCGCCATCTCCGTGAGCGGCGGCCTGACCCGTGTGTCGTCGCGCGATAGCGGCTACAATGGATCCGAATCGGGCAGTGCAGCGACCGTCGGCACGGCGGTGGACTACCAGTGGCTGACGGGTGCCAAGAAGAATTTCGCCATCACCCTCGGTGTCGGCGCACGTCGCCTGATCTTCCTCGGCACCGAAGTGTCTGGTGCTTCGCTCACGCTGCCGACGGCCCGCATTTCCATCGGACGCGCATTCTGAGCTGACAGGTGCCGGCCCGCGCCGGCTCGTGCACAAACGGGGGGCGCACACGTCATGTGTACGCCCCCCGTTTGCTCCCCGGCGTTGTGCCTGTCAGGCGTGCAGTGGCTTCCGATACGCAACGAACGTCGTGCCGGACACATGACGGAGTGGCAGACGCTTGCCGAGCGCGGTCAGCCCACGGTACACCCCAGGCATGTCCTGCTCCAGCATGAAGTCGTGCCAGAGAATCAGGCCGCCCGGTTTCACGATGCGCAGTGCCTTCTCGGAGTCCGACACGACGTACGACTCCGCATGCGCCCCGTCGACGAACACGAGGTCGGCCCAGTTTACGTAGGGTGACTCGTCGAACGCCTTGCTGTCGCCGAACAGCTGCTCGATGCGCCCCGCCGCCGGCGTGCCACTGTAGAGGAAGTCCGTGAACACCGATTCCTTGAGGGCGTAGGCCGTATCGGCGCGGGTGTCGCCCGCCGCCGCGGCGTAGGTGTCGCGCTGTTCCGGAGCGAGGGTGATCGTCACGACGCGGCCGCCCTCGGGCATGTTCCGCGCCCACAGGTATGATGTTTTGCCGGTGCACGTGCCGAACTCGAAGCAGTGCGGCGCCGTCTTGGCCAGCACGGCGAGGATCCACGCCTCCGCGTCGCTGGTGCCCCCGGGCACCGCGATCGGCCCGTGCCCGATGTAGTGCACCTCCGTCGCCACCGTGGGACCGAACGGCCCGCTTGCGAACACCGGGTCGAGCTCCTCGAGCGACATCGACGGCAGCGCGAGGAAACGTCCGGTGAGATCCGCCGCGGCGCGCCGGCGTTCGCGCTTGTACCGCTCCACGCCAAGTGCGACGAGGGCAATGAGGGCAACGATCCAGCCGGCGATGGTCACGTAGCGATCATGGATGGGGCGAGTGGACGCTCCGGCGCGAGCGTGCTGGCGCGGGATTTAGTCCCTTCCGGAGCGGCGGGCTACCCCCGAAGGCGCGCTTCCCGCGTCGCAGGGCCGACCGGGAACGCTGCGGTCCCGGCCGGAGCAGCGTGCAGTGGTCACCGCGCCGACTGATGCTTCTGCCTTTTCGACGGTCAGCCGGTGGCCACAATCGCATGAAACTGAATTAACTGCAACAGCTGAATGACGAGTCGCAAAGGGACTGAAAGGCGCGAATGACGGGTAGCGCTCATCAGTCGGATGCCAGCGCGTTGACGATACGGCGAATACCATGTCTCACCTGGCCTGCACCGAAATTGATGATGAGGGCGAGACGGAGTTGACGCATTCGCAGGTATGTCAGCGCTTGCGCGTCGAAGATGCGGTGGTGTTTGTCCGTGGCCTTGCATTCGACGATCACCTTGTCGTTTACGATCATGTCGAGGCGGAGCACCTGTCCGAGCGTCCTCCCCTTGTACACGATTGCTACGGACTTCTGTCTGCTGACGGAGAGCCCCCGGCGCGTCAGCTCATCGGCCAGCGCCTCTTCATACACCGATTCAAGCAGCCCCGGCCCACCAAGCTCACGGTGCACGTTGATTGCGGCGCCGATGATCGCGTAGCTGAGTTCATTCTCGTCCATGGCAATCGTTGCCTCAACTTTGCCGTGCGCAGAGCCCTCTGCGCCTTTCCGTCCCTTGGCGCCTCGAAGTACTGCTGTCCAGAGGACTCAGCCTGACGACAGACTCGCGCTCGCACGCCGGTCTCGCCACACGAACGCGCGCGCAGATCATCCGAATCACGCCTCCGCTTGCGTCGGCGCTACGGCGATGCGAGGATGATGTGTCGAGCCCTCTCCTCCTCTGCCTGAGCCGGTGTTGATCATGGACAAGTCCAAGTTCCCCAGCCGCCACGCCACCGTCGGCCACGGCCCTGAACGCGCCCCTCCCCGCGCGTTGTACTTCGCCGTGGGCCTCACCGAGACCGAGATTCAGCAGCCGGTCGTCGGTGTCGTGAGCAGCTGGAACGAGGCGGCGCCATGCAACATCGCCTTCAAGCGCCACGCCGAAGCTGCCAAGCACGGTGTGGTGGCAGCAGCCGCCACGCCACGGGAGTTCACGACCACCACCGTCACCGACTCACGATGGGCCACGCCGGCATGACGTCGTTGCTGGTGAGCCGCGAAACCATCGCCGATTCCGTCTTGCTCACCTTCCGCGGCCACTGCGACGATGGCCTCGGCGGCATCGCCGGCTGCGACACGACGCTGCCCGGGCTGATGATCGCCATGCTGCGGCTGGACGTGCCGTCGGTGTTCCTCTGATGCCGCGACACCTGTGGTGGGCCACACGGTGTGCGCTCCTCTTCGTGCCCCTGCTCACGGCGTGCCACAGCGACACGAAAGCGGTCGGCCCTGACGCGAGGCCGATCAACCTTTCGCTCGACCAGGTGATCTTCACGCAGGGCGTCCAGGACGAAAAGGGATCGCTGCCACTGGTCGCCGGCGCACCCGCTGCGGCGAAGGTGACTATCGTGCGCACCGTCGAAACGGTCGACGAAGTGTCGGTCGTGCTGCGACTGTTCCGTGGTGGGCTGCGGATCCACACCGATACGGCGAAAACGGGTGGCGTGCTTGGTCCAACGAGGTCGCTTCTGTTTGCGAGTGCGGAGTTCCTTGTGCCCGGTGCACTCGTGGCACCTGACGTCTCGTGGCAGGTGGCGCTTGATCCGCTGGAACGGTCGGCCGATTCGACTATAGCGGACAATGTGTTGCCTGCCAGGTCGCCGGCACCGTTGCAAACCGTGGCGCTCCGCCCCATTCGCATTCGACTCGTTCCCGTCATCCTGACGCAATACGGTGACGTCACGGGTGACCTCACGCCGGCCTCGGCGGACAGCTATGTCCGGCTGGCGCGTCAGCTCTATCCGCCAGGTGAATTCACCGTGTCAGTTGGTGCCCCCGTTCGCAGCGCGGCCTTCGCCGGCGCGCCGCCTGAGGGTGGTGACCGTGGCTTCTGGTTCAACGTGATCGGTGACGTGGATCAGGCGAGAGTCAATGCCCGCGCTGGCGACGAATACTGGTATGGCGTGGTGGCACGGCCAGCGGCCTTTCAGGGCTTTGTCTTCTCGGGATACGCGTACCTCCCACCCGATCCCCTCAGCACCAAAACCGGCACCCGAAGTGCTGCCGGTCTCGGGTTCACGAGCGCGGGCGTGTCCGTGGCGCAATACCTCGTCGCCCACGAACTCGGGCATCTGTTCGGTCGCAATCATGCCCCCGGCTGTGGCGCGTCCGCTCCACTCGACACGCTCTTTCCCGGGGAGTCCCGGCTGATCTTCGCTCTCCTGCACGACGTCCGGTCGAGGGTCGATGGATCGGCTCGTGGTGCGGATGCGGTCGGCGCCGGTTCGTCCGATGTGATGAGCTATTGCGGGGTACCCAAGAGCTGGATCGGCCCCTACACCCACCGCGGCGTCATCGAATGGCGCGCGGCGGATCGGGAGGTCACGACGCAGGTTTCGACCGTCGGGCAGCCGATGGCGCTGCCGTAGCACTCTGCCGCCGCGCACAATACCGCGCGAGGCGCGTCGCGAACGCGCGATCGTCGTCGGACACCCATACCGCGGTGTGCACGTGGAACCCCGAGTGCGGCCACGTCAGTATCCCGGCGGCTTGGCTGCCGCAAAATGTTCAACCACAAATGCCTACTGTTTGGCCCGCTGGCTGGGCACGGTCGGCGCGAGCCCTGGCTTGCCGAGCGCGAAGGCCATGTCCTCCTGCCGCACGAGCCGCATTGGTGAGTCGACTTGCATGCGCGTCAGATCGAAGGCCTTGTAGACGCTGCGCCCTTTGCTGAGCAGGTCGAAGAAGCACTCCGCCCAGCTGGAGGTCTGCTGGCCTGTCACGTCCTGCTCGGTGGCGACGATGTTGGCCACCGTGGCAAGTTCCACCGCTGGCAGCAGCGCACGGCACGTGGCGAAAACCAGCAACCGCGTGCGCGACTCGACGAGCAGTCGCGAGAGCTGGTCAGCGGGCACCACTTCCGGGTCAGCGTCCAGCGGCATGTTTGTCGCCCCATCCACCGGCGAAAATACCATCGCGCCAGTCTCCGGGTGCATCGGGGTGACCAGATAGACGATGTCGTACTGCTGGCTCGCAAGCTGTGAAACGAACTCCTTGCGGGTGCAGCGCTCGAGCACGGTGACGCGCTTGGGAAACGCGGCGCGAAGCGCTGCGACATCGAGCTCGAAACCGTATTCTGGCTGCGAATACTGAGCATTGGCGACGCAAAGGACCTGCGGGTCGCGCACCACAGTCAGCGCGGGCCAAGCCTCCTGGTGATCGGCCACTGCTTGCGCGGTGCGCTGGGCCATGGCGTCGAGGTCGACCGGGGGCAGCGCTACGCCCAGCATGGCGGCCACTGCGTCGTACAGTTTCTGCAGACCTGTTGAACTGGCGAACTCGATGCCTTGCAGCATGTTGAGCGGGCTGGGGAGCTTGGCCGGTGTCATGCCTGAGTGACACGCCGGAATCAGCCCCGTTCCGCGAAGCCAGATGGCCCCGGCCTCAAAGTTGACCCACGGTCGGGTCACGGACTCAGGGCTGGCCATCACGACCACCAAGTCAGCTTGTTTCAGTGCCTGGTTGATCTCGTCGAGCCACTTCGTGCCCGCAACGATGCTGGAGCGATCGGAGGAGACGAACACATCGAGGTGGCCGGCGAAGTCGGCCAACAGGCGCTCTTTGAGCAGCTGTGCGAGTGCCGACTCCTTCGTGATGTGGCTGATGAAGATCTGTTTGTTCGCCATCGCGAGAGTGATTGTCGGGATAGGAATTTTAATCGGGGCGAGTCGAGTATAGGGCGCGATCGCTGAAGGCGCGAGCACCCTCACGCGGGCGGCGGGGTGCCCGCCGACTCTTTCGCGCGCCTCGGGGAATGTGGGAACGGCGGTCACCGTGGGGGGGAGCGATGCCGGCGGGGACCGATCCGTCGCGCCGGTGGGACGGCCGCCCACGCCGAAGGGCCCCGCGTCGATGGGGGGCGCCGTGCCCCGGCGTGCGAATCACGGGAGGCGCGGGTGCGAAGGTGGATGAGGATCTGGTCAATCACCGACGACTGGGTGACCGAACGCGCGGAGCCGATTGGGGATGGTGAGCACCACCTGCGGGTGCGGCACCGGCGCGAGCAACGTGGTAGCGAGCCACAGCGTTCAGCTCGCGAGGCGCTTGGCGTGGCAACTCGGGCAGAAGTCGCGGCACGTGCAGGAGAACACGAGCCGGGACTCGTGCGCGCACGCCGCGATGAAGTCCTGCGATTGAGACCCATGCGAGCGGCCACAGAGCGCCCCCGCGACCTCGAGGCTGCCGCGTACCATGCCGGCAGCCGCGCGCGGACCGCGCGGGGCGCGGAGTAGGTGGTCGGCGGACGGCCGCGCGTGGTGGCGTTACAGGGCGCGTCGTGTCCAAAGGTGGGGACCGCGCCGACGGGCTTGGGGACTGGGCTGACTGGATTCTGAGCGCAGCGCCACGTTCACCCCGTGTTCTCCGATGTCCTGCTCTGGCAGTGGAGCCTGATCACCCAGCTGGTCTCCGGCGTGATGATCGCCGGGTTCCTCGCCGCGTTCCGGCGGTCGTTCGCCACAAGGGCCATGCGGCAGTGGACCATCGCCTGGTTTGCGAACTTCGCGGCGCTGCTGGTCGCGTTCTGCGACGTCTACATCATCGACAGCAGCGATGGCATCGGCACGGCGCTGATCGTCGGCGTGCAGAGCATCGCGATGGTCAGCCTGCTGGCACAGGCCATGGTCGGCATCGGCTTCACCGGCGGCATGCTCATCACCCTGCGGCGCGCGATCGCGCCGAAGACCACGATACAGGTCAAGACGTTCGCACCGATAGGCGCAGGTCGCCCAACTGACACCTTCTACGCCACCGGGCTCAGGCCAACGACACGGTCCTGGAAGTCGCGTCAGGGGACGTGCGATGCTGACGCGAGCACAGCTGCGTGAGGGTCGCAAAGTGCTCCGCTCATTCGGCACTGATCAAGACGTCGCCGAGATGTGTGACCGGGGGGCTGATCTGTGCACCGATCGCCACTGGCGTCCGATGCGGGCGCGGAAATGCCCGCGCTACTCTCTCCAGGTGACGCCGCCCATGGGCGTGGAGTTCACGCGCCAGCGGCCTCACGCGAGAACGCATCCTCGATCCGCTGGAAGAGCGAATCGAAGACGTAGCAGTAGGCAAGGGCACCGAGCGCGAGCGCCTCACGCTTCCGCGTTTCCACCTCCAGTGGTCCGGCGAAGACGATGGCAGGCACGCGGAGGTCCTCTCGTCGGAGGGTCGTCAGTATCTCGCGCCCCGTCCCGCGGCCCCAATGCGCGATCAGCAGGTCGAACGGCCGGCCGTCGGCCACGGCCGTCCGCAGGGCTTCGGCGGCCGCCGCGGGGGTGTCGACCCGAACGATCGGGTGCAGCTGACGAGTGCACGACTCGGCCGCCTTCACCAGCACCTGCACGCCGAACTCGTTGTTGCGGGGATTCGGATCCATCCAGAGAATGCGCCGGCCGTTGAGCACCTCACCAAGTCGCGCCTGAGGGCTGGTGCGGGCATGAATGGCATCCAGCAACACGTCGAATCCCGCGTGGCCCTCCGGCACGCTCGCGTCGTACGGCAGCACCTCGATTCCTTCGTGCCGCTTGAGGTGCCGGCACGTTGCGGGCGTGGCGTTCGCGATCACGGCGTAGGCAATCGGCGTCTCCAACGCATCGGTTCCCAGCATGGCGAGGATTTCCGACCGGAGCTCGTTGAGGTAGGCATCGGTGAATGAGAACCCGAGGTACAGCACGGTGCTCGTGGACAGCGTGCTGCGAAGAAACGTCATGTACGACGAGCCCTCGTAGAGCTTCCGCCGATAGTCCTCGCGCGTGAACACCAGCGCCGCGTCGCCTGGTGGTGCCAGCAGGTCGCCGTGCAGCTTCAGCGTGGGCGCGCCAGGGTGGCGGTCATCCCAGAACGTCGCTTCCCACCACTTCGCGCGCCGGCCGCGCAGCACCCGGCGATACGCCTCGCGCGGGTTGGGATCGGTGTTGCGCAGGATGCCGTCGAAGTTCGTGGTCAGGATCGCCTTGAAGGGAACGGACTGCAGTCGGCTGAGTCGCCGCACCATCGTCGGCGGCAGGTCATCCGTCACCAGCGCCGTGCGCAGCAGGTCCGCCAGGCGTTCGTGGCCAACTTCGTCCACCAGCATCTGCGCGGCCTGGTCGAGATCGTGCGCGGTCGCGGCGTCGCTGGCCGCGACTGCAGCGACGTGGTGGCGGAGGTCCGGACTGACTGCCCCATGCCGTGCGAGGCTGCCGAGCAGCGCCTTCCAGCTCGGCAGGCCGGCCGCCTGCGAGAATCCCGCGCCGACGAATGCCACACAGTTGCCGGCCCGGATGGCGTCGAGGAGTCCGGTGGGGAGGACCGTCATGCGTGTCCCTTGCGTGTTGGTGTGCGTGCGTGTGGTCGCGCTTCGGGACGATGGTCAGGGCGCCACGATCTAGGCAAGGTCGGGAAGGCAACCGCCGCAGCCGCCCACGCCCACACGCCCGCAGTTGAGCATTGCGCGACCGCGCTCCAGCGTTGGCGTTGCCTGCCGTAATATCGGATCGGGACCGACGCGCTCAGTGCCGAGACGCCATGCTCGTTGAAGCTCTCGATCGCCACCCAATAGTTCACGCCCAGCGACAGCGCGCGCAGCTCCAGCGAGCTGCCGGTGTCCACGAAGCGCTGATACGTCTGGTACAGCTTGTCGGGCGCAACGCCCCACCGCACGTTGTAGCCGGTGGCGCCCGGCACCTCCTGCCAACTGATCATCGCGTTGCGCTGGTCACCGTCGCGCTGCGCGCCAACGCGAGCAGGCGTTGTCGGCCGAGGACCTGATCCATTGCCGAACACGCGAATGTCACTGATGGCGAGATTGGCCGCACCCACGTGCACGTGGTCGTATCGCACGTAGCGCGCCCGCGCCGGTGCACGCAGCTCGATGTAGGCGTTTGGGCGATCACGCCGTTCACGCGAGAGATCGGCGGCCACGCGCCGCGTCTTGCCGTCGACTGACAGCTGCAGCCGCAACTGCGTGACGCCCGTGGAATCCGTGCCAAAGAGCCCCGACTTGTAGTCGGCGTAGTTCACCTGGATCGCCTTCACGTCGAAGGCAGCGCCAAGATCGATCGTCAGCCATTCACCGGGACGGTTCTGCGTGGCCACCCAGTAGGAGCGCGGATTCTCGTCCGTGATCGTGGCGGCAGGAAAGCTGTCGCGTGCCGATGACGCCGTCACCGGCTTGGCGTATGACAGCAGCATCCAGCCGGTGAACAGTTCATCGCTGGTGCGCTTGTGTCCGTCGGGCAGCCAGTGGGGATAGTCACCAAACCGCGTGTCCACGTACATCTGGCCGTCAGCATCGAAGCCAGCGGGATGCAACCCGATCCGTCGCTCGAAGGGCCAGTTCACTCCAATCCACGGCGTACCGGTGTTCCACCAGTTGCCGTGCACATTCTGGAACGTGTTGCCATGGCCGGCGCCCTGCACAAAGCCACCGGGTTTGTATGCCACGGGATTGTACGGCGCATTCGTGAAGGGGCCGAGCGGTGCGTCACTCACGTACACGCCGGTGGCGTAGCCGTTGTACTCCGTTCCGGGGGCACCGTACTGCAGGTAGTACCTGCCCGCATGCTTTGTCATCCACGCGCCTTCGATGAACGGCGTGATCGCGGTGTCGCGATGGTCCTGTCCGAATCGCTCCCACCCATGTTTGGCCGGCTCGAGGCCAAAGAGCCACGTGGGCGTGCCCTGTAGCCGAGGCGCTTGCTCTTGTCCAGCTCGATGCCGTGCAGCGGATACACGTTGGACGAGTTCCAGTACAGGAACCACCGCTCCGTGTCCGGGTCGTGGAAGAACTGCGCGTGTCACGGACCCGGCTGCACCGAATCTGGCCTGGCGAGGGTGAGTCCTTCGCGATCACGCGCCATCGGCAGCCATGGCATCAGGCGATTGTAGTACTCGACCCGTCCCGTGCCGGCCTGCGGCAGCATCAGGATGGGGAGTGGACTGGTGGTGCTCGGCAGCAGGTAGATCGTGTCGCGCACCGAGAGCGCGGATGGCGCGACGATGTCGTTGATCGGCCAGCGCGTTGGCGTGACGTGTCGCCACGTGCCTAGGTCGCTCGACTCCCAGTATCCGCCCCCCAGCGTCTCGAACAGGTAGTACTTACCGCGCTGCACCACGATGACCGGGTCTGCTCCCGAGCGATACGAGATGCCCTGGTTGAGCTGTTCGAAGTTGTAGCGGTAGTCGATGTCGATCGGATTGGCGTACGGGCGTTGCCGCGGCGCGCGCGCGTCGGACGACGCCGGTGACTGTGCTGCCATCGCTGCGACGAACAGCGGCATCAGCAATGCCGACATGCAGTATCGGTGCGACACCTGCCGCACCCGAGTGATCGCGTCTCGCGCCAAGGGATTCGTGCGCCCTGTCACCACAGCGCTTTCGAACGGCTGGGGTTCCGGCGCCGACTGCTCGCGTTGAACGTCAACCACCGGCAACGCTGCATTCATGGCGTGGATGGGTCGGGTAGGCACGTGTGGTCGGACCACGTCGGCCCGGCATCACTCCGAATAGGAAGGCGCGGTGACGTTCGCGCCAGACTCTCCGCGCCGTATGCGCACGCGTCAGCGACGATTCAGTCGTGGATGATGTTCACAGTTCCACCTCACGCGCGCGGACGACGGAATCCAGGAGCGCCGGGATCTCCCTGGCACGACGGCACGAGGTACCCGCCGTCTGGCGATCATGATTGGGATGGCCCCCCTACGCCTCGAACGACGCGGCCGCCCGGTGCTGGAGTGCCTGCAACGTGTGCAGCGCCGCGTGGGCCTGGCTCACGGGGACGAAAATGTGGTCGTGGTGCGTGCCGGCGATGACGTTGCAACTGATGCCGGCATCGCTGAGCGCGCCGGAGACGGCGGCGGTGAGCCCAACCGCCTCCAGGGCCGAGTTCACCTTGAGCGTGATCCACGCGCAGCGGAAGACGGCGGTCAGTCCGAGTCGCGGCAGATCGGCCTCACGAACGACGACGGACGTACCCTCGGCTTCGTGAACCATCGCCACGAGATCCGACAGGACCACAGGCTGGTTCGCGTGGAGCGTGGCAAAGGCGCACGTGCCCTTGTGCAGTTCGGGCTGCATCGTCTGCAGCAGGATCGTGAGGTCGGAGATGGGTTCCATATGTGATGCCTAACCCCAACGGCAGGCTGCCGCTGGCCCGCGCCAGACTCTATCCTGCGCAGAACCTTCCGGAACAGCGCTCAGCATCAGTGTCTCGGTCTGCATCAGCGCGCTGCCGGCCGGGCACGATCCGCCGGCAGTGGCTGCGTGTCCGTCGTGCGATCCCAACGATTGGACCGCCCCTCGTTCGTTAGCCGGGAAGCCTCCCGTGCCCGTCCCAGCGAGCGATGTCGGGCCAATCGCGATGTGCGCCACCCGCAGAACGGCACTGACGTGCAGCGCGACGTTCTATTTCGGCAGCGCATACGCGACAATTTCCGACGGCTGACCGTTCGCCGTCGTCGCGAACACCACGTACTGCCGGCCCGCATGGAGGTACGTCATCGGCACCCCTGTCTGCGTGCCGCTCGGGATGTCGAGCCGAGCGATGCGCGCTCCCGTGCGCTTGTTCAGCACCCAGAAATTGCTGCTCCCGTTGGTCCCCTCGCCAGCGAAGAGCAGCGTGCGCGTCACCAGCAACCCCGCACGCGACGCCCTGCCGGTGTTGGGGATGCTCGCTGGTGGCAACTGCAATCGCTCGGCGACGTAGGACGGGGTGTCGCCATTCGGCACCATCCACGCGTGATCGCCCGTGGTGAGGTCGATCGCCGTGATCCGGCCCCATGGGGGCTTCACGATTGGGACGCCGGGCGCGAGCTGCGCGCGTCCGCCGCCAGCGATGTACGTCATGTCGGATGTTGTGCCGCCCTCCACCAGTGACAGGAACGACAGCGCGGTCACCGACGGCACGTAGAGGTAGCCGGTCTCGGGGTCGAGCGCGCCGCCTTCCCAGTTCGCGCCACCGGTCGACGCGGGCAGCGTGATCGTGCCCAGCGTGCCATCGGGCGCGTTCTGCAGTGACGGTGGCGCGAAGAGCGTCCCCCACCGGAACTGGCTCGCGATCGTCTTGGCCCGCGCACGGATCTCCGGCGTGAAGTCGATGAGGTCCGCCTCGCTGAAGCCCTGTCGCTCGAACGGAGCGGGCCGCGTCGGGAACGGCTGTGTGGGGCTGTACCACTCACCGCGCACGTCGCCGCGGGGCACCGGGCGTTCTTCGATGGGCCAGATCGGTTCGCCCGTCACGCGATCGAGCACGAACACGAACCCCTGTTTCGTCATCTGCGCAACGATCTTCCGCGGGCGACCGCCAATCGTCAGGTCGGCGAGGATCGGCGCGTTCGGGTTGTCCCAGTCCCAGATGTCGTGATGGATGGTCTGGTAGTGCCACACCCGCTTCCCGGTGCGCGCGTCGAGCGTGAGGATGCTCGTCGAGAAGAGGTTGGTGCCCGGTCGGTGTCCACCGTAATAGTCACCTGTCGCCGCCTCGGTGGGAAGATAGACGTAGCCGAGTGCGGCGTCCCACGAGATCTGTGCCCACACGGCGGTGTTGCCCGTGTAGGCGGCCGACCCGTTGAGCCAGGTGTCGTGCCCGGTCTCGCCGGGTTCCGGAATGGTGTGGAAGGTCCAGAGCAGGCGCCCAGTGCGCGCGTCGAACCCGCGAACGTCGCCGGGCGTGTTCGTTTTCGACGGCGGCCGCATGCCCACGTGGAGCGCGGCTCCCACGACGAGCACGTTGCCGATGACGGCCGCTGGCGAGCTCGCGCCGATCGATCCGTTCATCGTCACACCGGCGCGCGTCCGGAGATTGCGCTGGAGGTCCACGACGCCGTTGCGCCCGAAGCCGGTGACCGGCCGACCGGTGGCAGCGTTGAGTGCCACGAGGTGATAACCCGGCGTGACGACATAGATGCGATCGTCACCGCGGCCGTCCGACCAGTACGAAACGCCTCGTCCCGAGTTGACGCGTGGCGCGTTCTCGAGCCGCGCACGCTCGTCGATGCGATACGTCCAGATGGTCTCGCCAGTGGCCGGGTCGATGGCGACGACGTTGCGTGTCATGCCGGCCGTCGCGTAGAGCAGACCCTTCACGTAGATCGGCGTCGTCTGGCTGGCCGCGAGCGGGTTCGGCCCGTGGTTGCGTGCGCTCCACCGCCACTCGACCTCGAGCGTCGCCGCATTGGACGAATCGATCTGACTGAGGGACGAGTACCGTGTGTGCCCCGGATCTCCGCCGTAGACCGGCCACTCGGCGCCCGTGCCACGCTGTGCGCTCGCGACGGCGGGGAGGGCCAGCGCGGCGAGGAGGACGGCGGCGCATGGCCGGAACACAGAGGGTCGACGCAATCGATGCTCCATCGTGTGCAAGAGTGTTCCGACGACTCCTGAGACCTTCCCGAAACCCATTCCGCTGGGGGAAACGTACGCGGCATGATCGCGCTGGTAAGGCCGGAACAGTCGAGATGGCGGCGTGCGCGACGCGGCGCGTTGCGGGGGCTGAATCATCCGGCCGGGCAGGGCGTAGGGCGGGGAGGCCGCCGACCGTCGGTGGCCTCCCGACCATCGACGTGCCGTCATGCCCGTGTCCTCACTCACTGCGTCGCCGGTTCGACCCGCGTCGACGCCCGCGCGACGCGGGACCTTCGACCCGGCCCGGCTGCTCGCCGCGTCGGCCACGACCTGGTTCGTCACGGCATTGCTCGGCCAGCTCGTCTTCTCCATTTACATCACGATCGTCTACGGCGGCGCGACGCTCAGCGGCGATGCCGCGCGCTGGAATCAGGTCATGCCCAACGGACACGTGCCCGGTGACCGGATCGGCAACACGGCGATCGCGATGCATGTGCTGCTGGCCGTGCTCATCATGGTGGGCGGCGCGGCACAACTGGTCCCGGCGATCCGAACGCGCGCTCCGGCAGTGCATCGCGTGACCGGGCGGGCGTACATGGTCACGATCGCGCTCACGAGCCTGGCCGGACTCTATCTGGTGTGGGGGCGGCGCAGCGTCGGTGATCTCTCACAGCACATCGCGATCTCGCTCAATGCGGTGATCCTCTGCACCTGCGGTGCGCTGGCCTGGCAACGGGCACGCGCGCGCGACTTCGCCGCACACCGTCGCTGGGCGTTGCGCACCTATCTCGCCGCGAACGGCGTCTTCTTCTTCCGGTTGTCGCTCTTCCTCTGGCTGATGATCCACCGGCGTCCGGTGGGGTTCGATCCGGATACGTTCAGCGGCCCATTTCTGACGTTGCTCGCGTTCGGCGTCTACGTCTTCGTGCCGCTCGGCGTCTTGGAGTTGTACTTCAGCGCGCAGCGGAGTAGCCATGCGGGCCGTCGTCGCGCGACGGCGGTTGGACTGTTCGCCCTGTCTGCGATGACGGCTGCGGGGATTGCAGCGGCCTCGCTGATCATCTGGATTCCGACGATGACTGGCTGACGGCCGCGGTATGCCACCCGACGCTGATCAGTGCACTTCAAAGTTGACTTCAGACTGGCTTCCTGCGGACACGCGCATCCTGCCGGCGAGGCCGATGCCAATTTGAGGGTGCCCGATCGGCGGCGCGCGAAGAGCATTTTTGCCCGCCAACAGGCCTAGCAGGGTGATGAAAAAGCGCTGAGACTCAGGGGAACGGCCATGTCGCGAGCGAAAATCGGGTTGAAACGGTTGATCGATGCCTCGATGGTAGCGTAAGCGGCGTGTGCGACACGCCGTGCCCCGCGTGCCACGCGCGTTGGTGCGCGTGATTCGCACCCGAACACGCGCTCATGTCGCCACCCCGACGCGGATGAGCGTGCGGATCCGCACGAGGTTGTACGCCGCGTTCGTGAAGGCGAACAGCCAGCGCTCTCTGGCGTGCCCTCGCTGGTGCAGTTTGCGCAAACCGCCAATCGTCTTGCCCCACCCAAACGCCTCTTCGACCAGCTTCCGCTTCACCTGACTGATCGCGTAGCCCGCGTGGCGTGTCGTGCGATCATCGATTGCACTCGTGGATTTGCGCGCATGGATGTTCTGCGCCACATGCGGCGTGACACCACAGGCGCGCGCGCCTGCAACCAACGCGGGACTGTCGTAGCCCTTGTCGGCGCCGAGTGTGCGGCGACGCTGCCGCGGTGGCAGCGTGCGAAGCATCGCGACGGCCGCGTCACGCTCGGCCTCGTAGCCTGGGGCGCGGACGTCGGTCGCGACGATCAGGCCATGCCGATTGTCCATCAGCATACTGCCCAGATGCCCCAGGATACTCGCGGTCCCGTTGCTCTTGCGCGCGATCCGCGCCTCGGGATCCGTCACCGACTGGTGGGTGGCGTTGGAGCGCTTCTCGCCACGAAAGTTTACGGCGGGATTCTTCGGCCCACCCGTCGACGGCGGCGGTGACGGATCGTCCTTGGGGCGGACACTCTTGTGACTCGCCCACGCCTCGAGCTGAACCGCCCCGGGTTTTCAGGAGACTCGGTTAGTTGACTGCCAAGCACTCGGGTTGAGTGGCTTGGGCGCGGTAGTACCGCTCCTCGAACTCCGCCGGCGGAACGTAACCCAGCGGTTCCAGCAAGCGCTGCGTGTTG
>JANNXU010000075.1:0-14349 GCA_031409715.1 Gemmatimonadaceae bacterium | reverse complement strand
CACAAGAAGTGGAAACCCCAACCCGCGCCGATCTGGGGCGCGGCACTCCCACACTTCAAGGTGCTCTTCGGCGCCCGCGTCCCAGATCGCGCATGATCCCCAACGCGGCTCATACACAAACTTCCTGACACACCCAACTGCCCTCGCACCTGATGTTCCCTTAGCCCTCGTCACCCTCTGTGCAAACCGGCCGGCGCAGCACGCTCGGCTGCTCGCGCCGTTTTGCGGCTGTTGCAGTTTTGCGTTTTGTAGTTCGGCAGTTCAGCAGTTCAGCAGTTCAGCAGCGGCAGCTCAGTAGTTCCGTTCAGCAGTTCAGCTATTCGCCGTTCAGGCAGTTTGCGTTCAGGCGATCAGCTCTCCAGACGATCTGATGGTCCGGCGAGCCGCAGCCCGCCGGGTGATTCAGCCAGGAGTGTTTCCGCGCTGGACGAGTGCATCGGCGAGTGCCTGGCGCGACTCGGCGTCGGCGAGGGTGGCGTTCGGATCGAAGGCGTACCCATCGCGCTGGCTGCGCGGTGCGATCGGCGGCGGGACCGGCGCCGCGTCGCGACTGCCTCCGGGCGAGTCGAAGAGGGTCAGGATGTCGCTCAGCCGCGTCTCCATCTCGGCGAGCAGCGACTGCACGTGCATGATCTGCTGCGACGTGATGTCCTGGAACTGCATGTGGCCCATCACGGCGAAGAGTTCGTCGCGCAGGTCACCGCGGATGGCGTGGCCCTGGCCGGGATCGCCGATGACCGCCTCCGTCTCGAGTTCATCGACCTTGGCGATGGCGCGCTCGAGGGCGTCCATGATGTCGATCGCCGCCGTGGCCGTGGCGGAGGACACCTCGTCGAGCTTGAGGTTCGTATGCGCGAGCCGCTCGGTGGTGGCCGTCCGGATGTGCTCGCGGCCGGTGCGGATGGAGTCGAGCATCGCATGCACCTCGCCCATGGCGCGGACGAACAGCGAGGGCAGCAGTGGCAGCACGCGGTCGGCGGCCCCGATCGCGGCGGCGGCCGCCGCAGCCGAGGGCGACGGCTCGACGGGACGGCGCGGAGCCAGCTCCCCCAGCTCCGCATCGAGCAGGCGCAGCGTCGACGCCGTGTCGTACATCAATTCGGAAGCGCGTTCGTGTGCCATGTGGTCAAGCCGCCGACGTGACGATGAGACTGTCGATCTTTTCCTTCAGCACCTGCGGCGTGAAGGGCTTGACGATGTAGTTGTTCACGCCGGCCTCGAGGGCCGTGATGATGTCCTCGCGCACGCTGCGCGCCGTCACCATGAGCACCGGCACGGTGCGCCCGTCGTCGCGTTGTCGCAGGGCCTGCACGAGCTCCGGGCCCGACATGTTCGGCATGTTCCAGTCGGTGATCACGAAGGTGATGGAGCTGTCGAACTTCGCCAGTGCGTCGACGCCATCCGCCGCTTCGACACAGTGCGAGAAGCCGATGCGCTGGAGCGAATTGACGACGATCCGGCGCATCGTGACTGAATCGTCCACAACCAGGAACTTCATTGTCGCGTCTCTACCGTTGGCGAGTGGAGGACGTGCGCGCTGGCGACACATCCGGATCTATGGTGAGCGGCAGTGCCTGCCGCTCCCGGGCTGGAGGAGGACCCACGTCCGGGGTGTGAGTGTCGTCCGGTGGCGATGCGTCTTGAGTCCGATGAAGGCGCTTGCGACACGTGACCCATGCACGCCATCGGCGACGTCCAGGGCGGCACCGCGATGCGTCGGGCATGCATCGCGCGGTGCAGCGCAGTGTGTGCCGCGCTGCATCGCGGGGGCCGCACGCCACGCAGCACGCGGCTCATGACGCACGAACGGTCGTGCAGCGCGAGCCGCACGACCGTTCGTGTCCATCCAACTCCGGGCGCAGCGCCCGCGCGATCTCAGAGATCGCCGCGCTGCAGAATGCGTCGTGCGACTTCGCCGGCCATCTCGGCCGTGTTGTACGCGCCGAGCAGCACCCGCTGCTTCACGTCCTGTACCCGCTCCGAGCTGCTCGCTGCCTGCGTCGATGACCCGCTGGCGAGGGCGCGCGCCTCATCGCTGAACGACACGGTGTCCTGCTTCGGACGCTCCGGTGTCGTGGCTGCGGTCTCGGTGCGCCGTGACGGCGTCCCGCGATCCGCAGCGCCCGGCCTGATGCTGCCGAGGGCGTTGGGGTCGATCCTGCCTTTTCCGTTGATCTGCATGTTGGCTACCTCCATACGGAAAGTATCGGCGGACGGACGCGAACCTTTAGCGTTCAGCCGGGCTCGCCGGACAGTGGCACCGCCTCGTAGCGCAACTCGGGCCGATCCTCGATCTCCTGAGGCACATGCAGCGGCGTCGGGTTGCGTGTCGGCGTGGGGGCGGGGGGCGGCGGGCGCCGCGGCAGGTCGGCGCGGGGCACCGGCGCCAGCGGGACGGCCTGGTCGCGCAGCATCGCCAGCAGGGTCAGCCCGACGGCATGGAGCGTGATCGCGTCGTCGCGACGGGACTCCGCGCGGATGTCGATGGCGTGGGTCCAGCGCGGCGTCAGCGTGTGGCTGGAGATCTGGGAGTCGTTTGGCATCGCCCCCTTCGACGCATGATGGTCGTGCGGAGCAACATGCGCGGCGTGCGATGCGGCGGCAGATGGCAGCGCCGCCGTGCGGCCGTCAGAGCACGACGTCGATGCGGCCGTGCGGGGACTGCGGCTGGTACTCGTTCTGGCCCTGCTGGCCGGCATCGAGGATGGCGAGCGCCTCGAGCGCGACGGACCGCGCGACGATCGCGGCGCCGCGGGCGTGCACACCGATCGCCACCGTGCGCCGCGCTGCCTCGCTCACGCTCACCAGGTCGTCCACCGTGTGCGCCGTGCGCAGCATCGCCCCGCAGGCATCGATGGCCGCGTCGATCACGGTGCCGCGGGCGTCGAGGAGTGCCAGCACCGCCTCGTCGTCGCCCGCCTCGATGGCCGCGCGCGCCGCCGACGCCAGCGCATCGGCCCGCATCAGCAGGTCGAGGGCAGCGGTGGACGGCGTGGCGGCATCGGGCTGCATGCGATCAGGCCGACGCGGCGAGCTGGCCGACGGCGGCGGCGGCGAGCTGGCCGACGGCGGCGGCGTCGAGCTGCGCGGCGGCGCCGGCGAAGGCGGTGCCGAGCGTGTTCACGATGCCGATCAGGCGGCCGAGGCGCACCACATCTCGCCGAGTGCCGACGTCCACCAGCTCGGCCAGCAGGAACCCGTACAGCATCGACAGGTCGATCGCGATTGCGCCACCGTGCTCGATGTCGAGCGTCCCGAGCAGCTCACTGATGATCTCGCGCGCCCGTGAGAGGTTCGTGATGCGCAACTCGATCTGGTCGTTCCGGATCGCCGTCTGCGCGCGGCGCATGACGACTTCGAGGTGCTCGAAGAGCAGCACCGTGAGGCGCGCCGGCGATGCCGAGAGCACCTGCATCTCACGGTACTGCGTGGAGCGTGATGGGTAGGTCACGTGGGTCTGGGAAGTGGTGGGTGCGGCGGTGGAGTGCGACGGCTACCTGTTGCCGGTGATTCCGGCCACGGAGGCGGTGAGCGAGGCGCCCTGCTGCTGCAGGCGACCCATCGCCGTTTCCATGGCGGTGAAGCGTGCGACGAGTGCATCCCGGCGCGTGTCGGCGCGCGCTGCCTGCCGCGTCACGCGCTTGGCCAGCGACCGGTTCGATTCCTCGATCGCGCTCAGGGCGGTGGTGATCGTGCCATCCACCGATCGCGAGGCGGCGGTGGTGGCCGCGACCATCGCGTTGGAAATACCGGCGCTGCCGAACAGCGCCTGCATGCCCGTCAGGTTCTTGCCCAGCGCCTCACGCACCGTGGTGTCGTTCACCTCCACCGTCCCGGAGCGCGTGAGGGTGAAGCCGGCCAGCGCACCGCGGCTGTAGTCGCCACCAGCCGGCACCTCGGTGCGGAGCGCCTGTGTGAACGAGCTGATCACGCGGCGCAGTGTGCTGTTGCTCTGCAGCGGCTGGCCCGCCAGCTGCTGGCCGGCCGCGAACGAGATGAGGTCGTTGAACGCCTTGGCGAAGTCCTTCACGCCCTTCACGGCGGCTTCCATGTCGCGGGTGACGGTGAGGTCGATCTCGCTGCCAGGCTCCGACTGGAGCAGGTTGAGCGTCACGCCCTCGAGGGCATCGCTGATGCTGTTCGAGCCGCGCGTGATCAGCACACCGTCCACCTTCACCTGGGCATCGGAGCCCTTCACCATCGCCCGCGAGCGGCCGATGGTTTCTGCACCGAAACTGCCGAGCAGCGGCTGGGGCGCGCCGCCCGTTGCCGGCGAGAGCGTCATCGACAGGCGCAGGCGCGAGTCGCCGCCGACGGTGTCGTTGAGGCGCAGGCGACCATCGGGATCGATCGAGGCCTGCGCGGGACGTGCGCCGCCGCCGAAACCGGTGGTGGCATCGTTGAGCGCGGCGACGAGCGTGTCGAGCGTGTCGGCGCCACCGACCACGAACGACGTGCGGACGGTGCTGCCATCACCGCGCTGTCCGCTGAACGTGAGCGTGTCACCGACGTTCACACCCAGCGGCGCGCCGGCGGCGCGGAGGTCGGTGAGCCGCGTGCTCCCCGAGGCGGCACCGCCACCGGCGTCCTGGAAAGCGTTGCCTGAGGCGAGCACGTGCTGCACGGTGCTCTGCGTGCCGGCGGCAAAGCCGAGCGCCGCGATGGTGGCCGCGCTGTTGGGGTCATCGGTGGCGGTCACGTTGCCGCCCACGCTCATCCGATGCGACGGCACGCCACCGACGGTCTCGGTCTGGACCTCGGCCTGCGCGCCTGCGGCGCGGATCTTCGACACGATGGAGCTGATCGAGTCCACGGACAGGTCGACGCTGATCGACTTGCCATTGACGCGGATGCTGCTGGGCGGCGGCGACGTGACGCCGAGTGCGGCGGCGATGGCCAGGCCCGACGAGGGGACGGCGCGGGACCGCGAGTCGACGAAGCCGAGGTCGCGCAGCACACCCTCGGGGCCGTCGGTGAGGCCGGTGCCGGTGCTGCCGGCCGCGTCGGCCGAGAGCACGAGACGCTTCTGGCCGGTGGCCGACGAGAGGACGGAGGCCGAGACCTTCGTGGCGGTGCCACCGGTGTTGAGCGCGTTGATCTTGTCACGCACGCCGTCGAGCGTGTCGGCCACGTCGAGCGTGACCGTCTGCCCGGCCACCGAGAACGATCCGGTCAGGCCAAGCGCCGTGGTCGATGACGCGACGACGGCGCCGCTCAGCTTTTCCGTCCGGGCGAGGTCGACGACTTCGATCTTGTACGAGCCGGGCGTGGCGGCCGCGGTCGCACTCGAGCTGACCAGCGTGCGACTGGTCTGCGCGCTGGCTGATGCCGTCGCCGCGAAATTCGAGAACGCCGTGCCGAGCTTGAGCGCATTGCCGGCATCCTGCAGCTTCGTGACCAGCGACGTCATCTCCTTCCACGCCGCCTTCTGCTTGTCCGCCGCCGAGATGCGGGTCTCGAGGGGCGTGACGGAGCGCGCCTTGTCGGCGGCGTAGAGTTGGTCCACCAGGTCGCGCCACTGCACGCCCGATGACAGACCACTGACGTTGATGCTTGTTCCCATGGTGCGTCTCCCCCCTGTGCGCCAACCGGCCGCGACGTTCCTTACGTCACGGCCGGCCGGCGTGGATCACTGCCGGTCAGGTCTAGCGCAGCAGGCTCAGGACGCTCTGTGAGCTCTGGTTGGCCTGCGACAGCATCGCCTGTGCCGCCTGGGTGAGGATGTTGTTCTTCGTGTAGTTCGCCATTTCCTCAGCCATGTCGACATCGCGGATCGTCGACTCGGCTGCCTTCACGTTCACCACCGCGGACTTCAGGTTCTGCACCGTGTAGTCGAGGCGGTTCTGGCCGGCACCGATGTTCGCCAGCACCGAGTTGATCGAGGTCAGTGCCGAGTCCACCGTGCCGATGCTGGCCGTGCCGGCGAGCGACACCGTCGAGGCGGCGAGCGAGGCATCCACCGTCACCGTTGCACCCGTCGTGCCATCGCTGACCTGGAACGCCAGGCTGGCGAAGACCGACGAACCCTGGAAGTTCGTCGACGAGATGATGCGGTCGACTTCCGTGCTGAGCGTCGAGATTTCGGCGTTCAGCGTCGTGGTCACGGAGTTGTTGTTGCCCGTGGACTCACGCTGGATGATCAGTTCCTTCTGACGCTCGAGGATCCGCTGGATCGTCGAGGCCGACCCTTCCGCGATCTGCAGCATCGCGTTGCCCTGCTCAGCGTTCGCCGCAGCCACCGTCAGCGAGCGGCTCTGTGCACGCAGCTTGTTGGCGATGGAGAGACCCGCGGCGTCGTCGGCGGCCCGGCTGATCCGGAGGCCAGACGACAGCTTCCGCATCGAGCTTTCCGTCGCCATGGTGTTGACGAACGCGTTCTTGGACGAGTTGAGCGCGCCGACGTTCGTGTTGATACGCATGAGACAAAATCCTCCGTGATTGATGATGGAGCATCCGTGCTCCAACCGGCCGCCATTCGGTGTCCGGCTCCCCCACGAGTCTCGGCACGACCGTGCCCGACTTGAGTTAATGGCCGGGTTTGCTTCAGCGGCATCCGTTTTCGTGCCGACCCTCGTGCAGACATGCCGACCCGAACCCGCTCCACCGCCCCGGTGCGCCCGCCCGCGCCGCCCCTGCTCCAGCGCGCCCTCGCCGAGTGCGCCGCCGGCGCCAAGGCACTGCACGCGGGCCGCACGACAGCAGGACTGCAGCGCTACGCGGCGGCAACGTCCATGGTCCCGACATCGGCCGATGTCGCCGCGCTGCGCGGCGTCGCGCTGCGATACGCCGGCCAGCTGCAGGACGCACAGCGGGAGTTGATCCGCGCCATCGCGCTCGACGCGCGCCGCGCCGACAGCTACACGCAGCTCGCGCAGGTCTTCATGATGGTGAAGGACCATGCGCAGGCCGCCACGGCCTTTCTCGCCGCCGCCACGCTCCTCGACACCAGCGCCACCGCGTGGCGTGATGCCGCCGAGGCACTGCGCCTGTCGCATCGCCTGGCTGATGGCCTGGCCATCGCACGCCGCGCTGCCGCACTGGCGCCTGCGGATCCCGCCATCGCCAACACGCTCGCGCTGCTGCTGCACCGCAACGCGCACATCGACGATGCGCTCGCGCTCTGCGAGCGCATGCGCGCCGTCGCACCCGACGATCGCAACCTCACGCTCACGCACGCGATGCTGCTGCGCACCGTCGAGCGCTACGACGAGGGCTGGGCGCTGCACGAACGCCGACTGGAACTGCCGGAGCTGACGCAGCGTCCCTGTCCGCCCGACTCACCGCGCTGGGACGGCACGCCACTCGAGGGCCGCCACATCGTCGTGCGTGCCGAGCAGGGACTTGGCGACCAGGTGCAGTTCGCGCGCTGGTGTGTGGCACTGCGCGACCACGGTGCCGGCCGCATCACGCTGCAGTGCGCCGCGCCGCTGGTGCGCCTGTTCGAAACCCTGCGCGGGATCAATCGCGTCGTCCCGGTCGGCGAGCCGCTCCTGCCACACGACGTGCACGTGGACGTGATGTCGCTGCCGCACCTGCTGGGTGCCGGCGTCGACATGCGCGCCGGCACGGTGCCCTACCTGGCCGCACCGGTGGTGAACCCGTCGCTGGCCACGCGACTCGCGGCACGGCGCCAGGGCGCCCTGCGCATCGGAGTGGTGTGGGCGGGTACGCCGCTGCACACCGAGGACCGTTCACGCTCGGCGCCGCTCGAGGCATTGCTGCCGGCGCTGCGCCGGCCCGACGTCGAACTCGTGATCCTGCAGCAGGGTGCCGCACGCGCGGAGCTCGACAGCGTGGACGACACGCTGCGACGCACCGTCATCGACGTCGCCGATGCCTGCCACGACATGGCCGACACCGCACAGGCGATCGCGAGCTGCGACGTGGTGCTCACCGTCGACACCTCGGTCGCCCACGTGGCCGGCGCCCTCGGCGTGCCGACGTGGGTGATGGTCGCGTTCCCCGCCGAGTGGCGCTGGGGCCGCGACCGCACCGACTCGCTGTTCTATCCCACCGTGCGCGTGCTGCGGCAGCAGGCCCTGTACGACTGGAGCGCGGTCACCGCCGGCATCACGCAGGCCATCGACGCGCGCCTCGCGCCGGCTGGATGACGCAGCGCGCGCGCGTTCCCGCGGCGCGGATGGCAGCGCCCCGCCGCGACGCGAGCTACGAGTCGCAGGTGCGGCACGCGGATGCGCTGCGCCGCCGCGGTGCCTACGACGACGCGATCCGCGCCTTCCACGCGCTCACCGAGCAACACCCGCAGCGCAGCGATGCGTTCAGCAACCTCGCGGGCATGCTGCAGGCGGCGGGGCATCCGATGCCGGCGCTGCAGGCCGTCTCGCGCGCGCTCGAACTCGACCCGGACAACGTCGCCGCTCTCGTGAACTCGGCCGAGATCCTGAAGGACTTCGGCGAGTGGCAGGTGGTGCTGGACACCTGTGACGCCGCGCTCGCACTCCGCCCCGGCTCACCCGCGCTCCGCTTCGCGCGTGGCCTGCAGCTGCTCATGCTCGACCGCTGGGAGGATGGCTGGCGCGAGCATGAGCAGCGCGTGCTCGTGCCCGACATGCCACTCGGCCGCACGCCACTCGCCACGCCGGCGTGGGATGGCAGCCCGCTGCAGGGACGGCGCATCGTGCTGGACGGCGAACAGGGGCTCGGCGATCAGGTGATGTTCGCGCGATTCGCTGCCGATGTGGCGGCGCGTGGCGGTGTCGTGCTGCTGCGATGCGCCGCGCCGCTGGTGCCGCTGCTGACGGGCCTCGCCGGCGTAACGGCGGTGGTCAGCAGCGCCGACCCCGTGCCACCGCACGACGTGCACGCGAGCCTGATGTCGCTGCCGCACCTTCTCGCGCTGCAGTCGAGCGCGCAGCTCGATGGTCGCGCCTACCTGTCGCCCGCCGGTGACTGCCCTGCCGCCATTCGCGACGCGCTCGACGGCCCCCTGCCGCGCATTGGGCTGGTCTGGCGCGGCAATCCGCAGCACCGCAACGACGCCCGCCGGTCCATCGCTCCGGCGCTGCTGCGTCCGCTCGTCGCCACCCCCGGGGTGGAGTTCGTGAGCCTGCAGCGTCACGACGGCGCGGCAGGCCTGCCACCGGTGCTCGCGCCACACGTGCGCGACCTCGGACCGTCGCTGCAGCACTGCAACGACACCGCGCATGCGCTGCGCCGCCTGGACCTGCTCGTGACCGTCGACACCGCAGTGGCGCACATCGCAGGCGCCCTCGGCGTGCCGACCCTGCTGCTGGTGCCGTTCGTCCCCGACTGGCGCTGGATGACCGGCCGGCACGACACGCCGTGGTACGACGCGCTCACGCTGCTGCGCCAATCCGCCCTCTTCGACTGGGCCCCGGTCGTGGAGACCGCGCGCCGTCACGTCGCGAGCCGCGGCATCCCGACATGAGCGCCACCACGCTCCTCTCCGACGAGACCAGCGCCATCGCAATCTGTGCCGAGGGCGCGGTGCTGAGCGACGTCGGTGACACGAAGGGTGCGATCGCACGCTTTCGGGCCGCGGTCGCGAAGGCACCGTCGCTGCTGGCGCTGCACCTCATCCTCGCGAATGCGGAGCGCATCTCCGGCGACGTGCTCGGAGCACGGGCCACGTTGCGGCATGCGCTGCGCGTGGCGGAGCGTCAGGACGCGCTGGCAGAGTTCGAGCTCGGCAAGGCGCTGGTGGATGCGGGCGCGGGGGCGGATGCCGTGTCGTGCTTCCGCCGCGTGCGCGCGGAGTTTCCGCATGATCCGGCGGCGGCAGCGGCGCTCGCCGCCGCACTGCGCGAAGCCCAGCAGCCCGACGAGGCGTGGCTGGAGGTGCAGCACGCCCTCGCACTCGCACCACGCGATGCGGCGGCATTGACCACTGCCGCGACGATCCGTCACGACATTGCCGACTACCGCAGCGCGCTGGACCTGTGCACGCGCAGCCTTGCGCTGCGCCCCGAGTCGGACGGCACGCGCGTCACCCGTGGCTACATCCGCCACCTGCTTGGCGACACGACCGGTGGCTGGGAGGATTTCGAGGCGCGGGCACTGCCGGTTCCGGCCAGCGCCGCCGTGCCATGGGATGGCTCGTCGCTGGAGGGGAAGTCGCTCCTCGTCATCGGTGAGCAGGGCGCTGGCGACCAGTTCCAGTTCCTGCGATTCGTGCGGCACCCGGCGCTGCGGCAGGCGCGGCGCGTGATCGTCACCTGCCAGCCTGATGCGGTGTCGCTGCTGCGCGCGGCAGGGTTCGATGCGGTGGCGCGTGGGACGGCAGTCGACACGGACGTGTACGTGCCGTTGCTCTCGCTTCCGTTGCGTCTCGGGGTGCGGAGCGCGGCGGAGATGCGCGGTGACGACATGCCGTATCTCGCTCCGGTTGGCGTGGCACGCCGGGCCGGCGGGCGCGTGCACCGCGTGGGCCTGGTGTGGAGCGGCAATCCCGAGCATCGCAACGATGCCGCGCGGTCCATCCCCGCATCAGGCATGCTCCCGCTGCTCACCACGCATCACGCGCTGCAATTCGTCTGCATGCAGCACCATGTGGCTGCCGGCGACATGCCACCGGGACGGGTGGAGATGTGCGCACAGGGTGACTGGCTCGCGACGGCGCTGCAGTTGTGCACACTCGATGTGTTGATCAGTGTGGATACCGGCATCGCACATCTGGCCGGCGCGCTGGGCGTGCCGGTGTGGCTGCTGCTGCCACACGTGCCCGACTGGCGGTGGGGCGCCGAGGGCCGGACGACGCCATGGTACCGCAGTGCGCGGTTGTTCCGTCAGCCGGCGCGTGGCGACTGGACGCGCGTGCTCACCAACGTCAGCGCGGCGCTGGGTGAGGCGGGGCTGCCAGGCGCGTGAGCCGGCTGTGCGTCCCGCCGGTCGTGACGTGACGGTCACGGCCGGCGGACGCCGGTGTCAGGCGATGCTGATGGGGTGATTCATGCCCCACGCCGAGTCAGGGAGTACGACCTGCCGGCCGGCGCGGCGCACGCGGTCGATCACGATCGGGCTCTGGAGATTGGCCGTCACCGGCACGCCTCCCACGAGCTGGGTCACTGCCAGCACCAGCAGCGCTGCAGCGCCGGTGGTGGCGTCGAGGGCGGCGAGGTCGGAGGCCGGCAGCTCGACCTCGAAGCCGGCGACGGTGGCGAAGGGGTCGGCGAGGAGGAAGGTCAGCGTGGCGTCATCCACCGACTGCAGCCAGACCAGTTCATCGCGCTGCGTCTCGACGAGCACGAAGCGGCGCTGGCCGGGAAAGCCGGGGAGGCCGCCGGCAAAGTGGATGACCGTGTCGGCACGGACCTCGAGGGGTCCGAGCAGCACCGTGTCCAGGTGCAGCGTCGCGTCGGCCGTCATGACGGCGCTCATCGCAGGTAATCCAGCACGTTGAGATTCAGCACCTTGTTGGCGGCGCTGAGGGCGGCCTGGTACGCCGTCTGCGCCGTCGCGAAGTTGGCTGCCGCCTCGGCGATGTCGATGTCGTACATGAGCGAGCGGCGCACCTTGGTATCGAGCGTGCCATCGTTCAGTTGGGTGCGGATCGTCTCGTACTGGTTGACGGTCGCACCGATCTCGCCGAGCTGCACGGCGACCTTGTCGCTCGCCTGCGTGATGGCGGGCAGCGACGCCTTGATGCCGGCGGTGTCGTCGGCCCCGAGCGCCGTCGAGAGATCGCGCAGGGAGACGAGCAGGTTGGTGTCGATGAAGATCTCGTGCGCCGTGTGGTTCGGCGACGAGAGCACGCCGGGTGCCACCTCGATCTTCGGGTTGGTGAGCGGCGCGGCATTGGTGGCATAGGGCGGCGTGGACGTCGGCGTGTTGGCCAGCGGCACCTCCGACCCGCGCGACGCGCCGAAGAGGTAGCTGTTGTTGAACCGCGTGTTTCCCAGCGCGATGGCCGACTCGATGAGCTGGTCGACTTCGGCCTTGGTGATGAGCCGGGTCGAGGCGTTGGCGGTGGAGCCGACCTGCTGCGTGGCCAGTTCGCGGGCGCGCTCGGTGATCAGTTGCAGGCTGCTGAGGACCAGGTCCTCCTCTCCCGCCCGCGCGATCGCCTGGTCGCCGTTGCGGCGGAGCTGCGCATTCCGCGAGATGGTGCCGTCGGCACGCAGGATGTCGGCGGTGGCGGCCGGATCCTCGGAGCCCCGCTCGAATCGCTTGCCGGTGGCCGCCTGGTCCTGCGCCTTCACGAGCCGCTGGAGGTTGCCCTGGATGTAGTCCAGCTGCGACCGCTGCGCCTGCGACGTGGTGACCCGCATGTGCCCCGCTCCCTGTGAATGAGATCCCTCCAACGCACACCGGGAGGCAACGCGCCTTGCACGCCTCGGCGGCGGTTCTACTCTTGTCAGGTATCGGACGGAACGATTTGCCGCTTGACCCGTGGCGCCGGTGTGGCCCGCTGGCTGACGGTGGCTCTCGGTCGGTCGCCAGACCCCACCTCGCAGCTCCCGCGCATGGCCACGATCCTGTATGTGGACGACGAACCCAGTGTCGGCCTGATCCTCGAGGACACCCTCGGGCAGGCCGGCCACTCGCCGATCGGCGCCCGGAACGTTCCGGAGGCGCTGCAGGTGCTGGCGCGGGGCGACGTCGACCTGGTGATCTCGGATTACCGGATGCCCGGGCTCTCGGGGCTCGAGTTCCTGTCGCTGCTGCGGCGGGAGGGGTACGACGTGCCGCTGATCATGCTCACCGGCTACGCCTCGATCGAGCATGCGGTGGCGAGCATCAAGGCCGGTGCGGTGGACTACATCACGAAGCCCGTCCGGCCGCAGCAGCTCGAGCTGGCGGTGGAGCAGGCGCTGGAGCTGGTGCGCCTGCGCCGCGAGAACGACGCGCTACGGCGCGAGGTGATGGAGTTCCGCAACGAGCGCCAGATCATCGGCGACTCGCAGGTGATGCGGCGCCTGATGCAGACGGTGGCGATGGCGGCGCCGACGCGGGCGACGGTGCTCCTGCAGGGCGAGTCGGGCACGGGCAAGGAGCTGCTGGCACGGGCGCTGCACGAACAGAGCGATCGCCGCGACAAGCCGTTCATCCAGCTCAACTGCGCGGCGCTGCCGGAAGGGCTGATCGAGAGCGCCCTGTTCGGGCACGAGAAGGGCGCCTTCACCGGGGCGCTCAAGCGGGTGGAAGGCGCCTTCGAGCGCGCCCATCGCGGCACGCTGCTGCTGGACGAGGTGAGCGAGATGCGCCTGGACCTGCAGGCCAAGCTGCTGCGCGTGCTGCAGGAGCAGGAGTTCGAGCGTGTCGGCGGCTCGAGCCCGATCCGTGTCGACGTGCGCATCATCGCCACGACCAACCGCAAGCTGCAGGCGGATGCGGCGGCGGGCACGTTCCGGCAGGATCTCTACTATCGCCTGAGCACGATCCCGATCGTGATCGCGCCGCTGCGTGAGCGTCCCGAGGACATCCCGCTGCTGGCCTACCGTTTCGTGCTGCGCACGGCCGCGGACATCAAGAAGGACGTGAAGGGGATCACGCCGGAAGCGATGGAGATGCTGCAGCGGTACCCGTGGCCCGGCAACGTGCGCGAATTGCAGCATTCGGTGGAACGCGCCGTGATCCTCTCCAACGAGGTGATGCTGACGCCGAATGCGTTCGACGCGGTGCGCTACGGCCTGGACGTGGCGAGCAGCGTGATGTCACCCACGCCGCGTGCCGGCTCGGTGGCGATCCGTCCGGGCATGCCCGCCCTCGCCGGCAGCGCTGCCGCACCGACCGGCGACGGGGTCTGGATCAGCACCCTGAATGTGAACGATGCCGAGACGGCGCTGATCCAGCGCGCGCTGGAGGCGGCCGGCAACAACCGCACCCGGGCCGCCGAGCTGCTCGGCATCTCCGTGCGCACCCTGCGCAACAAGCTGAATGGGCCGGGGAAGACGGGCGAGCACGATTCGATCGAGGTGGCCGAAGACGACGCGGACGTGCCGGCCTGACCTGTCACGGCCGGTGCAGCTGGTGGAGCCTGATGGAACGGCAGATCGCGGCGCAGCAGATCGCGGGAAGGCTGATCGGCTGATTGGCTGATTGGCGAACAGCCGAACAGCATATCGCAGAACGGCACAGCCGCAGAACTGCATAGCCGCTGAACAGCAACAGCAACAGCAAACGGCAACAGCAAACGGCATAACGCAAAACTGCACAGCCGCAAAACTGCGCCATCGGCGTACCGCGTGGCGACGGTCGAGGCGCGCGAGTCGCGACGGATCTTTTTTTTGGGGTCTGTCGGAAATTCTGTGTATGAGCCATCACTCTGTATGACGGAGGTGTGCATGGCTCGACGGAAACAAGCGGGACCGGAGACGTTGCCGGCCGGGTTGACGCCCGAGGTGCTGGATCAGCTCGTCGCGGGGGTGC
>JANNXU010000074.1:0-21164 GCA_031409715.1 Gemmatimonadaceae bacterium | reverse complement strand
ATTCACAAGAAGTGGAAACCCCAACCCGCGCCGATCTGGGGCGCGGCACTCCCACACTTCAAGGTGCTCTTCGGCGCCCGCGTCCCAGATCGCGCATGATCCCCAACGCGGCTCATACACAAACTTCCTGACACACCCTTTCCCTGCGCGATGCCACCTTTCATGCGCACAGTGGCTGGCGATTTCATGGGAACTGCAACGGCGAGAGCTGTTTCCACTCAACCTTCGCTCCGCCCGTCCCCGACGCCGAACCCGCGCACGGCAGCCCCGCGCCGTTTTGCGGCTGTTGCAGTTTTGCGTTTTGCTGTTCAGCTGTTCGGCGGTTCAGCAGCTCCGTGGCTGTTCTGCGGCTGTGCCGTTCTGCGATATGCTGTGCGCTGTGAGCTCGAAACGGCGAGCGGCGAGCGGTAAGCCGTCGCAGCTATCCCGAGATGGAATACGACCGACCGAGCGCCGCCCCCAGTCCGCTGGTCCGCTGCGTCGGCTGGCTGACGGCCGAGCGGAGCGCCGTGTCGGTGCCGATGATCGTGACCTGTCGCCGGGCGCGCGTGACGGCGGTGTAGAGCAGCTCGCGGCTCATCACCCGGCTCGCCTCCGGTGGCAGCAGCACCACCACGTCGTCGAACTCGGAGCCCTGCGCCTTGTGCACCGTCATCGCCCACGCCGTCTCGACCGCCGGCAGGCGACCCGGGGCGATCGCGCGGATGCTCCCGTCGATCGCGCGGAAGTGCACCGTGGCGCGGCCGTCCTCCTTCCAGACCACGCCGACGTCGCCGTTGAACACCTGTGTGGCGTAGTCGTTGGCGGTCACCAGGACCGGCCGGCCGTGATACCACGGCTCGTGCACCGCTCGTCCATGCCGCGCCAGCCACCGCTCCACCGCCGCATTGAGTCCGCGCACGCCCCAGCGCCCTTCGCGCTCCGGCGAGAGCAACCGGAACGCGTCGAGCTCCTGCAGCAGCGCCTCGGACGTGGTCGCGGCGAGACAGCGCTCGAGGTGCGGGATCACTGGTTCGAACTGCGACGTCAGGGCATCAGGACTCACCACACGCACCGTGGCCACGCCCGTCTCCGCTGACGCCGCGCGCCCCGCCGCCAGCGCGGCATCGCCGTCGCCTGCGAGGATCGCCCGTGCCATCGACCCGATCCCGGCATCGTCGGCAAAGCGCCAACTCGTCGTCAGTCGCGTCACCGAGCGATGCAGCGGCGCGCCGGGCACCGCGATCGATGCTGCGCGACAGAGCACACCCAGCACATCCCCCGCCTCCACGCTCGAGAGCTGGTGATGGTCGCCCACCAGCATCAGCCGCGCGCCAGGACGCAGCGCCTGCAGCACCGCGTCCAGCAGCAGCACGTCCACCATGCTCGCCTCGTCGATGATGACGAGATCGTACGGCAGCGGATTGGCTGCCGAGCGCCGGTAGGTGTCGGTCTCACCGTTGTACGACAGCAGGCGATGCAGTGTGCGGGCCTCCAGATCACGCAGCGCACGCAGCACGTCGGCTGGCGCACCCGTCGCCGCATCGTCCGACGTGATGCGCTGGCGGATCGACTCGGTGAGCCGAGCCGCTGCCTTGCCGGTGGGCGCAGCGAGCGCCACGCGCAGGCCCGGCGTGGCGGTGACCATCGCCACCAGCGTCGCGGCCACACGCGTCGTCTTCCCCGTGCCCGGCCCGCCGGTGATGATCGAGAACGCCGGCGCCGCGCCCGGGGCCAAATCTGCGCCCGCACCACCCGCCGGCTCGGCCAGCAGCGCACGGATGCGTTCCGCGATGCGCTGCTCCGCCGCGAAGTAGCGGTGGAACTGCAGCAGACCATCGCGCAGCACCAGCGGTGTCACGAGTTGCCCCGTGCCCACCAGCTCAGACGCACCGAGATGCGTCAGCCACCACGTCCCATCGCGCAACGGCAGCGGCTGCAGCAGCGGATGCTGCGCGCCCGTCTGCAGGTCGCCGGCCTGGCGTGTGAGCTGCGCGAGCGTCAGTGCGCTGTGTCCGTCGCGCAGCGCGCGACTGGTCAGCATCGCCGCCAGCACGATCGCCACGCCGCGCTCGCCAGTCTCCGCGCTGCGGCGAACCAGCATCGAGGCCACCTGTACATCCAGCGGATCCATGCCCGGCAATTCGCGCAGCATCGCGACCGGATCGGCACCGGTGGTCATGTGCGGCGCCCCACTGCCGTGTCGAGCGACGCCAGCAGCGCCGGCGACGGTCGGTCGGTGAACCAGCCACGCGTCCCGCTCCCATCGATACCGCGCAGGAAGGCGTACGCCACGCCACCCCACTGCACCGCCGGGTCATAGCCGGGCACGCGCGCACGCAGGTGCCGATGCAGCGCCAGCGCATAGAGGTGGTACTGCAGCGTATAGTGCGCCTGGTGCATCACCTCACCCAGCACCGCTGCCTGGTAGCGCGCGTCGGCCGCGCCGAGCTGGTTGGATTTCCAGTCCACGATCCACCACCGACCGTCATGCTCGAACACGAGGTCGATCACGCCGCCGAGGTAGCCCGACACATCGCCGTCGCGCAATGTGCGGAGCACCGGTGCGTACGCCTGCGCGTGCGCCGAGCCATGCGTCGCGAGCACGTCCGCGATGCGGTGCACTGAGGCGCTCGCCACCGACATGTCGAAGCGCCACTCGCGCAGCGCCGCGTCATCCGGCACCTCCGACAGCGTGAAGTCCGCTCCGGGCAGCGGCGAGGCGCACACCGTGCGCAGCATCTCCGACACGTCCTGCACCCGCTGCGCCGCGCCCACCTCGTCGCCTGCCAGCCCATGCGAGGCGAGCGTCCGCGCGACGTGCGCCGCCGTGACAGGGTCGTCCGCGCGTGCGAAGTCCAGCCGCTCGAACAGCGCATGCAGCGCGATGCCGGCCTGCGTCCCGCCAGGAAACGCACGGAAGCCGGTTGCCACGGCCGGTGCATCGGGGAGCAGCGCCACATCCGTCACGTCGCGCGTGACATGCTCCGGTGCGTCGGCCACCAGGCCGGTGAAGCTCGTCAGGCGCCAGGTGGTGAGCTGGTCACGACCCAGCGCGAGCGAGGTCGCCTGCAGCTCCGTCTCCTCCACCACTGGCAGCGCAGCCCGCGGCAGCGGCATCCCCGCCTGCAGGTGCGTCAGCGACATCGTGCCGTCCGACGCGGCCACCATCGCGGTCAACACCTCGCGCACCGGCTCGCCACTGGCCGGCCGCAGCAGGTATCCGAGGGGCGACTGCAAGGCCGCGCCATCCTTCCCAATGTCGCCGAACGCGATGTAGCTGCGATGCCGCGCACGCGTCAGCGCCACGTACACCAGCCGCTGCGCCTCGGCATCCTCCTCCGCCTGCATCGCCTGCACGCGCGCTGCATGCCCGGCCGATCCGATGTCCATCACGAACCGTCCCGCCTCGTCGCGCGCCGCGGCGGCGATGAGGCCGAACGGTCCCTTGCGCGGGAACCCGGCGTCGTAGAGCGTCGGGCAGAACACCACATCGAACTCCAGTCCCTTCGCCTTGTGCATGGTGAGGATCTGCACCGCATCGGCGTCGGTCTCGAGCCGCTGCATGCGACGGTCCGGCGTGTTCGCGACACTGCGCTCACGCGCCACCCACGCCCCGACGCCCTCCAGCACCACACCCTCGTCAGCGGCCGCCCCATGCAGCAGCTCGATCACATGTCGCACGTTCGTGAGGCGACGTTCGCCATCGGGCAGCGCCAGCAGACGCTGGGCCGTGTCCCGGGCCGTCAGCAGCGCACCGAATGCCGCCGAGACACCACGACTGCGCCAGGTCTCCCGCAGCGCGGCGAAGCGGTCGGTGACGGCACTCCACGCCATCTCACCGCCTTCGCCAACTGCGGTGGCGATCTCGCCGGCCGTGCTCCCGTGGATGCGCGTCGCGAGTGCCGACGACACCGCGCGACGGTCGTATGGCGACGCCATCGCCACCGCGATACGCACCAACTCCGTCGCCTCGTCCGACGCGAGCACGTCGTCACCGCCGGCGATCACCGACGGCACACCGGCGGCATCGAGCGCACACTTGATGTCCAGCGCCTGTGCGTTGGTGCGCAGCAGCACCGCGATGCTCCCACACGGCACACCACCCGCCGTCAGGCGCACCACCTCGGCCGTGACTGCGGTGAAGATGATCGACTCGGCTCTCTCCTTGGCCACGAAGGCACCCTTCGCACCGAGTGCGCCGTCCACCCACCACCACGCCATCGCGCCCAGTCCGTCGGCGGCGAGCATACCGGGCGCCACCGGCGCCGTGGCTGCGGTGACCGCGGGGAAGTCGATGCGTGACTCGTCATAGCGGAACGGCCGCTCCACGCGCGTGAACAGCCGCTGCACGGCCGAGACGCAGGCTGCGGTGCTGCGGAAGTTGCGGGTGAGCGTGTAGCGACGCGCGGCGTGGTCGGCCGCGTCGAGATAGGCGTGGATGTCGGCGCCGCGAAAGCCGTAGATCGACTGCTTCGGGTCGCCGATCAGGAACAGCGGGCAGCCACTGAAGGCGTGGCTGAAGATCGGATACTGCGTGTTGTCGGTGTCCTGGAATTCGTCGATCAGCGCGGCCCGGTACTGGGTGCGGATGCGCATCGCCAGCGGCCCATCCGCACCCTCGGCGGTGATGACGGTGGAGAGGGTGCGCAGCAGGTCATCGAAGCCGAGCAGGTGACGGCGCGTCTTCTCGCGGGTGAAGGCCGCGTCGACGGAATGCACGAAGTCGGCGACCATCGCCTGCGCGGGCACGTATGGATCGAAGGCCAGCGTCGTGCCCGACTGTCGGCGGAAAGGCACGGCGAAGCGCTTCACCATCGCGTCGAGGCCCTTGCCGTCCTCGACGAACGGAATTGCGCGCGTGGCGTCGCGCAGCAGTCGTGCGCGCGCCCAGTCCATCGCCGCACGCAGCAGCGGCTCCGTCTCGTCCTGCACGAACGTCGTCCGGAACGGCACACGCGTTTCGAGCGCATTCTCCGCCAGCATCCGCTGACAGAAGCCATGGATGGTGGAGACGCTCAGGTCGTCCAGCGCACCGAGCGCGGCGCGGATGATCGCGACACCGGGGGGGCCATGATGCTCGCGCAACGCGAACAGGTCTGCGTTGTCGGCGTCGCGATCCGGCGGCGTGTCGCCGAAGACGCGATCCGCCTCACGCAGCACGCGACGGATGCGCGTCACGAGTTCCTGCGTCGCCTTGTCGGTGAAGGTGACGACGAGGATCTCCGACAGCGACGCCACGCGCCGTTCCAGCAGCAGGCGCAGCACCAGTCGCGTGATGGCGAAGGTCTTGCCGGTGCCGGCGCTGGCCTCGACCAGCGTCACACCGGGATCGAGCGGCACCTGCAGCGCGTCGAACTGCGGCGCGCCGGCACGGGAGGACATCGGCGTGCTCACGACGCCGCTCCCGGCAGCCGCGCACCGAGCACGAGCTGCGCCAGCGCCTCGAACTCGCCCCATCGCTCCGCCAGCGGGTCCACCCCGCGGAAGCAGAGCGCGACGTGGGCATCGGCGTGATCACCTTTCACATCGCTCCACTGTCCGTCGGCCGTGAACGCCGTCACCGCCTCGTGTCGCGGATCTTTCACGACGGTGTTCTTACGGCGCGTGCCGGTGCCATGGGCCCTGAGCCACGCCAGCGCCGCCTGCGGGAAGAAGACCAGCGGCATCGTGCGGCCGATACGCGCCTGTGCCACGAGCGCCGTCAGCAGCGCCAGTGCGCCGGGCACGACCTCGAACCGCTCGCAGATCTTCGCCGCATCCTTCTCCACGCCGATCAGCACCGAGACCTGCGGGATACTCGCCTGCAGCGCGGGATCGTCGGCCGCACACTCGCGCGCGGCGCACATCACGACATGCTCCACCCACGCGCGGAGTTCGTGGTGCGCACCGAAGCGACCGGCGCGCACCACGTAGCGCACCTCGCCACGTACGCCGTCGATGGCCCCGCTCACGCGCCAGTCATCGGCCGCGACCCCCACCGTCAGCATCCGCGCTGGCTGGTTCGGCACGAGCGTCACTGCGGCATCCACGCGCTGGCGGAGCAGCGTGTGCCACGCCGCACCGAGTGCGCCGGGCGGCAGGTCGCCACTGCCTTGCAGCCGCCGCAGGTCGCGCGCCGGATCGGCAGCGCCCCGCAGGGCCGACGCCAGCATCTGCGCCTTCAGGCTGCCCTGCTGCAGCGCATCCGGCATGAGCAGTTCGTCGTCGCTGGTGTCGTCGGCATCACTGCCGATCGTGAAGCCCAGCGCCTGCTGACAGAAGAAGCGGCTCGGGTTGCACCAGCAGTCTGCCAGTTCGCGTGTGGTGAGCTCGAAGGTGCCGCCACCGTCGCGTGCATCAGGCACGACCGGCGCCGTGATGAACGGCACGTCGGCGCCGCGCGCGCGCAGGCTCGCGGTGGCGGTGCGTGCGTGCGCGCTGGAGAAGGTGAACAGTCGTGGATCGCGGTCGCCCACGAAGTAGCGGCGCGAGAAGGGCTGCAACGGATGCTCGACCAGCACCGTGCCGCGCGCCGCGCCACCGGAGCGACGGTCGAGGTGATCGAGCAGCTCGTCGATCACCACCGAGGGTGCGCACGGCGAGTTGTCGCTCACGGCGCGGCCGCTGTAGGCGAGCACCAGCCGGTCACCCGCCGCCAGCAGCAGGTCGAGAAAGAGCTGGCGATCGTCGCTGCGCAGGTCACGGTCGCCGGGGCGCCGCTCGTACGCCAGCATGTCGAACGCCGCACGCCGTTCGCGTCGCGGAAAGACGCCCTCGTCCAACCCGACCACGGCGATGATCCGGAACGGCAGGCTGCGCATCGGCTTGAGCGCGGCGACCGTCATGCCACCGGCGAGGAATCCGGCCCCGACGCTGTCACTCTCGAGTTCCGCGTCCATCCAGTCACGCACCACCCCGAAGGGCACCTCGCCGTCGTATGCGGCACGCACATCGAGCTCGCCCAGCTGCTCCAGCAGCGCCGACACACCGGCGACGGCCTGTGCATCACGCGTGTCCGGTTCACCGAACAGCAGCGAGACGGCATCCTGCATCGAGGCCACCCATGCCGCCAGTGAACGTGGCGTCGACCAGCTGGCCACCGTCGCCGCGATCGCCTCCACCCACTCCGCCAGCCGCGCCAGCCCCGCAGCATCGCCGATGGTGTCACCGATGTGCGGCAGCAGGTCGAGCACGAGATCGTCGTGGCGCCCGGTGGTGAGTCCCAGCAGCAGCCGATCGAGTGTCGCTCGCCAGGTTGCCGCCTCGTACGACGGCAGCCCCATCGCCGCGCGACTGGCCGCGTCGTAGCCCCACCGCGCATTCGCCCGGTGCGTGAGCGTCATCAGACGATCCACCTGCCCCTCGGCCAGCCCCATCGTCTCGTGCACCAGCGGATGCGCCAGCAGCTCGAACAGCTCGCTGTGCGTGAGCCGTCCACCATGCAGCGCCAGCAGCATCGACAGTGCGGCGGCCGCGGCATCCTCACGCCGCGCCGGTCGGTCGGCGATGCGGAACGGGATGCGCGTCAGGTCGCCGTCACTCACGCCGAACACCGCATCCACCAGCGGCGCCCACGCACCGGCGTCGGGCACCAGCAGCAGCAGGTCATGCGGCCGCAGCGTCGGATCCGCGGCCATCGCGTCCAGGAGCTGGTCGCGGACGATCTCGAGCTGGCGTGTGTTGCCATGGGCACTGTGCACGCGGAGCGACGCATCGGCGCGACCGAGCGTCAGCGGCGCGGTGCCGTCGGTCCCGTGCGCAAGTTCATCCTGCAACTGCACGAGCAGCGATCCCGCCGCCGCCGATGGCTCGTCGAGGATGGTGTGGTGCGCGCCGAGTTTGAGGAGCGCGTCGATGAACTCGCGACCCTGCGCGCCGAACGCGGCCGCCAGTGGGTGCGGCCTGGCTGCCGTGAGCGACGCCGTGTACACCGTCACCGGCACATGTCGCGACAGCGCCACCAGCAGTTCCACGAAGAGCGGCGGCAGCGTGCTCACGCCGAACACCGTCACGCGCGCGGGCAGCCCCCGTGGTCGCACATCGCTGCCGAGCCGCCGGATCGCCTCGCGCAGCCGTACACCGGCATGCTGGGTGGCGTCCATGCCGGCACCGCAGAGCATCCGCCAGAGCCCCGCCTGCCAGCGTGCGTGCGGAGTGCCCGGCGTGTCGCCGCCCGACTCCCAGTCGGCCAGCAGGTCGGCGCGGTAGAGCTGGTAGTCGTCCAGCCGCGACGCGATCCGCTCGGCCAGCCCGAAGCGGGCGCGTTCGTCGGTGACGTGCTCGGCACCATCGGGCGCGTCGGCGCCGCGCAGGTAGCGGTGCAGCGGCTGGTAGCGCGGCTCGTCCGGCAGGGTGCGGAGCAGCATCTCCACGCGCCAGGTGAGCGCATCGCGGGAGAAGGCGTCGTTTCCCTCACGCGACGCACGTGTGCCGTCCAGTCGTCGCGCGAGGTCGTGCATGAAGCCCGCCGGGAAGGGCAGCGCCAGCGACGCCGCCGCCCCGAAGGCATCGGCCACGCCATGCGTGAGCCAGCGGCGCATGCCCTGGCTCTGCACCACGATCGTCTCCGTCTCGCGCGGCGGCACGGGCGCGAGGGCCAGCTCCTGCACGAAGTGCTGCAGCAGTGGCGAGAGCCGCCGTGCGGTGACGAGGTGAAGGCGGTGGTCCTGCGACATGACGGTCGATGGGCGGCGGGTGTGCGGCGCGTGCGGTGCGATCACGTCAAGCTACCGGCAGCCTCTGACGGTCGTCGTGTGGAATCAAGGGGTCAGAGTCCTTGAAATTCCGCGGCAGGGGCAACTGCGACGGCTCACAGCATATCGCAGAGTGGCAACGGCTCCTATCAAGGGGTCAGAGTCCTTGAAATTCCGCGGCAGGGGCAACTGCGACGGCTCACAGCATATCGCAGAACGGCACAGCCGCAGAACAGAACAGCCACAGAACGGCAACGGCAACAGCAACAGCAACAGCAACGGCTCAACTGAAAACGCAAAACTGAACAGCCGCAAAACTGCGCCACCTTGCTCTCGCGCGGGCGACGTTCATCCACATTTGCGAGATCGGAGGATCATTGGGGTGCTGCTCGGACGATCGAAGCGCACCCCCAAAAGATCTCGTCACCCGCACTATCGCGCCGACAGCCGGGCCGACCATACGCCGCCCGCGCCGTTTTGCGGCTGTTCAGTTTTGCGATATGCTGTTCCGCTGTTGCCGTTGCGGTTCAGCTGGTGCCGTTGCCGTTCAGCGGCTGTTCGGTTCTTCGGCCGTGCCGTTCTGCGATATGCTGTTCGCTCTTCCGAACCAAAACAGGATCAGTTGCCGAGCGGCAGACAGCTCTCGAGCGCACGCTTCACCGCGCGCGGATCGTTGATGGTCCGGTAGAACTCACCGAGGTACGCCAGCGTCGTCCGCTTGCGCTGCGGGTCGAGCGAGGGGATGGACTCGTACATCGCCTCGATCGCCGGCCGCGCCGCGTTGAAGCGTGCGAAGACCGGTGCCCAGACCTCCTGGGCGAGGCAGGGGCCGCGGTAGAGGCGGTCGGTGGTGGCGCGGATGCCGAGTCGTTCATCGGGGAAGGCATACCGCGTGTTCACCGCGCCGCTCCAGTCGAAGTCGTACGCCACCGTATGGATCTGACCCACCGAGTCACGCATCAGCGCCACGTTGTGCAGCCCCGAGATCGACCAGTCGGTGTTCGCCACCATGTACTCGAACAGCGCCGTGATCGCGAGCTGCTCCGTGGACAGATCGCGGAAGAGCGCGCCCTTCGTCTCGTCCATTTCGGTCTGGAACCGGCGCGCCACCTCCTTGTCATCCTCGATGAAGAAGGCCCACGAGGTCACGTCACCTGTGGCATTCGTCGAGTCGTGGTACGTGATCTTGGCGAGGCGTGTCCGGAAGTGGCGCGGGCTGACGATCTGGTAGGCACGGTAGAGCGCATACTCCGCCAGGATGTACTGCTCGAACTCGGCACTGCCCGGACGGCAGTTGGTGGTGATCTTCAGGTTCGCGTTACCCTGAAAGAGCAAACCCCGCGCGGCATTGCGCTCGAACTCGAGTTTGAGGGGTGGAAAGCCGCAGTTGCGTGCCTGACGCCGGAAGTGGCCGCGCGCGCGCAGCGTGGCCGGGAAGGACCGCGACGCACCGGCTGAATCGCGATAGGTCAGCGTCGCTGGGTGTGGCCCGAACTTCGTGCTGTCGCGGTCGCGCACCAGCACCTTGAGCTCGGTGACGAGGGTCACTTCGAGCGGCGCCGTGCCGCGGAAGAGTCCCTGTGCGCCGGCCGCACAGGTGGTCGCGCCGGCGGTCGCACAGGCCAGTGCTGCCAGCATCACCGGTCGGATCATCGCTTGATCTCCACGCTGCGGACATCGGCATCGGGCTGCTCGCGCAACGTCTGCGTCACCAGCCCCGGGGTCACATCCTCGAGCATCGCCACGCCGTATTCGATGATCTTCACGCCATCCGGCCCCTTCGCGTTGCCCATGTACTTCCAGCGCGAGAAGAGGTGCGGAAAGCAGCGCTCGCAGGCGACGCGTGCGCGCTCGCGGTCGGTCGTGTGCACCCGCAGCATGTGCGTGTACTCAGGCCGCTCGTCGGCCGCCGCATCGGGGGCGTTGCGCTTGCGCCGCCGCCAGGCGCGGTCGGCCAGCGCCTCGAGCTGCTCGGGGGCGAGGTCCTTCAGCACCTCCTCGTCCAGCTGCGCCACGAACATGCCGGTACGATTCGCCGACTGCAGCACCCGCTCCATCCGCTGCGTCGCCTGCTTTCCCTCGAGCGCCGGCGCCCGCCCGAAATCGGTGAGCCAGAGGCCAAGCGTGAGCAGATTGTACATGATCGAGATCGCGAAGGCGACCGGCGGCTCGACCGCCGCCGCGAGGCCGATCCCAGTCACGACGAAGATGTTCGCTGCATCCTTGCTGTCGTCCAGCGTGGTACGGAAACGCACCGCTGCCACGATCCCGCCCAGCGAGAACGCCAGCGCCAGCGAGTGCTTCACCAGCACCACGATCCCCGCCACGATCACCGGCAGGATCAGGAAGGTCTGCACCACCGACTGCTGGTAGCCTTTCTTGTGGCGCGTGTAGGTGTAGATCCACGTCACCGGCAGCGCCGTCGCGAACGCCGCCAGCATCGCCACGATCGTCGGCACCAAGGCGGGGCCCACCTCGCTGCCCCGCTCCAGGGTCTCCGACTTTCCCCCGCTGCCGGCGAACGTCGACAGGTCGCTCATGCGCAGGATGCCCCAATCCACCGGTGCATACTGCCGCACCAGCCACCAGGCCGCCGCCGACAGCGCGTACCAGACCACGGCCCGGAGGACCACCATCAGGACGGGGCGTTGCGCGACCTGCTCGTTCATCGGCGTGACCTGAGGGGGGTGAACCAGCCACTGTGAAGCTGGGCCGATCGCCGCCCCCGGGCAACCGACACCCGCGCCGGCGGTGTACTCTTCCCCATGCTCCGTCGCCTCCTCCTGTCCGCGCAGGCGGTCACGCTTCCCGCCCTCGTCGCGGCCTGTGCCGGCGCCCAGGGTGCCCCGCCGAGCGCCACCGCTGCCGCCGCCGCCCCCACGGCCCGCCCGACGCTCGTCGTGTTCATCACCATCGACCAGATGCGCGGCGACTACCTCGCGCGCTTCAGCCGGCAATACACCGGCGGCCTGCACCGCTTCGACGTCGCCGGTGCGCACTTCACGCAGGCGTTCCAGGACCACGCCAACACCGAGACCGCCCCCGGTCACGCCGCCACGATGTCGGGCCGCTTCCCGGTCAGCACCGGCATCGCCGCCAACTCCGCCGGCGTCAACGACCCGGACAGCCCGCTCATCGGGTCCACCGACCCGGGCGCGTCACCAAAGCGATTCCTCGGCACCACGCTGCTGGACTGGATGCGCGCCAGGGACGGCCGCACCCGCTTCCTCTCCGTCTCGCGGAAGGACCGCGCCGCCATCCTGCCCATCGGCCGCAGCAAGGGCGACGTCTACTGGTACGCCAGCAATGGCACCTTCACACAAAGCGCCTGGTACGGCACCGAACTACCGAAATGGGTGCGCGCGTTCAATGGCAAGCAACACCCGATCGAGTACGCGGGCTGGTCGTGGACGCCGCTCCTTGCCGATTCGGCCTACGCTGAACCCGACAGCGTGCCGGCGGAGTCGTCGGGACAGCAGTTCGTGTTCCCGCACACCATCATCGACGATGCGACGATGGCCGCCGGCACGCTGCCGAACTTCCCCGTGATGGACGAGCTCACGCTCCGCTTCGCGCTCGAGGGGATCCGCCAGCTGCAACTCGGCGCCGACGCCAATCGCACCGACCTGCTCAACATCTCGCTCAGCACCACCGACGCCGTCGGACATCGCTACGGCCCCGACTCGAAGGAGCTGCACGACCAGTTGCTGCGCGTGGACCGCTCCCTCGGCGCGTTCGTTGATTCGCTCTTCAGGTTGCGCGATTCGACGCGCGTGATCCTCACCCTCACCGGTGACCACGGCGTCACGCCGTTCCCCGGCGTGCGCTCGACGGTGACGCCCAATCCCGGTGCACGGTTCGTGGACGTGATGCCGGCGTTCGACAGCGCCTTCCGCGCGCTCGCCGCGCTGGGCGTGGACACGAACCAGGTCGCGATGAGCGATGGCGCACTGCTGGTGGGCGACACGGTGTCGTTCGTGAAATCACGCCTGTCTGTGGACTCGGTGGCGCGTGCCCTCGCGGCAACGGTGCGCGCCATTCCCGGAGTGCACCGCGTCGACATGCTCAGCGATCTCGTGAAGGCCGACACCACCACCGACCTGATCGCCCTGCGCTGGCTGCGCATGTTCCGCCCCGGTGGCGCGGTGCGCTTCGTCACCACGCTCGACCGCTTCAACTATCCGCAGGGCGCCCGCATCGCGATGCACGGCACGCCGTGGGACCAGGATGCGTGGGTGCCGGTGGTGTTCTGGGGCGCACCGTTCCAGCCGGGGAAGTTCGATGCGCGCGCCCGCGTCGTGGACATGGCGCCGACACTGGCCGAGGTGCTCGGCGTGCGCCCGCTGGAACGCGTGGATGGCAGCGTGCTGCGGCAGGCGCTCAGGCGATAGTGGTGCCGGGCCTCAGGGCGTCTTCAGGAGCAGCCGCACCAGCGCCGGAATTGCCGACCGTTCCGGCGTGTGGCCCGTGCGCAGTGTGTCCATCGCGAAGCCGCGTCGCTGCGCGCGGATCGCCGACGGCGAGAAGTCGTCGCTGGTGGCACCGGGCTCCATCGTGAGGATGTAGTGACCGGGAATGCGACGCGCCGCCGGCGTGGTGAGTCGCAGCGTGTCCGTGAACGTCTTGAGCGGGTGCGGCACATCCTTCGGTGCGGGCGCGTCAGCCGGCACCCACCCCGGCACGCTCATCCCCGCCTGCCCGCTCTGACGCACCAGCGCGTTGAAGCCGTCGCCGGCCATGGACGCCAGGCTCTCCCCGGAGTCAGGGAGAAACGCGTCCACATAGACGACCTGCCTGATGTGATCGCTCGCCTGATCGGCGGTGCCGGTGATCACCATCCCGCCGTAACTGTGGCCAACGAGGATCACGTCGCGCAGCCCCTCGAAGCGGATCGTGTTCACCACGTCCATGATGTGCGTCTGCAGTCCCACCAACGGTGTGGCGAGGTGTGACCGTTCGCCAAGGCCGGTCAGCGTCACCCGGTGCACATGGTTCCCGCGTGCGGTGAGCGCCGAGTCGACGGCCTTCCAGTCCCAGCCCCCGCCCCATGCCCCGTGGACGATCACGTATTCGCGGGGCGGCGCCCGGCGCGTCTGTGCGTCAGGGGCGGCGGGAAGGAGCAGGCAGGCGAGGCCGAGGGTCACTCGGCGGAGCAGGATGAACATCGCGGAATGGAACAGGGAGATGACGCGACCGTGTGACACAGGTGATCGCCTACGCGTCGCTCCGCTCCTCCATGATCGCCGCGCTGACCTGCGCGGCCGCTGCGACCGCCAGCGGCGCCAGCGCCTCGAGCCGCGCATCGGTCACCCGCTCGCGCGGTCCGCCGATCGAGACGGCACCCACCACGATGCGCGCACGGTTCCGGATCGGCGCCGCGACACCATGGATGTCATCGTGCCACTCACCGCGCACCACCGCGTAGCCCAGCTCGCGCACCAGCCGCAGCTCGGCCTCCAACCGCTCGGTATCCGTGATCGTCGCCAGCGTGTGCACCGGCAGCCCACGCCGGTACACGCTGCGTCGCTCATCATCACTCATGAACGCCAGCATCACCTTGCCACCGGCAGAGGCGTGCAGCGGCATCATGCAGCCCGTCAGTGTCAGCGCCGCGGCCAGCGGCCAGCGACCCTCGACCACGTCCACGACGCGAGCGCCGAGGCCGCTGCGGACCATGAGTGCAGCATGCTCCTGCCCATCCGCCACCAACTGCTGCAGCATCGGACGCGCCACGCGCTGCAGCCGCATCGACTGCCGCGCCAGCGACCCGAGCGTGGCGAGGCGAATCCCGATCCGGTAGCGGCCCGTCGCCGGATCGTTGTCGAGGAACCCGGCGGACGAAATGCGTGCCAGCAGGCGATACGACGTGCTGCGCGGCAGGGCGAGTGCATGTGCCACCTCCGACGCCGCCCACTCAGGGCGCTCGCGTGAGAAGAGGTCGAGCACCGCGTTGAGTTTTTCGATCATGTGGCCACGCGGCGGGCCAGAGTGCCACGGACTTCAACCGCCGCGATGCGCGCACGGTGCGCCGCAGCCGGAGGATGTGGGCGTCGAAACGGCCCACGAAAGACTTGAGTCACCACGGGAGTGAATTCCGGCAGAATGCTGCGCACCTCGCGGTGGCAACCTCGCCTTGCAGGAGCGGTCCGCGACTTCGCAGACCTGACAGACGAACAGCCTCAGAGTGGCAGACATCTGTTCAACTGCAGGATTCTTACACAATGAGACCTGCGTTTCATTTGTGTTTGTGAATGTTACGAGCGCCACCAGCCGCCGCAAGCGAAACACTTGTTCCGTCTCATGGTTTGCGCCACGCGGGCTGACAGTGCATACGACGCAGTGGTCCAGCGCCGTCAGGGACAGCTGTTTGCGGCTCCGTCGTCACGGCTGCGCGTGCTGCGCCTCCGCCGACGTCCACGGCGCCGGCGGTTCGTTCAGCGTGGTGCGCTCGACCGTCACCGACACGTCCAGCGTCTCCGCACCACCGCCCACATAGATCGTCCCCGAAGTGGGCGTCGCATCCACGTAGTTGCGACCCACCGCCACGCGCACGTGGTCGGTCTGCGTGAGGACGCCGTTCGTGGGATCGAAGCCCTTCCACCCCACGTCGGGCAGGTACGCCTGCAGCCATGCGTGTGATGCCTCACCCTGCCGCTGGTTCGCATGTTTCGGCCCGGTGTAGACGTAGCCGCAGACGTAGCGCGCCGGCACGCCGAGCAATCGCGCGAGGCAGATGAACAGGTTCGTGAAATCCTGGCAGACCCCGTGGCGGTTCATGTACACCTCGAACGGTGTCGTCGCGAATGTCGTCGTGCCCTGCCGGTACGCGTACTCACGATGCAGCGCCGAGTTGATGTCGAGCAGCGTCTCGAGCAGGTCGGAGTCGTTGCGCTTGACGAAGCTCATCGCGTAGTCGAGCAGCTCGTCGAGCTGGCTCTCCGGCAGCTCCGGTGGCAGCAGGAACGGCTCGAGGATCTGCCGCTGCCACGGCATCCACACGAGTGGGATCGACGAGCGCATCCGCAGCGGCCGGAAGTCGAGTGGATCGGTGTCGAGGAGCTCCACGCTCGATCGCGACTCGATCACCAGCTCGGTGTACGGCCGCTCGATCAGCAGCCGCTGTGCCCGATTGCCGAAGACGTCCTCGTAGGTGCGTCGCTGCATCGCAGTGAGCGGCTCACCATCCACGGTGATCGTGACGTCGTGCTGGCGCAGCCGCTGCAGGTGATCGTGCACCGGCACGAGCCGCAGGCTGTGCGTGCTCCGTTCCACCGCGCGATCGTAGCGATACACGGTGCGATGCGCGACGTCGAGCGCCCGCGGCGGTGCGGCGGCGGGACGGGCGCGCAGCGGTGCGCCTGCCGTCGGCACCGCCGTGACGCCGGCCGGCGCCACCTCCACCCGCACCGCGCCCTGCCGGATCATCAGCAGGTGCCCCGGCGTCACCTGCCGCCACTGCGCCTCGGGCATCCCCTGCACCGTCATCGGATCGGATGCCACCACCACGCCCTTCCGGCTCTTCACGCCGCGTTGCGTGAGGTCCACGGTGAGCTCGTCGTCGCCGAAGCTGAGCGCGGCATATGGTGGCACCACCTGGCAGACGTGGACGTCGCCCACCCCGCCGTCGTCGGCGTAGACCAGCAGATCGCGTCCGTCGCTGAGCACCGTGGTCAGCGAGCCGTGCCGGTTGAGCTCCGCGAACCAGCCGCGCAGCACCACGGGATCGGCGTCACCGAGACTCCGCCAGCCACGTTCCGCCATGCGCTCGAGCAGCTCGCAGAAGATCTGCTCCGTGTCGGTGGAGCCCACCGGCTCGAAGCGCGCCGATGCGCGCGCCGCGAGCCGCCCGGCCAGGCTGCCTCCATGCGCAATCAGCCAGTCACGGCCACCCCAGCTCCGCGAGAAGGGCTGGGTGTTGGCATCGGTGACCGGTCCCCATGTCGCGACCCGGATGTGCAGCACGAACAGCGACGACTCGAGGTGATCCCACGCCTTCACCAGCGCACTGCGGATGCTGCCGTGCGGCGGCGTGGGTTCCTTGAGCACCGCTGCCGACGGCCCGCCGCCGGGATAGTAGCCGAGGCCCCAGCCGTCCGGTGCCCGCCGGCCGGGCCGCAGGCAGTGGAGGTCGAATGACGGGGCGAAGTCACCCTCGAACGACAGGGCGAGGTACTTGGGCATTGCGGCAGCGTCGGATGACGGGATCATGGCCACGACGTGGACGCGTGGCAGAGCGTGCCCCCGTCACCGTGCACCGCGACGGGCAGCGGCCTGCGGAAAGTATCGTCACGACGAGTCCGCGGTGCGGTCGGCGACACAGCCGAACGCCGCCGCACGCGCATCCCGCTACTGCCCTGCCGGTGTCTCCGCTGCCATCACCGGCCCCACGCCGAGCAGTTCCCGGCTCAGCGCGGAACAGATGGCGGCGATCTCGTCGACCACATGCGTCAGCATCTCGTGGATGTCACCATCCGCACCACGGTCCGCCTGCGCCGTGACCCACGCGTCCAGCGCCTGCAGTCGCGCCTGCGTCTCGGCGCCAGGCAGCATCGGCTGGTCGGGCGGGCGGATCACCTCCAGCCGGCACCACGCCTCGTGCACGCTGTACGCGATGCTCTTCGGGAACACCGGCTCGAACATCAGGAAGTGCGCCACGGCGCTCCCGCTGACCCGGCCACTGCTCTTCTTCGTGAAGGGTTCGTATCCCGAACAGACGCGCAGCAGCGACAGCCACAATCCCGTCTCCACCACCTGGCTGGCGCGTTCACGCAGCATCAGCGCATGGTGGTGCACATCCACAACGCGTGCCGTCTGCGAGGCCCGCTCCAGCAGCATGCCGAGCCAGATGAAGTTGAGCGGCAGTTCGTGCAGCATGGTGGAGCGCAGCAGGCCGGCGATGAGCTGGCATCCCTGCCGCATCCGCTTGTAGAACGAATACCGCGCCGTCTCGTATTCGGCTTTCGCGAGGTCACTGCCGAGCCAGAGGTACATTTCGTTCAGCGCCTCCCACACCTCGAGGCTGATCACCTCACGGATCGAGCGCGCGTTGTCGCGCGCCGCGCCGACCGAGCGCCGGATGGACGCGAGGTTCTGCTCGTCCCACGTCATGTAGTGCTCCACCCGCTCCCCGATGTCGAGGTTGGACGCGCGCGCCCCATGCACCGTGCTGAAGCGAGACTCCTCGCCGCTCACGATCACCACCGGCAGCCAGCACTGGCGCGGCTCCAGCTCGTGATCGAGCGAGAGGTTGCGCGTGGTGTAGAGCAGACGCGCCGTCGCCTCGGTGCGCTCGAGATAGCGGCCGAACCAGAAGCAGGCATCTGCGACACGCGAGATCATGCGCCGCCCTCCCGCTGCACCCAGGTGTCCTTCGATCCACCACCCTGCGACGAGTTCACGACGTACGATCCCGGCACCAGCGCCACGCGTGTGAGGCCACCTGGCAGCACCCACGGCCCGTCGCGGGTGGTGAGGATGTAGGGGCGCAGGTCCACGCGGCGCGCCTGCATGCAGCGGCGGTCCGCATCCCAGGTGGGACAGGTGGAGAGTTCGATGCGCGGCTGCGCGATGTACTTGCGCGGATCGGCGATCACGCGAGTCCGGAATTCCGCGCGCTCGGCCCGTGTCGCCTGTGGTCCCATCAGCATGCCGTATCCTCCCGATTCGTCCACCGCCTTCACCACCAGCTCGTGCAGGTGCTCCAGGACGTACTCGCGGTCCTGCTCGCGCAGGCAGACGTAGGTGGGCACCTGCTCCAGCAGCGGCACCTCGGCCAGGTAGTAGCGGATCATGTCGTGCACGAAGGGATAGATCGCCTTGTCGTCGGCCACGCCGTTGCCCGGCGCGTTGGCGAGCGTGACGTGACCCGCCGCCCACGCGCGCATCAGTCCGGGCACACCCAGCAGCGAGTCGGGTCGGAAGACCTCCGGATCGAGGAAGGCTTCATCGGTGCGACGGTAGATCACGTCCACCTGCCTCGGGCCGCGGGTGGTGCGCATGAAGACGTGGTCCCGCTGCACGAACAGGTCCGGTGCCTCCACCAGCTCCACGCCCATCTGTCGTGCGAGGAAACTGTGCTCGAAGTAGGCGGAGTTGTATGGGCCCGGCGTGAGCACGACGACGGTGGAGCTGTCGGGATCGCGCGGCGAGACGGCGTGCAGCGTCTCGCGCAGCCGCGACGGATACTGCGACACGCTGTGCACCGCCTCCTGCTCGAAGAGTCGCGGGAAGATGCGCTTGGTGGCCTGCCGGTTCTCGATCACGTACGACACGCCGGAGGGGGTGCGGACGTTGTCCTCGAGCACGCGGAAGGTGCCATCGGGATCACGAATGAGGTCGATGCCGGAGATGTGCACCCGCACGCCGCCCGCCGGCACGATGCCGCGCAGCATCGGCAGGTACTGCTGCGCACCGAGCACGAGTTCGGCGGGGATCACGCCGTCGGTGAGGATGCGCTGCTCGCCGTAGACGTCATCCAGGAAGCAGCCCAGCGCCCGCACCCGCTGCACCAGCCCGCGCTCGAGCAGCGCCCAGTGCCGCGCCGCGACGATGCGTGGCACGAGATCGAACGGAAAGACCTTCTCGGTGCCGCGGTTGTCGGCGTACACGCTGAACGTCACGCCCTGATTCATCAGCGCCTTCTCGGCCACCGCCTGACAGCGCGCGAACTCGTCGGGGGACGAGGCGCCGAGCGCCGCCAGCACGCGCGCGAAATCCGCCCGTGGCGCACCGCTGGCGTCGAAGAGTTCATCGTACGTGCCCGGCGGGGACTGATAGCGCTCGAAGAGGCTGGTCATCGGCATCACGCTCGTGCAGGTGGTAAGGAACTGCGATGAAGCTGCGGCCATGTGTCACGCACCAGCGGGTCGTGTCAGGGTGGTGCCGTCACCGCCGCATCGACGCGTGCGACGTCCATCGTGAACGTCACCGAGTCGGCGGCGATGTCACTCGTGCCCTCGACCGGAGCAGCCAGCGCCGGTGTCGATGCCGCAGCCAGCGGGATGTGCCCCTCGCCACAGAGCAGGCCACTGGTCGCATCGAGCCCGATCCAGCCGGCGCCCGGCAGGAAGGCCTCGGCCCACGCGTGCAGCGCCACGGAGTCGGCGCGCGCCGTGTCCGGGTCGCCCACGATCGACGGCTCGTCGGCGAGCTGCACGAGGTAGCCACTGACGAACCGCGACGCGATGCCGGCTCGCCGGAGCACCGCCATCAGCAGCACCGCCGAATCGCGGCAGCTTCCGCGCGCCTCGACCAGCGTGCGTTCCGGACTCCAGATGCCGGCCTCCTCGCGCTCGACGTAGGTCGTGGCACGGTGCACTGCCGCATTGAGCTGCACCAGCAACTGGACGGTGTCGCCGTCCTGCGGCAGCGTGGCAAGGAACGCCTCGAACCGCGGTCCACCAGACAGCGCGGCATCACGGGTGTCGAGAAAGGTGGCCAGGTCGGCCTGCAGCAGCGCGGGATACGTGAATGGCGCGGTGGCACACTCGGCATCGACGAGAAAGTCGAACGGGTTCACGGCGTGCACGTCGCAGGCGAACTGCACGGCGATCTCCAGCCGCTCGACCAGAGTGCCGGACGCAAAAGCCAGTCGCGCGATGTGGTTGCCCGTCACGTCCTGCTGCCAGTGCAGCGCACCGGCCGGCGCCACCGTCAGGGCATAGCCGTCGATCCTCACCCGCGTGTGGCTGGCAGGCCGCAGCCGGATCAGGTGCGGCCCCAAGCGCGCTGGCGCACCGTACGTCCAGCGGCTCTGGTGACGGACGAGCAGTCGCATCGCGAAAGGGTCACCGGAGGAGACGAGAGGCACTGCCGGCGCTCGTGCGCCGCGCGCGGACTATCCTATCGTACCGGCCGAACAAACTCCGAATCCCGGTGACTGGGGTCAGTGGGACCGCGAACGGCAGAACGCAGTGGGACTGCGAGCGGCAGAACGCAGCGGGACCGCGAGCGGCAGAACGCAGTGGGACCGCGATCGGCAGAACGCAGTGGGACCGCGAACGGCAGAACGCTGTGGGACCGCGAACGGCAGAACGCAGTGGGACTGCGAACAGCAGAACGCAGAAGGCACAAAGGGAACTGAAAGGCGCAGAGCGCCGTGCGCGCTGGTCCGGTCGTCGGTGTCGTGGCTGCGACAGTCGTTTGGGAACAGCAACCGCAACTGCAACTGCGACTGCGCCCGCGCCGACGGCGACGGTGACCACCGCGGCAACGGCAACTCCCTGACGCCAAGGCGCAAAGACGCGGAGACGCGGAGACGCAATGCTGTCGGCCCGCACGAGGCGCTGCTGTAGACAACGGCATCGTCTTCAACGGATGGAGGAACCGCTCCCGCAGGCGCTGTTCCTCCAGCCCGTTCGATGTCAGCCGTGGGGTCTGTCGGAAATTCTGTGTATGAGCCATCACTCTGTATGACGGAGGTGTGCATGGCTCGACGGAAACAAGCGGGACCGGAGACGTTGCCGGCCGGGTTGACGCCCGAGGTGCTGGATCAGCTCGTCGCGGGGGTGC
>JANNXU010000073.1:0-66986 GCA_031409715.1 Gemmatimonadaceae bacterium | reverse complement strand
ACGCGGCGTACAACCTGGTGCGGATACGCACGCTGATTCGTGTCGGCGTGGCGACATGAGTGCCCGCGCGGGCGCACTCGGCGCCCATCACCGCATATGCCGTGCGGTGCCCGGCGCGATGCCAGCGCCGCTGCCGCGACCACTGCGGCGTCTTTCAACCCGCCTTTCGCCCGAAGAATCACCGTTTCGCTGCTACTCAGCGCTTTTTCATCACCCTGCTAGCGCCTTCCTCCGGCCCGCGTGATCATTGGATTCTCTCCTATGACCACGCGCATCGATCCCGCCCTCTCGCCCGACCAGCCCCGCGTCACCGGCAGCGCCGATGACGCGATCGATGCGCTCGACCGGGCACCGTTCGGCTACTTCGTGCTCGACCGCGACTGGCGTTACGTGTACCACAACGCGGCGGGGGCATCGCTGGTGTTCCGCCGCGTGGACGAACTCGTCGGCAAGGTCATCTGGGAGGTCTTTCCCGACGCGGTGGGGAACTCGTACTGGCAGCTGTACAACCGCGTCATGACCACGCGCGTCCCCGAACGACTGGTCGATTTCGTTGCGGCGCGGCAACGCTGGTATGAGGTGTCCGTCTTTCCCACGGCGGAGGGAATCGGCGGCATCTTCAACGACGTCACGGCCGCGCAGGAGGCAGAGGCTGCGTTGCGCGTGAGCGAGGCGCGCCTCCGTCTCGTGCTCGATGCATCGACGGCCGGGTACTGGGACTACGACCGCCAGCGGGGCGCGTTCCTCGCGTCGGCGCCCATGCTCGCCCTCTTCGGTCTGGGCGATACGGCGCGTCCGACGCGCGACGAACTCCTCGCGATGGTCCACCCCGACGATCGAGACCGCATGGCGGGCGTGTTGTCAGGCGATGATCCCGCCTCGCATCGCTGGAGTGCGGCGTTCCGTGTGCGGCTGGTCGGCGATGGCGCCGAGCGCTGGATCCGGACGCGGAGTCAGGTCATCGCCGATCACGAGGGACGCCCAGCACGCACGATCGGTGTCATGGTCGATGTCACGACGGAGATGCGCGCCGACGCGACACTGGCTGAACTGCAGCGTCAGCTCGAGGAGGCGCAGGAGTTGGCCGCCATCGGGAGCTGGTCGTGGGACGTGATCAGCGGCGAAGTCATCTGGTCCGCTGAGGCATACCGCCTGCTGGAAGTCGACCCGGGGGCCGCACTGTCGTTCGAGCTCGTGCTCTCGATGGCGATCGACGACGCCCATCGTCAGTCCTTCCTGAAACACGTCGAGGACGCGCTGGCGGGCGTGTGCCCGTACGACTTCGAGACGCCGGTACGACTCAGGGACGGCTCCATCCGCACCTTCCGCAACCTCGGCAATGTCGAGCGCACGCCCGACGGCGCGCCGCGCCGCATGACGGGCACGATGCAGGACGTCTCCGCGCTCAAGGCGGCCGCCGAAGAACGCTCGCGGCTCGAGGCGCAGATCCAGCAGTCGCAGAAACTCGAGTCGCTGGGCATCCTCGCCGGCGGCATCGCACACGACTTCAACAACCTCCTCGTCGGCGTGCTGACGAACGCGAGCGGGTTGCTGCACAACGTGCCGGCGGACCACGGATGGCGGGAGCCGTTGTCCGAGATCGAGCATGCGGCCCAGCGCGCCGCCGATCTGACGCGGCAGCTGCTCGCATACTCGGGTCGCGCCAGGTTCGTCGTCGAGGCGGTGGACCTCTCAGCCCTCGCCCTCGAGATGTCGCAACTGGTGCACGCGGCGCTCGGTGCCGGTGCGCAACTCGACCTCCAGCTGGCAGATGGGCTCCCCAGCGTGAGGGCCGATACGACGCAGCTGCGGCAGGTCGTCATGAACCTGATCCAGAATGCAGCCGACGCGCTGCAGGGCCAGTCCGGGCTCATCACGCTGCGCACCGCGACCACCCAGGGCGGGACGCCACCTGTCGCCGGTGTGCTGTTCGGCGAGATGCCCGTCGCTGCCACGCTCGTCACGCTGGAGGTCACGGACTCCGGCGTCGGCATGAGTCCGGAGACGCTCGCGCGCATCTTCGATCCGTTCTTCACCACGAAGTTCACGGGCCGCGGACTGGGCCTTGCCGCGACACTTGGCATCGTGCGCGGGCATGGCGGAGCCATCACGGTGCACACGGCGCCAGGCGCCGGCACCACCTTCCGGCTGTATTTCCCGGCTGATACCAGCAACGCGTCCGCAGTGCCCGCGACGCCGCTCCCGAGTCCCGCAGTGGCCATCGACGTGCAGCCGGGCGATGAACCCACCGTGCTCGTCGTCGACGACGATGCAACCGTGCGTCGTGTGATCGAGCGTACGCTCCGGGTGATCGGGTACAACCCGGTGGCGGCATCCACCGGTCACGAAGCGTTGGCGCTGCTCGAAGGCGGCCTCGCGCCGCACCTCGTGCTGCTCGACCTCACGATGCCGGAGATGAGTGGGCGCGATGTGCTGCGGGCCTTGCCGGAGCGCAACCCAGCGCTGCGCGTGGTGCTGATGTCTGGCTACAACGATCAGGAATGCGAAGCGGACATCGGCGACTTCGGACTCGTGGGATTCCTGCAGAAGCCGTTCACGATCGCCGAGCTCTCGTCGCTGATGGAACGCGCACTGCAGTAAGCTGCGAATGGCGACGGTGGGCACGGGGTGCGCGGGGATCGACACGGTGAGACGTCGTGCGCGGCGAGCGCAAACATCCGTCTCTCGTCCGATGAGGCTAGCGCGAGCCTGCACGCACAGCAGACGTTCCGGTTGGTTGCTTGATTGCACGACGCACGGCCGGCAGACTGAGCAAGCGCAGACGGACGCACCCGTACTCTGGCTCCGATGCGTTCTGGCATCGCAGCAACAGCGCTTCGCTTCTCTCACGGCACAGGCAGGCACCATGATTTCTCGTCGACAGCGGTTCCTCCTCAGCGCGGTGGGATTTGTCGTGTTGGCATCCGGGGCGCGCGCACAAACGGTCACGATCAACTTCGACGACCTTGCGTGCGGCAACCTGGCCGCAGCGGTGCAGGTGCCGGCCGGCTATGCGGGCCTCACATGGAACGGATTTCGCTGCTACGACGCGACGACTTCGGGGAATCGAGTCCTTGACCTCCGATCAAGGGGTCAGAGTCCTTGACCTCAAGGGGTCGACCTCAAGGGGTCAGAGTCCTTGACCTCTCGAGAGGACAGGCATGATCGGCACGGCCACGGTCGGGTCGGCGGGCCACAGGCCCCGGTCGGCAGCGGAGCGAGCCAGCAGCTTCGAGCGACCGCAGCGCGCGCCGCAGTCAGCGCTTGAACGCGAGGACCAGCACGCCGCCGGCGACCATGGCGATGCCGGTCCATTCGCGCAGCGACGGGCGCTCGCCGAGAAAGGCGAATGCGAAGAGGGCGACGAGCACGAGACTGAGCTTGTCGACCGGCGCCACCTTCGACGCTTCGCCGACCTGCAGCGCGCGAAAGTAGCAGACCCACGACGCGCCGGTCGCCGCGCCCGAGAGCGACAGGAAGAGCCACGTGCGACCGGAGAGTGCGCGTGGATCGCTCCACTTTCCGGTGAGCCCGACGAACGTCGCGAGGAGCACGATCACGATCGCGGTGCGGATCAGCGTCGCGTAGTCGGAGTCGATGCCCTGGATGCCGATCTTGGCGAAGATCGCCGTCGCGGCCGCGAACAGCGCGGAGCCGAGTGCCCAGGGGAGCCAGGTGGCGGTGGCCTGCATCGTCAGGCCTGCCCGGCTGCGGCCGGGCCTGACGCACCACCGCGAAGGGCGACGACACGAATGTGCTGGGCGGGGATCGACATGCTGAAAGTCTAGTGAAGTGACGCGGGAGAGGCAGCGCAGCCACCACGCCTGTCGTCCCCTGCCCGCGTTGAAGATCCTCGCGATCCCGCCCGCGCCATTCGCGACGTCACGGACCGCATGCCGGTTGATGCTGCAGTGAACTCGCGCGACTACGTTCTCACCCGTACGATGGCGCACGCGGCTGGTGGCGCGTCTCACGCTCGAGCACACGACGCGTCGCCGAACACCTTCGGAGATGAATCATGACGGGACTTCGGGCGGCAGCGGTGCTCGCGCTGGCGAGTGCGTTCAGCGGATCGATGGGATCAGCGCAGACGCCGACGCGGATGAAGGAAGACAAGCCGGGACTGCTCGCCCGTGCGAGGGTGACACCGGATTCCGCACGGAAGCTCGCGCTGGCGCAGGTACCCAATGGCCGGATCGACCAGGAGGAGATCGAGGAGGAAGGTGGCAAGCTGGTCTTCTCCTTCGACATCAAGGTCCCGGGAAAGACCGGTGTGGACGAAGTACTCATCGACGCGCGGACGGGAGCGCTGGTGTCCAAGTCGCATGAAACACCCCGCCAGATGTCGCAGGAGCGCGCCGCCGACGCGGCTGCGGCGCGGAAGCGGGCGCGTCCATAGCGCTACACGCACGATCCGACTAGCCGTTCGCAACCTCACGATCATGCGCGGCCGGCAGTTCGAGCACGAACGAACTGCCGGCCGTGCTGCTGTGCCGCAATGTCAGCGTCCCCCCGTGCTCCTCCGCGATCCAGCGTGCGATCGAGAGTCCGAGACCGGCACCGACACCGGTGGTGGCATCACGAGTCCGTGCGACGTTGGCGCGCACGAATCGCTCGAAGATGCGCGGCTGCAGCTCCACGGGAAGGCCGGATCCAGTGTCCTCCACGACGAGCTGATACCGTGGCGCGTCGGCGCTGTCACCTCGACGGAGCAGCGACACCTGCACGGCGCCCCCACCCGGTGTGTGCCGGATCGCATTGTCGAGCAGGTTCATGACCACGCGCGTCAGCAGCAGCGTGTCGCCCATGAACGGCGCCTCTCCGTGATCGCCGCACATGATCGCGATGCCCCGTGGTGCACCGAGTGTCCTCGCGGCCGCCGCCACGTCCTGGACGAGTTCCTCGAGATACATCATCTGGCGACGCAGCGGCTGCTGCCCCGTTTCCGTTCGCGCCAGCAGGAACAGATGATCGCCGATGCGCGCGAGACGCTTGCCTTCTCCTCGCACGACAGTCAGCGCGAGACGCAAGCGGACGGACTGTCGTGCCAATGACTTGGCGTGCACGGCGTGGCGGAGACGTTCTCGCGGCGCAGGCACCTCGTCAGTCGCCGGCCACACTGTCACTCGACACGTAGCCCGCACCGCGTCGGGCCTGGATCAGCTTCGGAGCACCAGCCGACTCCAGCTTCCGCCGCAGCCGGTTCATGCAGGACTCGATCAGATTCGAGCATGGATCGTACCGCGCGTCCCAGACATGATGAAAGATTGCCGCGCGACCGACGACGCGCCCGGCATTGCGCGCCAGAAACTCGAGCAGGGCATACTCCTTCGTCGTCAGGGGAATCGGATGGCCGTTGCGTTGCGCCGTCTGGCGCCGCGCAGCAAAAAACGGCACTCTGCACGCTCCTCGCTCAATCTCACGACAAGCTCACTGACGGGATCGCAATTCGCCATCAGCAGCGGAGCAAACGCGGCACGCCCGCACAGTGTATAGTAGGCATCATGCGCCTGACGATCACGCTTCAGCTCGCGCTCGCAGCCTGCGTCGTCGCCAGTACGAACGCGCAGCGACCGGTGTCCCGCCGTGCCGTGATCGACGCGGCACTGGTGCGCGGCCCGCTCGTCGCACTGATCGCCGCCGACACCGCCCGCGCTGCTGCTGAGCTGACCATCGCCGGAGTCCGCGCGCAGCCGAATCTACAGCTGAGCTTCACCGAGTCGTCGCCGCAGTACCACGTGATCGCCGAACTGCCCCTCGACGGCGTCCTCCTGCGTGGTCGCCGGCTCGATGTCGCACGCGCCGCGCAGCGATCCGCGCGCAGCGCCTACGCCTTCAATCGCGCGACCATCACCTTCGACGCCGACACGGCCTACACCCGCGCGCTCGCCGCCGCGTCACGCGCCGCGCTCTCGCGCCGCAACGCGTTCGACGCCGACAGCCTCCGGCGCATCGCCGAGCAACGGCGCGATGCCGGCGATGCGAGTGAGCTCGATGTGCAGCTCGCGACGATTTCGGCCGGCCAGCAAGCGAATGTCGCCGCCGTCGACTCGACCGCCGCCATCGCGGCACTTCTCGACGTGCAGACGTTGATCGGCGAGGCCGCCGACACCATCCGCATCGCCCTCGCCGACACCCTTGCGCTGCCTGACGCCGGCGCGGTGACGATTGCACCGGGACGACCGTTGCGCGTCGCCGCGGCGGCGGCGAGTGTCACGGCCGCCGACGCCCAGGTCGCCCTCGAGCGGCGATCCCGCTTCGGCACGCCGAGCCTGACGGCCGGCATCGAGAAGGGAGATCCGACCGGGGCGCAGACGCAGACGCTGCCGGCCATCGGCGTTGCATTGCCATTCCCATTTCGAGGGCGCAACCGGGGGGTCGTGCAGGCGGCCGAAGCAGAGCGGTCGCGCGCCGTGGCCGCACTCGCCGTCGTGTCGCTCGAATCGCAGCGGCAGATCGCGCGTGCGGCACGCGATCGGATCGCGGCGGAAGCGCGCGTCGTGCGCGACCGGCGGCTGCTCGCCACCGCCGAACGTGTCGCGGCACTCGCGCTGACGGCCTATCGCGAAGGGGCATCGCCCCTGCCGAGTGTGCTCGAAGCGCGGCGCAACGCGCGCGACGTGCTGGCACAGTACATCGACGACCTCGCCGCACTCTGGACGGCGATCGCCGCCCAGACACTCGTGACTCAGACGGAGCGTCCGTGAACGTGCGCTGCCTTGGCGTGATCGGCATCACACTCGTCGCCTCAGCCTGTGCGAAGGAGTCCGCACCGGAGGGCGACGCCACGTCAGCCACCGTCGCCGCCACCGTGAGCGTCGTGACGTCGGAGCCCTTCTCCGGTGCGATCGATGCCGTCGGCGTCGTGACCGTCCGGCCGGGCCATCTCGCAACGCTTGGTGCTCCGGGCGCGTCGCGCGTGCGTGCCGTGCGCGTCGCCATCGGTGACCGGGTCCGCGCCGGCGCCGTGCTCGTGGAACTCGATCCCGCGCCGTTCGATGCCGCCGTGCAGGGCGCCAGTGCCGCCTTGCTCACCGCCACCCGCGCCCAGGAGCGTGCGCAACGACTCGTCGATGCCGGCATCGCGCCGCGCAAGGATCTCGACCTGGCCACCAGTGACCTCGCCCAGGCTTCCGCTGCCGCCGCCACGGCACGACGTCTGCGATCACTCGCCACGCTGCGTGCACCCATCGAGGGCGTGATCACGCGACTGAGCGCCACACTCGGCGCCAGCGTCGACGGGGCGGCCGCGCTGGTCGAAGTCGCCGATCCCCGATTCGTCGACATCGTGCTCGGCGTCAGCGCCAGTGAGGCCGCGCATCTGCAGTCCGGCGCCACCGTCACGCTCACCTCCGGCGCGGCCGACGGTGGTGACTCGCTGGGCACGGGCGTCGTCTCGACCATCGCCGGCGCGCTCGATTCCGCGACCCGGACCGTGGCCGTGCGCGTGACAGCCAGACGCACGGCCCGCGCCCTGCGCATCGGCGAGTCGGTGAGCGGCCGGATCGCGCTCGAGCAGCGCGCCGCGGCCATTCTCATCCCATCGAACGCCGTCGTCCCCGCTGGCGATGGATATCGCGTCTACGTCGTCGATAGCGCCAGCGTGGCGCATGCACGCGCCGTCGAAATCGGGGCGCGGCGCGATGCGCGGGTCGAGATCACGTCGGGCCTGCAGGCTGGCGAACGGATCGTCACCGACGGGGCATATCAGGTCGACGATGGTGTGCACATCGTCGTGAAGCGCACGTGACGGGGGAACGTCATGACGTCGGCATGCCACGCGGCGGTCTGTTCGATCTCCTCGCCGCGCATCGCCGGTTCGTGCTGCTCGCAGTGAGCCTGCTCTCGGCTGCCGGCATCTGGGCCGCCGTCCGGCTGCCGAGTTCCATTTATCCCGAGCTGCAGTTCGCGCGGATCGCGGTGATCGCGGAGGGCAGCACCCTCGGTGCGCGGCAACAGGTGTTCAGCGTCACCCGTCCGCTCGAGGAGGCCGTGAGCGTGGTGCCGGGCGTGACACGCGTGACGTCGCGTTCCATCCGCGGCGGCAGCGAGATCAACGTGACGATGCTGCCGTCGGTGGACATGCAGACGGCGCTGCAGCAGGTACAGGCGCGGGTGAATGCCGTGCGTGGCGATCTGCCGCTGGGCATCGACCTGCTCGTGGAACGGCTGACCCCGTCAGTGTTTCCGGTCATCAGCTACAACCTCGAGGGCGGTGACGCCGCCACACTCTACGACATCGCGCGCTTCCAGATCGGGCCGGTGTTCGCACGGGTGCCGGGTGTCGGGCGCGTCGACGTCCAGGGCAGCAGTGTACGGGAACTCGAGGTCGTGGCCGATCCCGCGCGGCTGGCGCAGGTTGGGCTCAGTTACGACGATCTTGCGAGCGCCATTCGGCAGTCCACCACCGTCAGTGCGGTTGGCCGCGTCGCACGCAATTACAAGCAGTATCTGATCGTGACGCAGGGCGAAGCCCGTTCACCGGAGGACATCGCCAGTGTCTCGATCGGCAACGGGCTCCGCGTCCGGGATGTCGCGACGGTCACGCTCGGGCGTGAGGATCGTGTCCGCCTGGTGGCGGGCGACGGACGCCCCGCGGCGCTCGTCAGTGTCACACGTCAGCCCGGCGGCAACACGCTGCGCATGGCCGACAGCATCGATGCGTTGGCGATTCAGTTTTCGAATGCCCTCCCCTCAGGTGTCATCCTCAGGCCGGTGTACGACCAGGCGGTCCTCGTGCGTGCGGCGGTTGCGTCGGTGCGCGACGCGATGCTGATCGGCGCGGCGTTGGCCGTCATCGTGCTGCTGGTGTTCCTGCGCAACTGGCGCGTGACGGCGATCAGCGCGTCGGTGATCCCGTTGACGCTCGCGATCACCATCTGGCTGATGTCCCTCGTCGGGCAGACGTTCAACCTCATGACACTCGGCGCGCTGGCCATCGCGATCGGTCTTGTGATCGACGACGCCGTCGTCGTGACGGAAAACATCGTGCGGCATCTCGGCTTCACCCCGAATCGCGCGGACGCCATCCGCGACGCGGTGCAGGAACTGCTCTGGCCGGTCACCACGTCCACCATCACCACGGTCGTGGTGTTCGCCCCGCTGCGCCTGCTGGAAGGCATCGTCGGACAGTTCTTCGCCTCACTGTCGATGACACTGACGATCGCCGTACTGGTGTCGCTGGTGCTGGCATTCACGATCATTCCCCTGCTCTGTGCGGCGTTGCTCACGGGTTCGGAGTCCGCGGAGTCCGGCGCAGGACGCATGGAGCGCTGGTACGACCGGGCACTCGACACGGTGCTCCGGCATCGCGCATTCGTTGGTGCGGCCGTCGTGGTCCTCGCGGTCGGCGGCGTGGTGGCGTATCGGTTCACCGGCACGGGATTCCTGCCGGAGATGGATGAAGGGGCCTTCGTGCTCGACTACTGGACGCCGGGTGGCACGGCGCTCGACGAAACCGATCGGATGATCAACAAGGTCGAGATGCTGTTGCGCCGCACCCCGGAGATCGCGGCGACGTCACGACGCACCGGCGCCGAACTCGGCCTGTTTGCCACGGAACAGAATCGCGGCGACATGGTCGTGCGCCTGACGCGGGGCGGTGATGTCGCGACCGAGGAGGTGATCGCCCGCGTGCGTGATTCGATCGCGACGACGATGCCTCGGTTGCGGGTGGAGTTCGTGCAGATCCTCTCGGACGTCATCAACGACCTGGCCGGTGCGGCCAAGCCGGTGGAGATCAAGCTCTTCGGTCCGAATCTCGAGGCGCTCGAGGCGTACGGGAAGGTGCTGGCGACCGACATGCGGACGGTCGTCGGCCTCGAAGATTTTTATGACGGGAACGCCGAACCGAGCGCCGAGCTCGCGATGGCCATCGACCGCGTCGAGGCGGCGCGGCTCGGCATGACGCCGGCGCAGATCGCCAGCAGTGCCAGCGGCGCACTGCTCGGTGTCGATGCCGGCGAGCTGCGGCTCGACGATCGCGCGATCAGGGTGCGCGTGCGTGCCCCCGATGTCGTGCGTTTCGATGCCGCGGCACTCGCGTCGCTGCCGGTCATCACGGCACCGGGCCGTGCCTCCACACCACTCGGCGCCGTCGCCACCTTCACGCCGCGGAACACCCGGGCCGAATTGCTGCGCGAGAATCAGCAGCAGGTCGTGATGCTCACGGCGGGCGTTGCCGAGCGTGCGCTGGGTGACGTCATGGCGGACGTGCGCGGTGTGCTCGCGAAGCATCCGGTGCCGCAGGGAATCCGCCTCGAACTCGGGGGCCAGTATGCCACGCAGCAGACGGCGTTCGCCAGCCTGCTGCTGGTGCTGGCGCTGGCGGCGGTGAGTGTGATGGCGGTGATGGTGATCCAGTTCCGAAGCTTCGTCGAACCGTTCGTGGTGTTGCTGGCGGCACCGCTCAGTTTCGTCGGGGCGATTCTCGCGCTCCTGGTCACCGGGACACCGCTGAACGTGAGCAGCTTCATGGGCGGTATTCTCCTGGTGGGTCTGATCGTCAAGAATGGCATCATCCTGCTCGACTTCACCGATCACCTGCTGCACGAGCGTGGTCTCGCTCTCGAGGCGGCGCTCCGCGAAGCCGCGCGTGTGCGCCTGCGTCCGATTCTGATGACGACGCTGTGCACACTCTTCGGTCTCCTGCCACTGGCGCTCGGCTTCGGTACCGGCAGCGAGTTGCAGAAGCCCCTCGCGCTTGCCGTTCTCGGCGGACTGGCGCTCTCGACACCGATCACCCTCTTCCTCGTTCCATCGCTGCTCATGGCGATTCGCGGGCGGTCATACACGATTGCGGCACGTTCCTGAGCCGTCGGTGCGGTGTCCGCCGGCGATACCAGCGTGCGCTCACCTCTGGTTGTCCTGCATTCAAGAATTCCCACACGGAGACGTTCCATGACGTATCGACTTTCAACGGCGGTGCTTGCCGCGGCAACGATGGCGCTGTCGGGATTGTGCGCGGCGCAGACATTCACCACGCAGAAGTACAGCATCGGAGGCACGGGAGGCAACGACTACCTGTCCGTTGACCCCAGCACAGGCCACGTCTTCGTCTCGCGTGGCACGCATGTGATGGTGGTGGATGGCATGACCGGTATGGTCGTGGGCGACATCCCCGACACGCCTCGCGTGCACGGCATCGCATTCGCCGTCAAGGATGGTCATGGGTTCACCACCAACGCCGGTGACAGCACGCTCACCATGTTCAACCTGTCGGACCTGTCGGTGATCAAGAAGGTGCATATCGGCATCGATGGCGCGGATGGCATCATGTTCGACGAGAGCACCGACCAGATCCTGTCGATCAATCACAGTCACCCCATGGGCACGGCGGTCGTCGTGAATTCCAGGACTGGCGATGTCGTTGGCCGCGTGACGCTGAGTGGCATGGCACCGGAAGGCGGTGCGTCGGATGGCCATGGCAAGGTGTTCATCAACATCGAGGACAAGAATGCCATCGATGTCGTCGACCTGAAGTCCATGAAAGTGCTCACCACATGGCGCATCGAGCCGTGCGACAGTCCGACGGGCATTGCCTTCGACGCGCGCAGCAATCGCATCTTTTCCGGCTGCAGCGGAAAGTCCGTCGCCGTGAATGCCAGCACCGGCAGGGTGGTGGCCGAGATCGCGAATGGTGACGGCGTCGATGCGCTTGGCTGGGATCCGACCGAGCGGTTGATGTACATCCCGGCCGGTCGTGACGGGAACATCACCGTGGTGCGCCAGGATGCCGCCGACCGATACACCGTCGTCGCGACCGTGGTGACGGCAGTTGGGGGCCGCACCATCGCGGTCGATCCTGCGTCGCATCGCGCGTACGTCTTTGCATTGGAGTTCGGGCCGGCCCCCGCACCAGCGCCCGGCAGTCCGCCGCCCGCCGCGGGCAGTCGTCCGCCGCGTGGCCCGCTCACCGGCACATGGTTCGTCACCGTCGCGCACTGATCGCACGGCGGTCCGATGGCGTGCGCAGCCAGCACCTCGTTTCGAGCGCGCTGCGCCTCGCGCGAGGCGTGGCATCGGGCGTGCGCGCGCGTCCGCGTCACTCGCGCCCGAGCATCCTTCGCAACGTCTCGTCCACCGCGCGGGCCGCGGCGACCACGGCACCCGCGAGGTAGCCCGGCTCGCTCGGACTCGTCTCGCTGCCTGCGAGCGCGAGATGTGCCTGCCATGGCCCCGACACCCACGGCGCGGGATCGGGCGCGACATGCCCGGTCGCGACGCGGTCAGCCGCGGTCGCGGTCAGTGGGTCGGCTGCCCAGTCCTTGAGCAGCGTCGCGCGCGGATGCATAGCCTCGGTCCCGAAGAGTCGTGCGAACTGGTCGAGACACGCGCGGGTCAGCGCCGCATCGCCAAGCGCGACGCGCTGCTCGGCGCCGATCCCGATGAACCCGAACAGCGCCGCCTGACCTGACGCCGTCGTTGCGTCGTGCATCTCGGGCATCGGACCCACCATGCTCTGCGCCGTGCCGGCGAGGCCCGCGTCGCGCCAGAATGGCCGGTCGTAACACGCCACGAACTTTGCATGTGGCGCCATCCACGTCGGCGCCCCTCGCCAGCGATTCGCGGTCGCGGCGTCCTGCGCGGGTGTGAACGTCACGCGCGCTTCGAACAGGCGTGGTGGGACCGCGGCAATCACGTGCGCAGTGTCGAGCGTCTCGACGCTCCCGTCGGCGCGCTGGATCGTGAGTTCCACTCGGTCGTCACCGAGCGTCATGGCTGTCACCTGTGCGCCGAGGTGGATCCGATCGGCTGGCAGGTCCCGCGCGAGTGCGCGGACGAGCGAGCCGGTGCCACCGGCGAGGCGGAAGCTGCGCGGTTGCTGCGGGTCGCCGTGATAGCGTTGTGGCCCTTCGCGCGACATGCGCTCGAAGATCACGTCGCCCTCGCTGTGCTGCACGAACGCGGGCAGGCCGAGTGCCTCGATCAGGTCGGCGATGGCTGGCTGCATCTGCGGCCAGTACCAGGAGGGGCCCAGATCGAAGCCGTCTGTAGCCGGTCGTCCGTCGTCGTCGGTCGTCAGGATTCGGCCGCCGAGTCGATCGCGGGCCTCGAGCAACACGAAGTCGATGCGTGACGCGCGCAGCAGGCGAGCGGCGTGCAGCCCGGCGAGGCCGGCGCCGATGATGGCGATCGGTGTGTATGGCATTTGCTCGAAGTTACGGAGATGCCGCAGCGATGATGGCGACGTCGCCCGCAGGATACGACGTTCCAGCGTCCGTCATGCACCTCTGCAACGCCCCGGCGCGGCTCAGGCCACTCGCGGCGCGAGGCCGTCGACGACCGACGTCAGCGGCGCGACGTCAGGCGGCACCCATGCACGCCGCGCGCCGGTGGACATCAGCACGCCCTCCGACCAGTGACGGAGCGGAAGCCGTCGGTCCACGCAGGCGCGGATGACGGCCTCGGTCACGGCGTCATCCGAGGTCTCGTCGTCGATCCCGGATACCACCGCCGCGACCTGCGCGATCCAGAAGCGGGTCAGTGTGTCGTGGTAGCCGCGGGTGTCGGAATTGGGGACGCCAGTTGCGGTGTTGTACCGCCGGATCGCGTCACGCAGCACCGGCAACGCTGCGTCGGGGCTGAACCGTCGCAGGTACCAGACGCAGACGCGAAGGTGACTCTCGTGCGTCCACTCGCTGGCGGGCAAGGAACAGTCGTGAAACGCAGCGACGATGCGAGAGTTCATGGGTGGCCTTTCGTTACGCGCCGAGCGCCATCGGGCCAGTGCCGCACGGCGAGCGGTGCTCAGCGGCACGCGGCAGCGGTCGTGGGGCAGGCACGACGGCGCTCGCAGTGCCATGACCCACGGGCAGGCTACTCTGAGGACAATCCGGTCCGCTTCACGTGACGGTTCCGCTCCGAGAATACCATGACACAGTCACGCGCGTCAATGACTGGTACCTTCCCTGCGTATACCGGTGGCAACTGGTCGGCAGATGGTTACCAACGCGAGTCATGGCTCTTCCTCGCACTCGATGATGACGGTTCCGGGCTCGTGCCGGTGCGCGTGGCGCTGCGGGAGCTGCACGCGGCAGGATTGCGTGACTCGGACAGCCGGATTGCCGGCCAAGTCCGGCGTCGGTGGCGCGGTGCTGCTGGTGGTCCCGGGACTGATGGGCATCTGCATCTGGTCACCGCGCCTCGATGGCGTCGGCAACAGCGTGCGTGGCGTGGATTTCGCCCGGCGGCTGGCCCGCGCGTACACGCTGCACATGTACGACAGCGTCCATCGCGATCTCGAACGCGGCGACCCCCGCATACCAGCGTTGCGTCGACGCGCGCGGCAGGTGGTCGTGGTGATGCTCTGGGCCGCGGCGGTCGCCGACCTCGGGTCGATCCGGCGCCGCGCGTCGTGGCGTGGGGTGCAGTGATCGGGCCGCGGGACAATCGTGAACGAATGGCCAGCGCTGCGCCTGCACCTGCGTCGCGCTTCGGACCGCTGCTGACGGGATGCCGGCGAGCAGAGACCAACCGAACGGTCGTGGACTCATTCGCATCGGCGCTGCGTCGCTGGGCATGGCAGTTGCCTTACGTATCGGCATCCCATCACACACGAGCCCAGCCTTGAGCGACTACAAGCACGACGCCAGCGACAAGAACCTCGACCACGCCGCCGACGCAGTCAAGACAGCCCACACCAAGGTCGAGACCGGCCCTGGCCACGATCCCGCCAAGATCGCCCGACATGATGATGCCGGGAAGGATCGCCTTTTCGAGCATCGCGAGCAGCATGACGATGCCGAGCAGGCCAGCGAGCGATCCCGACGCGACAAGGATGTGGCGAGGCACGATCACCCCGTCACTGACGAAAACAGTCGCTGACGCTACACGACGGCGCCGGATTCGGCCTGTCGGCACCGATCGTGCACATCACTGCTGCGTCGGATGCAGCAGACACGACGCACCCGTCCGTGTCGCGACCGACGCGCAGTGAGACGTTCCAGGAGGGTTCGCCAGTGGCAGACTCGAGAGACGACGCATCGGTCGGGAAGGTAGTATCGCGCGGCTGAAGTGCCTCGGTCACCACTGACGCCTCGCCTTCCTGCAGACGCCGTTCTCCTCGCTGAGCATGGAGGGGAGGCCCGCGCCGACCAGATGGATGGAGTCGCGCGATGGCCACGCAGTGCGAGCCTCAGCGGGCCTGCGCCGTCCACCCGTAATGGCGCTCCAGATACGCCGCCAGAACCCCCGCCAGTGCCGTGGCAAAGGCCGCGCGTGATGCTGCCGTGTCGCGGACCCGATCGTAGTGGCACTCGAGTTGAATCGCGTCGAGCGAGCCACCGTCGCGTGAACCGTGGCGCGCCGTGTTGTAGCCGCCGTCGAAATACGCCTGCCCCACCAGCGGCGCCGGGTCCATGGGGCTCGGCACCACGGGGTATCCGGCCGCGAAGAGCAGCGCGCCGAGGCTGTTGGGTCCGCGCAGCAGCGTGATGCTGCGATCGGGTGCGCTGCGCGAATCGGTGGCGAGACGCGCGACGCCGGTGCGCGCCATCGCGTTGCCCGCGGCCAGTGCGGCGTCGCCCTGACGCAGGTCCGAATCACCGAGCAGATATCCGAGCTCGAGGCGCGCGATATCGTGCGCGTGCCCATGCAGGTCGATCACCAGACCGCGGCCCGACCGGCGCGTGACGGCCGCGCGCGCACTGTCGATCGCACCGTGCATCCACGACCACGGCGCCGTGAGCAGCGCGGTGCCACCCGTCGCTTCCGCGACGTCACGATTCCCATCGAACTTGCGGCGGGAGAGCTGATTCACGACCAGATGCGGGCGGGCGCCGGTACGCTGCAGGAAGGCCAGCACGACCAGCCGCGCGAGGTCCTGCGTGTTGGCGTCGTTGACCGTCACGCAGCCGGTGCAGGTCCTGTCGGGAAGCTGCGCAGGCGCGAGCGCGCCACCGTGTGGCGCGATGATCACCAGAGGCGCGTCACCGGGCGTGTACTCGATCCAGCCCTGCGGATCGGTGACGGGCTGCCCCACCACGTAGCCCGTGACCGCAGGCGGTGCCGGTGCGCTGGCATCGTTCGCGCAGGCGGCGAGGAGCACACTGGCGAGAGGCAGACCGGCGATGAGCGCCCGCCCGGCCGCGCGCAGGCCCGAACGCGCGGTGGTGGTTGCGATGGGAGCGGGGCGCATGCGGGCAAGATAGCGGCAGTGAATCACCACGATCGCAAGCGGCGGCGTGACCGGTCTGCAGCCGGTGCCGCACATTCATAGGGGCTGACGCCGTGCGAGGTCTGGCCTCCGCCGCCCGCACGCCGGTGATAGACTGGGACGGTCGCCATCGGCTCGCACATCGCACGTCCCGGCCGACGGAACACGTCCGATCCATCGACGTCACCGTGCCCTCGCGTCCCGCTCCCGTCGTGATTCCCGCATCGCTCGCCCGGTGGTTCCCCGCCACGATCCGCGCCCGCGGCGACGCGTACGCGACGTCACGCAAGTGTCAGGTCATCAGCGCGACGGCGACGCGCCTCCTGGCGCTGGTGACGGGAACGGAGCAGTACGCCGTCGAGATCAGCGCGCGCCGCAATGCAGTCGACCTCTTCTGCTCCTGTCCATACGCCGCGGATTCCGGGGCATGCAAGCACCTCTGGGCGGTGCTCGTGCAGTGCGACGCCGACGGCACGCTGGCGCCGCTGCTGACGACGGCCGGAACGACGCCGGTCGTGACGCTCGCCGTGTTCGATGATGACGAGTCGGATTTCGATGAAGACGGAATTGCCGACGCGATGGACGACGAGGCGGTGGACGAGCCTCCCGATGCTGCCGGGTCGACGCCTGCCGCATGGTCACGAACGCAACCGGCCCCGCTGCCTGCGCGCGGCATGCCGCCCGCGCGCCGTCCGCCGGTGACTCCAGTGGCGCCGTGGATACGCGTGCTCGACCGGGCCCGTGAGCAGATGCAACAGCGCCCGGCGTCAACGTCTGGACAACCGTCGGCGGTGTGGCCGGAGGATCGTCGGCTGGTCTACATCCTCGATCTCGAGGCGAGCGCCACCTCGGACGGTGTGACGATCGACGTCGGCACCGAACGCCGTGACCGCGCCGGCGAGTGGGGCGAGGCGAAGCGCTTCACGCTCGGCGCACCGATCTGGTTCGCCGCGCCCGAGCCGGTGGATCGGCAGATCGCCGAGTTGCTGTGCGGCTCGGATGACGCCTACACGTACGGGCGCCACCGCACGATGGGACTGGTGATCGCGCCACGCGCGTTCAACATCACGTTGCGCGCCATCCTCGACACGGGCCGCTGCCGTCTGCGCAGCGGCACGCCGGGCCTGACCGGGCGCACGCTTCGCCATGATGACGGTGCACAATGGACGTTCCGGCTTCGTGTGCACGTCGATGCCGCAGGCGCTCAGCAGCTCAGCGGCATGCTCGCCCGCGACGGCACGACAATGGCGCTCGGTGCGCCACTGCTGCTGCACCCGTCGGGATACCTGATCGCGGACGATGCCGTGGCGCGCTTCGAACATGGTGACACCTTCCCGCTTCTGCAGGAGCTGCGCGCACACGGCGGTGTGCTCCCCGTGCCCGGGGACATCGGGGAGCTGCTGACGCGGATCTACGCGCTGCCATCGGTGCCGGTGCTCGAGCTGCCAGCCGATGTGGCCGTCATCGAGTCGCATGACCCACCGGTACCGTCGGTGAGCCTGACGGCACAGACGACCGGCTGGCAGAGCACACCGGTGTTCACGGTGGCCTGCGAGTTCATCTACGGCGCACAGCGTGTCGCGCCAACGGCACCGGTCGTCTCGCTGTTCGACGCGACGTCTCGCAGGCTGCATCATCGGCAGCGCCCCTTCGAGCGTGACGCGCTGGGCCGACTGAGGGCGCTCGGCGTGAAGGAGGAATGGAACTTCCGCCTCGGCGCGACCGCGATGGTCATCGGACGCACGAGGCTGACGTACCTCGCGCTGGCGCTCGTTCGCGAAGGCTGGCGCGTCAGCGTGGAGGGCGTCCGGTACACCGCGCCCGGTGCGATCAGCGCGTCCGTGCGCTCCGGGATCGACTGGTTCGATCTGCGCGGCACCGTGCGATACGGCGACACCGACGTACCGATCGCAACGATCCTCGATGCCCGCCGGCGGGGATTGGCCGTCGTGCCGATTGCGGATGGGGCGATGGGACTGATGCCCGACGAGTGGCTCGATCGCCTCGGCCCGCTCATCGCCGCCGGCAACACCACCGACGGCGCCGTGCGCTTCCGTCGCGAGCAGATCCCGCTGCTCGATGCCCTGCTGGCCACGCTCCCCGAGGCCGATCTCGACGCGACCTTTGCCAAGGCACGCACGCAGCTGGCCTCGTTCGATCGCGTCGCACCAGCCAATCCACCCCGATCATTTCGTGGCACACTGCGCGAATATCAGCGGGAGGGGCTGGGCTGGATGCACTTTCTGCGGAAGTTCAACCTCGGTGGCTGCCTCGCCGATGACATGGGGCTTGGCAAGACGGTGCAGGTGCTGGCGCTGCTGGACAAGCGACGGGTGGATGGGCACGGCCCGTCGATCGTCGTCGTGCCGCGCTCGCTGGTGTTCAACTGGCTCCGCGAAGCCGAACGGTTTGCACCCAGGCTGCGCATGCTCGACTACAGCGGCAGCGACCGCTCGCCCGATTCGATCAGCGCCGGGAGCGTCGACGTGGTCGTCGTGACCTATGGCAGCCTGCGCCGCGACGCCCCGATGCTCGCCGGGATCATGTTCGACTATGCGATCCTCGATGAGGCACAGGCGATCAAGAACGCGACCACGGCCACCGCGAAAGCCAGCCGCCTGCTGCGCGCACAGCATCGGCTGGCGATCAGCGGGACTCCGATCGAGAACCGCATCGCGGAGCTCTGGAGCCTGCTCGAATTCCTGAACCCGGGCATGCTCGGCGCCTCGACGAAGTTCGCGGCGATGGTGCGGCGACCGGCGATGCCCGCCAGTGAATCGTCGCGTGGCGCAGCCACCGAGGTGGACGCACTGCTGGCGCGTGCCCTGCGCCCGCTGATCCTCCGCCGGACCAAGGCGCACGTGGCACCGGAGCTGCCGGAGCGGGTGGAGCAGACGCTTGAAGTGGAGATGGAGCCGAAGCAGCGGTCGTATTACGACAGCATTCGCGCACTGGCACGACAGCAGGTGATGGCACGGGTGGAGCAGCATGGCATCCAGAAATCGCAGCTCCACATCCTCGAGGCGCTGCTCCGGCTGCGACAGGCCGCCTGTCATCCGGCGCTGATCGACCCGTCGAAGTCGGCGCTGCCCAGCGCCAAGCTGGACGCGCTGATTCCGGCACTCGTGTCCATCGCGGCGGAGGGCAACAAGGCGCTGGTGTTCTCGCAGTTCACGGGGTTCCTGTCGCTCGTCCGGGAGCGACTCGATGCCAGTGGGATACGCTACGCCTATCTGGACGGTCGCACGCGCGACCGGCAGGCTCGGGTGGACGAATTTCAGCGCGATGCAGCGTGTCCCGTATTCCTCATCAGCCTCAAGGCCGGCGGCCATGGGCTCAACCTGACGGCGGCCGAGTATGTCTACCTGCTCGATCCGTGGTGGAATCCTGCGGTCGAGGCACAGGCCATCGACCGGGCGCACCGTATCGGGCAGTCCCGCCGGGTGATCGCGACGCGGCTGGTCGCGCGCGACACGATCGAGGCGAAGATCCTCCAGTTGCAGGCGACCAAGCGCGCGCTCGCTGACGCGGTGCTGACCGCCGACCGCGGCGGTCTGGCGTCGATTGGTCGTCGGGAACTGGAGCTGCTGCTCGGTGAGGGGGAAATGCCGTGAGGATGTGGGAGGATCACGGGGGGCAGATCAAGGGGTCCAGATCAAGGGGTCAGAGTCCTTGATGGAACCACGCATCAAGGGGTCAGAGTCCTTGATGGATTTGCGCCACAAGGACTCTGACCCCTTGATGGATTTCCGCCACAAGGACTCTGACCCCTTGAAGGATTGATGGATTTCCGCATCAAGGACTCTGACCCCTTGATGGAGACCCCTTGATGGAGGATCACACCCGGCTCAGAGCTGCTGCGGCAACTCCCCGTGCTCACCCGTCACCCGCAGACGATCCTCCTCGTGCGTCTCGCTGCGATCATCCGCGGGCAGAATGCCAAGATCGTTCAGCACGAGCCCGAACGCATCCGGCACCATCGCCGGCCAGCGCACGATGCCTTCCAGACGCACCAGCGGCCGCCGCGCGCGGCCCGTCGCCGCATACCGCCGCCGCGCCCAGAGCTCGTACACGAACATCACGCCACCACCGAGCACCGCGAAGCACATCCACGTCGTCAGCGCGTCGCGCCAGGGCAGGTCGATCAGCATCCACACCAGCACCGAATAACTGAGCAACATGCCCATCGTGCCCATACCGCGGCGCAGGGCGGCGTTCAGCACCACCGTGACCGTGGTCCACAGCAACACGCCAAAGAGCACGATCGCCCACATGACATTGATGTGGAAGTACGTCATGACCGCTCCGGTACCAAGGTGAGGTCCAGCGTGCAACATGTCGTGCGGGGCAGCGCATCGCCACGACCGGCACCACCTCCGTCGTACGCTCAGGACGTCGGAACGGACCAGAGCGCCTGCATCGCCGCACTGAAGGCCGTCGCCGTCTCTCTCCGCTCGACCCACCGACCAGCAACCATCACACGCGCAAACGGCGCTGCCGGCACCGCGAACACGATCCCGTCCAGCAGGTGCGACGCCGGCAGACCGGCAAGCGCCGCATCGGCCTCGTTCACGATCAGCAGGTCGGCGCGTGCTCCGGCCTCCAGTCCGCATCGCGCTTGCCCGACGGCGCCGCTGCCACCCGTCAGGCAGCGCCCGACAAGGTTCGCCGCGGTGCTGGGCTGCGTTTCCGGATCGGCCGACACGTTGCGCATCCGCAGTGACAGCCGCTGCCCGTACTCGAGCAGTCGCAACTCGTCGGGCCAGCTGCGCGTGACGTGACTGTCTGTGCCGAGCGAGAGCGGTGTGCCGGACGCGATCCAGCGCGGCAGGTCGCAGAGGCCATCGCCAAGATTCGCCTCGGTGCCCGGACAGAGCACGACGCCAGCGCCCGTCGCGGCCACGGCGGCGATCTCGTCGGATGTGGCATGCGTCGCGTGCACGAGGTGCCAGCGCGCATCCAGATCGAACTCGCGCACGAGAAGCTCGATCGGCCTGCATCCGGTCGTCGCGAGGCACTCGTCGACCTCACCCACCTGCTCGGCGATGTGCAGGTGGATCGGCGCGGTGTCGCCCGCGCAGGCTGCCACGAGTTCGCGGATCGAGGGCAGTGTCGCGGCGCGCAGCGAGTGTATCGCGACGCCCGCATCGACATTCGCCAGCGACCAGCCGCGAATCGTGTCGCGCAGGTGCAGCACGCGGGTCACGTCGGCGGCAAAGCGGCGCTGGTCCGTGCGCAGTGCCGGCTGCGTGAATCCTGCCCGTTCATACAGCACCGGCAGGATCGTCAGGCCCATGCCCGTGTCGCGCGCGGCATGTGCGAGGGCCTCGATCATGGCCGCGTCATCGCCGCCGGTCGCCGAGTACGGCCGGCCGTCGGCGGCGTGATGCAGGTAGTGGAATTCGCAGGTGTGCGTGAAGCCGCCGGCCAGCAGTTCCGCGTACAGATGCGTCGCGACCGCGTGCAGCTGCTCCGGCGTGATGCGCAGTGCCACGCCGTACATGCGATCGCGCCAGCTCCAGAAGTCGTCAACCGCCGCGTCACGACGTTCCGAGAGTCCCACGAACGCACGCTGGAAGGCATGACTGTGGGCGTTGACCATGCCGGGGAGCACCGCCCCGCTCAGCGCGTCCGCGTCGGGTGGACATTCCGTTCCCGCACGGATCTCCGACCAGTGGCCCTGCGCGTCGATGCGCAGCGTCACGTCATGTGCCCACGCGTCGCCCAGCCAGGCGCGTGGCGTCCACAGCACCATGCTCATGATGTCATTGCCGCAGCGTCTCCGCGACGGCACGATCGCGCGCCACCGACAGCGACAGCGTGTCGATGTCGGTCGGGATCAGACCGCCGGGAGACGACATCATCGGCGAGGCAGGTGACGACGTGAGGCACATGAGAGAACAGTAGTCGAGCGCCTCAGACCACATGACCGATCTCGCGGACGATGTTCACGATATGGTGCGTACGCTGCAGCCGGCGCTGCTGCCACGCATCACGCCAACCGACGAACGACGCTCAGCATGCAGCGGAGGCTCGCAGCGCCGGCCACTGCATGCTGTTGTTGGTTGTCACTGCGATCCGTTGGCACGCATTCGGTTGTTCCTGGCGTTGTGCTCCAGCTCACAAAGCCCGAGCGCCTCCATGAGAGGGGGCAGGTACACGCCGAAGCGGCCCCGCAGGCCCTTCTTGAGGCCGTACCAGCCACCGACCGGGTTTGCGGCAGAACGACCCCAGGCCTCCACCGTTCCCTCCTTGGCTGGCTTCTGCTCATCGGCTCCGCCAAGTTCCACCCAGTCGCCTGCCTGCTTGAGCATGGCGTGCAAGTCGTCGATGCACCGTGCGGTGTAGTGCAGCACCGTACCTCCCACCGTGCAGACGAGAATCGTCTTTCCATCCTTCTCGTCGGTGTGCATCGTGTACTCGGACGTGCCCGGCGGCGTCTTCAGCCGCCACGGGTCGTCCTTCGGGCGACTCGGCAGAGTGGCCATGGAATCCCTCTCAGGTGGTGGCAGGTGATAGGTGAGCCATTGTCGTCGTGACGCCAACAAAACAGGATTCTGCTGCGCGGCAACCACACTCACTGTCGCCTTGGAAAAAAACGTCGGGCGCCGTGGCTGCAGCAACCCCGGGTTCGGCGCCGATCTCGGGCGGCACCACGACTTGCTTCATGGTGGCGCTGTGTACCGCACGAGTTTCAGTGTCAGCCGGTTCCGACGGAAGCCCCCCGGTCCGCCGCTTGTGCTGTAGAAGTAGATGCGGGCCAGCACACCGACGCCTGGCGACACGAGACAGGTCTCCCAGTTACTCCGATCGAAGTTGAAGCGATCGTACCGGATCGCCTGAAACTGCCCGGCTGGCACAATGACCGTCGTGTCCGCGCTCATCACCTCGAGCGTCCCTGAGCGAAGTCCGCGTGTCACCGGATACGGAAACAAAGGACCCTGACCGGCTGGCTGGCCGAACAAGGACTCGAATCGGCGGGCAGTTCCGAGATCAGTGGAGCGAAGCAGAAGTGCGCCGATGTCCGAATCGAGAAGATCGCGACCGTTCTGAAGCTCATACCACCTCGTGCCAGCGATGGACGTGTCGCGCGTGACCAGGACCGTGAGTCGCGTCGGGTTCGGATACGGTATCGCCGGCGGGCCGACTTCAACCGAGTCGCGGAACTCGTACTCCCACTTTGCACCCACCCCCAATGGAATGAGCGACAGGCTTCGGTCTGGCGCCGTCGCGCCGTCGCTGCAGCTCATGCAGCAGAGCCCGAGCAGGAAGGAGGTCGGCGTCAGTCTTCTGCGAGTCATAGCGTACTCGGGACAGATGGCAGAACTGGACTGCACACGGCTTGCACTCGGGGAAACCTGCGGGCTCCGAGGCGCCTCACGCGCACACATGCGGCCGCAGGCACAGACCTCTACCAGTCAAACACACATGTCACCGTCGTCGGCGCCACTCGCTCACCCGTCAGCGTGACCCGACGGCCATCCGCCAGCGTCTCGACCTGCGACAGCCGCGCCGAGCCATCTGCACCAACGACGATGGTGCCGCTGACCAAGCCCGTCTCGTTCCGCTTCCGTCGCTCCATGTACAGGCGAAATGCCTGCTGCGCGATGCCATGGAGTGCCGAATCACCGGGAAAGGTGCGCGCGAACGCCTCGAGTTGCGTGTTCACGACATACGCGAGTCCATCCGTCCGCTCCACTGGCGGCGACGCGGCGATGGTCATGTATGCTGTCGGCCGCTCCCCGTATCGTCCGCTGCAATCACGCGGAAGTGCGCCGTCGGTGGGTGCGAGGAAGGTCAGCAGGCTGTACGCGTCGAACGGTGGCAGCACCAGCGGGTCAGGCGAGGATGGCAGGTCTCGGCGCATGACCTCACCACCTGTCGGCGTGGCAGTCGTCCGCGCGAACAGCGTGAGCGGTGCGCGTCCGTCCACCAGCATCTGGACACGATACGTCCCGACGGTGGCGAGTCGCACCGTCGCCAGCGTGGCGCTGCGCTCCATGAAGCGCAGCGATCGCGCGATTTCGGCCGCCGGAAAGAGCCGCGAACGCACCGGGTTCGCTCGCACCCATTCGTACACGCCACGCGCTGCCATCGCCGCATCACGATGCATCGCCTCGCGCTCAGGCAGCCGGTCCATGACCGCCAGCATCTCCTCGGGCGTGAGCATCGAATCGGACGCAATGCGCCGCATCCCGACGAGTGGCCGCAGGCCCGGTGCATAGGGTTCCGTTCCTGGCGTGAACAGATCGAGCGTCGGGACGCCGTCGATCCAGCCGGATCGCGGGCGCAGCTCGGCGCGGAACACGCCGCGCACCCCTGCGCTGACCCAGCGAACCGATGGCGCGAACGGCACCGGCCTGCAGCCGGCATCGTAGTCCCATGGCACCACGATCGCACGCGTCGTGCGCCGCGGCAGCAGCGCACGCGCTGGACCGGCGATCGCCTCGACGTCCAGCTCCAGCCCGTAGATGTCGCGGTTGGACGCGGGGCCGGAATGCCCCGGCGCGACGATGAATTGCACCGCACCTGGTCCGACACGCACCGTGTCGCTGCCGGCCCGTGCGAGGAGGAACGCCGTCGCTGGCGTCGCGATGGCGCCGACGGATGCCATGCTGCAACCCGGCAGCGGAAGCGCCACCATCAGGCTCGCGACCACGACACACACGGCGGGAGCGGCGCGGCGCATGCGGGGGATGTGATGACCGCGATTGCGACTCTGCATGGCGCAGTCTGTCATGGCGTATGAAACCACGCAACACCAAACCAGGCGGCCCGGACCGTCAGCGACGTCCTTCAGCCCCGGGGCCCTACCGCCCCGCTGGCACCGGCGCCGGCACGAGGTTCCGCGCCGACACCATGAGGCCGGCATCCGCGATCCGACTGCTGTACCTGAACTCGACGGCCAGCGGATACCCGACCTGCGCATCGAAGGCCACGCGCACGTCCTCGAGCTCAGTCTCACTCGGCTGCTCGAGCAGCGTGAAGATGCGATCGACGGTCAGGAACAGTCTCCACTGGGCTTCTGGCACGAGCGCACCGCCGCCGTTCCGAACCTCCACCACCACCCCGTCGATCACCGTCACGGTGTTCCAGCTGATGACCTCCGGCGGGCAGAAGCAGCTCTGCCGCACCTCGTACCGGTAGGCGTTCCGCACACTGCTGGCGTTCCACCTCGCACGCGCCGCGACGATCTGGCGTCGTTCGATCGCCGAGAGCGGATCGTCGAGGGCACTGCATCCGAGGATGCAGAGCAGGCTCGCGAGCAGGATGTGGCGGATGACATGCATCGATGACGATACCTCTCGCTGGCTCGCGTGCCCGACCTGCATACCGACGACAGGACCCCCGCGTCACACACGGAGATCCTGTTGCTGATCGAGCACGAGCGCTACACCGCCGATCTCACACCGCGTCCGACAGGCTCGCGAAGTTGAAGTCCTTCGCCTTGATCGTCGGCATCACCCGCCCCGCCCCCACCGGCTCGGCGCGACCGATCTCGTCGATCTTGCCGAGCATGAACAGTGGACTCTCGTTCCAGCGGAAGTTCTTCACCGCCGCCGTGATCTTGCCGTTCTCGATCAGGAACGTGCCATCGCGCGTGAGGCCGGTGAGCATCACGGTGCGCGGATCGAGCGGACGGATGTAGAAGAAGTGCGTGACGAGGATGCCGCGCCTGGTGCTGGCGATCAGGTCGGCGGTGCTCTGTGTGCCGCCGACGAATTTCACCGTACCACCACCGAATCCACCACCACCACCGCCACCGCCTCCGCCGCCACCACCCGTCGCCGGCTTGCCCTGCTTCTGCGCCCAGTAGCGATCGTACGAGAACTCCTTCAGGATCCCCTTCTCGATGTACGTCACGCGACGCACCGGCGTCCCGTCAGCGGCGAATGGCTGCGCGAGCAGGTCGGGATCGGAGGGGTCGGAGTAGATCGTCACGCGCTCGTCGGCGATCTTCTCGCCCAGCTTCGTGCCGCCACCGGGCTTGCTGAAGGTGCCGCGCCCTTCGTCGTTGGCTCGCGCATTGAAGCTGCCGATCAGACTGCCCATGATGTCGGCGACGGCTGCGGGCTCGAGCACCACCGTGTACAAGCCAGGTTCGATCGCGCGCGGATTGCGGCTCGCAGCCGCCTTCGCCGACGCGGTCCGTCCGAGGGCCGCGGCATCGATCACGCTCCAGTCACGCGCACCGGCATTGGACCAGCCGGAGCCGGTGCCATCGGGTGTGCGTGCGGTGATGCCGAGGTTCGCGCTGCTGCTGCGATGATAGGCGAACAGTCCGCGACTGGTGGCGACCGCACTCGCCCCGGCATTGGCCTGCAGGAACCCGGCGACGAAGATGTTCGCACCGGGCCCACCGGCCGCCTCCGCGGCACCGATCGCGCGCTGCACGGCGGCCGCACGCTGCTCGGGATCGAGTCCGGCCGTCGAGTCGAAGTAGCCGTTGACCGTCGCGTACTCCTGCGGGCCGAGTTCTGGCACGAGCTCGGGGTTCTCGGGGCTGAGGCGGGCCAGAGTTTCCGCGAACAGGACGGTGCGCTTGAGGCTCGCGTCGTCGAGGATGTTGGTCTCAGAGCTCGCGCGCCGCTTGCCGATGGTGGACGTGACCGTGATGGCGGTGTTGGTGGTGCCGCCGCTGGTCGTGATCTCGTTGCCGGCAAAGCGTGAGTTGCCGGCCCAGCCGCTGCTGATGTTGACGCGCGTCTCGTCGGCCGTCGCGAATGCCAGCACGCGATCGCTGAGCGCCTTGGCCTGGTCGCGCGTGAGGAACTCGCCGTCGAGCGGTGCGGCAAAGAGGGACTTCGGATCACCGTGCATCAGCCTTCCCTCCCGGTGTTGACGACATTCACGCCGCGGAAGCGCGCCGGCGGGCAGCCGTGGCTGACGGAGTTGGACTGCGACGGCTGTCCCTTGCCATCGCCGAAGGACCCGCCGAGGTAATACGAATCCTTCCCGCCGATCATGTCCATCGCGTTCCAGAAGACGGGTGTGGTGGACTGGTACGCCACGTCCTTCAGCATGCCGGTGATCTTGCCGCCACGGACCTCGTAGTACGCCTGGCCGGAGAACTGGAAGTTGTAGCGCTGGTGATCGATGGACCACGACCCGCGGTTCCTGATCACGATGCCGCGATCGGTGGCAGCGATGATGTCGTTGAGCGAGATGTTCTGCTCACTCGGGAGCAGCGAGATGTTCGGCATCCGCTGGAACTGCACCGAGTCCCACGAGTCCGCGAACGAACAGCCGTGCGACTTCGTGACGCCCGTCAGCGACGAGATCTGGGCCGCCTGCTCGCGCGTGGTCTGGTAATCCTTGAAGATGCCCTTGTCGACGATCCGCCAGGAGTCGGCGGCCACCCCCTCGTCGTCCCAGGCGCAGCGCGCCAGCGACCCGACCTGCGTGCGGTCGCCCTGGATGTTCATCAGCGGGCGCCCGTACTTGAGCTTCCCGATCTGCGCTTCCGGTGGTGCGATGAACGACGTGCCGGCGAAGTTCGCCTCGTAGCCCATCGCGCGATCGAGCTCCGTCGGGTGGCCGATGGACTCGTGGATCGTGAGCCAGAGATTCTCGGGTGTGATGATCAGATCATAGCGCCCCGGCTCCACCGAGCGCGCGCCGAGCTTCTCGACTGCGAGCGCGGCCCACTGCGCGGCGTTGCCGGGCATGTTCAGCGACTCCACGTATTCCCAGCCTTCACCGCGCGGCGCGAGCTCCTCGCCGTACTGCTGGAAGCCGCCGGCGCCGACCGCCGTGGCCGAGAACGACGGGCCGACGCGAATGAAGGTCTGGGTGGTCTGCGACCCCTCCGAGTTGGCGTACATCTTGATCTCGCGCAACAGCTGCAGCCCCGAGTTCACGAAGCGGATGCCGCGCACCTTGAGCGCCGCGTCGTTGGCGGCGAAGAGCAGCGCGACCTTGTCCTCGATCGGCACCTCGAGTGGGTCACGCTTCACCGGTGTGGCCCACGTGCCCTTCACGACGGGCGTCGGTGCGAGCTCGATGCGGCGCTTCTGCACCCCGCTCGCCGCGCGCGAGAGTCGTGCGGCCTCGCGCGCGACTTTCGCCACACCATCCGGCGTCATCGCGCTGGTGGCGGCAAAGCCCCACGCGCCATTGACGATGGTGCGGATCCCCATGCCGTACGACTCCGAGTCCGACACGCCGGTGATCTGCCGTTCGCGGGTGCCGATGCTCTGGCTGCGATAGCGGCCGATGCGAACGTCGGCGTAGCTGGCACCGGCCGCCTTCGCGGCGCTGAGCGCCACGGCCATCAGGTCGTCGGCGGCGGGCTCGAGCCAGCGGGCGGGCGGGCGCCGCGCGGCAAGCACGCTGTTCGGGGCGGCGATGACGAGTGCCGTCGCGGCAGCACTCGTCTTCAGGAAATCGCGGCGATCGACCGTCATGGGGCCTCTGGGGTGCGGGCGGGGGGACACAGCGATTGAGAGTACTCGCTGCGCCCTCGTTCCGCTGCCGGTGATGCCGACGTTTCCCGCTCACTGCCAGATCACAACAACCGCTCAGCCCGACCGCATCACATGCCGCCGCCCCACCCGCTCACCACCGCCTCCACCGCATCCGACGCCTCCAGCTGCTCCACCCCCGCCCCCGCCTCCAGCAACAGCCGCGCCACCTCCGCATGCCCCGCACCACGCGGCCCGTTGAGCGACCCATGCGCGCACCAGCCCAGCGGAGTCGTGTTGTAATTCGCATCACGCACCGCGAGCAACGCCCGTGCCGCCGGTGCTTCCAGCAGCACCGCCACCGTCTCGGCCGACCCGTGCCATGCGGCACAGTGCAGCGCCGTCCCCGAATCGTGCCCCGGTGTCGCGGGATCGAACCCCAGGTCCAGCATCACCCGCACCGCCGCCGCATCGCCCTGCCACGCCGCATCGCTGATGGCACGATGCGCGTCACCATCGAGCGAGGCCATCAGACCGGGATGCTGTGCCACGAGTGCGCGTGCAGCGGCAGCATCACCACTGCGGCACACCAGCCAGAGCCGCTGCACCGGCGTCGCGAACGGCAGCATCGCTGCCAGCGTCTCGTCGTTGCCGAACTGCGCCGCCACGTCCAGCGGGGCGCGATGCGTGCCGATGGTCCAGAAGTAGATGTGATAGCTGGACGGCGGCTGCTCGCCATACGCACCGCGGCCGGTCTGCAGGTTCAGGAGCGTGGCGTCGCGACCGAGCATCGCCACGGCGTCCTGCGTGCGACCGAGCGCCGCCGCGAGGAAGATGTCGCACGCCGCGCCACGCTCGGCGAGGTACCGGGCCAGCTCCCAGCGCCCCGCGCCCCGCACGCGATCGAGCATCCAGGCGGCCGGTGTGGCGCGATGGTCCACATCGAGCGCATCGATGTCGGCGCCCGCCTGCAGCAGCAGGTCGATCGCCGCACGCGACCGCGCGAAGTGCAGCGGCGTCTGCCCGTCACCGCCGCGCTCGTGCACGCGCGCCGGATCGGCGGCGAGCATGCTGGCCAGCAGCGGCACGTCGTCCAGATGCGCCGCGGCGCACGCGTCGGGCACGGCACCGGCGGCGATCAACCGCTCGGCCGCGAGACCCGTGGCGGAGTGGAGCGCGTGAAAGCCGCCGGCCCACCAGCTGCTGCGCAGGTTGGGATCAGCGCCGAAGTCGAGCAGCACCTGCACCATGTCGGCATCGCCGGCACAGGCCACCAGCGCCGGTGCGTTGTACGGGAACAGCGGTGCGTTGATCAGCGGCCGGAACTCGCCGTGTGCCGAGAGCAGCTCACGTACGGCCTGCGCGTCGCGACGTTGCAGGGCGTGATGCAGGCGCTCGTGCGGGGCACGCAACGCGGCGGTGCGATCGTCGATGTGCTGGCGCAGCGCGGCCCAGTTGTCGAAACCGTACTCACGCGCGAGCACGAATTGCGCATCGGCGAGCACGATGCGCGACTTGTCGGGCAGGACGGCGCGGACGCGCGCGACGGCGTCGGGCGCGTCGCTCGTGAAGGCCTGCAGCAGTTCCCGGGCCTGGGTCTTCTGCTGGGCGAGATTGGCACGCGGCGGGAGCGCGCGGCGGATGGGTGCTGTCAAGGGACGCCTCCTTCGATATGGCCGGCGTCCGCACCATCGGCCCGAAGAGGGCGACATGGAGTCGTGCAACTGCCAGGGTGGGCGCTGCCCTTTCCGCGGACCGGAGGCGTCCCATCACGCCAGCGCTGAATATCCATTCGCTGCGCCGACTCCGCAACGGGGGGAGAGTGCGGCGCGTCATGTCCCGCAGGATGTCTCCCCACACGCATTCGCTGTCCCATCCCAGCCCTTGCCCGACACCACGCAGGCGAGGATGATGCGCCGCATCGGGACGAGTTGCACCTCGCGTTTCGCGCGTCCCGGGATCCTCTCCACTCCTCACGCACCACACCCGCCGTGGCCTCACTCTCGTCGATCGACCGCCTTCCCATCGGGACCGATGGCCTCAACTCCGCCGGCAATCCGCAGCAGCATGCGAACCGATTCGAAACACCGACGGAGCAATTTTTCGTGCGGAGCCACGCGCCGACGCCGACCATCGCGCTGGCCGAGTGGCGTCTCACGGTGGACGGCCTCGTGGGCACGCCACTGGTGCTGACGTTCGACGACCTCCAGCGCTTCCCGCGGCGGGAGGTGACGGCCACGATGCTCTGCGCCGGACTGCGGCGGGCGGAGCTGCTGGCGGTGGGGCCGCTGCCGGGTGAGCTGCCGTGGGGTGTCGAACCGATCGGCAATGCCCGATGGGCCGGCGTCTCGCTGCGCGACGTGCTCGACGCCGCCGGCGTGCTGCCGGATGCTCGGCACATCGAGTTCACGGGGCTGGATGCGGTGGAGCGGCACGGCGAGGTGTTCGGCTTTGGCGGATCGATCGACGCCGGGAAGGCGCGCGACCCCGACGTGCTGCTGGCGTGGGAGCAGAACGGTGTGGCGCTCGCGCCGCAACATGGCTTCCCGGTCCGCACGGTCGTGCCCGGCTGGATCGGCGCGCGCAGCGTGAAGTGGCTGGGTCGGATCACCGCGTCTGTCGAGCCGTCGTCCAACTACTTCCAGACGCGCGCGTACCGCGTGCAGCGCACGGCTGACCCGGCGCTTCCGACCGATGTGACGTCCGGCGTGCCGCTGTCGGCAATGACACTCAATGCGGTCATCCTCGATCCGGCCCCCGGTGCCGCCGTCGCTGCCGGCCCACTGGTGCTGCGCGGCTGGGCGATCGGTGCCGGAGGTGCCGAGGTGACGCGGGTGGAGTGCTCGACCGATGGTGGGGCGTCGTGGCAGCGCGCATCGCTGGCGACGCAACGGGCCCGCTGGAGCTGGTGCCTGTGGGAGATCACGGTCGAGCTGGCACCGGGCACGCACACGCTGCTGGTGCGAGCGGAGGACGCCACTGGTGTCTCCCAACCGTCGGATGTCCGGGACGCGTGGAACGTGAAAGGCTATCTGAACAACGCGTGGCACCGTCTGGAGGTGGTGGCGCTCGACACCTGACGCCGATGGCGTGCATGAGCTTGGTGGAGAGCCGCGCCGACGTGACGAAATTGGGACCGTTCCGGTACCAACGAACGACGAACCGTCGCAGCTACCCGCGCCCGCAATGCAGCGGCGCACCATCAGCGGATGACGATGGCGACTGACGGCATCGTGCCTTCACGGCAGTGACGCGCGACTCGACCGCACCTGCTCGCGCACCATCCGCTCTTGACAGGTTCGCACGCGACCGGCACTGTAGCGCACCGCAGTGTGAACGGCCGTTTGCCGTCACCGAAGCCTGCGACCTCACGATCGGCGGTGCGCGATCGTGAGTGCAGCGGGACAGCGCGGTGTCCTTCACTGAGGAGGGTCTGTCGTATGGCAGCACGAAAGAGCGTCAGGAAGGCCGCGAAGCGAAGCGCAAAGACGTCGGCCGCGAAGAAGGGCGCCGCGAAGAAGAGCGGCGTGAAGAAGAGCGCCGCCAAGAAGAGCGCCGCCAAGAAGAGCGCCACCAAGAAGAGTGCCACCAAGAAGAGCGCCGCCAGGAAGGGTTCCGCCAAGACTTCCGGACGCACCAGCGTCCATCGCGGCGGCAAGCCCGTCGAGGAAACCGCGGCACGCTCGCGCGCCCGGTCGACGCGCGACGTCACACCGAGTTCAGCCGAGCTCGATCTCCGCGATCGCCTGAAGGCCGGCCCGCGCCGGCCCGCGGGACCGCCACTGGTCGGGGACATCATGACGCGTGATGCGATGGAATCCCTGCGCGCGGAAGTCCTGCCGAAGCCGACCGATCCCAAAGACGCCCCGGGAGGGGACTGACCATGGCACTCACCCTCTTGCAGAACATCGGCCTGAACGACACGGCCAGCGGTGAGACCACCTCCACGATCTGCGAACCGACCGCGGCGGCCAACGAAGGCCAGATGTTCATGACCGGCAACTGGTTCGCCAGCCGCTCCACGAACGCGGGCGCGAGCTGGACCTACGTCAACCCGTATACCGCGTTCCCCGCCAGTGCCGGAGGCTTCTGCTGCGATCAGGTCGTGCTCTACAACGCACGGCACCGCATCTGGATCTGGCTGCTGCAGTATTCGACGGCGGCGAACGGTGAGAACCTCTTCCGGCTCGCGATCTCACGCGAGGCATCGTTCGGCAGCTGGTACTACTGGGATTTCACCCCGCGCGGCGTGAACAGCACCTTCACGGGCAACTGGTTCGATTACCCCGACATGGCGTTCACCGACGCGAACCTGTTCGTCACGTTCAACATGTTCAAGGGCAATGCCTGGCAGCGCGCGATGGTGTTCCGCTTCCCGCTGGCGACGCTCGCCTCGGGTGGGTCACTCGGCTACCGCTCCTGGGCCACCACGAACAACGGCTCGATCCGGCTCTGCCGCGGTCCCGGCACCACGATGTACATGGGTAGCCACAACAACACGACGCAGCTCCGCGTCTTCAACTGGGCCGACGCAGCCACCGGGATCAGCTGGAACGACGTGAACGTGCGCCCCTGGGCGGGTGGCGCCTACTCGGCGCCTGGACCGGGCGGGGTCAACTGGCTCGCTCGCACCGATCCGCGCATCACGGGGGCCTGGGTCGGCGCCGGCACCATCGGCTTCATGTGGACGGCCAACCGTGACAGCACCCATCCGCTGCCGTACATCCGGTGCGTGCGAATACGGCAGGCGGGGATCACGCTGCTCGACCAGCCGGACATCTGGAGCAACAATGCCGCGTGGGCCTACCCGGCCGCGGCGGCGAACGCGCAGGGACAGATGGGCTTCAGTGCGTTCTACGGCGGTGGCACGCAACATCCGGGACATGTGGTGGGTGTGCGCACCGCCACCACTTGGGAGACGGCACTCACCCGCGTCAGTTCGCACGGGCCGCCCGACCAGTCGTGGGGCGACTACCTCTCCTGCACACCGCACAACGCAAGCACCTCGCACTGGGTGGCATCCGGCTACACGCTGCAGGGCGGAACTTCCCGCAAGAACATCGAACCACGTTTCGTGCGCTTCCGCGCCTAAGGAGATCCGCCCATGCTGTCGCTGCTCTCACATGTGCCGACGCGCCGGTTGCTGCTCCGCGACGCGCCGACGATGGTGTCGTCGATGTTCATTGCAGACCTGTTCTACAAATGGCACAGCTTCATGCTCGAGGCGGGTGGCTTCCTGCTCACCTGGCTGGTACTGGACGTGCTGGTGACGGGCCTGCAGCGCCTGTTCGGACGCCGCGAGACGGCAGCGCGGATTCCGTAGCGGCGAGGTTGCGACGCCGATGCGGCCAGCGTGACCGCATCGGCGTGATGCCGATCACCAAGATGCGCGGCGGGCGACGGGTGCACACACATCCCGTCGCCCGCAGCGTTCGTGCGCCTGTCGCGCATGGCGCGTCGCAGGTCACACCGTCCCGAAGATCACCGGGAAGAGGATCGCCACGAACGCGGCCCACACACCGTACACCGGGATGTATGCCGTCTGCCAGCGCTCCAGCGCCGCAAACTCGCCCGTGCCGCGCAGGAACCTGATGGACACCACCGCCGACCAGGCGAGGTTGACCAGCAGGATCAGGTTCACGCCCAGCACCGCCATCCGGTTCGCGCTGAAGCCGTACTCCGAGATGCGCGCGGCGATCGCGGCCAGCGCCACCGCATTCGCCAGCAGCGCACTCACCACCAGCACCACCTGCATCAGGTCGAAACCACCTGCCGGCGCACGCGGATCACGTGCAGACGCCGAATAGAGAAGCAGCGCCAGCACCAGGATCAGCAGCAGGTCGAAGGCGAGCAGCATGTTGCGCTCGATCTGGATGCCACGACCCGTGACGAGCAGCGTGCCGAGGAACGTCACCACCAGGATCGTGAACAACGGAGTGAACAGGCGCGTCAGCACCGGCGCCATGTTCTCGATCACGCTCTGCTTGGCCTCCACCAGCCATGACGCCACGATCACCGCCCCCGCCGCACCGCACGGAATCAGCCACTGCTGCGCGAACACCTCGGCGTTGATCCCGATCGCCTGGAAGATGAGCAGCAGGAACCCGGTGAACACGCCACCACCAAGCGCAATCAGCACGAAGTAGATGAACAGCTCGCCCGTGAAGCGGATGAAGTCCATCCGGCCCTGCACGTCACGCCACCGCGTGCCGGCATACGCCACTCCCACCACCAGCCAGAGCGCGATCGGCAGGTGGATGACCATCAGGACCTCGGTCACGCTGTCGGCCCCACCGCTGCCGAACGAGTGCACATTGGCCGCCACGGCCGCCACCACGAACGCCAGCGCCAGCCAGCGCAGCACGGCGCCGGCGAGCTGTCGCTTCCAGGCGAAATAGGTCGTGAGCAGCGGCAACACGAACAGCGCGGCGTTGTGCGCGTAGCTGTTGCCATGCTGCGTCATACCGAACCCGAACAGCGCGGGGAGCTTGACGGTCATCGCCGCCGCCGTCGCCAGGCCGAAGGCGACGAAAGAATCCTGCCGTGCTGACGCCGTGACCTCGCTGGCGCCGGCCGGCATCACGAGCTGCTTCCAGAGGCGCTCGGAGTGCTCCAGCGCGAACTCCCGCGACAGCGAATCGAGGCCACCCATCCGCTTCACGGCCACCAGGAACGCCTCGTCCGAGGCGAGCCCCGCGCTACCGAGCACCGCGACCTGCTCCCGCAGATGATCCTCGAGCTCGGCCACGTCCACGGTGTGGATGGCCTGCCGGCGACGGAGGTAGGTCCGCCACTGGTCGATCTGGTCCTCGAGCGAGTTCGCCTTCTCTGGTGCGGACATGATCAGGCCGGGAGGAAGTGGGGAGCGGATGAGGGGGTGCCGCTCGAGCTGACGGGATCTGCGAACGCCTGCCAGATGCCGCGCAGCGTCGCATCCACGGCCTGCCACTGCCGCCGTTCCTCGGCCAGCTGGGCTCGGCCGAGCTCGGTGATCGCGTAGTACTTGCGCTTGCGGCCGGATTCGGCCTGTTCCCATCGCGCCTGCACGTAGCCAAGGCGTTCGAGGCGGTGGAGCACCGGGTAGAGCATGCCGTCCGTCCACTCGATCCCACCCCCCGAGACGTCGCGCACCCGGCTCAGGATGGCGTAGCCGTAGCTGTCGCCCTCGGTGAGGATCGCCAGCACGATCGGGGTGGACGACGCCGCGATCAGGTCCTTGTTGATCTCCATCGGGTCAGGCCGTCCACGGATACGGAGGGTGAGCAGAGATACCTCGAGCCGCTATACATTGTACTGCGATACATTGCAGCGCAAGGTATCTGTTGAATTACATGCGGCCCTGAGGTGGCATCGGAAATGCCAGCGTACCGAGCGCCGGCGACGCGCAGTGGCTACGCCAGACGGCTTGCGCCACAGGTCCGCTTGCAGCTGCAACATGACCATGGTCATATTCTTATGACCTAAATCAGGATCACCGATGCCTCGTGCTACGCCGATGGCGACTGTCGACCAGGCCCTCCTCATTTCCGCCAGCGAGTTCAAGGCCACCTGCCTCGAACTGATGGATGAGATCGCCCGCACCGGGCGCGAGGTGGTCGTCACCAAGCGCGGCGATCCCGTGGTCCGGGTGTCGGCGGCGGCGCAGCACGGTGAATCCCCGTGGGGCTTTCTGCGAGGCACCATCGTCCGGCACGGTGATGTCGTGTCATCGGACGAGGCGGACTGGACGCCATCGACCACCGACCCGCTGCGTCACCGGCCCGGGCGGTAGCGTGGCGCCGAAACGCGCCACCACCACGACGCCTGCTCTGAAGCGGGCGCCGGTCCGGGAGCCGGCTCCCATCTACGAGGGGCGCCCCGCGTGCTGGGAGGCATCGGCCTCACCCGAGCGGGACACACCGTTGCTGCTCGACACACACGTCTGGCTCTGGACGCTCGACGGCACGGCCGGGGCGCTGGGCGAGGCGGCGAAGTACCTGATCGCACAGGCCGCCCGGAACCGAACCCTCTACGTGAGCGACTTCTCGTTCTGGGAGGTCGCGATGCTCGTCGCGAAGGGGCGCCTCGAACTGTCGGGCGACGTCGGCATCTGGCTCGAGCGGGCCGCCGAGGCGCCGGGGCTGCTGACGGTACCGGTGACCCGCGCCGTGCTCGTGCAGAGCACCCGACTGCCCGGAGAGCCGCACGGAGACCCCGCCGACCGCATCCTGCTGGCGCAGGCACAGTCACTCGGCGCGTCACTGCTCACCTGTGATCGGGGCATCGTGGCGTATGCGCGGCGTACGTCGGGAATCCCGGTGTGCGATGCGCGAGGCTAGGACCGCGTCACCGACAGTCGGAGGAGTGCAGCGCGAGTGTCGATCCGGGGCACTCTTCCGGACGGCTCGCAATACCGCCGCCCCCCCCGATGCACGGTTGGCTGCGACACTGTGAACGACGACGACGTCGTCACCCGGGACTAGACCGTCAGCACCGCCCCCGCCCACGCCGCTGCGTTGCTGTCGGCGGTGAGTACCGGGTCGAGCTGTACGACGACACCGCCGTTCGTGCGGCGGAGCGCGAACCGGTCGAGGTCCGTCGTGCGACGCCCGCTCGCGTGGGCACCGTCAGAGGTGAATCGTGCCTTGTGCTTTGCGCAATAGAAGCGCTGCTCACCGGGGATCCAGTCCATCGTCCGGCCGCGGTGCGGGCATTCGGTGGAGAAAGCGAATAGCCGCTTGCCAACCCGGGCGAGCGCGACGCCGCTGCCGGCATCGACCCAGACGCCATCACTGGTCGGCACGGGATACGTCCGCTCGACGCCCCGCGACGCGGTCGACAGCAGCTCACGCACCGGGCCCGCAAACGCCTCGCCGGGCACGAGACCGGCGACCGCGAGCGACCCGACCACAGCCAGCGAGACATCGCGCAGGAAGGTCCGGCGGTCGAGCCGGCGCGGGCAGCTCGGTGCACTGGCGGTCGCAACGGCCACGGGAGCTGCCGTCGGAAGGATGTGTTGTGCAGTGGTCGTGTGTGCCATGGCTCGATGCCTCGTGATGAGTACGTCCCCGGACTCTCCGGGGCTCACCTGCAGCATCGTCCACCACGATGATGGCCACCATCCGACATGCGTGTGCAGCGCGGCCTTCCGAACACACGTCGGATACAGTCAACGGCAGATCAGGCTTGCTACTGTGTCCCCGCCGGTGCCGATCCCCCCACCGGCAGCATCAGCCCTTCCAGAAAGAACGCCGCCAGCTCCGCTCGCCCGCCCTGCCCGGACTTGCCGTACACCGCCACGGCATGCTGGCGCACGGTGCTCTCGCTGCGGCCCGTCCGGTAGGCGATCTGCTTGTGGCCGTGCCCCTTCAGCAGCAACAGCGCCACCTCCCGCTCGGCAGGCGTGAGCTGCCATCTGTCGAACTGGTCGCCGATGGCACCGGCCAGGCCATGCAACGCCTGTTCGGCCCGCGATTGCCATGCCTGCCGCTCCACCTGACTGGCGGTGAGGGTGCGTTCGGTCGCGGCCAGCGTCGTGGCGGTCCGGCGCCAGGCACGCCAGAGCACGATGCCGGCCACGGCGCTCACGATCAGCAGTGTCGCCTCCACCAGCATGTGCACCGAGAGACCGGCGTCAGGACCGTCCACATACAGATCGATCGCACCACCGATCACGACGGTGGCCAGCACCACCAGCACGACCGGGCGGAGCCTGCGCTCCTCGTCCACGGTGCTGTCGTCCCCGAGTGCCATCGCGTCTCCGCTGGACAGTCTCCCTGCGGCATCACACACCTGTCGGATGCCGTCACGCAAATGTAGGCAGCGCTTGCAGATGCACACATGTCGGATGGTCGGGCGCTCCTCGCTCGGCGATGCTGTGCGTGTGAGCGGCGGTCGTTCCCATGCCGCATCACACCGCATCCTGCGGCATCACTCTCTGGAGGTCACCATGCTCGGCACGCTCTCGTCCCTGATCCCGACCCCGCTGCACCCCGCCGTCGTGCACCTGCCGATGGCGCTGGCCGTGCTGGCACCGATATTCGCCGTCGGGGCCGCCATCGCGGTGCGGCGCGGCGCGGCGCCGGCCCGCAGCTGGAGCCTGGCGGTCGGCATGCTGCTCGCCCTGTCTGCCAGCGCCTGGTTCTCTATTGAAACGGGTGAGGACCAGGAGGACCGGGTCGAGAACGTCGTGCCGAAGGCGGCGCTGCACGCCCATGAAGAAGCGGCTGACACCTTTCTCTGGCTCTCGGTCGGCGTGCTCGGTGTGGCCGGCGTCGGTCTGTTCCGGAACAGGGTGGCAGCGCCGGCGCGGCTGCTGGCGACGGCAGGCTCGGTGCTCCTGCTGGTGGCGGGATACCGTGTGGGGCATTCGGGCGGTGCGCTCGTGTACACCCATGGCGCCGCAAGCGCGTACGTTGACAGCACCGCCACGGTGAGCGGCACTGCGGGTCGCTCGGCGGCACGCGACACCACCGGAAAGCGAGGCGGCAATGACGACCGCAACTGAGCCACGCCTCGCGACACGGCCCCTCAACTGGTCCATGACGACATGATGCGGCATTCGGAGGTTCACAGGACCGCCCACATCGGCTGGTTGCGCGCGGCGGTGCTCGGCGCGAACGACGGCCTCATCTCGACCGCGAGCCTGGTGGTGGGTGTGGCTGCGGCGGGCACGGCACGCGGCGCCATCCTGATCGCCGGTGTCGCGGGTGTCGTGGCGGGAGCCATGTCGATGGCGGCGGGCGAATACGTCTCCGTGAGCTCGCAGGCCGACACCGAGCGGGCGGACCTCGAACGGGAACGGCGCGAGCTCGCCAGCGACGACGCCGGCGAGCGCCATGAAATGACGGCGATCTACGTCGCGCGCGGACTCACGCCGGCACTCGCCGCCCAGGTCACCGACCAGCTCATGGCACACGATGCGCTCGGTGCGCACGCGCGCGATGAACTCGGCATCACTGAAACCTCCACCGCACGACCGCTGCAGGCCGCGCTCGCCTCGGCCGGCACCTTCGCCGTCGGCGCGATGCTGCCGGTGGTGGTCGCCGCGCTGGCCCCGCTGCCGCGGCTGTCCACACTGGTGACGGGCAGCGCCCTGGTGCTGCTGGCGGTGCTGGGCGCGCTGGCGGCACAGGTCGGCGGCGCGCCAAAGTGGCTGGGCGCCGGGCGCGTGATGTTCTGGGGCGCCCTGGCGATGGCGGCATCGGCGGTGGTGGGTCGGCTGTTCGGCGCGGCGGTGTGAGTCGCTCGGCATCGCACCTTGCAGACACCGCGCGAGGGGCGTCTCGTTGATTCGTCCGGCGCACCGGGACCAGGGCAGCACTCGATGCTGGTGATTGATCGTACTGCGGCTTTGCCTGGTCGATGCGCCGGTGCGGATGGCTCTCCGCTACTCCGACGCTAGTGCCGCGCGCCCAGCCGCCGCACCAGCTCACCGACGGATACAGCGGTGATGTCATCACCCATCGGCCACGTGGCGTCACCGCCGTGCACGACGTAGGTGTCGCGCGGCCCGAGGTCGTCGCGCGCGACGCGCAATCCCTTCGAGGCCACGGGCGCCGTCGACCGCTTGATCTCGATGACCATCTCCACCTGGCCGCCGCGCTCGAAGACGAGATCGGCCTCCGCGCCTTTCTCCGTGCGAAAGTAGAGCGGAATGCGATCTGGGCCAGCGGCAGCGATGAGCTGCTCGATCACGAACCCTTCCCAGCTCGCTCCGACCACAGGGTGCGACTGGATGTCATCGGCCGTTCGCAGGCCGAGCAACGCGTGCAGAATCCCACTGTCGCGCACATACACCTTGGGAGAGCGCACCAATCGTTTCCCGATGTTGCCACTCCAAGGCATCAATCGGCGCACCAGCATCAGGTCGGTGAGCAGATCCACGTATCGGCTGATCGCGGGCGCCGAGACTTCGAGGCTGGCAGCGAGTCGGGCCTTGTTGAGCGGCGTCGCCTGCAGATGCGCCAGCATCCGCCACAGGCGGCCCACCATTTCGGCGGGAAGTCGCGGAGCGAACATCGGCACGTCGCGCTCGAGATAGCTGCGAATGAAGTCCAGCCGCCATTCGAGACTGTCATTGGCATTCGATGCGAGCAGACTGTCGGGGAAGCCGCCACGAACCCAGAGTTCCTCGATGGGAATCTCCTGGGGCGCCAGCTCGTTCGCCAGGACCGGTGTCAGCTCCATGTACGCCACGCGACCGGCGAGCGATTCGCCCGCCTGTCGCTGGAGATCGAGCGACGCTGATCCGAGGAGCAGAAAGTGCCCGGCCTTTTCACCGGCGGCACGACGTTCGTCGATGATGCCTCGCAACAGCTCGAAGAGTCCCGGCAGGCGGTGAATCTCGTCGAGGATGACGAGCGTGCCGCGCTGCGCGCGGAGGTAGGCGTCGGCGTCATCCAGGCGACGACGATCAGACTCGCGCTCGAGGTCGAGGTACAGCGCGTCGTCGCCGCGCTCGCTGGCGAGGGTACGGGCGAGCGTGGTCTTGCCCACCTGCCGGGGCCCAAGGATGACCACGGCGGGCATCGCGCTCAGACGGTCTCGAATCCGCGCGAGCGCGAGTCTCTCGATCATTCTCGTAAGTATAACGCCAGACGTCTGATTTACGCCATTGGCAAGGCGGCCACGACGCCGATGGTCTCGAAGTTCAGTCGGCTCTGGCCATGGCTCCTCGCTACCCCCCCCCCGCTACCCCCCCGCCACCGCCCCGATGATCAGCAACGGCTCACGCCCCTCGGCCACACTCGGCGGCAGCGGCGCATCGGGTGAGTCGTGCGAGAGGTCGCGCTGACAGGCGAAGAACCGGATGAAGGGACGGCGCCGGTGCGTCACGTGATCACGCAGCGTGCCACGCAGCATGGGCCACTGCGTCTCGATCGCATCCAGCGTGGTGCGCAGCGTCGGATCACCGGCCACGTCCACCGCGATCTCGCTGCCCACCTGCGCGAGCACGCGCAGCGGCGACGGCAGCACCACGCGGATCATCGTCGCAGGCACGTCACGGCACCACCTGCACCTCGACCGACAGCACGGCCGGCAGGTCGTGCACGATCGCCTGCCACGTGTCACCCGAATCGGCGGAGACGTACACTTGCCCACCGGTGGTGCCGAAGTACACCCCGCACGAGTCGAGCGTGTCCACCGCCATCGCGTCGCGCAGCACGTTCACGTAGCAGTCCTCCTGGGGCAGGCCGTTCGTGAGGGCCTCCCACTCGGTGCCACCGGTACGACTGCGATAGACGCGCAGCTTGCCCTCGGGCGGGAAGTGATGCGCGTCGCTGGTGATCGGCACGACGTAGATCGTCTCCGGCTCGTGGGCATGCACCGCGATCGGGAAGCCGAAGTCGGTGGGCAGGTTGCCGCTGACTTCATGCCACTGGTCGCCCCCGTCATCGCTGCGCATGACGTCCCAGTGCTTCTGCATGAACAGCCGCTCCGGACGCGAAGGGTGCATGGCGATGTGGTGCACGCAGTGGCCCACCTCGGCGTCCTGATCGGGCAGCATGCTCGAGCGCAGTCCCTTGTTGATCGGCGTCCAGGTCACGCCACCATCGGTGCTGCGGAAAGCCCCAGCGGCGGAGATGGCGATGACGATCCGATCGGGATCCGCGGGGTCGAGCACGATCGTATGCAGGCACAGGCCGCCGGCACCCGGCTGCCATGCGGCACCCGTGCCGTGCGTGCGCAGCCCCGAGAGTTCCGTCCACGAGGCACCCCCGTCGTCCGAACGAAACAGCGCCGCATCCTCGACGCCCGCGTACACCACGTCACGGTCACGCGGCGAGGGCTCGAGGTGCCACACCCGCTTGAACTCCCACGGATGCGGCGTGCCATCGTACCACTGGTGCGTGCCCGGCACGCCGTCGTAGGCGAAGTGGTTGTCCACCGGCACCCAGGTGCGACCACCGTCGTCGGACCGCTGGATGAGCTGACCGAACCACCCGCTCGACTGCGACGCGTAGATCCGTTGCGGGTCCACCGGCGAACCCTTCAGGTGATACATCTCCCAACCTGGGAAGTGCGGACCGTCAACGGTCCACTCGCGCCGCGCCGCATCTGACGTGAGGATGAACGCGCCCTTGCGCGTCCCGACCAGTACCCGAACATGACGCATGGCGTACGCTCCCGGTCCGAGGACCGTCACCGCGGGTGGTTGTGTGACGCGATAGGATTGCACACGGGACCGCGCCTCACCAGCCTCCGACTTCGCGGTCTGCGGAAATTCATCGCCTTCGCTGCCATGCTGGACCCTGCCGTACGTACCAGCGCCGCCCGCACCGGCGCACTACCCACGCTCACCGCCGACGAGCGCCAGCGCTACGCCCGCCACCTGGTGCTGCCGGGCATCGGTGAGGACGGCCAGCGCCGGCTGAAGGCGGCGCGCGTACTGATCGTCGGCGCCGGCGGACTCGGCTCGCCCTCCGCGCTCTATCTCGCCGCTGCGGGCGTGGGCACGATCGGGCTGGTGGACAATGACGCCGTGGACGTCACCAACCTGCAGCGGCAGCTGCTCCACGGCACCAGGGACGTCGGTCGCCCCAAGCTCGACTCGGCGCGCGACCGGCTGCATGACCTGAACCCGCACGTGCAGGTGGTCACGCACGCCGAGTGGCTCACCGCGGCCAACGCGATGACGATCCTCGCCGGCTACGACATCGTGCTCGACGGCACCGACAACTTCGCTACGCGCTACCTCGTCAACGACGCCTGTGTGCTGCTCGGCATCCCGAACGTGCACGGCTCGATCTACCAGTTCGATGGGCAAGCGTCGGTCTTCGCCACCACTGATGGTCCCTGCTACCGCTGTCTCTATCCCGAGCCGCCACCACCGGGCCTGGTGCAGAACTGCGCCGAGGGTGGCGTCTTCGGCGTGCTGCCGGGGCTGGTCGGCACCATCCAGGCCGTGGAAACGCTGAAGCTCATCACCGGCGTCGGCACGTCGCTGGCCGGCCGGCTGCTGATGATCGATGCGCTGACGATGGAGACGCGCACGGTGGAATTCGGGCGTGATCCCGAGTGCCCGGCCTGCGGCACACGCACCATCACGCATCTCATCGACTACGACCAGTTCTGCGGCACGCCATCGCGCACGGCGATGGTGCAGGCGGTGGAGGAGATCACGCCGATCGCGCTGGCCGCGCGGCTGGCGCGCGGCGACGATGTCGACCTGATCGATGTGCGTGAGCCGCAGGAGGCCGCGGTGGACAGCATCGCCGGTGCACGCCTCATTCCACTCGGCAGCCTCGGCGGCGTGATCGGCAGCCTCGACGCATCGCGTGAGATCGTCGTGCTGTGCCGCAGCGGCGTGCGCAGCGCCCAGGCGGCGCGTCAGCTTCAGGCCGCGGGGTTCACGCGCGTGCGCTCGCTGGCGGGCGGGATGATGCGATGGGCAGAGGACACGCGCTGAGCGTGCGCGCGGGCCAGATGGCAGCGATCTGGTGGCCGGTCAACGAAGGTCAGGAAGCGGTCGCCGGCCCGAGCATCCCGGCTGGCTTGGTGCCGTCCGAACTTGGACCACACGCCACTCGTGTTCCGGGTCGGAGCGTTCAGGTCGCGAGCTGCGCCGCGGCGCGACCGGCCGCGCGACCACTGAAGATGCACCCGCCGAGGAAGGTGCCTTCGAGTGAGCGATAGCCGTGCACCCCGCCGCCGCCGAATCCCGCCACTTCGCCGGCGGCGAAGAGTCCGGGAATCGGCGTGCCATCGTCACTGAGCACGCGCGACTGCAGGTCGGTTTCGAGTCCGCCGAGTGACTTGCGCGTGACGATGTTGAGCCGGACGGCGATCAGCGGTCCGTCCTTCGGGTCCAGAATCGGCGCCGGTGTCGCGATGCGGATCAGCCGCTCGCTGAGGATGGCGCGCGCACTGCGCACGATCGCGAGCTGCGGATCCTTGCCCGCGGCGTTCAGCACCTGACGGTCGCGATCGTGGACGACGGCCGCGACGGTGTCGTAGTCCACGCGCACGCTGCCGATCGCATTCATCCCGTCCACCAGCTCGCGCAACGAGTTGCGCACGACGAAATCCTCACCGTGGTCCATGAACGCCTGCACCGGCGCCTGGACGGCCGCGCCGATCCGACCGAGCGTCTTCCGCCAGCTCTTCGACGTGATGTCGGGGTTCTGCTCACTGCCGCTGAGCGCGAACTCCTTCTTGATGATCGCGCGGTTGAGCACGAACCAGGTGTACGGGTAATCGTGCGTGCCGATGTGCTGCAGCGTGCCGAGGGTGTCGGCGCCGGGGATGTTCGGATATGGCAGTCGATTGCCCGATGGGTCGAGCCAGAGGCTGCTCGGGCCTGGCAGGATGCGGATGCCATGACGCGGCCAGATGGAGTTCCAGTTGCGAACGCCTTCGGTGTAATGCCACATCCGGTCGGGGTTGATCAGTCGCGCGCCGTCCCCCGCGAGCTGCTGCTGCAGCAGGCCGTCCACGTGCTCCGGCACACCGGAGAGCATGAACGCGGGTGGGTTGCCGAGTCGAGCGGTGGGCCAGTGGTGCCGCACGAGTTCGTGGTTGCCGCCGATGCCGCCGGAGGTGACGATCACCGCACCCGCGCGGCAGGTGAAGTCACTTACGACCGCGCGCGAGCTGCGCTCACCGCGCGCCACCGATGTCGGCTCGAGCACATCGCCCATCACACCGCAGACGGCGCCCGAATTCCTCTGCAGTCCGAGCACGCGGTGACGAAAGCGGAAGGCGATGCGACCAGCGGCGGCATGTGCCGTGACGCGCCGGATGAACGGTTCGAGCACACCGGGGCCGGTGCCCCACGTCAGATGGAATCGCGGCACGCTGTTGCCCGATGCGCTGGCCCCGGCTGCGCCGCGCTCCGCCCAGCCCACGCCGGGGAACCAGCGCATGCCCTGCGCATGCAGCCACGAGCGCTTCTCCCCCACGGCGAAGTCCACGTACGCTTCGGCCCATTTGCGAGGCCACGCATCCTCAGGCCGGTCGAAGCCCGCCGTGGCGAGCCAGTCGCGCATGGCGAGGTCGTGGGAATCGCGGATGCCGAGCCGACGCTGTTCCGGCGAATTCACGAAGAACAGCCCGCCCAGCGACCAGAACGCCTGCCCGCCGAGGTTCTGCTCACCCTCCTGATCGAGCATCAGGACGCGCCGTCCGGCATCGGCCGCTTCGGCTGCGGCCACGAGGCCTGCGAGACCACAGCCGACCACGATCACGTCTGCATCCACCGGAGTCATCGCTGTCTGGGCGTGGGCGTGAGAGTCGTGCGACGGCGGCGTGCAGTGCGGCCGTGGTGCCGCACCTGCCGCAAGATAGCTTCCGGCTGACGGGCACGGCGGCAATGGCAGGCGGCATCACTCGCACCCCTACGGCGGACATCGATCATGACCCTGCACGACGGTTCCACGGCACTCGTCCACGGCGCTGGGCGCCGGAGCGGCGCCATCGCGATCACCCTCGCCACGCTGCTGGCATTCCACCCGGCGGCCGCGCAGACGGTGCAGTACCGCTCGCCCGCCGGGGTGGAGTATCGCGCGCTTGCCGACACGGGTCCGATCCTGCGGGCGCGGCTGGCGTCGAACGCCGATCCGGAGAACGTGTCCAAGCGCATTGCGATGGCGGTCACGCAGTCGGGTTTCCGCCAGTTCCGCGAGGCCATCGCCACGCTGTCGGCGGGGCTCACGCGCACCCCGGACGACGTGATGCTGCTGCGGTGGCGCGGCCACCGCTACCTCTCGGTGCGCGAGTTTGCCAAGGCGCGCGCCGATCTCACCCGCGGCTTCGCGCTCGACAGCACGAACTACGGCATCCTCTTCCACCTCGGTGTCCTCAACTTCATCGAGGGTGACTTCCGCACGGCGGCCACCATGTTCGCCCGTGCGCAGCCGCGGGCTCCCGACGGCGGCGAACGCGCCGGCAGCACCGACTGGCTGTGGATGTCGCTGTCCCGTGATGGCCGCATGGCCGAGGCGAACGCGATGCTGGCACGCCGTCCCGACTCGCTGCCGGCGCCGCCGGGCTATGCGTATGTGTCGCGCCTGCGCCTGTATCGTGGCGAGGTCACGCCCGAGACGCTCATCACCCCCGCCGACACGGCTGACGTGCAGGTCGCCACGCTGAATTACGGCCTCGGCAACTGGTTCATGACGCACGGTGACACGGTGAAGGCGCGGGCCGCGTTCGAGCGCGCGGTGGCATCGGGCGGGTGGCCCGGCTTCGGCTTCATCGTGTCGGAAGCCGAACTGTCGCGACTGCGGCGGCGCTGACGGGAGGAATCGCCGGCACGCCGTGAGCAATCCGGCGTGCGCGTGACGACGTAGATGAGGCATGCGCCTCCGCATCGCCGTCACCACGATCCTCGCCGCCGGGCCGCTGTCGGCGCAGGCGGTCAATACCGCAGGGGTCGAGCGCGATACCGGGCAGCCGCACAGCTGGCGGCTGGCGTACGACAACGACTTCTTCACCGCCACCGATCGCTACTTCACGCAGGGGATCGTGCTCGAGGTGTTCGACCCGCGGCTGTCGGGGCTGTCGCGCGTGCTGCTCCCCGCCCCGCGTGGCGGCAGCCTGCGCACCGGCATCGCCTATGAAGATGACGGCTATACGCCCAGCGACCTGAAGGCACCCGGCATCCTGCGCGGCGACCACCCCTACGTCGGTACGAAGCAGTTCCGCATGCTCGGCATCGCCACCGACACGCTTCGACACCAGCGCATCACATCCGCGCTGACGCTCGGCATCATCGGGCAGGGCGCGGGCGGCGCCGAGATCCAGACGTTCATCCACCGGCGCACCGGCAACACGATCCCGCGTGGCTGGGTGCATCAGATCCGCAACGGCGCGATCGTGAACTATGATCTCGGCATCGAGAGGCAGGTGTATCGCGCTGGCCGCAGGCTGCTGCTGACCACGTCGGGCATGGCGCGGCTCGGCACGTACAACACGGGCGTGACCGGCGGCGCGACGGTGATGCTCGGCCGCATCGGCACGCCGTTCGCACCGCTGTCGGACGCGCGACGCGCGTTCTACCTGTACGCAAAGCCGCAGCTGAATGTGGTGGGCCATGATGCGACGCTGCAGGGCGCCGTGTTCGGCATGGCCAGCCCGTACACCATCCGCGCCGCCGACGTCGCGCGCCTGGTGTATCGTCAGCAGGTTGGGATCGTGTATCGCTCGGGGTCGAAGTTCATCGAGTACTATCGCACCGCCGCGACGCGGGAGTTCCGAGGTGCGATCGCGCACCGGAGCGGCGGCTTCCTGTTCGGTGTGACGCGAGGGCGCTGAGCGGCGCTGCACGTCATCAGGGACGTCGGTCCCGCCGCGGGCTGCGAGAGGAGCGTAGCGACACTGCTGGACCGATGCGCAAGGACTGCAGCAGCAATTGCGATCGCGCCGGTTCAGCCCCCGTCGCCGAGCGCCACTGTCGGAGGCGATTCTGCCAACGCGACGGCTTCGCGCGCCACCGTGTCGAACTGTGTGCCGCGCGTTCGCGCCCAGCCGGGCAAGGTGATGAACGGCGACGCCGCGAGTGCAGCGGAAATTGCAGCGAGTCCGCCGGCGACAAACAGCAAGCCTGGGCGCGCCGATGCGGACAGCGCGACCGAGGCGGCGGTGAGCGCCGTCGCGCTGCTTGCGAAGAGCGGCGCCCGTAGCGCAGCACCCTTGGTGGTGGACATGCGCAGCCGGTGCCCACCCGCGGTCGGTTCGACGGCCACGCGAAGCCCGCCATTGCGCCACTCTCGCACCACGCCATTGCGCGACACCTTTCCCGTGGCAGCGAATGTCGCGCGCAGCGTGGACACGAGCACGTCCCACGCGTCGTCGCTGAGCGCACCCGGCAGCAGCACCTCCTTCGCCACGCCGGTCGGCAGTCCGAGCCGACGCTCGAACGTGGCCGGCGTGAGCGACCCGCGGGCCGACTCGTCCAGCGCACGCTGCACCGCCTGCGTCGAGAGCCCCACGTCGCGGGCGATCTCGTGCACCTGCGCCACGGTCAGACCCTGCTCGACACTCTCCTCGGCGGCGCGTGACAGCACCAGCGACACCTCGGCGTCGCTCAGTCGTCGTTCGGTCGGCATGGCGGCATCGCGGTCAGGCGTGAGTCGTTTCTCACAGCGTCATACATGGCGAACGCAGCGGGAGCGTCGCGAGAAATTTACATCCGTCACACTGGCGTGTGGGCTGGCCGACCGGCGGGGCTCGAGGAATACACCAGCCCGCCGTGTCTCTTGTGATCGGTCTGGTTTGGTCGCATTGTCTCGCCATCGCGACCTGCGCGCGCTCCCCGCGTCCGTGGTTGTTTCGATCCGTCCGCGCTTCGTCGAGCCGGACCGCGACACTGCGGCTGCAGAGGTGGCGATGTCGGCAGGAAAGCGTTCGTCGAAGACAGGTGCCGGATCCGCCAGCGCACGCAAGGCAGCGCCGAAACGCCGCACGGCAGCACCACCGCCGCCCGCGCGTGACGATGGTCCCGATGCGACGGCGCCACGCCGACGTGGTGGCAGCCGCGCCGGTGCGGCGAAGGGGGTCACCGACTTTTCCCGTCTCGGCATCGACAAGTTGCTGCGCAGCACGGACCTCGTCGCGGGATTGATCCGCGTGCAGCCGCGGCTCTTCGGCGTGCCGCTGCGGCGCCCCGACGACCACTTCGTCGGCACGCTCTTCCGTGATAACCTCATCGTCGCGCGCAGCGGAGAACCGCAACTCGTCCGCGCCGACGCGAGCAAGCCGGCGCGCCTGATCCTCGAGCTGCCGCCGCAGTCGTTCGGTGAGGAGGCGCTGCTCGATGCGACTGGGCCGGAGGCGCCCGTCAACCCGCCGGCGGGTGAGGCGTTCCCCGAGAAGCGCAACACGACCAACAACGCGGCCCAGGTGCTGCGCCCCCTGCCGTCGGTGAAGCTGCGCATGGCTGGACCGAGCCGGCTCGCCTTCACCATGCCGGCCGGCGTCACGTCGCTGCCCTACACCTTCGCCGGAATCCTCGAGGCCTGCCGCACCTGGCCGATGGCGCGCGCGCTCGCGGCGCAACCGCCGGCACCGCTGCGGGGCGTGCTCTTTGCACACGACGCCGGCTTCCTTCTCGGCATCATCGGCAGCGCGGAATTCACGGCCAACCGCACGTTGCTTTCCGACGCGCTGAACACGCTTGGCGGCTCGGACCTGGACCGGCTGGCGCAGAATGCGGCCACGCGCCTCGCACGGCAGGCCACGGAGCTGGTGGCGAACGGGCTGCGCGAGGGCACCGACGTACAGATGACGGAGCTGTTCCGGGCCGAGGTGGACGGCGTCGCGGCGCGCATGCCCGTGGCGCGCGATGCACAGGTGCGTGCCGTCGTCGCGGCCGCAATCGGTCAGCAGACCGGCAGTGCGCTCGCCGACCTCGCACGGGCACGGCCTGAGCTGGACATCAGCGACCTCTTCCCGATCCTGCCATGGATCATCCGGCCGCAGCCCGTGCCGTGGAACGTGACGAAGCTGGAGATCCCGTACCGGCTGATCATCTCGCCGGTGGGCACGGCGCGCTTCGAGCATGACACCGTGGCACGGCGCAAGCAGGGCCGGCACGAACTCTGGCATACTCACGTCACTGCGTCGGACCTGCGCACCGGCCCCGATCGCGCGACGGCCTTCCGCGCCATCTGGTCTGACGACTACGCCCTCACCGAGGCACGGCGCCAGCAGGTCTCCGATGACCTCGTGCCATTCCGCATGCCGATGGACCCGATGGATCGAGGCATGCTGGTGTCGTTGATGGCAGGCTTTCACCTGCAGGCGAATGGGATCCGGCCCGTCCGCTTCCAGCCCATTCCCTCCACGGCGCAGCGACTGCACCTGTCGTCGCTCGGTGCGCTGCTGGACAGCGAGGGCAACTGGGCCATACGTCCCGCGGGCGTGGACCTGATGCAATGGCGTCACCTCGCCACGCTGGGCCGTGATCACTATGTGCGCGTGATGTACGCCGGCTATCTCTGGCCGTTCGGGCACGCGGCCACGCTGGTGAAGGTCACCGAGCGCAAGTTCGAGTCGGCGACGCATGTCCCGGGTGCGACCGCCACCGCCAACCGCGTGGCGGTGCTGCGCCAGCGCTTCTTCATCGTCGTGCGCGAGGTGGTGAAGGAGTACGCGGGGGCACGGCATGTGACCGGCGGCCATGTCTTCCCGTTCACGAAGATCGAGATTCTGACACGGGTCACGCCGAACCTGATCGCACCGACCGACAACGGCGTGCGGCTGATCGAGGTGGCGGGGAAGCCGGTCATCGGTGATGGCATCGCGAAGCGGATGGTGTTCTGGCCCATGACCGGCGGTGGCGACTTCCGCTTCGAGATCGCGGCCACCGACCGTGACGGACAGCAGACCACCTTCTCGCTGCCGCTGCTGTTCGTGAGCGAGGTGCCCAACCAGCGGGCACCGAAGGTGGACAACATCAACGCCGCGTACGCCGCGGCACCCGCCGCGAAGCGCACGGCGGAGCTGCGCGGCGCCAGCGTCGCGTTCGCCCCGGTCGCGCCGGCCGCGCTGGGTGACACCCGCCTGCCGACGCAGCAGCTCCTGTTCACATCCGGCGCCGTGTCGTTCTCCACGATCCTGCCCAACGTCTACCCCGAGATCGAGACGGCGGTGGTGGGGATCAAGGCCGTGCAGCGACTGCTGGGCCAGAGCAACGCCGTGACGAAGGTGCGCTACGAACCGAAGTACCGGACCGACGGCTTCGGCGGCGGCAACCTGGGCGAGGTCTTTCTCCGCCTCGTCACGCCCTACGACCTGAAGTTCGGCGGCGATGCATCGTCCGCGAAGAACGACAGCCTCGGCGCACTGGCATCACCGTCGCTCGCGATCGCGGGTCTCTCGCGGGTGATGGGTCCCGCGGGCGACATCGACAACATCGTCGCCGGCCCCGGCGGCTCGGCGCCGCAGTTCGATCCGGCGAAGTTCTTCAAGGATGCGAAGATCCTCGGCAGCATCCCGCTCGAGTCGCTGCTGACGGTGGTCACCGGCATCGCCGGCGCGCATGTACCGAAGCTGCTCTCGCGCACCATCGAGGCGGGCGGCGGCCTGCCGGAGCGCGTCGAGGCGCGATTCTCCTGGGTCACGCCGCTGAAGAAGTCCGACCCGCTGAACCTGTTCGTGCCCACCACCGGCGGCGCGACACCGACGACGCTGGCCATGAACGGCGTGATGAGTGCCCCGGTGTCCGATCCGGCCGGCGCCACGTTCGAGGCCGACGCGAAGATCAACGACTTCAAGCTGAACCTGTTCGGGTTCATCATCCTGTCGTTCATCTCACTGCGCTTCGACGTGAAGCGCGGACAGAAACCCGATGTGGCGGTGGATCTCGACCCGGTCGACGGCGTCCGCTTCGGTGGGCCGCTGGAGTTCGTGAACGATCTCAAGAAATTCATCCCGTCCAACGGCTTCTCCGACCCGCCGTCGCTCTCGGTCACTCCGAGCGGCATCAGCGCCAGCTACAGCCTGAGCATCCCGAACCTGCAGGTCGGCATCTTCGCGCTCAGCAACATGAGCATCGGTGCCGGTTTCTCGCTGCCGTTCGACACACGGCCGGTGCAGGTGACGTTCAATTTTTCCACCCGCGAGAAGCCTTTCTCGCTGACCGTGTCCCTGCTCGGCGGTGGCGGGTTCTTCGCCATCGGGATCGGCGCCGATGGCGTGCGCGAGATCGAGGCGGCGATCGAGTTCGGTGCCGCGCTCTCGATCGACCTCGGCGTCGCCTCGGGCAGTGTCGAGATCAAGGCCGGCGTCTACTTCCACTGGATGACATCGGCGGGTGGCAAGGGCGTCGTCGAGCTCACCGGCTACATCCGCCTGCACGGCGAGCTCTCGGTGCTCGGGCTCATCTCCGCCTCGCTCACCTTCAACCTGCAGCTCTCGTACCTCAAGCAGGGCAGCCGCTCGACGGTGTGGGGCGAGGCGACGCTGACCGTCACGATCGACATCCTGTTCTTCAGCGCCGACGTCTCGGTGCAGTGCCGTCGCGAGTTCGGCGGCTCGCCCTCCGATCCCACCTTCCTCGACCTCGTGCCTGACGCATCGAACTGGCAGGCGTACTGCCTCGCATACGGAGAGGACTGACTCATGGCGACGCAGACACTGCTCTGGACCGTTCTGCCGAACGGCATCGATCCCGAGACCGGCGGTCTCCGCCTGTCGGTCCTTCTCTCGCCGCGCCTGCAGCCGAACGGCGCGCCACAGCAGCTCGACAGCTTTCCGGACTTCATGGACGGGGCGAGCGGTCGCTGCTGGATCGACATGCTGCAGACGGCGACGTTCGGCATCACGTGCGGCGCGAAGACGATCACATGCACCGCGGCCGATTTCGATGGCCGCGTCGATCTGCCCGATGCCGCCACCTGGAACGCGCTGTTTCGCGCGAGCACGCTGGTGCGGGATCACGCCTTCAGCGATCGCACCGGCACCCGCGTGCTCTCGTTCGACTCGGTCGCCGCGCACCGGCTGCTCCAGGATACCTGGAACGAGGTGGCCGACAGCGGTGACGACCTGCCATCGATCGACGCGCTGCTGCAGAAGCCTGGACTGACGTCGCTGATCGGCGAGGTCGCCGTGCTGGATCGCGAGGGCCGGCGCGTCGATGACCCGGCCGCGATCGACAAGGATTTCGAGCGCTACGTCAAGAACGACTACGGCACAGCCAAGCCGGTGCAGCGGCTGTTGCAGACGTTCACGCTCTTCCACACGCCGCCGTCCAAGCCGACGACACAGACCTACACCGCCGGCGAAGCGGCGAGCGCGGATCCACTGCTGACGGATGCCACCTGGCGCACGCATGCCCGCGCACCGCTGCCGGCGGCGTCGGCATTCGCGACGATGTTCGATTTCCACCAGATCGTGACCGCGATGCAGCAGTACCCGCGTCTGCTGCGGCGGCTTGGCCTCGTGCTCGACTTCACACTGCCGAAGGGCACCTTCCCGCAGGCCGCGGATGTGATGATGCGGGTGAAGGTGAAGTTCCCGGACGCCTCGCCCGACGTGACTGGCGCACAGATCAGTGCGCGCACGCACGTTCGCATCGCCCGTGACGTGTTCGAGCCGGTGCCCACGCCGAATGGCGGTGCCGCGCAGCAGTTCGGGATTGCCGGCGGCCTGCTGCGACCCGACGAGCGGCTGTTCGTGCTGCAGGTGGATGTGGATGCGAGCATGATCAAGTTGATCAACTTCGCGCGCACGATGCTGCGGAAGGGCGATCCGGCCACGCGCATCGATCCTGTCACGAAGCTCCCGCTGCGCACCGGCCTCCCGTCACTCCGCAACGGCGGCATCGCGCTGGTCCACCGGGGGCGCGGGAACGCGCTGGAGAAGACCTTCTCGCGCGCCAAGGCGATGAACACGGCGGCCACGGGCCCGTCGGCCTCGCCGGAACTGTGGTGGGAAGACCTGATCATGGGCTTCCGCACCGATGCCTGGGACCGCACCACGAAGCGCTGGCGGTCGCTCTGCGAGCGCGTCAGCCAGTACATCCTGGACGGCGGCGCCGTGACGGTGAACGACGTGCTCGAGGAAGGGACGATCCGCATGGCGGCCACCTCGGCCGCCGACGGATCGCGCCCGAACCTCGTGTCCCTGCACGAAACGATCGTGACCTGGGCCGGCTGGAGCCTGGCGGCGCGGGCGCCGACGCAGACGATCGACAAGACCGATGCGCCCGCGGCGCCCGACACCGAGATCCCGCCGGGCCTGCGCTTGCAGACGGAGTTCGTGGCCGCACCGGGGTCACTCCCGCGCCTGCGATATGGGCGCTCGTATGCGCTGCGCGCGCGCGTGGTGGACCTCGCCGGCAACTCCCTCGCGCCGTATGCCAAGGACTATGGCGATGAACGACCTGACGAACGTGCGCGACCCTACCTCCGCTTCGAGCCCGTGCCGGCCCCGAACCTGGCGCTGGTCAGCGAGGGCGGCACGGTGGAGGGGCCGCGCGAGGGCGAGTCGATGGACCATCTCGCGATCCGCACGCTGAACGAGGTCTTCGACGATCCCACGCCCACCGAGCAACTGGCGCGCCGTCACGCCGTGCCGCAGCGCACCAACGTGCGTGAGGCGGAACTGCACGGCATGCTCGATGCCGGCGGCATGGTCGACCCGTCCACCTACGGCATGCTCGTCACGCAGGACGCGGACCTTCCGTCGACCATCATCACGCTCGCCGGCCCGATGGGCGAGTCGCCCGCTGACGCGGCGTACGCCGTGCTGGAGCGTGGTGCGCCGCTGCCGTACCTCCCCGATCCGATGAACGAGGTGATCGCGGCGCGCTTCCTGAATCACAAGCGCATCGGCGCGCAGACGGTGATCGACATTCCGCTCTACCCGGCGGGGTCGTGGCCAACGGCGGTGCCGTTCCTCATCGAGGTGTACGAGTCGGCCAGCGATGCGCCGACGTACGATGCGGACACGCACACGCTCCGCATCCCGCTCGCGAAGGCCGCCCGCACCACACTGCGGCTGTCGTCGCGGCTGTCGGCCGACGCGTTGTCGAAGCTTGGCGTCTGGCAGTGGCTGGACCGGCCCGCCCTCGCCGGCAAGGCGCGGCAGGGTCGCCTCTGGGCGCTCACGCCGTGGCGCGACGTGGAGATCGTGCACGCGACCCAGCGCCCGCTCCTGCTCCCCGACATCCTCGCGCTGCAGCTCGACCGGCGGCAGGGTGAGACGTTCGTCACGCCACGCATCACGTCGCGCTGCAGCATTGCCAGCACGGCGCGCGCGGACCTCCGCGCCCGCTGGCACGAGCCACGCGACGCGGCCGACGACGGTGGGCGCGACGTCGCCAAGACCGACACCGCCACGACCATCAAGATCACCGATCCGACGATGTACGCGGCCACACACGACATGACGCCAGGCGATCCGCTGCTCGGTGCGTCGGATCATGCCATCACGGGCCCGGATCAGATCGCGATCGGGGCGGGCAAGCGCAACGCCCCGGTGCGCATCCACGACTTCGGCGACACCCGCTACCGTCGCATCGAGTACTGGTACGACGCCACCACGCGATTCAGGGAGTACCTCACGCACGACCTGCTGACCGAGGAGGTGGAGCCGGGCAAGCGGCTGCCGTCGGAAAAGCGGATCAGCGTCAGCGGCGCGATGTCGCGGACGTGGGTGCCGAGCAGTGCCACACCACCGGCGCCGAAGGTGCTGTACGTGGTGCCGACGTTCGAGTGGGTGCGCACCACCGATGCGAATGGCAAGCAGTTCAGCCTGCGCCGCGGCGGCGGTGTGCGTGTCTACCTCGACCGCCCCTGGAACGAGACCGGCTACGGCGAGATGCTGGCGGTGGTGCTGCTGCCGTCCACCTCCGCGATCACGCTCGATGCCAACTCGGCGCGCTACAAGTCCGTCGTGACGCAGTGGGGCAATGATCCGGCGTGGAAGTCACCGTTCGTCGAAGGGCAGGCACCGAAACGCACCGCCTTCCCGCTCCGTCGCGAGGCCGCCGATGCCACCGGCGCATGGCTGCCGTCGTTCGCACCGGCAGAGGAGGCCGACCAGCCCCCGGGCGCATTCCCCGTCATCGGACTGCAACTCCCTGCCACACCTGCCGTTCCGCCGACGGCCACCGAGCAAGCTGTCCCGGCGCAGCCCGGCGCCACGGTGGACATCGCGCCGCACGACGTGTTCTACGACGCCGAACGGCAGCTGTGGTACTGCGACATCGAGTTGAGTCCAGCACAGTCGTACTTCCCGTTCGTGCGACTGGCGCTGGCCCGCTACCAGCCGGTGTCGGTGGCAGGGTGCCACCTCTCGAACGTGGTACTGGCGGACTTCATGGCGCTCACACCGTCACGCTGGCTGTCGGTCACGCCGGGCTCGACGCCGCTGCGTCAACTGGTGTCGGTGTACGGCTACTCGCACAGCGAGAATGCCGGCTGGCGCGAGAACATGGCGCAGGGCATGTCGATCCGGAATCCCGTGACGGGCCAGATTCGCATCGTCGTGCCGTCGGGCATCACACCGCGCAACGTGATCGAAGTCTGGATGGAGGAGCTGCAGCCCGATCTGGGTGAGGATCTGGGCTGGCAGCGCGTCCCGACGACGGCCACGCCATCGACCCCGGGTGTGATCGACATGCCGTCAGGGCCCGTCCTCGGCCGCGGCGCCCACGCGGAGCCCGCGGTCGCTGCCGCTGGCGAGGTGAAGGATCGCCCGCTCACCCGTCGCGAGATCACGCGGTACGAGACGCTGCTCGGCAAGCGGCAGTTCGAGCCGATGCTGCGCGAGGGCCTGCTCGAGCGCGTGTTCTCACTGACACCGCTCTGGCGCGGCAGCGTGATGCTCACCAACGGTCCCACCACGGGCCGCCGCTACCGGCTGGTGATTGCCGAGTACGAGGAGTATCTGGTGGATGACACCGATCCGTACACGGCGCCCGATTCGGCGAAGGACCGGCGTCTCGTGTTCGTGGAGCATGTCGAGGTGGGCTGACGGTCAGGGTCTCGCTCGTCACGTCGCGACTCCGCCGCGATGGGCTTCCGCCCCTCGCGGCGGTGCCGCATCATCCGCAGATGATCCTGTTGTCCCCTGCCCGTCTCCCAGGCCGTCCCCTCCGTGCACTCGGTGCACTCGTCGTCGCCTGCCTGGTCAGCACGTCGCTGACTGCGCAGGGCAGCGGCGGCGGGCTGTCGGTGTTCGTGTATGACGCCGACGGTGCGCCCCTCCCGCAGGCCACCGTGACGGCCGAGATGGCGGGGATGCGTCAGGCGCGGATCACCGACGATGACGGGCGCGTCGTGATTCCCGTGCCGGCGGCGGGACGCGTGGAACTGGAGGTGCGACGCATCGGCTACGCGCCGGCCACACTCGGCGTGACACTGCCGGTGGAGCGCAACCGCGTCGAGATCACGCTGCGGCGCAGCGCCTTCGCGCTCGACACGGTGCGTGTACGCGCGGAGCGAACGTTCGCGGGGATCGTCGCGTCATCGAGCACGCAACTCCCGATCGGCGGCGCCGACGTGTCGATGACGGGCGCCCGCACCCGCGTGCGAACCGACAGCGCCGGCACGTTCACGCTCCCCATCGAGACACAGCGTACCGTGACGCTGTCGGTGAGCGCGAAGGGGTTTGCACCGCAGGTCGTGATCGAACGGATCGCGCCCGGGCAAAGCCGCGAGATGCTGATCCTCCTCGATGCGGCCGGCACGGTGGGGAACCGGATGCTGCAGTCGCAGGAAGATCGCGGCGAGCGGCTGCGCTGGCGCGGCAACGCTGCCGGCGCCGTGGGTGGTCGCGAGCTGCGCGCGTCGAGTGCGCGTTCACTGGGCGACGCCTTGCGTGCGAGTCCGAGCGCCACCGAGAAGGCACTCATCTTCGACGAGAACGCCTGTCTCTTCGTCAATGGCGACCCGCGACCCGGACAGACGATCATGACGTTCCCTACCGACGACGTGGCGCTGGTGGAGTTCTATGGCGACCGGGATCCGGGGATTCGCAACCTCGCCATGCGCTGGCCGCGGGGGCAGCCCTGCGGATCCGGTGTGGCGCGCAGCCTCAACCCGAGCACGGCGCGCTGGATCGTGATCTGGACGCGGTGACCGTGGTGGGCAGGCGATGACGCGGCGTCCGGTGCCGTGGCGCGCGGGAACTCGCCGCGCTGCCACGGCTATCTCAGGCGCGGCACCTCCCCATCGCATTCGCACCGCCACCATCCACTGCTCCGTCCCGACCCGGTGACCGATCGCACCGACTCCACTGCCGAGCCACCAACGCCGGACACCGACCGCGACGCCGTGTTCGAGCGCGACGTTTTGGCCGCGCTCCCGGCGGTGGCGCGCTTCGCCCGCTCGCTCACGCGTGACGCGGCAGCGGCCGACGATCTCGTGCAGGACACGTTCCTCCTCGCGTATCGCTTCCACCACACCTTCCACGCCGGTGAGGATGTGTTGCGCTGGCTCTTCACGATCTGCCGCCGTGCATGGATGCGTGACAGCATGCGCAACCAGCGGATGGTGACCACGGAGGACGGCACCGATGCGGAGCTCGACACGCTCGCGGCGGTATACGGCCATGCGGCGGCGAAGCGGGCCGGTGAGGATGCGCTGTTCGAGCGGCTCGACCTGGCCCCCGCCATCGAGACGGCGCTGGGCGAATTGCCGGCGCCGTTCCGCGTCGCCGTCGGGTTGGTCGACGTCGAGGGATTCAGCTACGACGATGCCGCCGCGATGGAGGGCGTGCCCGTCGGCACCATCCGCTCCCGCCTCTTTCGCGGTCGACGGCTGCTGCAGGAGCGGCTGCTCGACTTCGCGCGCGATGCGGGCTATTCCACGGCGCACCCCGCCCTGACGCCGATCGCGCCGCGCACCACGATCACGCCACGCCGGCAGCCTCGCCGCGCCGCCACCGGCACGCCCCGCACAGACCAGACTGATGACTGACCACGACACCCTGACACCGGCGACGATCGATTGCGAGACGGCGGTTCGACGCCTCTGGGACTACCTCGACGCCGAACTCGATGCGGTGCGATCCGCTGAAGTCGCGGCACACCTCGAGACCTGCCTGCTCTGCCCGCCGCACTACACCTTCGCGCGACAGATGCTCGATGCGCTCGAGGCGAGCCGCCGCGAGCCGGATGGCATCGCGTCACTGCGACTGCGCGTGATCGCGGCGCTGCATGCCTCGGGGTTCCGCGGCGGGTCGGCGCGATGAGCACACCCGCCACGACGATGCCCACGCTCTCCGCGGCGCAGCAGCGGACGCTGCTTGCCCTGCGCATCAGCCTTGGCCTGCTGATGCTGGTGTGGGGCGCCGACAAGATCGCGAACCCCGAACACGGCATGAAGGTCGCCGCGCGCTTCTACTTCGGCCTCCCCAGCCCGCGGGCGATGATGCCGGTGTTCGGAGCGCTGCAGTGTGGGCTCGGCCTGCTGATCATCGCCGGCGTACGGCAGCGGATCACGATCGGCGCCCTCGCGGCGCGCACCGGCGTGACGCTGCTCGGCGTGTGGCGTTCCGTGCTCGACCCGTGGGGATGGTGGCTGACGGGGACGAACGCGCTGTTTTTCCCGTCGCTGATCGTCTTCGCCGGGGCGCTCGTGCTGTTCACATTCAGCCCCCGCCCGGACTAACGCTGGGCGAGTCGCACGCGCGACCGGATCACGCTCGCCTGCGATGCCCGCAGGGCGCCGTCAGCGGACGATCGTGAGCGAGACCCGGCCGGTCGCGCCCTCACTCGTGGCCGAGACGATCACGGATCCGACGCCAGTCGCGGTCACCAATCCGCTGGACGAGACACTGGCGACCGCGGGAGCAGCGCTCACCCATGCGACCACCCGGCCGGTCAGCGCCAAACCAGCCGCTTCGCGTGTGACGACTCCCAGCCGCAGCGTGTCGCCCACATAGAGCACGGCCAGCTCGGGCGTGACGGTCACGCTCGCCACCTGACTGGACGACTGTGGCGGCTGCACGATCCCGCCGCTCGCAACGTCGCTGCCGCACGCCGCCACTCCGGCCAACACGCCAACACACGCCATGCGCGCCCACTGTCCCATCGCTCGTCTCCCGGTCAGATCACCTGCCAGGCCGCGTGCCCGACACCATCGAGGCGAACGGCGGTTGAGCCGATGCGGGTTCCCTCGGCACGGCGGCCACCCGCTGGCGGCTGCGGGGACGCTCGCATACATTCGCATGTACGAATATGTACGCCACCTTCTGCGCCGCGTGATGGCCAACAAACGCATGAGTCCCGAGCTCCTCGAGCTCGTCGCAGAGCGCTTCCGCGCCCTCAGCGACCGGGCACGCCTGCGCCTGCTGCAGGAGCTGCGCAGCGGGCCGCTGACGGTGAACGATCTCGCGGCCCGCACCGAGATGGCGCAGGCGAACGTGTCGCGGCATCTGGCCGTCCTCTTCGCCAACAAGCTGGTCGTCCGCGAACGTGATGGCATCTACGTGCACTACGCCCTCGCGGATCGCGACGTCCTCAAGCTCTGTGAGCTCGTCTGCGGCCGGCTGGAATCCGAGTTGTCGGAACAGCGAAAGGTGATCGCCGGGCGCTAGCCCGAGCGATCACCGTCGCCACGCAGACACACGCCTCCACGGCTACCGCCGCTGGCAGCCGAACACGCCGAACAGCGCCAGGATCTTCTCCAGCGGACAGAAGTTCGTCACGCTCGACTGGATCAGGTTCACACCGACCAGCACCCCCAGCAGCAGCCAGGCGGGGTTCACGAAATGGCCCATCGTCACCGCGATGAGCGTAAAGGAGCCGGCGAACCGCCGGATGACTGTCTCAGGACACATCGTGCGTACCTCGACGTGAAAGTTCCCAGTACAAGAGCGGCACGACGACCATCGTCAGTGCCGTCGCGACGATTGCGCCGCTGATCAGGGCCACGGCGAGGCCCTGGAAGATCGGGTCAAGCACCATCACCAGCCCACCCACCACCACCGCCGCCGCCGTCAGTGCGATGGGGCGAAAGCGCACCGCGCCGGCCTCCAGCACCGCATCGGCCACCGAGCGGCCCCGCGCTTCCTCGATCTGGATGAAGTCCACCAGCAGGATCGAGTTGCGCACGATGATGCCCGCCAGCGCGATCATGCCGATCATGCTCGTGGCGGTGAAGAACGCCCCGCTCAGCGCATGCCCCGGCAGGATGCCGATCAGGGTCAGCGGAATCGGCGCCATGATCACGAGCGGGATCGTGAAGCTGCGGAACCACCCCACCACCAGCACGTAGATCAGCAGCAGCACGATCGCGAAGGCGATACCGAGGTCGCGGAACACCTCGATCGTGACCTGCCATTCGCCATCCCACTTGATCGCGGTCTCACGCACCGTTTCCGGCTGCACGGCGTTGTAGCGTGCGATCGTCGCGCCATTGACGCGGATGGTGTCGAGCGCTGCATTCATCGCGAGGATCGCGTAGACGGGGCTCTCGATCTCGCGCGCCACGTCGCCGGTGACGTAGATCACCGCGCGCAGGTCGCGGGCGTGCCGCGTGCCATCACGACGCGTGGGCACCACGGTGACGAACTGCGCCAGCGGCTGCGGACCACGCGCGGTGGCAATCGGCAGCGACAGCAGCGCCGCCACGCTCGAGCGCTGCGACAGCGCCAGCTGCGGGATGATCGCCACGCCCTCGCGCGCCGTCGGCGAGTGCAACAGCCCCACCGTGCTCCCGGAGAGCGCCAGCGTCAGCACCTGCGTGATCTGTTCCACGCTCGCGCCCGACGCCGCAGCGCGGTTGCGGTCCACGCGGAACGCCTGCTCCTGCTGCGGCGCCTCGACGGTCCAATCCACGTCCACCACACCCGGCGTCTGCTCGAACACCCGCTTCACCGCCACCGCTGCCGCCAGCCGTGATGCATCGTCGGCGCCGTACACCTCCGCCACCAGCGTCGAGAGCACCGGCGGGCCCGGCGGAATCTCGGCCACCTTTGCCGACGCGCCGTAGCGGTGCGCGATCGAATCCACGGCCGGGCGCACCGCGACCGCGATCGCATGGCTCTGGCGTGTGCGATCGCCCTTGGGCAGCAGGTTCACCTGCACGTCGGCCACGTTCGCACCGGCGCGCATGAAGTAATGACGCACCAGCCCGTTGAAATTGAACGGCGCCGCCGTCCCGGCGTACACCTGCGTGCTCACCACCTCCGGCACGCTGCCCAGCCGTGCCGCGATCTCCGACGCCGCACGGTTGGAGGTCTCGAGCGACGTGCCCTCGGGGAAGTCGAGCACCACCTGGAACTCGCTCTTGTTGTCGAAGGGCAGCATCTTCACCTGCACCGCCCGCACGACCAGCAACCCCGCGCTCGCCACCAGCAACAGCAGCACCGTGGCGTAGAAACCGCGCCGCAGCCCGCGCTTCGCCATCAGCGGCGACATGATGCGGCGGTAGAGGCGATCGATGCGTCCACCATCCTCGGGCTCATGTCCGGGCGCCACATCCACATGGTGCACATGGCCCTTCAGCAGCCGGTACGCCAGCCACGGCGTCACGATGAACGCCACCGCCAGCGAGGCCAGCATCGCCACCGATGCGCCGACGGGAATGGGGCGCATGTACGGCCCCATCATCCCGCTCACGAACGCCATCGGCAGGATCGCGGCGATCACGGTGAACGTCGCGAGGATCGTCGGGTTGCCCACCTCGTCCACGCCCTCCACCGACGCGAGCTCCGGCGGGCGGTCACCCATCGCCAGATGGCGGTAGATGTTCTCCACCACCACGATCGCATCGTCCACGAGGATGCCGATCGAGAAGATCAGCGCGAACAGTGTGATGCGATTGAGGGTGTAGCCCAGCGCGTAGTAGGCGAACAGCGTCAGCGCCAGCGTCACCGGCACCGCCACCAGCACCACGATCGCCTCACGCCAGCCAAGGAAGATCCAGATCAGCGCCGACACGCTCAACGTCGCGATCAACAGGTGGAGGATCAGCTCACTCGCCTTCTCGCCGGCGGTCTCGCCGTAGTCACGCGTCACGGCCATGGTGATGTCCGGCGGCAGTAACGTCGCGCGCGCCTGCTCCACCCGCTGCAGCACGGCATGGGTGACCTGCGTGGCGTTGGCACCCTTCCGTTTGGCGATCGCGATCGTCACCGCGGCCTCGGCCGTCCCCTTGCCCTCGCGGTGCGAGACGTACGAATTGATCTCGCCGAAGTCCTCGTGCACCTGTGCCACGTCGCGCAGGGAGACGGGCGCAGCGCCGCGCGTGGACACCACCACGCCACCCGCGTCGGCGGCCGAGCCGATCGGGGCACCGACGGAGATCCGCACCACGTTGTCGCGGGTCGTCACCTCACCGGCCAGCAGTTGCGCATTGGCACCACGCAGTGCCGCCACCACGTCACCCGGCGTCACGCCACTGGCGGCCAGCCGCGCAGGATCGATCAGCACCCGTAGCGCCTTCGGCGACCCGCCGATCACACTCACCTCAGCCACCTCGCCGACCGTGCGGATCTCTTCCACAAGGTGTAGCGCGACCTGACGCAGCTGGTTCGCATCGGCGGTGGTCGAATGGAGTGTCAGCGCCATCACCGGCACGTCGTCGATGGAGTGCGAGCGGATCACCGGCGGCATGGCGCCGGGCGGCGCCTGCATCGCGGCGCCAGCCAGCGCGGCCTGCACGCGCGTCACGCTGCGCTCCTGGTCTTCGCCCACCTTGAAGCGGACAGTGACCATGGCGTACCCATCGCCGGACATCGTGTAGACGTGGTCCACACCGGGCAGCGCCATCATGCGCTGCTCCACCGGCTTGCCCAGCACCTGCTCTGCCTCTTGCGGCGACGCGCCCGGCATGGCGACGATCACATCGATCATCGGCACCGAGATCTGCGGTTCTTCCTCGCGCGGCGTGGCCATCAGCCCGATCACGCCGAGTGCCAGCGACGCGATGATGACCAGCGGCGTGAGTGGCGATTGCAGGAACGCCCGCGCGACGCGTCCCGAGATGCCAAGCGGCAGCGGCATGGTCGGTCTGCCGGGTGTTTCGGGTGTGCTGGAGGTACTCATGGTGTCGTCGCAGGCGGAACGACGATCGTCTCACCGGCGCTCAGCCCGCCGGTGACTTCCACCATCGTGCCGACCGTCGCGCCGAGGCGCACCCAGCGGCGCTCGTCGCGCGTGGCGCCGCGCACCATCACGCCCGTGAGGTCGCCGTCGCGCACGATCGCGCGCTGCGGCACGAGCAGGCCATGCTGCGTGCCGGTGGAGAGCCGCAGCGTCGCCGTGCTTCCTGCAGCATGCGTCCCCCCCGCGTTCGCCACGATCGCATTGACCATGAACAGGTTGCCGACCGACGCCGGGACGACGCCCTCGATTCGCGCCGAGACGGCCGCGCCATCGATGGTCGCATCGAGCACCTGTCCGCGCAGCAGTGATCGCGCTGCCGCGCCGCTCGCGCTGACACTGATGCGCAGCGTCGCGACATCCTGCACCGTCACCAGCGGCGCCCCCGGTGCCGCGAACGCGCCGGGATCCACCATCCGCGACGTCACGATGCCGGCGAACGGCGCGCGCACAGTGGCGTAGCTGCGCATGGCATCGAGCTCGCGTGCCGACGCCTGCGCGGCCCGCAATCCCGCCTCGCTCCGCGCCAGCCCGACCTGCGCCGCCTCGTTCTGCGCTTTCGTCGCCGCGCTGTCGGCATACAGCGCCCGCATCCGCGCCGCCTGGGTTGTCGCGTCGGAGAGCTGCGCCTGGGCATCGGCGATGCCGGCCGCCACCTGCCCAGCCTTCGCATCGAGATCACGCGCATCGATGCGCAGCAACGGCGCGCCGCTCGCCACGCGATCACCCTCCTGCACCATCACCGCCGTGACGGTGCCCATCAGCTTCGTGCTCACCGTCGCCTGCCGCACCGGCTCGGCCACGCCACTGGCCTCGATGCCGCCGGCGAAGGTGGTGTCGCGGACCGGCATCGCAACGCCGGCGCTGCGGACCGCGACGGCCTCGGTCGCGGGCTTCGGCTCACGCGAGCACGCCGCCGCCAGCAGCAGCACCAGGGGCATGGTGGCGCGGAGACGGAACTCGGCACTCGACGTCTGATGACGCATGAAACGCTCGTGGTGTGGCATGGTGCGACGCGTGGCGCCGCAGGCAGTGATGTCGATGTGGGAGGTCATGGGATCAGCGGCCCTGGTCGAGCGTGGCGAGGTCGCCGGCATCGCCGCCGGTGACATGCCGGTGCGTCGCGATGGCGTCGAGCAGCGCATGACGCGCGGCCGATCGCGCGAGCGCCGCGCCGGTCGAACCCGCGTCGGCCGCGAGCAGTTCAGCCACCGTCGCGAGCCCACCGTCATAGCGCCGAATCACGAGACGGTGCGCCTCGCGACTCTGTTGTTCGGCCTGCGTGGCCAGCGTGAGCCGCTGCACCGCCAGCGTGACGGCGCGGCGCGAGACATCCGCCTCGACGCGCGCCTGCGCGGTGGCGGCATCGCGTCCAGCCCGCGCACCGGCGGCCCGTGCCGAGCTGCGCGCCATCTCGGTGAGCTCCGACCCGCCACCGAACAGCGACCACGAGGCCATCAGGCCGACGGTCCAGTTGCCCTCACCACCAGCCAGCGCCTGCTGACCGTACCAGTCGTAGCGGGCGAAGCTGTTCACGCGCGGCAACAGCGTGCTCGCGGCACGCCGGTAGTCGGCATCAGCCGCCGCCACAACGTCGATAGCGGCGCGCAGATCGGCGCGGAGCATGGGGCCCGCAGCCGTCACCGGCGCCGTATCGCGGGCCGCGAGTTGCAGCGCGGCCGCGTCATCGGGGAGCGCGGTGGGCAACGCCGGCAGGTCGTCGATGGCACGACCGAGGAGCGTGGCCAGCTGCTGGCGTGCGGAGAGGGCGTCGTCCTGCGCGGCGAGGAGTTGCGACTGCACGTCGAGCACGCGCACACCGGCCTGGAGCGCGTCGGCCCTGGTGACGAGCCCCTGTCGCACCATTGCATCGACCTGGCGCGCTCCGGCCGTGGCGGCCTCCTGCGCGGCACGCAGTGTGCTCACCCGCTCGGCCGCCAGCACCGCGCCATACCAGGCGCGAACCACCTGCAGCCGCACCGTGCGCGCGGTCCAGTCGCCATTGGCGCTGGTGGCCGACGCCGCGGCGAGGGCAGCGCGGCGTCCGGTGACGGCGTCGGCGTTGAAGAGCGGCACCTCGACCACGATGCCGCGCTGCACGTTGCTGATCGGCGCGGGGTTGTTGAGGCGGTCGGGGTCGAAGGCGGCCGGCGTGATGGTGCGCTGCCGGAGTGCCGCGCCGAATGCCCCGATGGGGTCGGTGGTGCGAATGACGCCGGCCTCGAGGCGTGCCGAGGGGAGGATGCCCTTCAGCGGCAGCCGGGCCGTGGCCCGCGCCTCGCTGGTGGCGGCCTCGGCGATCCGGTTGGCGTAGGCGTGCCGGCCGGCCTCGGCGAGCGCGCTGGCGAGGCTCAGCGGTGCCGCCTGAGCCTGCGCGTACAGCGGGCCGGCGGCGAGGGCGAGGGCCAGCAGGATGTGCCGGCGCGGATCGGAGGGCGGGATGGAGGTCAGCATCTTCATATATTCATACTTACGAATATACGAACACGCAAGCCCTGTATGTTCTGCCGTGGCGATTCGGCGACAGTGCGCGGAAACGGCTGACAGCATATCGCAGAAGAGCACAGCCGCAGAACGGAACAGCCGCAGAACGGCAGCAACGGCAGCAACGGCAGCAACGGCAGGGACGGCAGGGACGGCAGGGACGGCGGGAACGGCGGGAACGGCGGGGACGGCGGGAATGGCGGGAATGGCGGGAACGGCGGGAACGGCGGGAACGGCGGGAACGGCGGGAACGGCGGGAACGGCGGGAACAGCAAAACGCAAAACTGCATGGGAACTGCAACGGCGAGAGCTGTTTCCCTGGGGTCTGTCGGAAATTCTGTGTATGAGCCATCACTCTGTATGACGGAGGTGTGCATGGCTCGACGGAAACAAGCGGGACCGGAGACGTTGCCGGCCGGGTTGACGCCCGAGGTGCTGGATCAGCTCGTCGCGGGGGTGC
>JANNXU010000072.1:0-1912 GCA_031409715.1 Gemmatimonadaceae bacterium | reverse complement strand
TGACGCCAACGGCAACTATGCGGCGACGGGCGTGGTGCCGACGGGCTCGCCCGTGACACCGAGCCTGACCACGCTGGCCACCGGCACCGATCCGGGGAACACGAGCATTGCGCCCAGTGGCGCGGCCACGATGGCGGGCGCCTTCACGCTGCAGACGTCGAACGGCACGGATGCGATCACGGCCGCGACCGTGACCTTGGCGACTGGCACGGCAGGCGGACTGTCGCTGCTGGAAATCACGGATGATGCCGGCTCGGTGGTCTATGGCTCCGTCGCCAATCCGGGCAGCGACACGCCGGCGATCACGCTCACCGGGCTCACGGCCAGCACGACGCTCACGCAGTTCAAGATCCGCGTGACGCCGAAGTCGCATGCGACCATGCCCGCGCCGGCGGGGTCGAGCTATGCGGTGACGGCACGGATCAGCGCCTTCACCGGCACCAACGCGCAAACGGGCACCGATGCCGCCGGCACCACGGTCACCATCGACAACCTGTCGCCGGCCAACGTGACGTCGGCGACCGCGACGGCCGGCAATGTGCAGGTGTCGTTGGCGTGGACGAATCCGGGCGACGCGGACCTCGGCAGCATCATCGTGCTCAGGCGGGCGACGTCGGCCGTGGCTGATACGCCGGTCGAAGGCACGACGTATACCATGGGCAATACCATCGGTGCCAGCACGGTCGCGTGCGTCGTCACCGCGCCGACGGCGAGCTGCACCGACACGGGGCTCAGCAACGGGACGGTGTACCACTACCGCATCTTCGCCCGCGACGCGAACGGCAACTACGCGGCCACCGGTGTGGTGCCGACGGGCTCGCCCGTCACGCCGAGTCTCACCACGCTCGCGACCGGCACCGATCCGGGGAACACGAGCATTGCGCCAAGCGGCGCCGCCACGATGGCGGGAGCGTTCACGCTGCAGACGTCGAACGGCACGGACGCGATCACCGCAGCCACCGTCACCCTGGCGACCGGCACCGCGGGCGGCCTGTCCCTGGTCGAGATCACCGACGATGCCGGCAGCACGGTGTACGGCTCGGCGACGAATCCCGGCAGCGACACGCCGGCGATCACGCTGACCGGACTCACCGCCTCCACGACGCTCACGCAGTTCAAGATCCGCATCACGCCGAAGACGCATGCGAACATGCCGGCGCCGGCGGGCAGCAGTTACGCCGTTACCGCGCGCCTCTCGGCGTGGACGGGCACCAACGCGCAGACCGGCAGCGACGCCGCTGGCACCACGGTCACCATCGACAACCTGTCACCCGCGAACGTGACCGGTGCGACGGCGACGGCCGGCAATGTGCAGGTGGCGCTGGCGTGGACCAATCCGGTCGACGCCGACCTGTCGAGCATCATCGTGCTGCGGCGGGCGACGTCGGCGGTGGCCGACACGCCGGTCGAAGGCAGCACCTACACGGTGGGCAATATCATCGGCGCCAGCACGGTCGCCTGCGTCGTCACCGCGCCGACCGCGAGCTGCAGTGACACGGGGCTCAGCAACGGCACGGTGTACCACTACCGTGTGTTTGCGCGTGACGCCAACGGCAACTACGCGGCCACCGGCGTGGTACCGACGGGATCGCCCGTGACGCCGAGCCTCACCACGCTCGCCACCGGCACCGATCCCGCGAACACGAGCATTGCGCCAAGCGGTGCCGCGACGATGGCGGGCGCGTTCACGCTGCAGACGTCGAATGGCACGGACGCGATCACCGCAGGCACCGTCACCCTGGCGACCGGCACCGCGGGCGGCCTGTCGCTGGTCGAGATCACCGACGATGCCGGCAGCACGGTGTACGGCTCGGCGACGAATCCCGGCAGCGACACGCCGGCGATCACACTGACGGGACTCACCGCGACCTCCACGCTCACGCAGTTCAAGATCCGCATCACGCCGAAGACG
>JANNXU010000071.1:0-25257 GCA_031409715.1 Gemmatimonadaceae bacterium | reverse complement strand
TGACCAACTCATCCAAGAGCGCCGAGGGGATCTCGACGGTCGGGGCTGCTTCCGCCGCCCCTGCTCCTGCTCTGTTTCGAGGCATACTGACTCCGGTCAGAGATCATGATATGCCTCACACACAAAATTTCTGATAGGCCCAGCACGGGGCCCCGAACCCACACCACCATCAACATTTTGGCGCACCCGGCGCCGCTTCGCGCACGATACGGCCGCGCCGTTTTGCGGCTGTTCGCACTTTTGCGTTTTGCTGTTCCTGCTGTTCCTGCTGTTCCTGCCGTTCCTGCCGTTCCTGCTGTCCCTGCTGTCCCTGCTGTCCCTGCTGTCCCTGCTGTCCCTGCTGTCCCTGCTGTTCCAGCCGGTCCTGCTGTTCTGCGGCAGTTCGGTTCTGCGGCAGTTCTGTTCTGCGAGATGCTGTTAGCGGTTGCCGTTGCCGTTGCCGTTGCCGTTGCCGTGGCAGAGCGGGACAACCGCAGGCTGGTGCTGGACACGTCGTAGCCGCCGCCGCCGGGAGGGTGCTAGTTTGTCGCGGTTGAAGGTTCTTCGTCATTTCCCAGCCTGGCCATGGATTTTCTGACCCGCCTGCAGGACAGCTTCGCGACACTCGGCGAGATCGTGCCGGCGCTGCTCGGTGCGATCGTGATCCTGTTCGCCGGCTATCTGCTGGCGAAGCTGGTGTCGCGTGGTGTCGAGCGGCTGCTGAAGAAGCTGAGCGTGAACGAGCTGCTGCGCCGAGGCGGGGTGATGGAGGCCGTGGAGCATGCCGGCCATCATGTGAACCCGAGCCGGGTCTTCGGCAACATCGTCTTCTGGGCGGTGATGTTCGCGGTCCTGCTGGTGGCATCGACGGCGGCGGGGCTGCAGTCGCTGAACGACGTGTTTGCCGAGCTGGTCAGTTACATCCCGAGCATCATTGCGGCGATCGTGATCGTGATCGTCGGGATCGTGCTGGGCGGCTTCGTGGAGGGCCTGCTGCTGGCGGCGGCCGGGGCGCTGCATGGTGGCCCGACGCTGGCGCGGGTGGGCCGCGGCGGGATCGTGGTGCTGGCGATCTTCATGGCGCTGCAGGAGTTGGGCGTCGCGACCGACATCGTCACGACCGCCTTTGCGATCCTCTTCGGTGCGGTGGCGCTGGCACTGGCGCTGGCGTTCGGTCTGGGCAACCGGGAGCTGGCCGGTGAGGTGACGCGCACCTGGTGGGCGCGCTACCAGCTCGAGAAGGCCGCCATCGATGCGGAGGTGGCAGCTGAGGAGGCGGAAATCGACGAGGAGCTGGCTGACGACCTCGAGGACCTGCCGACCGTTGGCGCGGCGGGGCGGGGTTCGCCGCTGTCCTGACGGCGGCGCGGTCTGTATCTTTCGGGCATGAGCGGACGTGTGCGCAGGGGGCGGTCATCCGGGTCGTATTCCGTCGCGGGAGCGCTGTTCGCGATGGGTGCGCTGTCGGCGTGCTGGCGATCCTCGCCGCTGCCGGACTCCGCATCGCGTCCGCGGGTGCTGACGTCGTCTGCCGTGACGCTGCTGGGCCGCGGTCCGCAAAACGAACTGGAGGCCGCGCTGGAGCTCGCGCACGACTACCGCGCCAGCCTGCTGCGCGCATCGGACTTCACGGACATCGGTCAGGATCGCTGCAATGACGGCTGGCTGCGCGCGTTCCCGCGCGACAGCACCGACACGATGCGCGAGGCGACGGCGGATCTGGTAGACAAGCTGGAGAAGCTGATCCAGGTCTACGCCGTCGATGCGCCACTCGACACGCCCGAGGGCCACGAGCTGCTGCGGACCGTGGTGCTGTGGGAGATGGGGCGCGAACGTCCGCGGTGGGACGTGTGGAGCGGCAAGCCGGGCCGGGAGGCGATCGCGGCGGGACTCACCGAGCAGGTGAGCGATGCGGCGAGTGGACGCTGCATCGTGACGACGCGTGGAGACACGGCCGCCTACGTCGTGCCGGTGGTGACTGGACTCGCGCTGCCGCCGGTGCGTGGGCAGTCGCCACGGCTCGTCTTCGGCGAGCGAGGCCTGGCGGCGCTTCGCACGAAGTACTGGGCCTCGCGGGACCCGCAGGACAGCAGCGCGGTGATGGCCTACACGCGCGTGTCGGCGACGATGCTCTGGAAGGAGTACGCGGCGGTGACCGTGCACCGTCCCATGGAGCATCGTGACGGCATGGCGTTGTCGACGAGCAATGGTGGCGGCACCTACATTTTCCACCGCGTCGGCACCACCTGGCTGCTGCTCGTCATCGCCCGCTCCTGGGGCTGACGCTCTCCGGCCTTCGCCTGGGCATGACGGCCGCCTGCCCGGCGCCCTTTCTTTCGTTCCGTAGCCTGCATTCCCGGCGTCGCGTCGTTGGCGCGACCGGTGTCGTTCACGTTATCCCTCCCTGCGCATGACTGGTCCAGTGTCCCGCGATCGCATCCTGCCTCGCATGATCGACGAGGAGATCAAGGAATCGTTCATCAACTACTCGATGAGCGTGATCGTCTCCCGTGCACTGCCGGACGTCCGGGACGGGTTGAAGCCGGTGCACCGTCGGGTGCTGTTCGCAATGAACGAGGCGGGGCTCACGGCGGGGCGGCCGTACCGCAAGTCGGCGACCGTGGTCGGTGATGTGCTGGGCCGGTACCACCCGCACGGCGACAGCAGCGTGTACGACGCGGTGGTGCGCATGGTGCAGGAGTTCTCGCTGCGGTACCCGCTGGTGGATGGCCAGGGCAACTTCGGCAGCATCGACGGCGACAACGCGGCGGCGTACCGCTACACCGAGGTGCGCCTGACGCGCATCGCGATGGAGATGCTGGCCGACATCGACCGCGGCACGGTGGACTTCGGCGCGAACTTCGACGACACGCGCGAGGAACCGAAGGTCCTGCCCTCGCGGCTGCCGAACCTGCTCGTCAACGGCAGTACCGGCATCGCGGTCGGCATGGCGACGAACATCCCGCCGCACAACCTGCGCGAGGTGTCGGCGGCGATCGCGGCGATGGTGGACGACCCGACCATCGACAACGAGACGATCCGGAGCCACATCCTCGGCCCCGACTTCCCGACGGCGGGGTTCATCTACGGCCGCGCCGGCATCAAGGACTATATCGATACCGGCCGCGGGCGACTGCAGGTGCGGGCGCGGGCGCAGATCGAGGAGAACGAGCGCGGCAGCAAGAGCCAGATCGTCGTCACCGAGATCCCGTATCAGGTCAACAAGGAACGGCTCAAGCAGCAGATCATCGACCTCGTGCGCGAGGGCAAGGTGTCGGGGATCAGCGCGATCCGTGACGAGAGCAACAAGGAAGGCATCCGGATGGTGATGGAGGTGAAGCGCGACGCGATTCCGCGCGTGGTGCTGAACCAGCTCTACAAGCATTCGCAGCTCCAGACGACGTTCGGCGTGATCATGCTGGCGCTGGTGCCCGACTCGAAGACGCGCCAGCTGGTGCCGAAGGTCATGCCGGTGCGCGACGTGCTGCAGCACTACATCGACCATCGCCACGAGGTCATCACCCGCCGGACGCAGTTCGACCTCGACAAGGCGCTCGAGCGCGAGCACATCCTCGAAGGGCTCAAGATCGCCGTCGACAACATCGACGAGGTGATCCGGATCATCCGCGCGGCCTCCGACACGCCGACGGCGAGCACGAACCTGCAGACGCGCTTCGGTCTCTCGGAGCGGCAGGCCGAGGCGATCCTGAACATGCGCCTCGCCAAGCTCACGGGGCTGGAGCGGGACAAGCTGGAGGAGGAGCTCGCCGAGGTGCGTTCGCTGATCGCCGAACTGCGCGACATCCTCGGCAGCCGCGAGCGGCGCATGGCGATCCTCAAGTCGGAGCTGAACGACGTGGCCGAGACCTTCGGCGACGCGCGCAAGACCGAGATCGTCAGCGACGAGGGCGAGTTCAGCGTCGAGGACCTGATCGCGGAGGAAGACGTCGTCGTCACGATCTCGCACACGGGCTACGTGAAGCGGACGTCGGTGTCGCTGTACAAGCGGCAGCGTCGCGGCGGCCGCGGGAAGACGGGGACGGGGCTGAAGGACGAGGACTTCGTCAGCCGCCTCTACATCGGCAGCACGCACGACTACCTGCTGATCTTCACCGACGACGGGCGCATGTACTGGCTCAAGGTCTACGAGATCCCGCAGTCGAGCACGAGTGCGCGTGGCAAGCCGATGGTGAACCTGATCAACGTGTCGCCCGAGACGCGGGTGCGGGCGGTGGTGCCGGTGAAGGACCTCGAGAAGATCACCGAGGCCGACGAGCGCTTCCTGTTCTTCAGCACGCGCGGCGGCACGGTGAAGAAGTCGCGCATGTCGGACTACACGAACGTCCGCACCAACGGCATCAAGGCGATCAAGATCGAGGCCGGCGACGAGCTGATCGACGTGCAGGAGACGTCGGGCATGAACGACATCGTGCTGGCGACGCGCTTCGGGCTGAGCTGCCGCTTCCACGAGAGCGACGTGCGCGAGATGGGCCGTGACACGACGGGCGTGAAGGGCATCGAGCTGCGCTACGAGGACATCGTGGTGGGCATGGTCGTGATCAAGCGCGACGCGACGCTGCTGGTGGTGACGGAGAAGGGGCTGGGCAAGGTGAGCGACGTCTCGGAGTACCGCGTGCAGAAGCGCGGGGGCAAGGGCATCCTCACGCTCAACCGTACCGACCGCACCGGCAACGTGGTGGCGCTGATGGAGGTGCTGCCGGAGGACGAGATGATCCTGATCACCAAGCAGGGGATCCTGATCCGGTCGTCGGCGGCCGAGGTGCGCAAGACGGGGCGGAACGCGCAGGGTGTGAAGCTGGTCGCACTGGACGATGGCGACTCGGTCATTTCAGTGGCACGCGTGGTGCCGGAGGAGAAGGATGGCGAGGATGGCGGCGCCGACGAGGGCGCAGCAGGAGATGATGGCGGGACCGACGGGGGAGCTGGCGCGGTGTGATCGCCGGGGCCGTCCGACGGGTGAGTGCGGTGCAGGCGTGACCGAACCGGCCCATCGGACGTCCCACGGATGAGCACATCCCGTGTATTCTCCCTTTCGGCCGAGGCATTTGCGACGGTGGCAGCTCCTCGGATCATCGTCGCGGACAGTGACCCGGCCGTGCGGCAGACCATTGCCTGGGTGTTGCGGGAGCACGGGTACGACACGCGCGGTGTGACGAGCTGCGCGGCCGCCGTGGACGCGACGCGCGACTTCGAGCCGGACCTGGTGCTGATGGACGGGCAGCTGCTCGAGGAGGGCGGCCCGGACACGCTGACGGTGCTGAAGGGAGAACCGCGCTGGCTGGACCTGCCGGTGCTGGTGACGTCGTCCCGCGCGCCCGAAGAGGTGGTGGAGCGTGCGCTGGCCAACGGTGCCACCGACGTGCTGCGCAAACCGCTGCGCTCCGGTGAGCTGCTGGCGCGGATCGGTGCGAACCTGCGGAGCCGCTCGGCGCTGGACGTGACGCGGCGCCAGCTCGAGGGCGCTCAGACTGCCCTCGCGCAGGCGCGCGAGGAGGCACAGGCCGGCCGCACACTGATGGCGATCATGCGCGAGGTCAGCGCCGACCTGTCGAGCGAGGAGATCTACCATGTGCTCGTGCGCCGTGTCGCCCGTGCACTCGGCCTCTTCCGCTGCTCGGTCATCCTGGCGCGGCCGGGGGAGCTGTCCGCGGTCGTGCCGGCAGCCTACGACGATCCGTCGGTGCGCAACATCGCGCTCAACCTCGAGAAGTATCCCGAGGTCCGGGTGGCGCTCGAGGCGGGCCGGCCGGTCCTGATCCCCGACCTGATGGTGCACCCGCTGTTTGCCGAGCTGCGGCAGCGCTGGGAACGCGAAGGGACGTATGTGCCGACGCGCAGCGTGATCGCGCTGCCATTCTTCGTCGACCGGCAGCAGGCGGGCGTGTTCCTGCTGCGCCGCGGTGTGGGCGAGCCGCTGCTGACGGACGAGGACGTGACCTTCGCCGATTCGGTGGTGAAGGCAGCGGTGGCGTCGATCCAGCGGGCGCACCTGCTCGAGGTGGCGCGTGCCGACAACGTCCGTCTCGCCGCGCTGGCCCAGACCGACCCGCTGACGCAGGTGCTCAACCGCCGCGCGCTCACGGAGCGGCTGGTGTCGGAGCTGGATCGCGCCCGGCGCTATGGCCACTCGGTGGCAGTGCTGATGCTCGACCTCGACCACTTCAAGAAGGTGAACGATACGCGCGGCCACCTGGTCGGCGACGGGGTGCTGAAGGACACCGCCGAGATCCTGCGCACGGCGGTTCGCAGCGCGGACTTCGTGGCGCGCTACGGTGGCGAGGAGTTCGTGGTGGTGCTGCCGGAGACGGCGCTGGATGGCGCGATCACCTTTGCCGAGCGCCTCCGCGACCGGGTCGCCACAGCATCCTTCCCTGGCGGCGGCGAGGGGCCGTTGGCGATGACCGTGTCGATCGGGGTGTCGCTGTTCCCGGCGCCGCGCATCACCTCGGCCGATGATCTGCTCGCGGCGGCGGACACGGCGCTGTACCGCGCCAAGGGCGACGGGCGGAACACGGTCCGGCACTGAGACCTGCGTGGTGTGGCATCGTCGACTCCGTTCACGGGGCGGGGCCATCAGCACCACGCAGGTGTCAGCGGTTGGGCGGCAGGGTGACGGTTTGGCGGCGGCCGTTGCGGAGCAGCTCGATCTTCATCTCACGCGTGCGGTCGATGGTCACTTCGAGGGTGTCGCCGGCGCGCACCGGGCGACCGTCGATGGTGAGCAGCACGTCGCCGGCGCGGATGGGCTGCCAGTCACTGCGGATGCGCACGACCAGCGCGCCATCCTCGGCGCCGCGGCCGAACTGCTTCGCGAAATCCCGATCGACGATCGCGAGTGTGATGCCGCCCAACGCGAGCGTCGCCCCGTCGGATCGGCCGCTCATGACTCCACGGTCGTCGCGGTCCGCGAAGGGGGCCATCGAGCGTGACATCTCGCGCCGCGTCGCAGCCATCTCGCGCTGCGCCGTGGCCATCTCTCGCCCGGACCGGGCCATGTCGCGCTGCACCTGCGCCCGGGCGCGCACCGCCTCGGCGCGCGCGACGCCCACCGCACGCTCCACCTCGGCGCGATCGACGCTGGCGCGCATGGTGGCTCGCAGGTCGCCGGAGAGTGCCGCCATCTCACTGCCATTGAAGCTCCAGCTGCGCTCGCGCGTCGGCATGACGATCACACTCCGCATGCGACCCTCGCTCAGCACTTCGAGGCGCACCGGTTCGGAGTCGCGCGCCGATTCGAGTGCGCGCCGGAGCCGCGACACGCGAGCCTCGACGGCGTCCGGGGCGCCCGCATCGGCGGCGGGAACGCGGAGGTCGATGCCATTGATGCTGACGATGCGGTCACCCTCGTTCAAGCCGGCCTTCTCGGCGGCGCCGCCGGTGGTGATGCTGGTGATGAGCAATCCGGCGGTATCGCGAGCGGTGCCCCGCATCGCGAAGCCGAGTCCGAGGACGCGTCGGGCGGCGAGCGGCGCCATGGCGGTGCGGATGGTGCGCGCCATCGCCGACTCACCGAGCGTCACCGACTTCGTGTCGCGGCGGCCGTCGGTGAGCACGACGAGTGTCACCGTGTCGCCTGGCCGCTTGGCGGCGATGGCACGCCGGAGCCGGCTCTCGGGTACGCGCTCGGCGGCCCAGTCGCCGAGGTCGGCCGCGTCGAGGCGGAGGTTGACGCTGTCGATGGAGACGAGTCGTGCGCCACGGCGGATGCCGGCCTTGGCTGCCGGCATGCTCTCGTCGACGTCGTCGAGGAGCAGGCCGAGCGTGTCAGCCGGACCGGAGGAGGCGCGCGGTGTCACGCCGAGCATGCCGCCGCGGGCACCGGCCGCGCCGCTGAGAAAGAAGAACTCCCCGGGCGGGCGCGGCGCGTCGGGCGGGAGCGGGGCGCGAACCTGACCGACGGCGCTGTGGAGTGGCACGAGCAGCCCGGCGAGGGCGGCGAGGCGGATGGTCTGCGACAGGGTGGACATCAGGGTCTCCGGCGGTCAGGCTGCCGTCGCGACATGCGCCGGCCAGCGAATCGTCGGTCTGACACCGGCTGCCGTGCGAATGGTTGCCGGCGCCTGTCGTCGGTGTCGGGCGAGTACCGCGACAGCATCTCGCAGAACGGCGCGTGGCGAGTACCGCGACAGCATATCGCAGAACGGCGCGTGGCGGGAACCGCGACAGCATATCGCAGAACGGCGCGTGGCGGGAACCGACATAGCATATCGCAGAACGGCACAGCCGCAGAACTGCACAGCCGCAGAAAGGCCGAACGTCGGGAGCGTCGGGCCAAGAGGAACGGCGGGAACAGCAAAACGCAAAAGAGCGAACAGCCGCAAAACTGCGACGAGCGGGTGGACGCGGGGTGTTCACTCCAAAAAAGGCGGCGCTTCGTGAGGCAGGGAGCGCCGCTCTCGTTCAGTGGATGTCGTGCTGTTTTGCGGCTGTTCGCTCTTTTGCGTTTTGCTGTTCCTGCTGTTCCTGCTGTTCCTGCCGTTCCTGCTGTTCCTGCCGTTCCTGCCGTTCCTGGGGTCCAGATGGTCCTGCTGTTCCCGCAGCCCAGATGGTCCAGCCGATGACGGACGCGAACGGAATCAGACCACGATGTTGAGGAGCCGGCCCGGGACGTAGATGATCTTCTTCGGCACGGTGGTGACGAACTTGGCGATGTTCGGTTCCTTCAATGCGGCGGCGTAGACGTCGTCCTGGGTAGCGTCACGGGCGACCTGCACCGTGCCGCGCGTCTTGCCGTTGATCTGGACGGCGATCGTGAGGGTGTCGGCCACGAGCATGGCCGGATCGAACGTGGGCCAGCCAGCGTCGAAGATCGAGCCGCCGGAGTGGCCAAGCACCTCCCAGCATTGTTCGGCCAGATGTGGCGCGAACGGTGCGACGAGCTGCACCAGCGGCGCCACCTCATCGTGGTGCACGGTGCGCTCGCTGGCGCGCAGCACGTTGACGTACTCCATCATCGCGGCGATGGCGGTGTTGTAGCCGAGTGCAGGAATGTCTTCCGTGACCTTCTTGATGGTCGCGTGGAGCTTGCGCATCACCGTGGGGTCGGCGGTGCCGGTGGTGACGCACTCGTGGACCGACCCCCAGGTGCGGTCGAGGAAGCGGCGCACGCCGGTGATGCCGCTGTCGCGGTAGTCGCCGCCTTCCTCGTAGGGGCCGAGGAACATCAGGTAGGTGCGGAAACTGTCGGCGCCCCAGCGGTCGATGAGCTCATCGGGATTGATGACGTTGCCCTTGGACTTGGACATCTTCGCGCCGTCACGAATGATCATGCCGTGGGCGCGGAACCGCGTGAACGGCTCCTCGAAGTCGATCAGTCCTGCGTCCTTCAGCACCATCGTGATGAATCGCGAGTAGAGCAGGTGCAGCACCGCGTGCTCGTTGCCACCGATGTAGGTGGTGACGGGCAGCCACTTCTTCGTGAGTGCCGCGTCGAACGGCACGTCGGTGCGGTCGGCGCTGGGATAGCGCAGGAAGTACCAGGCACTGTCGAGGAAGGTGTCGCTGACGTCGGTCTCGCGGCGCGACATGACGCCGCACTGCGGGCAGGGCACGCGGTACCACTCGTCGTGACGCGCGAGCGGGGAGATGCCGCTGTCGTCGGGACGGAAATCCTCGATCAGCGGCAGCACGACGGGGAGCTGGTCCTCAGGGACCGGCACCGGGCCGCAGCTGTCGCAATAGATGATCGGGATCGGCGGGCCCCAGTAGCGCTGCCGTGAGATGCACCAGTCGTTGAGGCGGTAGTTCACGACCGGCCTGGCGCTGCCGCGTTCCTCGAGCCACGCCACGACGGCCTTCTTCGCCTGCGGCACCGGCATGCCGGAGAAGTGCGCCGAATTCACCAGCAGGTCGGCATCACGCTTGGCGGCGTAGGCGGCGGTCAGCGGCGCGGCGGCATCGTCATCGACGCCGGCCACCACGCGCACGATCGGCAGCGCGAACTTTTCGGCGAACTCGAAGTCGCGCTCGTCGTGGCCGGGCACGCCCATGACGGCACCGGTGCCGTACTCCATCAGCACGTAGTCCGCGACCCAGACCGGGATCGGCTGGCCGGTGGCCGGGTTGATCGCAACCGCGCCGGTGAAGACACCGGTCTTCTCCTTGTTCACCTTCCGCGAGACGACGTCCTGCGTCTTGGTGCGCTCGAGATACTCGTCCACCACCGAGCGCTGCGCCGGGGTGGTGATCTCGTGGACGAGCGGGTGCTCGGGGGCGAGCACCACCCAGGTGGCGCCGAAGATCGTGTCGGGGCGGGTGGTGAAGACCGTGACGTCGTGCGCGTTGGCGACGCGGAAGGTGACGTGCGCGCCTTCGCTCCGGCCGATCCAGTTTCGCTGGGCCTGCCGGGTGGTCTCGCTCCAGTCGAGCGTGGCGATGTTGTCCAGCAGGCGAGGGGCGTACTGGGAGGTGCGGAAGAACCACTGCTCGAGCAGCCGCTGCTCGACCAGCGAGTCGCAGCGCTCGCAGTGGCCATCCTTCACCTGCTCATTGGCGAGCACGGTCTTGCAGCTCGGGCACCAGTTGACGGCGGCCGCCTTTTTATAGGCCAGCCCCTGCTTGTAGAGCTGCAGGAAGAGCCACTGCGTCCACTTGTAGTAGCCGGGGTCGCTGGTGACGACTTCCTTGCTCCAGTCCACCATCAGGCCTGCCCTGTGGAGCTGCCGGCGGAAGTTTTCGACGTTTCGCGGGGTCAGCCTGGCGGGGTGTGCCCCGACCTTGATGGCGAAATTCTCCGAGTGGATCCCAAAGCTGTCGAATCCGATTGGTTCGAAGACGGTGCGGCCCTGCAGGCGCTGGAACCGGCCGTGGATGTCCGCGCCCGTGAAGGCGAAGAGGTTGCCGATGTGGAGCCCCTCCGCCGACGGGTAGGGGAACATCATGAGCTGGTAGTAGGGATCGCGTCCGGTGGCGAGTTCCGGTGCATTGGTGCCTCGCTCGGCCCAGCGCGTCTGCCAGACGGACTCGACGGTGGACGGATCGTAGGCCGGCGTCTCGGGTGGCGTCGGGGAATCGGACATCGGTACGGACGGCATCAGGTCGGTTCAGCTCGGTAGTTGCAAGTTCGCGTCTCTCTCTAACTTACCCGGGTGCCGACTCCCCCAGAAAGCGTGGTGCGCGTCCGCGTGCGCCGAGTGGTGCCGGGAGTGCTGGCAGGCGTGCTGGCGCTCGGCGCGGCGTCGTGCAGCGATGGTGCGACCTCCGGCTCGCCGCCGCTGACGCAGGTGGTGCGCGTCGAGATCGAGCTCGATGCCGACAGTGTGCTGGTGGGCGACTCGGTGACGGCCCGTGCCCGCACGCTGAATCGCGAGAACGCCGTCGTCACGCCGCCCAGCATCGCGTGGTCGTCGGCCGACACGACGGTCGGGTCGATCAGCGGCGGCGGGGTCGTGCGCGGCCGCAACCTTGGCGCGGTGATGGTGACGCTCGTGGCCGGCGGCGTGACGGCGGTGCGCACGCTGCGCATCGTGGCGCGTCCGATCACGATGACGCTGGCCTCGCCGGACACCGTGAACATCTCGGATGCCGTGGACCTGCGTGCATCGGTGACGACGGCAGCCGGCGTGCCGCTGCCTGAGGTCGCGCCGCGGTTCGCCAGCAGCGACTCGATGGTGGTCACCGTTGCACCGCTGTCGGTGGGGCGCGCACAGGTGACGCTGCGCACCGGCGGGCAGGCCGACCTGCTGGCGATCGTGGGCAGCGATACCACGCGTCGGCGGTTGACCGTGCGGCTCGCGGCACTGACGAGCATCCGGCTGGTGATCGCGCCGCGCACGGTGGACCTCGGCGACAGCGTGCCCTTCACGCTGATCGCGCGAAATGCGGCAGGTGAGGCCGTGTCGGCGCTCGGCACGGTGCTCACGACTGAAACGGCCGGGCTGGTGACGGTACGCAAGGGGTACCTGATCGGGGCGGCTGCGGGTCGCACGGTGGTCCGCGCCGCGTACGGACCGCTGACCTCGCGCGATACGCTCACGACGCTCGCGGCGTCGACGTTCCAGCTCGATCTGGTCGACGGCAATCCGCAGAATCCGCTGCCGGAACGGGTCGTGGCGAGCATGTCGCGGGTGACGCAGAAGTGGCGGCGCGTGATCCGGACGTCACCGCCCGGTGAGTTCGTGCGGCTGGCGCTGAACGAGTGCCGCAACAGCGTGCCGATCGCCCAGTTCGTGCCGGGCCTGCGCGTCCTGATCAAGCTCGACACGCTCGCCACGCGCATCGCCGGGCAGGGTGGACCCTGCCTCGTGCGCGACTCGGGACTGCCGCTGCTCGGCACGATTCAGATCAACGCGCTGACCTGGTCGCAGCTTTCCGATCGCAAGCTGGACGACCTGATCCAGCACGAGGTGGGCCATGTGCTGGGCATCGGCAGCATCTGGCTGTTCCCGCCGCAGTCGCAACTGGTTGACGGTGACATGGAGGCGCCTGACCCGATCTTCACCGGCCCGGGGGCGCTGACGGCGTTCGGCCGGCTCGAGAACAGCGCCTTCTTCTCAGGCCGGCGTGTGCCGCTCGAGGTGCGGGTGCGCGGGCACTGGCGGGCGAGCGCGTTCGGAGGCGAGGTGATGGCGCCGGTGCTGGTCGCGGCGCCGCAGGTCACATCGGCGGTGACGGTGGCCGCCCTGCAGGACTTCGGCTGGACGGTGGAGCTGGAGTCGTATGACGAGTACGCGCTGCCGGCCGCAGTGCTGTCGCAGACCGTGTCACCGCGCGTGGTCGGGGAGTCAGCGCTGCCGGCGCACTCGCTGGAGGACGACGTCCTGCTGCCGCAGTTGCTGCAGACCGCGTCAGGACGGCGGGTGCCGATCGGCAGCGTCATGCGGCGCCCGACCCGCCAGCGCTGACGTCAGCGCCGGCGCTCCACCTCGACCATCACCGGCAGGTGGTCGGAGCCGTAATCCGGCAGCAGTCTCGCCGATTTCACGACCCAGCCGTCGTCGGCGAGCACGTGGTCGATGCGGAGGCGGATCCACCCGTTGAGGCGCGAGTATCCGAAGCCGAAGCCCGCGCGCTCGAAGCCATCGGTGAGCGAGCCCCAATGGGCGCGGAAGATCGCGCTCTCGGTGGGCATGTTGAAGTCGCCCGCAACGAGGCGCGGCCCCTCGCCCTGGTCGACCCAGCGCCGCGCAACGCGCGATTCCACTTCGCGCACGGCGGTCTTCTGCTCGATGGTGCCGGTGGCGTCGTCGCGACCGGTCATCAGCGCCTCGAACGCCTTGCGCGGGGTGTCGAGGTGCACGTTGGTGACATCGAAGTCGCCTGATGGCGCCCGCAGGCGGTAGCGCCTGACGTAGGCGGCACCGCCGGCCCGGGCGAAGTTGTCGCGGCGGAGCGAGTCGATGCGCACGATGGGAAACTTCGTGAGCAGGCAGGTGGGGCCGAGATCGCTGACGTAGCCGGGGATGCGCGCCAGCTGGTTTCGCGCGCGCTCCGCGCACTCCTGCACGGCGAGCACATCGGGCTCCCACTCCGCCACCAGTGCGACGAGCTGCAGCTCGGCGGGCCCGTCGCCGTCGATGTTGAAGGTGATGACGCGGGTGCGCGTCGCCGGCAGGGATCCGCCGATGAACCGGCCGAGTCCGAGCGAGAACTCCATCACGCCGTAGAGCGCCAGGACGGTGGTCGCGAGTGTGATCGCGGCGGCACGACGCTGTCGCAGAACTGCCGCCAGGAGCAGCAGCGGCAGTGCCGGCAGCAGCCAGGGCCACCGACCGAGGAAGAGCAGGATCGTGGCCGGCCACCACGCGTCGGCCAGCGTATGCAGGACCAGCGTGACGGCGAGGATGACGAGCGTCCAGAGGAGCGCGAGGCCATCGAGCGGCACGAGGCGGAGGGCGTCGCCGAAGCGCACACCGGAACGTGGCGCGCGACCCGCCAGGAACTCGCCAGCGCGGCGGAGGCGCAGGCGATCGATGGGGCGCTTGCAGACCGGGCAGCCGACGGGCCGCCAGTAGCGCGCCGGGTCGAGTGCGACCTGATGGGCCCCGCTGTCGCAGCGGATGCGGAAGCGGGCGTGCGCAGTGGTCATGCGGGAGAATCTACTGCGGCATGGCGTGGTCGCCGCTGCCGGAGGGGCCGGTGTGGTGCGGGTGTCATGCGGTGCGTCGCCGCGCAGCGCGCGACCGTCACATGAACCACGACCGCAATAGTTTGCGGTGAGCACGGCCGTTCCCGTTCCCCTCTCCCGCCAGCGTGCCACCATGTCCGACGTCCGTCACCAGGCCTGGGCCAGCGTTCCCGTCGAGGAACTGACCCCGCTCATCAGCCGTCAGCTCATCACGTCCGAGAAGATGATGATGGCCCACGTGCACCTGAAGCAGGGGGCGATCGTGCCGGCGCACGATCACATCAACGAGCAGTTCACGTACATCCTGTCGGGCCGGCTGCGCTTCTGGATCGGGGCACACGCCGATGCGCCGGGCGACACGTACATCGACGTCGCACCGGGTGAGGTGCTGGTGATCCCCAGCATGGTGCGGCACCGTGCCGAGGCGCTGGAGGATACGCTGGACATGGACGTGTTCAACCCGCCTCGCCAGGACTGGCTGGACGGTACCGACGCCTACATCCGCAGCGGGTCGAGGTAGCATGGATTTCGGGATCCGCGGTCGCGTGGCGCTGGTCTGCGGCGCGAGCAAGGGGATTGCGTTTGCGACGGCCGAGGCGTTGGCGCGTGAGGGGTGCTCGCTGGCGATCTGTTCGCGTGACGCCACGGCAATCGGCGCGGCCGCCGCAAAGCTCGAGGCGCTCGGTGCACCGGTACTGGCACTCGTCGCCGACCTCGCGACCATGGAGGGCGTGCAGCAGGTGGTACGCGACGTGACGGCGCGCTACGGGCACGTGGACATCCTGATCGCCAACACCGGCGGGCCGCCGACCGGACCGGCGATGCACCACGACTGGGCGGCGTGGACGGCGGCGAGCGAACTGCTGCTGCGGAGCGCGGTTGAGCTGACGCGCGCGTTCGTGCCCGGCATGCGCGAACGGAAGTGGGGCCGGGTGGTGAGCATCACGTCGAAGGCGGTGAAGGAGCCGGTGCCGTCGCTGGTGCTGAGCAACAGCCTGCGCGCGGCGGTGACGGGCTACCTGCGCACGCTCGCCAACGAAGTGGCGGCCGACGGCGTGACGGTGAATACGGTGCTGCCGGGCTTCACTGCCACCGAGCGACTGGAGGCGCTGGCGGCGGCGAACGTGCAGCGCACCGGCGCCACGCGCGAGCAGGTGTACGCCGGCTGGGTGGCGCAGACGCCGGCCGGCCGGCTGGGCCGGCCCGAGGAATGTGCAGCGACGATCGCCTTTCTTGCGTCGGAGCCGGCAGCGTTCATCACCGGCCAGGCGATTCTCGTGGACGGCGGCGCGGTGAACTCGCTGCTGTAGCAGGCACGTCGCACAGCACGCAGCACGTGGTATCGCAGGCAGCACGTCGCATCGCAGCAGCACGGCAGACATCACGGCGGACAAGACGGCAGGCATCGGTGGCGCGGCAGGCACCTGTCGCCGGCATTCATCATCACTCACAGGGCACGACATGAGTCAGATAGCGGCAACCGAGTGGATCTGGCGGGACGGGGAGTTCATCCCATGGGCTGACGCACACGTGCACGTGCTGAGCCACTCGATGCAGTTCGGGTCATCGGCATTCGAGGGCATTCGCTGCTATCACACGCCGCATGGGCCGGCGATCTTCCGTCTGCGCGAGCATCTGACGCGCCTGTTCAATTCGGTGAAGATCTATCGCATGGAGCTGGCGTACACGCTCGACGAGTTGACGGCGGCGTGCTGCGCGCTGGTGGTGAAGAACAACCTCGATTCGTGCTATTTGCGCCCGATGGTGGTGCGCGGCTACGGCGCGGCGGGGATGGTGCCCTTCGCGAGCCCGATCGAGGTGTACCTGCCGTGCTGGCCGTGGGGCGCGTACCTGGGTGCCGATGCGCTGGAGCTGGGCGTGGATGCGTGCGTGTCGAGCTGGCACCGGTTTGCGCCGAACACCATCCCGTCGCTGGCGAAGATCGCCGGCAACTATCTGGGTGGGCAGCTGATCAAGATGGAGGCCCTGGCGAACGGGTTTGCCGAGGCGATCGCACTCAGTCCCGGTGGGACGGTGAGTGAAGGGTCGGGGCAGAACGTGTTTCTGGTGATGGATGGCGCCCTGGTGACGACGCCGCTGGACGGATCGCTGCTGGGTGGCATCACGCGCGACAGCATCATCCGACTGGCGCAGCGTGACGGGCTTGCCGTGCGCGAGCAGGTGATCCCGCGCGAGATGCTCTACACGGCGGACGAAGTGTTCTTCACGGGCACGGCGGCGGAGCTGACGCCGGTGCGGAGCGTGGACCGGATCAAGGTGGGCACGGGGGTGGTGGGGCCGGTGACGAAGCATCTGCAGACGGCCTTTCTCGACATTGCGAACGGGCGCGCCACGGACACGTTCGGGTGGCTGACGCCGGTGCGGGCGACGCTGTGATGTGATGCTGGGTGCGTGAAAATGGTGACGCATTTTCGGGCGGGTGGTGGCATTGTGCAGGGCGTCGCTTGCTGCCATCACCGACACGGAGAGCGCCACCATGATCGTCCCGCCACTGATGACCGCTGACGAGCTGTTGCATGATCAGCCGTTGCACAAGTCCACGGAGCTGGTGTGTGGGCGGATGATCGTGCGGGAGCCACCGAGTTCCCGACACGGCCGGTACGCGGCGACGCTGTCGGCGCTGCTGTGGAACCACGTGCATTCGCAGCGGCTGGGTGCGGTGTTCGGGCAGGACACGGGGTTTCACATCGCGTCGGATCCCGACACTGTCCGCGCGCCGGATGTGGCGTACGTGATCACAACTCGACTGCACCTGATTTCGGCGACAGGCTACGCACGGATGGCGCCGGATATGGTGGCCGAAATTCTGTCGCCGGGTGACCGAGCCGGTGAAGTGCTGCGGAAAACCGGCGAGTGGCTCGAGGCCGGTGTTCAGCTGGTGTGGGTGATCGACCCGGTGCGTGGAACAGCACGGGTCCATCGCAGCGATGGCTCCGACACCGACGTGCCGGTCGGCGGCGAACTGTCGGGCGAGGACGTGTTGCCGGGCTTCCGATGCGCGCTGGCGGACGTGTTCGAGTAAGCGCTCACCGCGTGCTGACGGCGCGTTGCACGACGGCTGCGCGTTTCGCTCCTGTCACACCCCAGCCACAGTGGCAGCGGCCACGCCTCGCCGTCACATCGCACATCGTCGATCAGAATGACATCATCTGCGTGAACTTGACGATGATGCCGCGGCCGGCGATCGGGGCGTCGGGTGTCAGGATGCGCTGGTCGTTGTAGACGATGAACAGGTCGCTGAGCGGGTGATGGATCAGGTTGAAGCGAATGTTCGCGTTGAATTGCTTGCTGACGGCATCGTACTGCGACAGCGCATCGACGAACATGTTGGTGGTGAACGAGTAGCTCGTCTTGACCGTGGTGAGGCTGTTGACGAAGCGCAGGTTCGGAGTGTTGAGCATCGCCTCGGTGCGCTGCACCCCGACGCTGGCGCGGAAGCGGTAGCTGGGGCGATACCGCACCGAGAGTCCGGCGGTCCGCTGCGAGCCGTCGTACAGGCCGCCGAAGGTGTACTTGGTGTCGGCGGCGAACATGCGGCTCTGGTCGGTGGTCAGCAGCAGCCACTGTTCGGTCCAGCTGTAGAGCCCCGCCGGGATGGGCTGTGCCATCTTCGTGTTGGGGCGGAAGGGCGCCGAGAGCCGGTTGGCCGTCGGGTTGACCGAGTACTCGAATACCGCGCCGTTGTTGAAGAAGAACGATTGGCCGGTGTGCAGCGTCTTGGCGAGGAGTCCGCCGTCGAGATTCTCGATGTAGTTCCAGCCGATGTGCGGGTGCAGCTCGCGAATGCCGTGGGCGCGCAGCCAGGCCGACCGTGGCCGGATGCCGGTGTCGATGAGATACTTCCTCATGCCCACTCGGCGGTAGAACCCGAGGTCGTTCTGGAAGCCGGGGCCGAGTTCCATGGCGCCGGTCTTGATGTGGAAGAAGACGCCTTCCCAGTTCACCGTCGATCGCACGGCGTAGGCGCTGCCCGTCTTGCCGGTGGTGCTGGTGGTGGCGATGTACGAGTTCCAGTCGAGGATGCCGAACGGGCGGATGTTCTTGTCGATCCCGATGACGCGGTTGGTGTAGGCCGCGCCGGAGGTGTGCACGTTCTGCATCAGGAAGAAGCCGACGTCATTGCCGACGCGCCCGAGGTTCTGGCGAAAGCGCACGACGCTGGCGTTGGACGCCGGTTCGCCACTCACGGCGCGATCCTGCACGCTCATCACTCCGATGCGGGTGCGTTCGCTCAGTTTGCCGGTGAGGCGAATCCCGCCGAGGATCGGGATCGGCACGCCGCCGGCGGTGAGGCCGATGCGGCGGGAGAAGAAAAGGAGGTTGTCCTCGTCGGGCGTGGGGATGTTCGCCGCGCTGCGCCGCGCCGCGTCACCGACGTAGAAGACCCCCGAGTTCTCGAGGAAGAAGTCGCGCTTTTCGGGGAAGAACTGTGAGAACTGCGTCAGGTTCACCTGCTGCTCGTCGGCTTCGACCTGCCCGAAGTCGGGATTGACGGTGACGTCGAGGGTGAGGCCACTGGTGAGTGCGGCCTTGACGTCGCCGCCGACGTTGACGGCATTCTGCATCGTCGGCGACGGTGCCGCGATGGTGCCGAGGGCGCGGACGGCGTTGTTCGAGATGTACGGCTTCACGCGCAGGTCACGACCGGCGGCGCCGGTCTCGAGACCCACCAGACTGCCTGCCAGCGAGACACGATTCAGCGAGAAGGCGCGCGGCACCGGTGACCAGAACGAGATCTCGTTCACGCGGCGGAGCCGGCGGGAGAAGTTGATGCCCCAGGTGGCGTTGCTGCTGCGGTCGAACCGGAGGGCGCGAAAGGGAATGCGCATCTCGGCCGTCCAGCCATCGGCCTGCTGCTGCGTGCGCACCTCCCAGACGGCGTCCCAGCTCCGGTTCAGTTCGCGGCCCTCGAGGGCCACCTGCCGGTCGTGACGTGCGCCCTTGAGGTTGGTGGAAAACACATATCCGTTGCGACGGTCGCCGAAGGTGTCGAGCAGCACCTCGAAGTCGTCCTGATCCTCCTCGATGAAGTCCTTGCGGATGTCATTGACGACGGCGTGCGCCAGATCGGCGTCGTGCATGCGGGCGCCGATGTAGAGGTAGTCGGCGTCGAACATGACGCGCACTTCGGTCTGCTGGCTGGCCGGCTGCCCGCTCAGCGGCTCGGCCTGCACGAAATCCGTCGCTTGCTCGGCGGTGGCCCAGGCGGCGTCGTCGAGGGCGCCGTCGAGGCGGATGTTCGTCGCGGCCCGCGCCGCACGCACCGAGCGCCGCGCCTCGGGAGTGCGCGTGATGGAAGTGACCTGCGCCTGCAGCGACATCGCCGACAGGATCGTGATGGCACACGGTACGACGAACGAACAACGTGGGGTCACGAACTGTGGAGTGACTGGGGAGGCGGCAGCGATCAGGCGAGGTAGCGGCAACTCGAAAAGCGACGGCAAGAGCAACAGCGACTGCAACTGCAACTCTTTTCACGCAGAGGCAGCAGAGGAGCAGAGGTGCGGGAGAACAACACAACGTGATGGGAACTGCGCGCGCGTGACGCGCACGCAGTTCCTCATGCCGTTCTGCTTGCGCCGTTCCCTCTGCTCCTCGGCTGCCTCTGCGTGAAAAGAGTTGCTGTTCCGGTTGGACCCTTCGAAACGCTACTGCACCACGCGTGGCATGTTGGGAGTGATGACGTGCTGTGTGCCCTTGAGCAGATCGTTGATCTTGCCGATCCGGTCGCGGACGATGGTGTCGAGCCGGCGCTGCGCGTCGTCGGTCTCGACCACGAGCTCGCCGGAGCGGAGCTGTTCACCGGCGGTGATCGGCCACTGCGGCCGTGAGATCATGCCGCTGATGGTCTGCGCCTCTTCGCGCAGGCGCGGATACTGGCGATAGCCGAGTCCTGCCAGCGGACGAGCGAGCACGGAGTCGCGGAACACCTTCAGTTCCTTCAGCGTGCTGTCGATCTGGCCGAGGGCGGCGGCACCGGCGGCTTCGCGGCTGCCGCGCAGGGTGACCTGCATGGCGGTGAGCTGCCGGCTGAGGTCATCCACGCTACTGATGACGCGGGCGACCCGTGCCTGCGTGGCCTCGACGGCCTTCGCCGCGTCGTGCTGCGCGACCACCTGCGCCGGCGTCATCTCGATGCGCGGATCGTTCTGCACGGTGACGGGCTTGGTGTAGCGCTTGCCGTTGACGATCAACGTGACCTGGTACGTGCCCGGCAGCACGGCGGCTGACGCGGGACCGAAGAAGTTCTCCTCCTCGCCGGCACCACGCTCTGCGGCGGCTGCAGCCCGACGGCGCTCACGGAGCGCCTTGAGCGACGTGTCGGCTGGTGGACCAGCGGGCGCTGCGCCTCGGTTTCCGCCGCGTCCGCCACCACCGGCGCCGGCTGCGGCCTCCTCGCGCAGATCCCACGTCAGGCGGTTCACGCCCGGCTCATCAACCACTCGGCTGAACCGGCGCACGAGCTTTCCGGCGGCATCGGCGACCTCGACGTTCACCTCACCTTCCGGCTGCGCCTTGAGGTAGTACGAGATCGTCGCACCGACCGGCGGGTTCTCGCCGGCGTAGCGACGCTGGCCGAGGTTGCCGTCGCGGCTCCAGGTGGTCCAGCGCACGGCGGGGCGCATGTCGAACAGCTCCGCCTCGTTGGCCTGCACGTCGGCCAGCTTCTGCAGCGGCGTCAGGTCGTCGAGGATGTAGAGGCCGCGACCGTGCGTGGCCAGCAGCAGGTCGTTGTCGCGGGGGTGGATCTGCATGTCACGCACCGGCGTGATGGGCAGGCTGCCGCGGAGCGAGACCCACGTGGTGCCACGGTTCCACGAGGCCCAGACGCCCGCCTCGGTGCCGACGTAGAGCAGGTTCCTGTTGCGCGGATCCTCGCGGATCACGTGGGTCCACCAGGCGCGGTCGGGGAGGTCGCCGCGGATGCTCTTCCACGTCTTGCCGAAGTCGTTCGTCATGTAGACGAACGGCGTGTAGTCGTCGTCCTGATGGTGGTCGGCTGTGACGTAGGCGGTGCCGACTTCGAAGTGCGAGGCTTCGATCGTGGCCAGCCACGCGTTGGGCTTGAGGCCGGGGACGTTGCTGAACACGCTCGTCCACGTCTTGCCGCCGTCACGCGTGACGTGCACCATCCCGTCGTCGCTGGAGGTCCAGATGACGTTCGAGTCGAGCGGGGACGGGGCGATGCTGAGCAGCGTCGTGTGGAACTCGGCCGCGGTATTGTCCACCACGATCTCGCCGCCCGACGATACCTGCTTCTTGGGGTCGTTGGTGGTGAGGTCGGGAGAGATGACCGCCCAGTTCAGGCCATTGTCGGTCGACTTGAACATCACGTTGCCGCCGAAGTACACCACGCCCGGGTTCTGCGGCGAGAGCGCGATCGGCGCATTCCAGTTGAAGCGGTACTTGTGGCCCAGCATCGCATCGCCGACGCTGCCGACGCGGTTGGGGTACGGGTAGATCGTCTTCTGTACGCCACTGCGGGTGTCGGTGACGTTGAGCATCCCGCCCTGCGCGTTGCTGAAGACGATCCACGGCTTGTCGAGGCGCGGCACGGTGAAGAAACCGTCGCCGCCGGAGATGTTGTACCAGTCCGCCTGACGGATGCCCTGTGTCGAGAGCGAGTTGCTGGCACCGCACCAGTTGCCGTTGTCCTGCAGTCCGCCGCAGACCTTGTACGGCGTCTGCATGTCGTAGTTGATGTGGTAGAGCTGCGTGAACGCGAACGTGTTGACGACATCCCAGTTCTTGCCGCCGTCGCGGCTCACCTGCCAGCCGCCGTCGCTGCCGCTCAGGATGTAGCGCGGGTCCACGGGGTCGATCCACATCGCCTGGTGGTCGCCGTGCACGTCGCGGGCGATGGTGGTGAAGTTGCGGCCGCCGTCCTCGCTGAAGTAGAGCCCACCCGAGAGCGTGAAGACGCGGTTGGGGTTCTTCGGATCGACGCGGAGGTCGGCGTAGTAGAACGGGCGGAAGTTGATGTTCGGGTCGCGGTTGACGACGCGCCACGACTTGCCGGCGTCATCGCTGCGCCAGAGCTCTCCCTCGTCCTTGGTCTCGCTGAGCACGTAGACGATGTTCGGGTCACTCGGTGCGACCGCGACGCCGATGCGGTCCATGGCCGTGCGGGGCAGTCCGAGCATGCGGTCGGCGCCGGAGAGGCGCTCCCAGGTGGTGCCGCCGTTGACGGACTTCCAGACGGCGGTGTTGCCGGATCCCGATTCCAGATGCCACGCCCAGCGCCGGTAGGTGTACATGCCGGCGTAGACGATGTTGCTGTTGGACGGGTCGGCCGTGATGTCGGAGCACGACGTCTGCGTATCGACGTAGAGCACCTTCTTCCAGGTCGCGCCACCGTCATTGGTGCGGAAGACGCCGCGTTCCTCGCTGGGCCCCCACTCGCGGCCCAGCACGCAGGCGTAGACGATGTCGGGGTTGCGCGAATCGATCACGAGGCGCGCGATCTTGTCCGATTTCTCGAGGCCGATCTTCATCCAGTGCGCGCCGCCGTCGACGGACTTGTACATCCCGTCGCCGACCGACGCGTTGTTGCGCGGGTTGCCTTCGCCGGTGCCGACGTAGACGATGTTCGGGTCGCTCGGTGCGACGGCGATGGCCCCGATCGAGCCGGCGCTCTGGTCGTCGAAGATCGGCTCGAAGGTCGCGCCGCCGTTGGTGGTCTTGATGATGCCGCCGTTGGCGCCGGCCACGTAGTACGTGAGCGGGTCGCCGGCCACGCCGGTGACGACGGAGATGCGGCCGGCGTTGTTGGCCGGACCGACCGAGCGCCACTTGAGCGGCTTGAGCAGGTCGGCCGGACTGACGGCGGCGGGAGCGGCGGCGGCGACCGGTAAGGCGGGACGGGCGGCGGGCCGTTGCGCGGGCAGGAGCGTCGCGCCGGCGGAGGCCAGCAGGACCGTGCGGACCGCAGCACGCGTGGGGAGTCGCGTCATGGGCGTGGGCGTGGAGTAGTGGGTGAGCCTTGGGCGAACCAGTCGCCGATGCCGTACGGTGCAGCGGCGTCAACCTTCTCCGCCAGTACGCAGCAGGAGTGGCACACGCTGCGGCGCGCCGGGCTATCCTCCCCCCATGCGCCTGCGCCACTCCATTGCCGCCTTTTCGTTCGTCGCGATACTGTTTCCCGGCACCCGGGTCGCGGCCCAGCATCGTGCGTCGTTCGACCGGTGCCTGTCGGCGCTTCGCGCCTCGCGTACCGCCCGAGGCATCACGCCCGCGACGTGGCGTGAGCTCGAGGGCGTGCAGCCGGACTCGGCCGTTCTTGCGCAGCTCGACGCCCAGCCCGAGTTCCGGCTGCCGATCTGGGACTACGTGGCAGTGATGGCAGATGACGAGCTGGTGGCCGACGGGACGCGGCTGCTGCGTGAGCACGAGGTGCTGTTCGAGCGCGTGGCGCAACGCTACGGCGTGGACGCGGCGTCGGTGGCGGCGGTGTGGGGCATCGAGAGCAACTTCGGGCGCGGCACTGGCACCTTCGACGTGGTGCGGTCGCTGGCGACGCTGGGCTGTCTGGGCCGGCGTCAGGCGTACTTTCGCGGCGAGCTGATCGGCGCTTTGCGCATCCTGCAGGGCGGGCACGTCACGCGCGACCAGTTCCGCGGCTCGTGGGCGGGCGCATTCGGGCAGACGCAGTTCATGCCGGGGATCTTCTGGGGCCGCGCCGTGGATTTCGACGGCGACGGTCGGCGCGACCTGATGGGCAGCACCGCCGATGCACTGGCGTCCACAGCCAACTACCTGCGACTCGCGGGATGGCGCCGCGGTGTGCCGTGGGGGATGGAGGTGCGTCTGCCGGCGCACGGTACCGGAATGCCATTCAACACGCATGGCGAGGGGCGCCGGGTCCGGCGATCGCTCTCCACCTGGGTGGCGCGCGGCATCGTGCGCGCCGACGGAACACCGCTCGTCGCCGGCGGCATCGACCCCACGCTGACGGCTGGCCTCTTCCTGCCTGCCGGCCCCGCGGGCCCCGCGTTTCTCGTCACGGTCAACTTCGAGGCGATCTACCGCTACAACGCTGCCGAGAGCTACGCGCTGGCGATTGCGCACCTGTCCGATCGGCTGCGAGGCGGCGGTGCGATCATCGCGGCGTGGCCCACCGATGATCCCGGACTTTCGCGGGCCGATCGGCGCGAGTTGCAGCGCCTTCTCCTTGCTCGCGGGCATGCGATCGGCGCGCCGGATGGCCTCCTCACGCCGCCCGTTCGGGTGGCTGTGACGCTGGAGCAAGCGCGACTGGGCCAGCCGGTGACCGGTCGTCCGGGGCAACGCCTGCTGTCGGCGTTGCGCGAGCGCTGACAGGCCCCGGCCGCACGATCTGGACGCCAAACGTGGTGAGGCGCCGTGGTGTATCCGGAGTATGATTCCACTGCTTGACCGCCGCAGGTGACTCCCGCGACGCGCTTCCCCTCACCACCGACGAGCGCAGTCCATGGATACCGCCAAGAAGGTCCTTCGGCTCACCGTGCCGCTGCTCAGCGCGATGCTCGCCGCATGCGCGGGCGGCTCGGCGTCGACCACGCCGTCCCCCGCCCCGGAGGTCACACCGCAGGTCACGACGGAGACTCCGGCCGATGCTGATTCGAGCGAGGCGCCACGGCGTGTCGGCATCGGCGTGCAGCCGGGCACGGGCGAGGTGATGCGCGGCTCCGCGCCCGCTGCCCGTCGCACCGACCGGCAATCGCTGACGCGCGATGAAATTCTGGCCACCGAGTACACGAACATGTACGACGTGCTCCTCGCGCTCCGCGGCAACTGGATGCGGACGCGCACATCCGAGAGTTTCTTCGGCAAGTCGTCCGCCTTGCAGGTGTACCTCGACACGCAGCGGTTGCCTGGTGTGGAGGAGCTGCGGACCCTGTCGCCGCGCAACATCGAGTCGGTGCGCTACCTGGACCCGATCCAGGCGTCGGCGCGGTGGGGCATGGATCACGGGGCCGGGGCGATCCTGATCACGACGGCCAAGCGCTGAGCATCGGCAGGTGCGGATGTGCGACGGCGGGGCCGCGCGGGGGGCGCCCGGCCCCCCCCCCGGCGCGGGGTGTCACCGTGCGGGCACGACCGGCTGCCGGGGGACCGCCGCACCCCGCGCCGCCCCGCCGTCGCACATCCGCACCTGCCGATGCTCAGCGCTTGGCCGTCGTGATCAGGAT
>JANNXU010000070.1:0-4124 GCA_031409715.1 Gemmatimonadaceae bacterium | reverse complement strand
CTGTCAGTGATCGTCTGAAATTCCCCACCCAGTGATCGTCTCAAATTCCCCACCCCCACCGCGGGAGCTGGGCGATGGACAGCAGACTGGACTGGGCCGCAGGATCTGAGGGACCGGCATCTTCCGAGCAGCCTTGGCTCGGAGCAGACACGATGGTGACGGAGACGGTGGTGGAGCAGGTCGTGCAGGCGCGCGCCAGAGGCGAGGCGGTGGCCGCCGTGGCCCGGGCGTACGGCCTCGACCGGAAGACGGTGCGGACGTGGGAGCAGCGAGGGCAATTCGCGCCTCGCGCCCCACGGGCGGTCGTGTCGTGCCTTGATCCGTACAAGGAGTGGCTGGCCTGCCGGGCACCGGAGGTGGAGTACAACGCCACGGTGCTGTTCCGTGAGCTGCGGGAGCGCGGCTTTCCCGGCTCGGTGATCATCGTGCGGCGCGCGGTCGTGCCGCTGCGGAAGACCGCCGCCCCGCCAGCCGCGACGGTCCGCTACGAGACGGCACCCGGGGCCCAGGCGCAGGTCGACTTCGGGTCGACAAGGGTGTGGATCGGCGACGTCCGCGAAGTCGTGCAGCTCTTCGTCATGACGCTCGGCTTTTCCCGCCGCTGCTTTGCGGTCGCGTTTGCGCGGCAGCGCCTGCGCGAGTGGATCGCGGGCCACGAACAGGCCTTTCAGCATTTCGGCGGCGTCACCGACACCATGCTCGTCGACAACGCGAAGGCGATGGTGCTCCTGCACACGCGCGAGACGATTCGCTGGCACCCGATCTACGCGGATTTCTGCGGCTACTACGGCGTGCGGCCCGTCGCGTGTCAGCCGTATCGGCCGCAGACGAAAGGCAAAGTCGAGTCGGGCGTGAAGTACGTCGTGCGTAACGCGCTCGCCGGGAAGCGCTTTCACTCGTGGGCGCATCTGAATGCGTGGCTGCTCGAGTGGGCGACGACCATCGCCGATCAGCGCGAGCACGGCACCACGCACGAACAGCCGGCGGTGCGCTTCGCGCGCGAGGCGCTGACGCCACTCGATGGCCGCCCCGCCTATGCGCTGCCGCACACGCGCGAACGCAAAGTGGCGACGGATGCCTTGGTGAGCATCGATGGTGCGCGCTACAGCGTGCCCGCGCAGCTGGTCGGCGCCACGGTGACCGTGAAAGAACACGCGCAGGATTTCACGATCTGGCATCGGGACGCCGTCGTCGCCACGCATGCCCGGCAGCCGCGCCACACCGTGGCGATGCTGCCCGCGCACTATGCCAGCCTGCTGCGGGTGGATCAGACGCCGATGCTGGCGGCGCCACCACAATACGATCCGCGGTATCCCGTGGCCGGCGAGGTGATGACGCGCGATCTCGCGGTCTACGAACAGCACGCGATGGAGTGCGGCGTATGACGCGCGACACGCACTCGCCGGCCGTCGAGATGGAGACGCTGGCGCAGCACTGTCAGCATCTCCGACTCACGCGCGTCGGGCAGACACTCTCGACGCTGCTGGAGCAGGCGGCGCAGCAGGAGCTGAGCTACAGCGCCTTCTTGGCCAGTGTGCTCGCGACGGAAGTCGCCGCGAAACAGGAGAAGCATCACACCATGCGCATTCAGATGGCACGCTTCCCCTTTCAGAAATCGCTCGAGGGCTTTGACTGGAAAGCGCAGCCCTCGATTGATCCGAAAGTGATCAAGGAACTCGCCACCATGCGCTTCGTCGCGAACGGCGCCAACGCGCTCCTCCTCGGCCCACCCGGCGTCGGCAAAACGCATCTGAGTGTGGCCCTCGGCATGGAAGCCTGTCGCCTCGGCCTCCGCGTGATGTTTACCACCGCCACCGCGCTGATCACCACGCTCGGCAAGGCGCTGTACGAGAATCGCCTGGAGGAACGGCTCAAGCTGCTCACGCAGCCCAAGCTCCTGATCATCGACGAGATCGGGTACATCCCGATTGATCGGCAGGGCGCGAATCTATTCTTCCAGCTGGTCAGCCGGCGCTACGAACGCGGCGCGATCCTGCTGACCAGCAATCAGAGTCTCGGGGCGTGGGGCGAGGTCTTTGGCGACGCCGTGATCGCGAGCGCCATCCTCGACCGGCTGCTGCACCACGCCACCACCGTCAACATCAAGGGCGACTCCTACCGGCTCCGCGAGAAGCGGAAGGCGGGGCTCGTCCGCTCAACCCTCACGGCTCCTTCCGAGCTGTGAATCACCCGGGTGGGGAATTTGAGACGATCACTCCCTGGGGAATTTCAGACGATCATTGACAGAGCAAGCCTGCCTGCTCCGTGAAGCCATCGAGCCACGCGCCAAGCTCGTCGCCAGTCACGTGTCTCGTGACGTTCGTCGCCTTGGGAAACACATATGGCGAGGCGCCCAGCGAACCGACCGTGTGCAGCAACAGGCTGACCATGGGGAGTTCGTCCTTCGGGATCAACACCCTGTGCCGAATCGGGCGCCCACCGGACGTGTTCTTCAGGAGGAACGTGATCTGGGGGCCATCGTCGCTCGTGGTGCCTTCCAGATCCACGTTCTCCCACGCCAGCGACGCGATACTGCCTCGGCGCACGCCGTACAGTCCGGCCAGCACGATGCCGACACGCGCGAACAGCGCGCGGCGGAGGGCGTAACTCAAGTCGAGACCCACCTTCGTCGTCATGTCGGCCGTTGCCTGGATCTGACTCTGGAGCTGGTCGATGTGCGTGTCGAGGCACTCCATCAGCCGCGCCGAACGCTCCGGATTGGCTGACGGACGGTGCGCAGCGTCATCGTGGAACAGCCGCGGCATGACCGGAACGGTGAGTCGTACCAGCGGCTCGCCGCGAGCATCCGTCGTGCGCGCGCACCAGTTCCAAAGAATGGCGAATGTGGTCACGTCAGCGTTCACCGTTCCCTCCGTGACGGCCTTCTCCTTGATGATGTCCACACGGCCCCAGTGCCCGTACCGGTCCACAGGGCGGTACCGGAAGCCGGGTGCGAGCCTCGCGTCGCAGTGCCGTTTCAGGTCATTTCGCCCCACGGTCTCGAGCGTCGTCTCTGGGCCGAGCGACGCGGCGAGCGCGGCCAGCGCGCTGCGGTATGAGGACTGCGTCTTCGGTGTGAGCCGTTCCATGTCCTCCGACGCGACGTAGCGCTCGACGGCCGTCACTACCGACGTCTGGCCGCCAGCGTCCGCCGGGTCAGCCACGGTGCCCTGCGTCGCCCCCGTATTCAGGGGCATTCCGCGCTTTTCGGCGGCGACGCGTCGCAGGAATTCGACGGCGAGACCGCGCGCGACGGCTCGGTCGCTTGTGTCCAAGGACCGCTGACGAACTTCCTTGTTGAGCGCACCAGACTTCGCGTCGCGGACGAAGACGGTATGCCTCCGATGGAATGTGCCGTTCGCCTTGCGCACAACCTGCACGGAATGCCCGTGTGCCTCGACGATGAAGCTCGTCGGGTCATCGACCTGCGCGGCCTTCTTCTTTCCCATGCGCGTCTCTCTCATCCGTTCGAGATGGGCCTGCTTTTGGGGCGAGACGGGGGGTGGCGTCGGCATCCCGGCGAATTCACGCGCATGGACTGACATCTCCTCACCCAGCGGTCCGAGGTCGTCGGCAACGCTGTCCGGCTTCGCAGCCGCGTCGGTCGACACGGCTGTGGCGAGGGTGAGAGGACTGAGCGGGGGGCGCGCGTCCGTCGCCTGCCCGTCGGGCTGGTCGGGATCACCGACCATCGGCGGCGTGGGCGGAGCATCCGCCTTTGGCACCTCAAGTCCGGCGATATGGTGCTCGGCCCGCGAGAGGCACGCCTCGACATCAGGTTGGACGACCGCGAACCACGCCGCGTCCTGCGGGGAGGTGAGCAGGGTCACCACGTCAGGGCGGAAGGCCAACCGAACGCTCTCCGCGCGCACACCTGCGCCATCGGGCACGAGTGTCTTGCCGAAGACACTGAACCACCGCGACTCGCCTGCGCCGAACGCCTGCAGGAACTCCGGATGGAGCGCCGAACAGAGGATGGCGGAGAGGGCGCTGTGCGTGGACCCTGCGTCGGGGCCTGTCGTGCCGAAGTCGATCACGAGAGCCTGCGGTTGCGACCGCGGGTCAGTCCACGGTCGCTCCATAGGGTACGCGACTTCTTGCCGGCCGCCGGGTGAGCGCCAGCG
>JANNXU010000069.1:0-15421 GCA_031409715.1 Gemmatimonadaceae bacterium | reverse complement strand
GCTGGCGTCGCTTCGCTCGAGTGCGGATAGAAGAGTGGGCCGGGGGACACGTCGGTCAGGCGCACGACGAGGGGCACCACGGTGCCCCTTGCACAACTAGCCTTTCTCATAGAAGGCGCAAAGGGACTGAAAGGCGCAGAGCGGTCTGGCGCTGTGCAAACGGGGACGTGGTCCGGGCTGTGTTTTCATTGTGAACTGCAACAGCAACAGCATCCGCAACGGCGACACATGCAGCAAGAAGCGACAGCAACTGCTTGACGCCAAGGCGCGGAGGCGCAACGCGGTCTGCGCAGCGCGTGACATCGTGGCTCGACACAAGCATATCATGGCTGTAGGAACTGCACTCGCGGGAGCAGTTCCTACAGCCGTTTCCAGTGTCGAAAGGCGGAGTACGATGCCGCTCGTGCGGGCCGACCGCATTGCGCCACCGCGCCCCCGCGCCCCCGCGCCCCCGCGCCTTGGCGTCAAGCCGTTGCCGTTGCCGTTGCAGCTGCGGTTGAAGTTGCCGTCCGCAGTTGCAGTTGCTGTTCACAAAAAACACCACAGCCCAGACTACGCCCGCGTCCTCCCAGCGCCAGACCGCTCTGCGCCTTTCAGTCCCCTTGCGCCATTGCGTTGATGCTGTTGCCGTTCAGGATGCCGCCACCGCACGTGATCCGATGACACCGCGCCGTCCTCCAATTGAGACACGCGCCACCGGCAAGAAATCATAAGTCATTGCAGCGTAACGGTTTATCGAACTGATGCCACACGGCATCAGCCCTGCTTCTGGAGAAGTCACGCACCGTGGGTCGCGCCGGGGTGTGAGTGACTTCACCAGGAGAGAATCATGTCGCATCGTCGTCTTGCATTCACGGCCGTGGCACTGCTCGTCTCGGCAGCGCCTGTCATCGCGCAGCAGCGTCAGGCTGCGATCTTCACCGTCGAGGGTGGCGCGAACTACAACGCGTTACGCGGCAACGTCTATTCGGATCTCAATGACGGACGCGGCGCGGACGCGGCGCTGACCGTCGGGATCAGCAACTTCTCCATCACCGGCGGCTACCAGCGCTCGTGGCACCGCGTCGTCGGCACGGAACGTGACGCGACGTTGTCGGGCTTCTACATCGAGCCGCGCATCGCGCTGCCGTTCGCCGCCTCGAACTTCACGCCGTATCTCTACGGCCGCGGTGGTGTGCTCGAGCGCGCAGAGACCGTCGCCGGCAAGGAGTTCACGTCCAGCGCATCGCAGCTTGGCGGTGGCGTGGGATCGCTGATCTACCTCGCGCGCGGCGTGCAGCTCAACGTCGGTGGCGGCTACCAGTATCTGCGCGCCGGGCGCCGCATTGCCGACGACACCCGGGCCAACGGCGGTGCCTTCGTGATGCGGGCGGGACTCTCCATCGGCGGTTCATCGGGGTGGGCGCGCGACCCAGGGTACTGAGCACCGTCCCCTGGCCATCCCCGGCCCCGCATGCACAAGGGCATGCGGGTGTTCCACGGCCGTGACGACCGATCCGGCCTGCGTGCCTTGCGCACGCACGGGACCGCCCCGCGGCACTTCGGTGCCCCGGGGCGGTACTTTTCCGGACTATGCAAATTCCGATCGAAACCGAGACGCTGGCCAACGGGCTGCGCGTCACCTACTCCGAAGACCACGTCGCCCCGCTGGTGGCGGTGAATCTCTGGTACCACGTGGGCAGTGCGAATGAGCGCGAGGGCCGCACCGGCTTCGCCCATCTCTTCGAGCACATGCTCTTCCAGGGCTCGGCCAACATCGAAGCCAACGAGCATTTCGAACTGGTGCAGCGCGCCGGCGGCACGGTCAACGGCTCGACCTGGCTGGACCGCACCAACTATTACGAAACGGTGCCGAGCAACCAGCTCGCGGTCGCGCTCTGGCTCGAGGCCGACCGCATGGGGAGCCTGCTTGCCGCGATGACGCAGCAGAAGCTCGACACGCAGCGTGACGTGGTGAAGAACGAGCGCCGCTGGAGCGTGGACAACCAGCCGTACGGCACCTGGTGGGAGAAGCTGCCCGCGCTGACGTACCCGTCCACGCATCCGTACCATCACTCGCTGATCGGCTCGATGGAGCACCTGAGCGACGCCTCGCTCGAGGATGTGGCAGAGTTCTTCGCGACCTGGTACACGCCGGACAACTGCGTGCTGACGATCGCCGGCGACTTCGACCCGGCCGAGGCGCGCGCGTTGGTGCAGCAGTACTTCGGCAGCATCCCGCGCAACCCGTCGCCACCAGCGCGACCGGACTTTGCACTGCCGCCGCGCTTCGAGCGGCCCATGCGCGAAGTGGTCGAGGACGACGTGCAGCTGCCGCGTGCGATCGTGGCGATGCGCATCCCGCCCTGCGGCAGCGAGGCGTGGTACGCCGGCAGCGTCGCCGCCGCGGTGCTCGGCATGCGCAAGGGGAGTCGCCTCTATCGCCGCCTCGTGCGCGAGACGCAGGTGGCCGCCGATGCCGGCTCGTACACCTTCGACCTGACGAAAGGCGCCGACCTGCTGATCGTGGATGCGACGGCGAACGCGAACGTGACCTCCGACCGGCTGGAGCAGGCGGTGCACGACGAACTGGATGCCTTCGCGCTGGATGGGGTGACCGAGGCCGAGGTGGCGCGCGCGCTGGCGCTGATCGAGACCGACTTCGTCTCGTCGCTGCAGAGTGCGCAGGACCGCGCCGAGACGCTGTCTCGCTTCGCGACGTACTTCGATGACCCGCGCCTCGTGAACGACCAGCCGGCGCGCTACCAGCGTGTCACGGCGGATGAGGTGACGGCGTTCGCACGCGAATGGTGCACCACCGACAATCGCGCGACGCTGCTGTATGTGCCGCGCGTCATCGCACAGGAGGATGCCGCGTGACCGCCATCGACATGTCGGTACGTCCGACGCCGGGCACGCCACGCGCGTATGCGTTTCCGTCGTTCGAATCGGTGACGCTGCCGAACGGCCTGCGGGTGGTGATCGCACCGGTGCGAAAGCTGCCGCTGGTGACGGTGCTGGCGCTGGTGGACGCAGGGAGCGTGGCTGATCCTGCGGGCCAGGAGGGTGTGGCGCAGCTCACGGCCAGCCTGCTCACCGAAGGCACCGGTGCGCTCACTGGCGCCGCGCTGACGGAGCTGGTGGAGCGCATGGGCAGCACGCTCGATGCCGGCGCCGACTGGGACTCGAGCATCGTCAAGCTGACGACGCTGTCGTCGCGCCTGCCCGAGGCGATCGCACTGCTGGCGCGCGTGCTCACCGAACCGTCGCTGCCGGAGGACGAGTTCGAGCGGCTGCGCACCGAACGGCTGGCCGACCTGCTGCAGCAGCGCAGCGAGCCGCGGTCGCTGGCGGACGAGAAGCTGTCACAGGCGCTCTATGCGCCCGGGGCGCGTTACGCGATGCCCGATGGTGGCAGCGAGCGATCGGTGCGCGCCCTCACGCTCGATGCGCTGCGCACGTTCTACGCGGCGCGCTACTCGCCGTATGTGACGACGGTCGTGATTGCGGGCGATGTGTCGGTGGCCGACGGTGTGGCGCTGGTGGAGACGGTGCTGGGCGGCTGGAGTGGTGCCATGCCGGCCGCGTATCCGGCGCCGGACGAGGCGCTGCACGGGCCGCGCGGCGTGCACATCGTGCGCAAGGCCGATGCGCCGCAGAGTGAACTGCGGGTGGGTCATGTCGCGCCGGTGCGCCTCACGCCCGACTACTTCCCGCTGGTGCTCTGCAACGCGATCCTCGGCGGTCTCTTCTCCAGCCGACTCAACCTGAACCTGCGAGAGGAGCATGCCTACACGTACGGCGCGCACAGCGGTGTGGACTGGCGGCGTGGTGCCGGACCGTTCTCGATGGATGCGGCGGTGGCGAGCGATGTGACGGCGGCGGCGGTGCGGGAGATCCTGACGGAGTTCGATCGCATCCGCAGCGCGCCGGTGACCACGGGTGAGCTGTCGCTGGCGCAGAGTTATCTGGATGGCGTCTTCCCGATCCGCTACGAGACCACGCGCGCGATCGCGTCGGCGCTGGCCACGCAGGCCATCTACGGGCTGCCGACGGACTACTTCGATATCTATCGCGCGAACATCCGCGCCGTCACGGCCGATGACATCCTGCGCGTGGCGCGCGAGCATCTGGACCCGTCGCGGCTGCAAGTGGTGGCCGTGGGTGATCCGGAACAGATCGCCGCACCCCTCGAGGCGCTGCAGATCGGCGCCGTGACCGTCTCCGATCCGGTGGACACCCTTGGACAGTGATGTGACGAAGGACGCCCCCGGTCAGGTCTCGACCCGCCGCGCCTACACGGGCCGGATCATCAACCTCGATGTCGACACCGTCCGCTTTCCCGACGGATCGACGGGCGAGCTGGAGATGGTGCGCCATCCCGGCGCGAGCGCGGTGGTGCCGTTCATCAGCGATCCGACGGGGCCCGATCCGCAGATCCTGCTGATCAGGCAGTACCGCTATGCCGCGCTCGATTTTCTGTACGAGATCCCGGCGGGTCGGCTGGAGCCCGGCGAGGACCCGGCCGAGTGCGCGCGGCGGGAGTTGCAGGAGGAGACCGGGTGCACGGCGGCGCGGCTCGAGCACATGCACACGATGTTCACGACGCCTGGATTCACCGACGAGAAGATCCACCTGTTCCTCGCCTGGGACCTGACGCGCGGGGCGGCGGCGACGGAGGCGGACGAGTTCATCTCGGTGGAGGTGATGTCGCTGACCAAGGCGCTGGAATTGATCAAGGACGGGGTGATCCGGGATGCCAAGACGGCGCTGGGGATCCTGTACGCGGCGGGGTTCCGGGTGGGCGTGTAGTTCGGCTCTTTACCTGCGCCGCCGCCTGCTCCGGTTGCTGACACCGGCAGCAAGGCCATCCCGACGTGCCGCGACTCGGTTCCTGCCCGGCCGCCTGCTCCGGAGCGAGCGGGGGCCGTCCGGCGACCGGCTGATGCCCCGCAGCGCGGCGGAACTTCCTGCCAGAGAGGCCGGCTCGGGTGTCCTCCTGACAGGGCACTGGCGGGGGCCAAGCGTCCTGCACAGTGGACAGAAACCGCGCCCTGCTGCGGACGCCGAATCGTAAGACACTCATCCACATGAACTTACGATCTCGACAGCGGCCACGAATCCGCGGCACGTCATGTGCCGTAGTAGGGGAAGAGCGCCGATGAGACGGTCCCGTTTGGATCGGTAGGTCGGCGCCGTACTCCTGCCGGGAGAATGTCATGGCCGAGCTCGCACGTAATACCGGAGTCCTGTCGCTGCCGGTGCAGCCGTTGGCGCCTGCGGCGCCGGCTCCGACGCGTCGTGAGCGGATGCGCGCTGCCGATGACGCCGATGTCGTGGCGGCGTTCCTCGCGGGTGAAGAGCTGGCGTTCGAGCTGCTCGTCGAGCGGTACCAGACTCGGCTGCTCAACTTCATCTACCGCACCATCGGTGATCGCGAAAAGGCCGAAGACCTGGTCCAGGAAGTGTTCATCCGGGTCTATCGCCACCTGCATCGCTTCGACGCCTCGAAGAAGTTCAGCACCTGGATCTACACCATCGCCTCGAATCTGGCGAAGAACGAGTTGCGCAACCGCTCACGCAATCCGCTGGTGCTCTTCCAGTCGGTGCGCGACAAGTTCGCGGATGAGGAGGAGCGCCCGCTGGAGTTCGAGGATACGGCGGCCCGCCCTGATGATGCGTATCACAAGCGCTACCTCCAGGAGAAGGTGGAGGACGTCGTGGGTACCCTCCCTGCGCACCACCGCGAGGTGTTCGTGCTGCGGGAACTCGAAGGCAAGAGCTACGAGGAGATTGCCGAGATCACCGGCGTGAACCTCGGGACGGTGAAGTCGCGGTTGAACCGGGCACGCGCGAGTTTCGCCGAGCGGATCGCGCCGGCGCTGCGATAGGCTCGATCGGCCGTCCGACCGGCCGTCAGGCGGGTGTCGGGTGCCTCCGGGAGTTCGCTTCCGGAGGCACTCGTGCGTTCCGGGCAGCAGCGGATCATGTACCGTTTCAAATGCGCCGGACCTCTGGAACTGGCCGTGGTCGCGTGGGTATCGTCCGTCACCTATGCATTGCCGCACCTTTCGAGAGCACCATGGAGACTGGGTCGACGACGTCGTCGATCCTTCGCTGGGCGAACGCCTCGCCCATCACGTCGCCGAATGCGCGACCTGCGACCGGTTCGACACATTCGCCCGCCGGGCGCTGATGGTGGCGCGGAATGCGCCGCAGATCGAGGTCTCGTCCGACTTTTCGGCCCGACTCGCGGCACGGATCGCGGAGGAGCGTCGCGCACGGATCGCCTCGCACGCCCCATCGCACGTGGAGCGCCGTCGGCTGCCCCGCCCTGCCGGTGGAATGGTCTGGGTACGCCGCGCCGCAGCGGTGACGGCGTTGCTCGGAGGCTCGGCGCTGGTGCGTGGGGCGCTTGGCACGGCAAGCGACGGCTCGGCCGTGTTCCCCGGAGCCGGAGTCGGATCGGCGTCACCGCCGAGCGAGGGGTTCCCGTTCCTGCCCGCCACCACAGCGCTCACCGGTGGCAGCGCCGGCGAGATCGTCGTCGTGCGCCCGATGCGTCACGAGGGAGGGTCCCTCCTGCCGCTTTCCGACGACCCATTGCTGGACGGCGAGAACAATGCCTCGCTCGGTGAGGTGCACGCGACCACGGTGGCGGCCACTGCGCCGCTCTGGCCGACCGCACTGATGGCCGCCCATGCAGCACATCGGTTCGCCGCGATGGAATTCGGTGACGTGATTCCCGTCACGATGTCGCAAGTTCGTCCGTAAGGATTTCCGCACGGAGTGCGCGGGCCACGCCGCAGCGCCGGCCGCGAAACTGGGCGAGTCTGGCAGTGCACAGGTGGCCCCGTGCGGGCGGGCTATATTCGACGGATGGCGTCGAAGGCAACCACCCGTCAGTTCATGGCGCAGATCAAGGAGCGGTCCTTCGCACCGGCGTACCTCTTCTGGGGTGACGACGAGTGGCGGAAGGATGCGGCGCTGCGCGAATTGCTGCGCGGTGCCGTTGATCCGGCGTCGCGCGACTTCAACCTCGATCAGCGCCGTGGAGCCGACCTCGCGGCCGAGGAGGTCGGGACGTTGCTGGGCACTCCGCCGATGATGGCCGATCGGCGCGTGGTGGTGATCCGTGATGTGAGCGGGATGAAGAAGCCCGCGCGCACGGCGCTGGAGCGCTACCTCGCGAAGCCATCGCCCGACGTGGTGCTGGCGTTGACGGTGCCCAGTGGCGTGAAGCCCGACGTCGGGCTGACGAAGAGTTGCTTCTCGCTGCAGGTGGACCCGGTCAGCGGCGACGAACTGACGAAGTGGATCATCCGGCAGACGGCGGAGAAGTTCGGTGCGGAGATCACCACCGAGGCCGCCGTCCTGCTGCAGGGGGCCGTCGGTGATGACGCCGGCTCGCTGATGATGGAGCTCGACAAGGCCGCCAGCTTCACGCTCGGTGGCACGATCGACGCAGCGGTGATCGAGAACGTGGTCGGCATCCGCCACGGCGAGACGACGAGTGACCTGCTGGACGCACTCGGCGCGCGTGATGCCTCGCGTGCACTGGCGCTCATCGGCCCGGTGCTGGCACTGCCGAAGGTCACCGCCGTGGGCTTCACGATGTCGCTCACGACGCAGACGGCGGCGCTGGGCTGGGGTGCGGCGCAGCGCGCCAAGGGTGTGCCGCTCAACCGGCTGGCGAAAGACTATTTCGATCTGCTGAAGCGGACCGGCGCATTTCCCGGGCGCCCCTGGGGCGAGGCCACCGCGGCGTGGACCAGGTACGTACCGAAGTGGAGCGTGGCCGACGCCGAGCGCGGATTGCGCTCGATCCTGCGGGCGGATGAGCGGCTGAAGGACACCCGCGCCTCGAGTGACGAGCAGGTGCTCGCCTCGCTGGCGCTGGAGTTGTGCACACCGGCGCGGACGGCACATGGATAACCGGATCGGAACAGGCATGTCGTCACTCGCCGTCACACCTGGCCGACTGCTGCTCGCACTGCTTGCGCTGGCACCGACACCGCTGGCACTGCAGGCGCAGGTCCCGTCGCAGCCGCCGGTGCAGCAGGCACCCAACCTGTCGCAGCCGAGTGCCGACTCGATGATGCAGGCGCGCGGTGAGGACGTGTTGACGCGCGTGCGGCGCTACACCACCAGCGACATCCGCGCGGCACGGATGCTGGCGGATTCGCTGGTGACGGCGCTGCCGCCGGCGTCGCCGCTGGTGCCGGAGGCGCTGTTCTCGCGTGCGTCGATCGCGGCGAATGCGGCCGACGCGGAGCGCGACTACTCGCGCATCATCACCGACCATCGCTTCGCGGCGCGGGTCCCCGATGCGCTGATGCGCCTCGCCGTGCTGGAGAACGCGCGGAACGACCGTGCCGCCGCGCTGCGCCACCTCGACCGGTTGCTCCGCGACCACGGCGATTCGCCGGCGCGGGCGCGCGCGAGCCTGCTGGCCGGCCGCCTGCGGATGGAGGCGAACGACCCGGCACGCGGCTGCGAACTGCTCGCGGCCGCACACGCCTCGGCGGGACCGACCGAACTGGATGTGAAGGATCAGGCGGAGTCACTCGGCGGTCGCTGCCCGACGCCGGTGGCGACGATGGCGCAGCGCGACCCGGCGCCGATGGGCGTGTTGCGTGCGCCGCGCGAGGTGACGCCGGCGCCGGCCGCACCACCGCGACGCGCGGCGGCACCCACTCGCCGTGGTGGTGCGGCGCCCGCAGCAGTCGCAGCCGCACAGCCGCCGGCGCCACCACTGCCGGTCGTCGTCAGGCGCGACACTTCGCGGGTGCGCGACGTGCCGCCGGCTGTACCGGTGTCCATCGCCGCGCCTGTGGCTGCCGCCCAGGTTCCGCGGATAGCACGGACGACGTCGCCACCCGCGGCGGCACCGGCCACTCCGGCGCCTGTCGTCGCAACTGCCACCGCCTCGGAACCCGTGGCAAATCCTCCATCTGCGGCTGTGGCGCAACCAGTGCGGACAGCGCCAGCGACAGCCCCAGTGACCACTGCGCCGTCCACCGCACCGATCTCGGCGCCGCGCACGCCTGCGCCGACATCGCCACCCGTCGCGCCGCCAACCACGCCGCGCACGGCTGCGCCGACATCGCCACCCGTCGCGCCGCCAACCACGCCGCGCACGGCTGCAGTGACGACGACCGTGAACACGACCGTGTCGGTGCCACCGGTCGCTGCGTCGCCCGCCACTGCGTCGCCCGCCACTGCGTCGCCGACCACCGCGCCGCCAATCACCTCGCGACCAGCCACCGCATCGCCGACCGGTGATGCGACGTCCGCGGCGCGATACGGTGTGCAGTTCGCCGCGTACAACGACCGGCCCGGTGCCGAGGAGTTCGCGGCGACGCTGCGCGGCCGCGGGATTGCGGCGCGGGTGGAGGGGACGGTGGCGCCGTTCCGGGTGCGCGCCGGCCGGTATGCCACCCGCATCGAAGCCGAGGCGCAGGCCGCGCTGTGGCGGCGTCCGGGGCAGGCGGCGATCGTCGTCACCTACGGACCCACGCCGTGAGTGGTGCGGCGACCCCGCTGATGCAGCAGTACCGGGATGTGAAGAGTCGCCACCAGGATGCGATCCTCCTGTTCCGGATGGGTGACTTCTACGAGATGTTCTACGAGGATGCGCAGGTCGGTGCGCGCGCACTCGGCCTCACCCTCACCTCGCGCAACAACGGCGGCGCGACCGAAGTGCCGCTGGCCGGTGTGCCGGTGCGCGCCGCGGCGGAGTACGTGCGACGGCTGGTGAGCCAGGGCTTCCGCGTCGCGATCTGCGAGCAGGTGGAAGACCCGAAGCTCGCGAAGGGCATCGTGAAGCGGGAAGTGGTCGAGACGATCACGCCCGGCGCGGTGTTCGCCGACGATCTGCTCGACACGGGGCGCAACAACTTCCTCTGCGCACTGCTGCGTGATGGCGCGGTGTTCGGCGTCGCCGCGATCGATCTCTCGACCGGCGAGTTCCGGCTGGCGGTGCGGACGGCGCTCGAGCTGCCGGCGCTGCTGGGACGACTGTCGCCGAAGGAAGTGGTGATCGCCGACGCCGACAGTATGCCGGCGATGGACGGCGTGATGCGGACGCAGCGTGACCTGTGGACCTTCGATGCCGCCGCGGCGGTGCAGGAGCTGACGCGGCGCTTTGGTGTGCACTCGCTGGAAGGGTTCGCGCTGGGCGCCGTGGCGACGCCGGCACTGGCGGCCGCAGGTGCGCTGCTGCGCTATCTGCGTGAGCTGCAGCCGGCCGGCGTCCCGCACCTGATGCGCCCCGTGATGGACGCCGCCGATGGCGTGATGCCGCTGGACGAGATGACGCGACGCAACCTGGAGCTGGTGGAGAGCCTGCGCGGTGGCGGGACGGAAGGGACTGTGCTGGAGGTGCTGGATGCGACGCAGACGCCGATGGGCGCGCGCCTCCTGCGCCAGTGGCTGCTGGCGCCGCTCACGGCACGCGCGCTGATCGAGGCGCGCCACGATGCGGTGAGCCTGTTCGTGGGTGACGGACTGGGACGCGCGGCGCTGCGCGATGCGCTGGATGGCGTGCGCGACGTGGAGCGGCTGGCGGGCAAGGTCGCGGCCTCGCGTGCGACCCCGCGCGAGATGCGCGCGCTGGGCGACTCGCTCTGGCGGCTGCCCGACGTGCGCGGTGCGCTGGAGCGGCTGCTGCGCGACGGCGTGCTGCCGGGCGCCGATGCGGGTCGGGTGACGGCGGTGCTGGATGGATGGGACGATGGCGCCGACCTGGCGGAGCGGATGCGCGTCGAGCTGGTGGAGCGCCCGCCGCTGCAGATCGGCGACGAGCCGACGATCGCACCGGGTGTGGACGCGGAGCTGGATGCGTTGCGCGCACTGCGGGATGGTGGTCGCGATGCGATCGCGTCGCTGCAGGCGGAGGAGCGGGCGCGGACGGGCATCCAGTCGCTGAAGGTCGGCTACAATCGCGTCTTCGGATATTACATCGAGATCAGCAACGCCAACCGTCAGGCGGTGCCCGCCGACTACCAGCGGCGGCAGACGCTGACGGGCGGTGAGCGGTACATCACGCCGGCGCTGAAGGAGTTCGAGGAGCGCGTCCTGACGGCGGCGGAGCGGATCGACACACGCGAGCGGGAGCGCTTCGAGGCACTGCGCAGCGCCATCGCGACCGAGGTGGAGCGATTGCAGCGGATCGCGCGGCGGATTGCCGAGCTGGACGTGCTGGCGGCGTTTGCGGACGTGGCGGCGCGCGAGGGGTACGTGCGGCCGCAGATGACCGATGGCTTCGAGCTGGTGGTGGATGGCGGGCGTCATCCGGTGGTGGAGCGGATGATGCCGCGCGACCAGTTCATCCCGAATGACGTGACGCTGACGGAGGAGGCTCGGCTGATCGTGCTGACGGGGCCGAACATGGCCGGCAAGAGCACGACGCTGCGGCAGATCGGGTTGATCGCACTGCTGGCGCAGGTGGGGAGTTTCGTGCCGGCGACGGGCGTGAGGCAGGGGATCGTGGACCGGATCTTCACCCGCGTCGGCGCGAGCGACAACCTCGCGCGCGGGCAGTCGACGTTCATGGTGGAGATGAGCGAGACGAGTGCGATCCTGCACACCGCGACCGCGCGCAGCCTGGTGCTGCTGGACGAGATCGGACGCGGCACGAGCACGTTCGACGGTGTGAGCATCGCGTGGAGCGTGACGGAGCACCTGCACGACCGCATCGGCTGCAAGGCGGTGTTCGCGACGCACTACCACGAGCTGACGCAGCTCGCCGACTCGCTGCCGGCGGCGCGCAACTGGACGGTGGACGTGCGCGAGGTGGGAGACGACGTGCTGTTCCTGCACCGCCTCAAGCCCGGCGGCGCGAGCCGCAGCTACGGCATCGAGGTGGGTCGTCTGGCGGGGTTGCCGGCATCGGTGCTGCGCCGTGCGAAGGAGGTGCTCACCTCGCTCGAGGCGGAGCAACCGGCGCGTCGCTCCGGCGCGCGCGCAGCACGCGAATCCGAGCAGGTGGAACTCTTCCTCCCCGCGACGGCGGAGTCGCATCCGATCGTGACGGCGTTGCGCGAACTGGACGTGAACACGCTGACGCCGATCGAGGCGATCGCGCGTCTGGCCGACCTGGCCGCGCAGGCGCGCGAGGGCTGAGGCTGGCCTCCTGACAGTGGTATGCGTGACTCGCCGCATCAAGTAGATTCGACGGTTCACGCCGCCCGACGCGTGATGCCCCTCCGACTCGGACGTCCGACATGTTGAAGCCCACCCTGGAAACCCCGGCGATCGACCCGAACGTGACGACGGTCGACCTGCTGCGCGCGAAGGCCGACGGCCTGTTCCGCGTTGCACAGGAGTGCATTCGCCAGCAGGATCGCTGCGCGCACCTTGGTGCGCTGAGCTGCACGCAGCTGGAGAAGCGCCTCGCGCAGCACGCCGCGCGCCACTCGATCGAGGCGATGGCCACGATGCTGGAGAGCTACGAGAAGGCGTCGTCGTCGCTGAAGGTCGACGGTGACGACGAAGCGTGGTGGCGGAAGGCGAATGCGGTGTGGATGGCATCGCGGGAGTTCGCACGCCGCCACCGCGGGACCGATGCCGCGTCGAAGGACATCGACACGCCGGATGCCGAGCGATTCGGCGAACTCGCACTCGACTTCGAGCTCGAGGCATCGGCGCTGCTGGCGCTGCGCCAGACGACGGACGACTATCGCAAGGTCCGCGCGGACGCCGTGTGACGCGGCGGGCACGCGGCTGACATCGCTGCCGGTGCGCGACAGCATGAGTGTGGCGCTGCGCAGGCTCGTCAGTGGCGTGGTGGATTACGCCGGCCTCTTCCCGCCGGCGTCGCTCTCGATGGCGGTCGCGGTGGCGAACCACGCCGCATACCGGCAGGGCGTCGAGGCGTGGATGCTGGGCCGGTTCGTGGTGCCGGTGGCGCGCCTCGAGGAGTGGGAGACGGCGACGGGTGCGCTCGACCCGTCGCTGCGATCCGGGTGGCAGGGCGCACACATCAGCGCGCTCCTTTCGGGTGAGTTCGCGCGCGAGTGCGATGCGCTGCAGGCGTTCAACGCCCGCGCCCCGCACGGTGCACTGGCCGATGCCGCCGAGGGGCGTGCGATGTCGCCGGACGCGGTGCTGGCGATGGCGGCGGCGATGCCGGATGACGTGCTGCTGTACTGCGAGGTGCCGCATCGCGACGACCCAGTGGACTTCATCGCCGCCGTGCAATCCGCCGGCGTGCGCGCGAAGCTCCGCACCGGCGGTGTGACGGCGGATGCGTTCCCATCTCCGGTCGAGGTGGTGCGCTTCCTCCGGCGGTGTCACGAGGCGCGGGTGACGGCGAAGGTGACGGCCGGCCTGCATCATCCACTCCGTGGCGAGTACCGCCTGACCTACGCACCCGATGCGCCGACCGGGACGATGTACGGCTATCTCAATCTCTTCCTCGGCGCGGCTGCGATGCAGGCGGGGGCGGATGATGCGGCGGTGGTGTCGATCCTGACGGCGTCGGATGCATCGGCGTTCGAGGTGCGGGCATCGGAGATCGTGGCGGGGGGGATCGTGGTGCCGGAGTCGGCGATCGCGGCGATGCGTGACGCGGGGGTGGTGGCGTTCGGGTCGTGTTCGTTTCGCGAGCCGGTGGATGAGTTGGCGCTGCTGCGTTCCTGCTGACATCCGCGGGTGGTGTGGCATCGTCAACTCCGTTCACGCAGAGGGGCAGAGCAGCAGAGGGTGCCGGGCGCGCAACGGACGACGGTGACGCACGAGGCGAAGACTGGTGTTGGAACTGCACTCGCAGCGCGCACTTATCTTAAAAAAATCCTGAGTTGCCATGCAAGCGACTGCCCCCGCACGCACGGCACCCTCTGCTGCTCCGCCCCTCTGCGTGAACAGAGTTGACGATGCCAACACTTCGCAGACCCCAGTTTCGAGACGAACAGGAATGACGATGATCGACGCCACACACGACCCTGCGCGCCGGAGCTGGGTGGAGAGCGCGAACGATGCGGCGACGGATTTTCCGATCCAGAACCTGCCGTTCGGCATGTTCCGGCGCCGCGAGAATGGGGCGCGGGCGCGGGTGGGTGTGGCGATCGGGGGGATGGTGCTCGATGTAGTCGACGCCGCCGAGCGTGCGCCTGAAATGTTCACCGACAACTCGGCGGCCCTCGAGGCGTGTGCGACGGAGTCGCTGAACGCACTGATGGCGCTGGGTCGGCGCCCGCTGAGCGTGCTGCGGGCGACGATCGCGAATGCGCTCGATGCGTCGAACAGGGTGGCGGCGGCGGAGATGGCGGGTGCGCTGATCGCGATGCGTGACGTGGACCTGCTGCTGCCGGCGGTGGTGGGCGATTACACCGACTTCTACGCGTCCATCCATCACGCCACGAACGTCGGGAGCATGTTCCGCCCCGACAACGCGCTGCTGCCGAACTACAAGTACGTGCCGATCGGCTATCACGGTCGCGCGAGTTCGCTGGTGGCGAGCGGCACACCGGTGCGACGGCCGGTGGGGCAGCGGAAGGGACCGACCGATGCCGAGCCGACGGTGGGGCCGTCGCGCAGTCTGGACTACGAGTGCGAAGTCGGAGTGTTCATCGGACGCGGCAATGCGCAGGGCGAGACGATCCCGCTCGCATCAGCCGAAGCGTCGATGTTCGGGCTGGCGCTGGTGAACGACTGGTCGGCGCGCGACGTGCAGGCGTGGGAGTACCAGCCGCTGGGGCCGTTCCTGGCGAAGAACTTCGCGACCACCGTGAGTCCGTGGGTGGTGACGATGGACGCGCTGGCGCCGTTCCGAGCGCCGGCTTTCGCGCGTGCCGAGGGTGATCCTGCGCCGCTGCCGTACCTGCAGTCGGCTGAGAACGATGACAGCGGCGGGATCGCGATCACGCTCGAGGTGCGGCTGCAGACGGCGGCAATGCGCGATCGTGGCGAGGCGCCGGTGCCGGTGAGTCGGACGAGCTTCACGCACATGTACTGGACCCTGGCGCAGCTCGTCGCACATCATGCGATGGGTGGCTGCAACCTGCGCCCGGGCGACCTGCTGGCGAGTGGTACGGTGAGCGGGCCGGGCAAGGGTGAGCGGGGGTGCATGCTGGAGCTGACCTGGCGTGGTGCGGAGCCGCTGACGTTGCCTGGTGGTGAGACGCGCGCGTTTCTGGAGGATGGCGACGTGGTCGAGCTTGCGGGCTGGTGCGAGGGGGCTGGGATGCGTCGGATCGGATTCGGGACGTGTGCTGGGGTCGTGCTTGGGGTTTTGTGATCGGTTCCGCATATCGCGGAACTGAACAGCGGCTGAACTGCTGATGTGAGGGGTGCTTTAGGGCCTATCAGAAATTTTGTGTGTGAGGCATATCATGATCTCTGACCGGAGTCAGTATGCCTCGAAACAGAGCAGGAGCAGGGGCGGCGGAAGCAGCCCCGACCGTCGAGATCCCCTCGGCGCTCTTGGATGAGTTGGTCA
>JANNXU010000068.1:0-4735 GCA_031409715.1 Gemmatimonadaceae bacterium | reverse complement strand
CGCCGCGACGCCGACCACCACAACCGCCTCACCGCCGCCGACCTCGTCGTCCTTGGCCTGCTCCTCGAGCGGCCGATGCACGGCTACGAGGTGAACCAGGAGCTCGAACGGCGCGAGGTCCGCGACTGGGCCGGCGTGTCGCGCCCGCAGGTCTACTATTCGCTCCGCAAGCTCGCCGACGCCGGGCACATCGGGCCGGCCCCCGGCCTCGCCGCGGGCGCCGAACGCGGGTCCGCCGAACGGGGATCCGCCGAGGGCGGGCCGGAGCGCCGCGTCTACCGCGTAACCGCGGCCGGACGGCGGGCGTACGCGGCCGCCCTCGCGCGGCCAGACTGGGCGACCCAGCGGCCGCCCCCTCCGTTTGTCACCTGGCTCGTGCTCGCGACGCACGCCGACCCGGCGGTGCAGGCGCACCAGCTCGCGCGGCGGCGGGCCTTCCTCGAGGCCGAGGCGATGCGCGAACGGGAGACACTCGCGGCGATCCTGGCCGGCACGGGGCCGGCGGTCGTGGTCGCCGCGCTCGTCGTGAGCCTCACGATTCGCCAGTTCGAAGCGGAACTGGCCTGGCTCGGCGAGGTCGAGGCGGCGCTCCCTGCGGAGCACTCGGAACCGGACTGACACGCGCGTCGGCGAACGCTGCGTCTCCCAATGGACGCCAGCACGCAATACAGCCGGCGGTACCCGCATCCCCTCCCTCGGCGTCGCCTAACGCGAAGCGACGCCGCAGGTGTGACGCCACACCGCGCCGCCATGAAAGTCGGAATGTCGCATCAGGGTGTGGACGCGACGCGAATCGCCGCGTCCGTGCGACCGGCGTACGCACCGGCAAGCGCAACGACCCTTCCGTCATCCCGCAGCGGTTCGCCATCGGCCGACAGCGTGCCCGCGGCACCTTGCATGTCGTTACCCGGCAGTACCCACCCTCCCCGCCGGAAGAAATCGCCATTTCGTGAATGCAGATCGAACTGAAGCACGCGCATCGCGCCGCCGTCCGCCGGCAAGAAGCCGAAAATTGGTATGGATGAAAACCATACTGTCCACGGCGTGCGGCGGAGTGCATCGGGAAGATCGACGTGTGAGAACGTCGTTTGGAACCGTGCGTGATCCTGCGCACCGTCGAGATGGAATCGAGTGCCCTCGTACGCGATCGTGCCGCCATCCTTCGCGGCCATGGAGGCGATGCGTCGCATCGAAACCCGCTCGACCTGCAGCTGCATCGAGACACTCACGAGATTGCCCGTGGCGCGACGCATCGTGGAACTGTCGAGCGGATATCGGAACTTCAGGATCCGCGACACGCGCCCGCGTCCCCACGATGCGATGTTGTCTTCCGGCTTGAGCAGCGTCGCCGTTCGACGAACACTGACGCCATTCGGCCACAGATCGATGGCGCTTCCGTCGCGTAATTGCAGACGCCAGCGCACCGCTGCAGCCACCACGACGGAGGAATCCGGATAGCTGACCGGCACATTCACGATCACGGCAGCGTGCTCGATGCGTGCTTCGATACGGGCGCTGTCAATGATCGTGGCCGAGTCGGGGCGCGCTGTGTGGTCGTCCACCGGACGTGCCATGCTGTCGCGTGGCGCGACGAGCACCAGCGCCGCGATGACGCACAGTACGGCCGTGCGCACGCTGGCAGGCGTTCCGGTCAGGTGGGCGCGATACCCCCACGCGATCACGCTGACGCTCACGACGGCAAGCAGCAGCGACGCCGACGCCCGTGTCAGTCGCCACGCCTCGAGCACACTGCGGTGATCAGCAACGACGGCAGCCAATAGGAATGCGAGGACCCCGACGAGCGCACCACCGGTGAGCCATCCCTTGGCATCGCGCGCGCAGGCGGCAAGCGCCGCAGCGAACAGGAACCACGCGCCGGTGTCGCGCGCCGCAACTGTCACGAGGGCGATGAGCTGATCCAACGTCAGTCCATGTGTGCTGAGTACGAGCGCATGGCCGCCAACCATGACGACGAGCAATACAATCGCGATCCCGGCTTTCGCACTCGCGACGGCGAGCGGCCGTTGCCGATGCACGCCCCAGAATGTTGGCCCTGCCTCGGCCGGATCTGCCATCACGGCGAGGGCGACGAGGATCGCGGCGACGATGGGCACGAGCACGGTGACCGGGTACAGCGCCTCGTGCAACGCGGGCAGGACGCCCAGCCCACGGGCGACTGAGATGGCCAGCAGTGCAGTCCACCCAGCCAGCGGCCAACGCAACACGCGCAGGTCCTTGACGACAATCCGAAACGCTTCTGACGGCAGCGTCATGCGGCAGGCTCCAGTTCAGGGGTCGGCTGCTTCGTGTGTGTGACGTACAGATCCCGCAGCGTCGCGGCCCGCTCGCCGAGCGTCCGCAGTGCATCGAACTCACCGGCCAGTTGCACACGTCCCTCATGGAGCACGAGGACGTGGTCGACCAGCAGTTCCATCTCCGCGAGATCGTGCGAGGCGATCACCGTGGTGCGCGTGGTGCCGGCGTCCACGGACAGCAGGCCCCTGATCAGCGCGTCTTTGGTGGCGACGTCCAGGCCGAGAAAGGGCTCGTCGAGCAGCAGCAGGTGTGGTTGCGAAGCGAGGGCGCAGAGCAGTTGCACCTTCATGCCGCCGCCGAACGACAGCGTCTCGATTCGGTGTCGCCCGGCGAGTGCGAACTGCTGCAGCAGGCCCTCGGCGATGGCGTGATCCCATCGGGGATGCCACGCGGCGACGTAGCGCAGGAGCGCGGCAATGGTGAAACCGGCGGGAGGGCGGCCGCGGGCGGAGACGAGAGCGACACCGTCGGGGCGCGTCGAGGGTGCGCCGGTGACCAGCGCACCGTCGACGCGCAGCGTGCCGGTGTGCGCCACGCGTAATCCAGCGATGATCTCCAGCAGCGTCGATTTGCCGGCGCCGTTCGGTCCGACGAGGGCGCAGGTGGCGCCGACCGGCACGGTCGCAGTCACGTCCCGCAGTACATCCGTGCCACGGACAAATGCGAAGGTGAGTTGCGACGCCTCGATGGCCGCGGGCATGGCCGCCGCCATCGATGGTGCGGTGTCTGGGACGATCTGCATGCTCGGATTACGAGGCGGCACGGGTCGGGCCGAAAAGGGTGGACCACTTCATCTGCACGCCGTGCATGACCTCGGACTGGGTCAGGCCGAGGCGGCGCGCTTCGACCACGAGGCGCTCGACGTCTTCGTCGAGCAGCCGCTGGCGGAGGGACTCCGGGGCGCGCGGCGCCTCGGTCACGACCGTGCCAATGCCTGGCTTCACCTGCAGCAGCCCATCGCGCACCAGTTCGGCGACGACCTTGTGCGCCGTGTTGGTGTTCAGCCGGAGCGCCTGACTGAGTTCGCGCACGCTGGGGAATGGCACCGCGGGCGCCATCTCCCCGGCGAGGATGGCGCGGGTGGCGGCGAAGTAGACCTCGCGCCACGGGGGCTCGCCCGGGCGGAAGGTGACGTGAAAGGGAAGTGTGGTGGCAGTCATCGGTGTCCCATGACGCGTGGGACACCTGGTCGTCACAGCGACCTGGGGCGCGATGTGACAACCGATGGGGTCATCTCTGCAGTCTGATCAGCCACATTCTGGATCAGAAGAGTCCAGGTTCGAGCCCTTGAGGGGCAATACGGACATACCTGATCATGAACGTGTCACCGGAGTCAGCGCAGGGTTATAGCCGTGCAATACGGCGGCTGCGCGAAAGAAGACCCACTGTTTCAAGAATGCTGTCGCATTACCTCTCGGGTGAAGTCGGGAGGACAGGGGGCACAGGTAGTGTCTTTCTCGCCGGAATTCGAAAGTACTTCTTGTCTTCCGGCGAAAAATCAGGGTCCATCACGAGCGAACCTGGGGGAATGCCAATGACATCTACCAGTTTTCCGGTAAATGGGCTGATCACCAGCCATTGATTGTCACCGGGCACATGCTCAGCCGTTGGCGGCGTACCAATCGGTTTGTCCTTTCCATCAACCACGACGGGTTTTTCGGGTTCACGCGCCAGTAGACCAACGAACTCTTGCTCACTGCGAAGAACTGGACCGTCTGGTTGACGGCCTTTGCTTTCGCACGCGGCCAACGCTATCGCGGTTGCCATCGACGATACAAGAACAAAACGATGGAACCCGCATCGCATTTCTTCGCTCGAGACTGCGCCATCGTTTGCTGAAGCATCGTGCAGTCGCTTCTGACACTTCTGGCAAAAGAAACTGCCATCGGCCTCGACGATTCGACTTCGATCCACTGTGCAGTGAACCTTGATGGGCGAGCTTTCGTGTTGATCACTCATAACAGATTGTATGAACGGACCGGAACTTCGATGTGCTCCCTCGGAGGTTACCACGCGGCTTCCCGTGGCGCCATCGCGCACACACAGGCGCTGATGCGTCTCCGGGTCGCAATAGGAGATTCAATCGAGGTGGGTGCAGTGTAGGCCCCGGTCCGCTGCCTCGCGAGCACCGGGGAGCGGGCTTCGGTGCGACCGCCACCGCGCCGGTGCGCCTCGCGGGCTGTTCGGCCTGTGGTCCGGATCTGTGACCCGGCGCCGGCGGAGGCCAGCGGGGACCGCGGGGCCGCTGCGGTGGGACCGCCGCGCACTTACGGCACTCCTGTCAGTGATCGTCTGAAATTCCCCACCCAGTGATCGTCTCAAATTCCCCACCCCCACCGCGGGAGCTGGGCGATGGACAGCAGACTGGACTGGGCCGCAGGATCTGAGGGACCGGCATCTTCCGAGCAGCCTTGGCTCG
>JANNXU010000067.1:0-25589 GCA_031409715.1 Gemmatimonadaceae bacterium | reverse complement strand
CCAAAACATGCACGGGCACACCATTCGCTCCGCCAAAGCTTGGCATGAAGCCATGAATCAGTTTGCCATCGTCTACGGGGACCGCTTTACGAAACGCACGGCGTAACCTCACCCCTCACACACAAAATTCCTGACACGTCCCCCGTGCTGGCTCGAGGGCTTCCCTCACACCACACAAACAAACCCCGGGACTCCAGCCCGTCACCAAGAGCGCCCCAAAGCTCGCGCAGTTTTGCGGCTGTTAGCCCTTTTGCGTTTTGCTGTTCCCGCTGTTCCCGCCGTTCCCGAATCCTTCCACCCCCGATCCCCACCGTCCCCGCTGCTGACGCTGTTCAGCGGCTGTGCAGTTCTGCGGCTGTGCCGTTCTGCGATATGCTGATCACGTCCCTGCGATATGCTGATCACGTCCCTGCGATGTGCTCTTCTCGCCGTGCCCAGCGTTCCCAAAGCTCAACCCGTCCCCACGCCCGGATCCCGCTCGCCGCCTAGTTCCGCGTCCCGCGCCGCAAGTCGTAGATCGCCGAGCGCCGACACCGCGGACAGACGAACCAATCCCGCTTGCGCTGGTAGCCGAGCCCGAACGACCCGCCGCCGATGCCCTTCCGCACCATCGCCGGGTGCGTCTCGCAGCGCGGGCAGCGCGGCACCGCATCGGACAGCACCGCCTCGCGGATCTGCGCCTGCTCTGGCAGCGAATACTGCGCCGGCCCGTCGGACGAGGGCGGCGCCTCGCTCACGAGCCGACCTGGATCACGACCTTGCCGAACTGCCGTCCCGACAGCAGCCGCGCGTACGCCTCCGGCGCGGCCGCGAGCTCGTACACCGCATCGACCGGTGGGCGCAGCCCGCCCGCCCGGAACTCCGCCGCCACCGCCGCCCACTCCGACTCCGACCCCATCGTCGAGCCGGAGATCGTCCACTGGTTCATGAACAGGCGCCGCACGTCGGTCTGCACCATCGGTCCGCTGGTGCCGCCACAGGTGACGAGCCGGCCGCCACGGCCCAGCGATGCCAGCGAGCGCGACCACGTCGCCTCCCCCACGCTGTCGATCACGACGGTCATCCCGCGCTTGCCGGTCGCGGCCCGGATCAGCTTCGGCACGTCCTCGGTGGCGTGGTTCAGCAGATGGTCTGCTCCCAGCGCCGCAGCACGGTCCAGCTTCGACTGATCGCCCGACGTCACCCACACCGTCGCGCCGCGCGCCTTCGCCAGTTGCAGCGACGCCAGCGCCACCCCGCCACCGATGCCCCAGATCAGCACCTGGTCGCCCGCCGTCACCCGCGCCTTGCCCACCACCATCCGGTACGCCGTCAGCGTCGCCAACCCGAACCCGGCCCGCTCCGCCACCGGGATCCCGGATGACACTACATCCAGGCCCCACTCCGGCACCACGCAATACTCTGCTGCCGTGCCTGTGCGGTGCTCGCCCAGGATCCCGTAGCGCAGGCAGAGCGGCTGCTGGTCGGCCAGGCAGTAGGCGCACTGCCGGCAACTGCTCCCCGGGTTCACCACCACCGTGTCGCCGACACGTACGCGCGTGACCGCCGCACCGACCGACTCGACCGTCCCGGTCGCGTCGGCCACCGGAATCCAGTCGGGCACCAGCGTGAAACCGGGCATCCCCTGCAGCACGAACAGATCGAGACGGTTCAGGGCCACGGCCTGGATCCGGAGCCGCACGGCATGCGGACCGTCGAGCGCGGGCATGCGCAGGTCGTCCCGCAGCACGAGCTGTTCCGGCCCGCCGTGGCCCTGCAGGACGAGTCCGCGCATCGCGAATACCAGGTGTGATGTGAGTTATGATTCCCGCGCGTGCGGCATGTCGTGCCGCGCCGGTGCCGTGCCGGCGCGTGCCTCTGCGCCCCTACACGAACAGGATTCCTGCGAATGATAGCGATCAAGGTGCCACCGCTCGGCGAGTCGATCGTCGAGGCGACGGTGTCGCGCTGGCTCAAGAAGGCGGGTGATGCCGTGGCCGCCGGCGAGACCCTCGTCGAACTCGAGACCGACAAGATCACGGTGGAAGTGCCGGCGCTGAAGGCCGGTGTCCTGGCCGCCGTCTCGAAGTCCGAGGGCGACGTGGTCGCGGTCGACGACGTGCTCGGCCAGCTCGACGAGGCCGGCGGGGCGAGCGTCGCCACTGCGGGCGCCATCGCGACGACCGACACGGACCCGCCGACCGGCGAGCCCGGCAACCGTCCCGCGGGTCCGCCCCCGGTGCCCGCCGACCTGAAGGTCGCTCCGGCCGCCCGCCGAACTGCGGACGAAGCCGGCGTGGACCTCGCCGGAGTCACCGGCACCGGCCGCGGTGGCGTGATCAGCAAGCCTGACGTCGTGAACGCGATCGCGGCCGGCTCCAGCGCCACGAGGCCCGCGCCCGCCGCTCCCACTCCAGCCGCCCCGGCCCCGGCCCCGCAGGCCGCGCCGATCCGCACCGGCGAGCGCGAGACCCGCGAGAAGATGACCACGCGGCGCAAGCGGATCGCCGAGAACCTGCTGCAGGCGCAGCACAACACGGCGCACCTCACGACGTTCAACGAGATCGACATGAGCGCCGTCACCGCGCTCCGCGCCCGCATCAGGGAGCGCGTGGAGAAGGACCACGGCGTGAAGCTCAGCTTCATGCCCTTCTTCGTGAAGGCCGCCACGCACGCCCTCAGGACGTACCCGATCGTCAATGCGCAGATCGACGGGGACAGCATCGTCTACAAGCATTACGTGAACATGGGCATCGCCGTCGCCAGCGACGCGGGCCTGGTCGTGCCGAACGTGAAGGACGCCGACGCCAAGGGGATGCTCGCCATCAGCCGCGACATCGCCGGCCTCGCCACCAAGGCCCGTGCCAGCAAGCTCGGGATGGACGACCTCACCGGCGGCACGTTCACCATCACCAACGGTGGCGTGTTCGGCTCGCTGATCTCCACCCCGATCATCAACTACCCGCAGGTGGCCATCCTCGGCCTGCACAAGACGCAGGACCGCCCCGTCGCGATCGACGGCAAGGTGGAGATCCGCCCGATGATGTACGTCGCGCTCAGCTACGATCATCGCGTCATCGACGGGCAGCAGGCGGTGCTCTTCCTCGTCCGGGTCAAGGAGTTGATGGAAGATCCGGCCAGCATGCTGGTGGACTGACGCGTGGCCAGCGACATGATCCCGGCCGACGTGGTGGTGATCGGCGGCGGGCCGGGGGGATACGTGGCGTCGATCCGCGCCGCACAGCTCGGCCTCTCCACGGTCTGCGTGGAGATGGACCGCACACTCGGCGGCACCTGCGTGAACGTGGGGTGCATCCCCTCCAAGGCGCTGCTCACCAGCAGTGAGCACTACGATTTCGCACGCCATGCCGCCGCCGAGCACGGCGTGGTCATCGACAACGTGTCGGTGAACCTCGCGCAGATGATGAAGCGCAAGTCCGACGTCGTCAGCTCCAACACGAAGGGCGTCGAGTTCCTCTTCAAGAAGAACAAGGTCACCTGGGCACGCGGGGCCGGCGCACTGAAGCCGGGCAACGTCGTCGAGGTCACGGCGGCCGACGGCGCGGTGACACAGTATCAGGCACGGAACGTGATCATCGCCACGGGATCGGCCTCGATCGAGCTGCCGTTCCTGCCGTTCGACGAGGTGCGCGTGGTGTCGAACATCGGCGCGCTCACGCTGGCGCAGGTGCCGAAGCGCATGATCGTGGTGGGCGGCGGCGTGATCGGCCTCGAGCTGGGCTCCGTCTGGCGCCGGCTCGGCGCGGACGTCACGGTCGTCGAGTTCATGCCGACCATCCTGCCTGGCAACGACGATGACGTGATCAAGGATGCCACGCGCATCTTCGGCAAGCAGGGGCTGACGATCCGCACCGGCACGAAGGTGATGGCGGCAGACCTCTCGGCACCCGACGTGATCCGCCTCACGGTGGAGAAGGACGGGGCGAGCGAGACACTCGAGGCCGAGGTGGTGCTCGTCAGCGTCGGGCGCCGGCCGCTGATGAAGGGCATCGATGCCGCGACCCTCGGCCTGTCGCTGCACCGCAACGGCTCGATCATCGTCGATGACCAGCTGCGCACCAACCTGCCGGGTGTCTACGCCATCGGCGATGTCGTGGGAGGCAAGCTGCTCGCCCACAAGGCGGAGGACGAGGGCGTGATCGCCGCCGAGGTCATCGCCGGCAAGAAGGTGCACATGCACTACGCGGCCATCCCGGGAGTGGTCTACACGTGGCCCGAGATCGCGTCGGTGGGCATGACCGAGGCCGAAGTGAAGGCGTCAGGACGTGCCTACAAGGCCGGCAAGTTTCCCTTTTCGGCGAATGGGCGCGCGCGCTGCCTCGGCGAGACCAACGGCTTCGTCAAGATCATCGCCGATGCCGTCACCGACGAGCTGCTCGGCTGCCACATCATCGGCGCCAACGCGGGTGACCTGATTCAGGAAGTGGTGCTGGCGGTGGAGTACCGTGGATCGAGCGAGGACATCGCGATCACCACCCATGCACATCCGACGCTGGGTGAGACGGTGAAGGAAGCGGCGCTGGCCGTGCTCGGGCGCGCGATCCACATCTGAGGCAGGGCGGGGCCGAACGCCGCGCGGGGCGTCGATCCATTGGATCGCCGCCCCGCTGCCGTGTCATCCCAACCCAGTGCGTGTCAGAACATGCGCGCCAGGACGGCACCGAGCGCCATGCAGACGATCGCCACCAACGCGATCGCAGCTGGATGCATGACGATGCCCTGGCGCACCTCGCCTGGCACAGCGCGCGCCAGCGGCGTGTGGATGTCATGCACGGCCGATGCGGCCACCAGCCGCGGTGCACTGTCCTGCGGCAGCGCGTTCATGATCTGCGCGGCAAGGTGCTGCGGCGTGCGGACGTCGCGGCGCGCCGCCACCTCACGACTGATCTGCGTCCAGAGCTCGGCTTGCGGCGTGAGACGGTTGTCGAAGGTGCGCGGCGCCGGTGCCCCGTCGTCGAGCCACGCATTCAGCGCGGCCATCGTCCCATCCCGGTGCAGCGGCACCTCGCGATCGACCAGCGGGCGGTCGGCATCGGCGCGCGCGCCAGACGGCGGCCCGACCTGACGGTCACGCTCCACGCCGTCCCGGTCCGGGAGGTCATTCATCATCATGCGTACTTCTCCTCGAGAAGAGCCTGCAGCGCCTCGCGTGCACGGTGCACACGCATTTTCAGCGCGCCGACGGTAGAGTCGAGCATTTCAGCCATCTCCTCATACGACCGGCCTTCCACGTGCTTCATCACGAAGGCCTCGCGCAGCGAGGGAGAGAGCTGTCCCAGCGCCCAGTCGAGGTCGATACGGAGCTCACTCCGATCGAGTTCCTCGTCAGGCGTCGTCAAGTGAGACGGCTGATCGTCCTCTTCGTAACTGACGTGGGTCCGGCGGATGTTCTTCAGCCAGTCCTTGCAGCCGTTGGCGACGATGCGGAAGATCCACGCGTCGAAGCGTCCACGAACCTCGCTGAGATGCGAAAAGGCCTTGATGAACGAGGCCTGCATGATGTCCTCGGCGACATCAGGACTGCCGGTCATGTTGAGTGCGTGACGGTACAGCGGATCGCTGTAGCGCGTCACCAGCACGGCGAAGGCCTCACGGTCGCCAGCGAGCACGCGCGCGATGCTCCGCGCGTCGAGATCGGCCTGCTCGGCGACGTCGGCAGGAACGGAGTGGGGAGGGGTCTGCACATCGACACGCGCCGCTGTCGGCGATGCAACCCAGGACGATTGGCTTGGCATAACAGATGTTCCCATGTCAGGGGGGGAGACGACAGTCACATCGTGTCGTCACGCCGCGCTGAAACATTTAGCGTTGATGGCTCTTCAATCGATACGCGATCCCCAGCCGAGCTCCCGGATGTCCGGGGAGTGCTCGCCAAGCAGCGGCGGCGGCAGACGAACACCCCCTCCGACACTCGATGGCACACCGGTGACTGGCGACGCGGCCACATCACCCAGAACCTCGGACACAGCGCGAATCTTACCGACTGGCACACCAGCTCGCTGCAGGAGGGGAATCCACTCGCCTGCCGGACGGCGCTTCAGGGCCTCCTGCAGCGCCGCGACACAGGCGTCGCGATCGGACACCCGACCGGCATTGGTCGCCCATGACGACTGCCTCAGCCCGTCACCGCCGAGTACGTCACAGAGCGCCGGCCACTGCCCATCGTTGCCGACCGCAATGACGAACGGGCGGTCGGCAGCCTCGAAGACCTGATACGGCACGAGGTTGGCGTGCGCATTCCCCCAGCGCCGCGGCTCGGCGCCGCTGACGAGGCTGTTCTGGGCAACGTTCACGAGCGCAGCGACGGCCGTGCCGAACAACGACACGACGAGGTGACGCTCTGAGGCCGGGCCGTCGCGCCCACCGGTCAGCGCCGCCAGGATGGCAATCGCCGCGTCCTTGCCGGTCAGCACATCGACGAGCGCCACCGCAGTCTTCACCGGCGCTCCCCCTGGCTCCCCGGTGACGCTCATCCACCCCGACTCGGCCTGCACGGCGAAGTCGTAGCCCGGACGTCCGGGATCGTCGGGATACCCCTGTATGGTGCACCAGATCAGGCGATCCCGCCGGCGCAGGAGGTCAGTTGGGTCCAGCCCCCGCCGCCCCAAGGCTCCCGGCAGGAAGTTCTCCACGACCACGTCGGCACCGTCGATCAGGTCTCGGATGAGCTCGCAATCGGCAGGATCGTCGAGGTCGGCAACCAGCGACCGCTTGTTGCGGTTGACGCTGAGGAAGTAGGCCGCTTCGCCACGTGCATCGAACGGCGGTCCCCATCCCCGCGTCTCATCCCCGAGCACGGGACGCTCCACCTTGATGACGTCCGCACCGAGATCCCCCAACATCATGGTGCAGAGCGGCCCGGCGAGCACTCGGCTCAAATCGAGCACGCGGATGCCGGAGAGTGGTTGTGATGGCACGATGGTGTCGGATTGATGTTACGAATGATGGTCAGCGGCTGCATTTGCTCGTCACGCGCGAAGCGTCGCGGTCGGCTCTTGCGCGGCGAAGGAATCGGACTACTTTCTTGCAGTTGTTACGCAGCCGCGTCGCGCTGAGATCGCGCTGGCGCGGCGCTTCGCAGTATCTGACGCGCCGATCCGGGTTCACGCCCGACGCGATGGCGCCACATAAATCTGTATGGATCCCATGATTCCCGACGTGCCCGTAGCTCCTGCGGAGGTCGCTCCGACGGCACCGGTGGCGCCTGTCAAGCGCAGCCCCGGTCACCGTGGCACCGACATCCGTGATACGGTTGCCGAGATGACGGCCCGCGCCAACGAAATCCAGTTCGAGGCCGGGAGCAAGATGGCGAACGCGCTGCGCAACATCGTGCGCGCGGCGATCGCGGATACCGAGTTGAGTCTCGAGAGCACCCGGGACGTGGTGGATTACTTCCGTCGGCGTGCGCTGATGTCGACCGAGGATGCGCAGGGCCTGCTGGACGAGGTTGGCGAGTACGCGGCGAAGCGGAAGCCGGTCGAGGTGCCTGTCGTGAAGGGCGCGCCCGGGAAGCCGACTGCGGCCAAGGTGCAGCCCTTGGCGAGCCTTGCCGAGTCGCTGGCGTTGCCTGCGACGCCGACGGCGCCGGGTCGTCCGACGGCTGGTCCGCCGACGATCTCCTCGCCGGCTCCGGCGCCCGTGAAGGTGGCACCGCCGTCGCCGATTCCGGAGCCGACGGTGATCCCGCTCTCGGAAACGTCGATTGCCAAGGCGAAGACGGTGGCAAAGGCGCCGGCTGCAAAGGAAGAGCCGAAGGTTGCGGCCAAGGCCGCGCCGGTGGCGAAGGTTGCGGCGAAGGCGCCTGTCATGAAGGCTGCTGCTCCGGCGGCGAAGGTTGCGGCCAAGGCGCCGGCGAAGAGCGCGACCAAGGCCGCCTCGAAGACGCCTGCAAAGTCGGCTGCGAAGAAGAAGTGATTCATTCCGGCGGCCGAGCCGCCGGACGCACGACCCAGCGCCGCCCGCTGCACCGAGATCCGGTGCGGCGGGCGGTTTTGGCGTCCCGGTGGTGTTGGTCGTCGTGCACCCGGTGCGTCGGTCCGGGTGGCGTGGTAGTTTCGCCCGCCATGCCGAATTGCGAGTGGGAGGGTGACGGATGAGCGGACGACGAATCGTCGCGACGGCGCCGGCGCGTGTCGACCTGGCGGGCGGGTGGACGGATGTGGCGCCGTATACCACCGAGGTGGGGGGTGCCGTGTGCAACGTGGCGATCGAGCTGCGGGCGACGGCGACGGTTCGCGCGCTGGGGGTGGGCAGCGCACCGACCGATCCCGTCGAGCCGCTGGTTCGCGCCGCCTGGGAGCGCGCGGGGCGACCAGCCGTCGCGATCGAACTTGGGTCCGTGATCCCGGTTGGCTCCGGCCTGGGCGGCTCGTCGTCGGCCGGGGTTGCGCTGGCGGCGGCGTTGGCGGCGTGGCGCGGGGTGACGCTTCCACCGGCGGCGTTGGCCGAGCTCAGCCGGAGCACCGAGACGGAGACGCTGGGGTTGGCTGGCGGGTGTCAGGACCACTATGCGGCGGCGTTCGGCGGGGCGTTGCTGTTGCACTGTGGGCGTGAGACGACGGCCGAGCCAGTTGTGATGTCGCCGGCGACGGTGGCGGCGTTCGAGTCCCGGGTGTTGGTGGCGTACACGGGTGAGTCACGGATGTCGGCGCGCACCATCGTGGCCGTGCTCGACGCGTGGCGTACCGGTGCGGCGCAGACCTGTGCGGCACTGGCGTCGATGGCGGCGCTGGCGCCGCGGGTGGCGGCGGCGCTGGCGGGTGGCGATCTCGACCTGCTGGGCGTCCTGGTGGGGGAACAGTGGGTGGCGCAGCGCGCGCTTCATCACACCATCACCACGCCATTGATCGATCAGATCGTCGCTGAGGTGTCAGATGCCGGGGCGATTGGCACGAAAGCGCTGGGGGCGTCGGCGGGGGGCTGCGTGCTGGTCGTGGCACGCGCCGACCGGGTCGAGTCGGTGCGTGACGCGCTGCGCAAACGCGCCCGGATCATCCCGGTGCGCGTCGCCACCACCGGCGTGCAGGTTCACGAAGACTGGAGTGCCGACTGATGCCAATCCGGCCCGGGGATGCCCGAGCGTTGACCGAGACACTCGTCCGCGTGGACTCGCGCAACCCCACCCTCGTGCCCGGTGCGCCGGGCGAGTCCGGGTGCGCGCACGTCCTGGCGGAAGTGCTTGGCGGGTGGGGCTTCCGCCTCGAGTGGCAGGATGTGCGCGATGGACGTTCCAACCTGCTGGCGCGGATCGGGAGGCCGGAACCCGGCGCACCGGTGCTCATGTTCAACGGGCACCTCGACGTGGTCGGGGTGGATGGGATGGCGCACGCACCGTTCTCCTCCCTGATCGACGGGGACCGACTGTACGGTCGCGGCAGTTGCGACATGAAGGCAGGGATCGCAGCGATGTGCGTGGCGGCCTGGCAGGCGGCGCAGCGTGGCATCCGCGGTGAGATCGTGGTGGCCGCCGTGATCGACGAAGAATTCGAATCACTTGGCACTCGCGAGATGCTGGCGAGTGGAACCAGAGCTGATGTCGCGATAGTGACGGAACCAACCCGTCTCGCCATCTGTCCCGCGCACCGCGGATTCGTCTGGCTCGACTTCGAATTCACCGGTCGGGCCGCACACGGCAGCCGCTACGACCTCGGCATCGATGCCATCCAGCACGCCGCGCAGGTGCTGACCGCGCTCGACCAGTTTCAGTGCCACGTGCTGCCCACCCACACCCACCCCCTGCTCGGCAGGGCCTCACTCCACGCCTCGACCATCGCCGGTGGCGTCGGATGGAGCACCTACCCCGACGCCTGTCGCCTGAGAGTCGAACGGCGCACCGTGCCCGGCGAGACGGCGGACTCGGTGATGGCGGAGGTCGCGCAGATTCTGTCCGCCCTGCGTGCGAACGATTCGACCCTGCAGGTGCAAGTCGCCATCGATACCGCCCAGGGACCGAGCGACGTGGCCACCGACCACGAGCTGGTGCGCCGACTCGGCACTGCCTGCGCCGGCGTGCGCGGTTCGCTCCCCGCCATCGAGGGGCTGAGCGCGTGGACCGATGCGGCGCTGCTCAACGACGCCGGCATTCCCGCCGTCTGTTTCGGGCCGGGTGATATTGCCCTCGCACACGCGGCCACCGAGTACGTGCCGCTCTCCGAGATCGACGTCGCGACCGCGGTGCTCACCGCCTTCGCCCTCGACTGGTGTTCCTGACCCCGACGCCCTGGATGTCCCGGTGACCGCAGCACAGTACGACGCATTGGAGCGCGCGATCGTCGATCGCTCGCGGGTCGCGCTCCGACTCAACGGGGCGGAACTGGTCGTGATCCCCCAGGCGATCCGGCTCAAGGCGGGCCGAGAGCTGCTGGTCACGCAGAACCCGTCCAGCGGATTGCCGATGCTGATCAACATCGACGACATCGAACGGCTCGAGGTGGTTCGGTGAGTGCCCGCCACCCGCTGGTGGCGGTCTACGCAGACGAAAGCTGCCTCGGCAATGGCAAGCAGGGTGACACACCGGGAGGCGCTGGTGGACTGGTCGAGTTCCAGCTGCGCAGCGGCGCGCTGATCTGCCGAGACTTCTGGATCAGCGAACCCGATACCACCAACAACCGCATGGCCCTCCAGAGCGTGATCCAGGCATTCACCCACCTCTCCGCCAAGGGCGCGCCGCTGAGCGTGGTGTTCACCACCGACTCACGCTACCTCGTCGACGGCATGACCAGTTGGGTGCACGGCTGGGTCCGCAAGCAGTGGCGGAAGGCCGACGGCAAGCCGGTCGAGAACGTGGAGCTGTGGCGACGGGCGCTCTCGGCGGTCACCGGGGGCGGACACGAAGTGGAGTGGCGCTGGGTGAAAGGCCACGCCGGTCATCCCCAGAACGAATGGGCCAACCATCTCGCGACGACCGCCGCAGCCAACCAGACCCACTCACCCGGACTGGTCGAGTCGGGCTTCGCCGCCTGGATGGACTCCCGTCCGCTCGCGGTGCGCCGCAGCGGCCCCCCCGCGGTCTTCCCCTCCGCGCCGTCGTTCTCGGCCGCGCGTGCCCTTCCCGTGGCCTGATGTCTCCCTATCCTGCAGTCATGCACAGCGATCCCTTCGTGCTCGATCGCATCTTCGACCGGCTCGGCCGCACCCTGTCGGCGGGTGGCCCGGACCAGCTTCGTGCGCCATTCACCGTTGGCGACATCATGCACTCGCTGGTGCCCTACCGCACCTATCGGCACGAGCTGCAGGTGGACACGCTGCAGGATTACGAGCATGCGCTGCTGGAGCTGCTGTCCGGCGAACGGTCATTGCTGGTCTGCGATGCCGACACCGTGGCGATGATCCGCAAGGAACTGGCGTCACCCGACCCCGACACCGGCATCCTGCGCCGCCTGCAGACGGTGCAGGTCCGCATGGGCGCCATCCGCATGCCGGTCCTCGACGTCATCTCGCCGATCGCCTGGCCGGACGAGGACGCACCGCTCTCCACGCGGCTATCCACGCCCACCGCGACGCTGGCGTACAGCCCGGAGCTGCCGACGGAACCGCCGCCGCCGGAGACGACACCGCTGCCCGGGGTCGTCTCCGACGCGATCGCGATCGGCGGGGCGCTTGAGCGGGACCGGCAGGATGATGATGCGCGCGCCGCTGCGCCGGCGCCGATCACGCCATCCGAACTGCCGCCGGTGCCGCCGGCGCCTGTCGCGGCGATCACACCCGTTGCCCCGATGGCGTCCGTCGCTCCGACGGCCCCGGTTGCCCCGATGGCGACCGTCGCGCCCGCGGCCCCGCTGACCACCGCCACCCCACCCGTCGCCTCCACGTTTGCGCGCCTGCGGCCCACCCCGATCGGCGTCTCATCCGTCTACGGCGACCCGATCGGCTTCCGCGGACTTCGGCACGCGCCGGTGGATGTCGGGGGCGTGATCTTCCTCTTCGGCATGGTCGCGCGCGAACTCGGATTCAACGTCGAGGCGATGTCGAGCGGGTTCCCTCGCTGCGAGGCGAAACGCCAGATCGCGCCGGGCCGGTGGACGCGCGTCCGGATCGATTTCGAGGTGGAGAGCCGACACTTCCACGACGCCGGACGTTCCGCGGCTGCCTGCGACCTGCTGATCTGCTGGCGCGACACCTGGCCGGACCGGCCTGCGACACTCGACGTGCTGTCGCTGGAGCAGGTCCTTCCGACCCTCGCGCCACAGGAGTGACGCCGATGCCTTCGCCCGCATTCACCGACAAGGGTGGCCCCTGCCCGTACTGCACGCAGGCGCTGCCGGCCGGCCGCGCGGTGTCGTTCTGCCCACACTGCGGGATGAATGTGACGACGGCACAGTGCCCCGCCTGCAGCAGTGAGGTCGAGCCGGACTGGCACTTCTGCGTGACCTGCGGACGCGATGTCCGCTCCGCACGAACGGTTCGCGTCCCGGGCGCATCCGCGCCGGGCGTGGTGCCGGTCGCGGTGCCCGTCGGTGCGCCGGTCAGAGCGCCGGTTGGTGCGCTGGTTGGTGCGCCGGTCGGCTGAAGCTCCGTCTGGCCGCGATCGTCGGTTGCTGCTCCGCCGACGACGCAGAAGGTCAGTTCAATAGGTCAGTTCAGAAAGTCAGCGTCGTGCCGCCCAGCGACAGGCCGGCCGCAAGCCCGAACAGGATCACGTCGTCACCGCGGCGGACACGCCCTGCCTGCACCGCCTCGGCCAGCGCCAGCGGAATCGAGGCCGCGATGCAGTTGCCGCGGCTCGCGAGATTCGTGACCACCTGCTCCTCGCGAAAACCCAGCATCGTCCATCCGAGCTCGATGCCGTGGCGGCTGGCCTGATGCGGCACCACCGCGTGCACGCGCCCGCGGGACCATCCTGCATCGGCACAGAGCGCATCCATGAACGGCAGCAGCAGCGGCGCGGCCTTCCGGAACAGCTGCGGCCCACGCATCGCGAAGCGGTTGTGCGCCGCAGTCGTGTCGGGATCGTTCGGGTGGTGTAGCGTGCCGCCGCCTGCCACCTGGCTCAGTTCCGCGCCGCTGTGCCAGGTCTGCAGTCGCAGACCGCGGATCGCACTGCCACTGTCGCCGGCGTGCGACACGACCACCGCCGCCGCCGCATCGCCGAACAGCACCGCGCTCTCGGGCTCCGCAGGATCGAGGCTGCGCGCCGCGCACTCGGCGCTGAACACGAGGACGTGTCGGTGTGCGCCGGCGGCCACGAGTCGCGCGGCACAGTCGAGCGCCGCGAGGAACGAGAGGCAGGTGGCGTTCACGTCGAAGCAGGCCGCCACTCCTTCCGGGGCACCGAGCGCGCGCTGCACGAAGACCGCGGTGCACGGAATGGCCTGCTGCGGCGTGCTCGACGCACCAATGATCGCGGTGAGGTCTGCGGCGGTGATGCCGGCCATCACCAGTGCGTCGCGCGCCGCCGCCGCCGCCATCGCTGCCGACGTCTCACCACCGCAGCGCCGCCGCTCACGCACACCGGTGCGCGCCTCGATCCAGCCCGCGGGCAGCCCAAGCGCCTGCTCGAGTTCCACGTTGGTGACGATGCGCGGTGGCAGGTAGCTGCCGATGCCGGCGATGCGCACCGGCAATGCCGTCGATGTGGCCGCGGGCGCGCTCACGTGTGCACCGCCAGCGGCACCGCGGGGCGCGCCCGGCTGATCACGCGACGACGCTTCGCGCCAGCCGCTCGCGGCTCGATGCCGTGCGACACCGCCACCTCGGTCGCGTGGCATCCATACTCGCGCAGCGTCGCATGCACCGTCGCCTCGACCCGCGCCGCGATCTCCGCGAACGATGCCGCGTCGCACGGCGCCACGTCGAGTTGCACCTGCAATGCGCCCGGCGCGTCCTGCAGGGCGCAGTACTCGGCAATCCTCGCATCGGCCAGCAGCACCATGCGGCGGATGACGTCGGGGAAGACGACGCGCAGCCTGTCGTCTCCCTGCGGAAACAGGCACAGGTCATCCTGCCGGCCGTCGATGGCCGCAATCCGCTGCCACGACGACCCGCAGGCGCACGGTCGTGCGTCCAGCTGCAGCACGTCGCCCAGCCGGTAGCGGATGATCGGCTGGGCCAGCCGCCAGAGATCCGTCAGCACCGGCGTGACACGCGTCGGGTCATCCGGCGTGACGGGTTCGGGCTGCAGCACCATCACATCCTCCTGCACATGCATCGCGCCCTGGCGGCAGGTCACCCCGACCAGACCCTCGGTGCACTGGTACACCTCGCCCACCGGAGCCTGGAACACCGCTTCGAGTCGCGCGCGATCCTGTGGCTCGAGCACTTCGGCCACCGAGATCAGGCGACTCGGGCTGATGCGCAGCGCGCCGCGGTGGCGGGCATCGGCGAGCAGGCCAAGCAGCGACGGCGGGGCAACGATGAGCTGCGGTGCGAACGCCTCGAGCGCGTCGATCACCTCGTGCAGCGGCTGCATCAGGTCGAAGAAGCGGAACCGCACCACTGATCCGGTGCGCTCGTAGAGGCGGCTATTGGCGCGAAGGAAGAACGCCACCCGATGTCCGGGCCGCAGGTCGGGAATGGCGCGCGCGAGGATCGTTCCCGCCCACCGCGTCTGCTCTGCCGGGCTCACGAGGAAGAGTCCGCGATGTCCCGAGGTGCCGCTCGAGAGCCCGACGGTGCACCCGGCCACGGTGCCGGAGAAGTCGCGCTGCCGCTCCGCGTCGAGTGCGATGCGCATGGCGTCGTCACCGCGCGCACCGACGGTGGTGAAGCGGTCGAATGCCGCCATCATCTGCGCCTTGTCCACCGTCGGGAAAACACGCCACGACTGCGATGGCAGGCCAAGCCAGCGCTGCCGGTGAAACGCACTCCGCGCACGCACCTGGGTCACCAGCGCCACGGCGCGTCGTTCCTGCCATGCAGCCAGCCGCGCGCCGTGCAGGGTGCGCGCCCGCCACCGCGCGGCGATGTAGGCGGCGGCGACATCCAGCCGCCCGGTCACGATGCTGCGCCCCAGCGCATCGTGTCGGGGCAGTGCGTCGGCAGGATGCGCACGTCGGGACGCGCCGCCGCGAACTCGCGCAAGGCACGAAGTGTCGTGCGCAGCGCCGCCAGGTCGTCCTGCATGGCGAAGGTCAGCCAGTGCGGCGTGCGCTGCTCCCGCCACGCGCGTGTCGACCACGCCCCATCGGCGCAGAGCAGCAGGTCACCGTCGGCCGTGTGCAGCAGCGCACCGAGCTGGCCGCGCGCATGTCCCGGCAGCGGCACCAGCCGCACCGAGCCGTCGCCGAACAGATCGTGGGTCGGGCCGAGGTGCGGCAGCGCGGCGTCGGTGAACGTGTGCACGACCTGCGCGCGCTCCGCGAAATCGTCGGGGAACAGCGCCGGCACGATGCCACGCCGCACCGCCGCGAACCCGCGCATCTGCTGCTGCAGCGCCAGCGCGGCGGCGCTGATCACGAATCGGGCCGCCGGAAAATCGCGCAGGCCGGCGCAATGATCGGCATGCAGGTGCGACACGATCACGGTGCCGACGCTGCCGGCGGCGATCCCTGCCTGCTGCAGGTGTGCCACCGCCGGCGTGCCGAATGTCGTGGGTGTGGCGTAGTGGTAGAGACGCTCGGGGAAGTGCGCGAATGCCTCGCGCAGGTGCGGCCCGTAACCGGTGTCGAAGAGCAGCGGGCCGTGCTGCGGGTGCCGGATCAGGAAGGCAGGCGCAGCACAGGCCACCGTCGCCCAGCCGGTGCCGGCCGCGATCAGGCTCGCGCGCGTGCTGCAATGGCCCGTGTCCAGCAGCGTGACGGTGACGGCGGTCGCGCTCATCCGCGCGCCACGCGCCGCAGCGCATCGATGGTGTGCGCCACGCCCTCGTCGACACGCACCCGCGGGGCGTAGCCGAGCAGGGCGCGGGAGCGCGCGATGTCGTAGGTCTGCGTGCGGGCGAGGATGAGCGCGGAGTACCGGGTGAACGTCGGCTCGCGACGGGTGATGGCCGCGACTGCTTCCATCGTCCCGGCCACAGCAAGGGCCAGCGGCAGCGGCAACGTGCGCGAGGGATACGGCAATCCCATCCCCTCGAGCAGGGTGCGGATCATGGACCAGAGGGGCACATGCTCGCCCCCCGTGATCAGGAATGTGCCGCCGATCCCTGCGTCCGTCACGAGTGCGCACTCGATCGCCTGCACGACGTCGTGCACGTGCGTCACGTCCACGGCATTCCGCCCATCGCCCACCTGCGGCAGCCGGCCCGCGTGCGCGGCGGCGAGGAGGCGGGGGACGAGGGCGCGATCGCCAGGGCCGTAGATCGCCTTCGGGCGCAGCACCACCACGTCCATCGCCTGCGCCGCCTCTCGCACGAGCAGCTCGGCCTGCTGCTTGGTGCGCGCATAATGGCTGGTGAGCCGGTCGGGATACGGCTCGTCGTCGTCGACCAGGTGCTGGTGGCGCCCGTCGAATAGCACGGCCGGGGATGAGATGTGGACGAGGCGCGGCACACCAGCTTCGCGTGCGGCGGCCAGGACATTGGCCGTGCCGGTCACGTTCGCGGCGACGAACTCACCGTGTGCGCCCCACGGTGCCGAATGGGCCGCGGCGTGCACGATCGCCCCACAGCCCTGCGCCGCAGCCGTCAGCGTGGCGACATCGTCGAGCGCCGTGACGACGGGCGTGATGCCGGCGCCACCCGGCAGCCGGGCGGCCACGCGCCCCTGCGCCCGGACCGCGATCCCCCGCTCCGCCAGCGTCCGCGCGACATGCCCGCCGAGGAAGCCCGAGGCTCCGGTGACGAGGACGAGTTGGGGCGCGGGGGGCACGTTGTCATCATAACCACGCCGCACGGCGGATCAGACGATGGTGCGGCTCAGGCGCTGGAGGGTGTGCGAGGCGATCCTCGGTGCGTCGACCTCATCCGGCGCAGCATCGCGCAGGATGCGCGCGGTGAATTCGAGCTCGAAGATGGCAAGCAACGCGTGCAGCGCGCCGCCGCCGGAGCCGTAACCCTCGAGACAGGCCTTCCGCGCTTCGCGCTCCCAGAGCCAGGCGATTTCGAAGGCATGCTCATCACCGCCAGCCAACCGAGCCGCCTCCGCAGCAGACTCGGCAATCGACACGAGTATCCGCGCGACATCGCGCCACGGCGATTGCGGCGCGGCACGTTCGGCATCAGGAAGCTGCAGGTCACCATCGAACTCGACCACGCACATCCGGCGCGGTGGCGCGACGAGGATGTCCTCCAGCCGGAGCGCGCCATGGATGCGATGGGTCAGCCCGGGTGCGGCCTCGGCAGCGGCCGCGAACTGCTGGAGCTTGCCAGGCATCACCTCCAGCGCCTTCATCAGCGGCTCATCGATGCCGGGGAGTCCGAGTCGGCGCGCCGCGCGGGTGGCGTCGGCGAGGGTCGTCCAGGTGCGCGCGACCCAGCTGTCCACGTCCCGCCGTGTTGCCGGCGTGGCCCCCGAGAGCAGGCCCTGCTCGAACGGCCTTCCGAGTGCGGCGTGGAGCTGGCGGGTGATGAGTCCCGCACCACGAACGTCGTCGAGAGCAGCTGCCTGCAGGGATGGGTCGCCATCCAGCGCGCGCCGAAGCCGAGCCACGAGCACGAACTTGACGGTCGCAACATCATAGTTGACTGCCTCAAACACAGCACTGGCTGTTTTCTGTCCCGTGGGTGATCGTAGACTGGCGCTACCAAGCAGAATTGGAGCCACAGGCGCCACTGGCACACGTTCCAGGTGGCGCAGCAGGTCGAGCTCGGGCTGTGCGCCGCGAGCGAGCCGCCGATAGGTGACGGCGACCGCTCCCGTCTCGAAGAAGACCACGTCATGTCGGCGCGCCGGCACCAGGCGGGAGCCACCTTCCGCAGCGCTGCCGGCCGCCGGCCGCTCGGGTGCGGCAATCCATTCCCACCCACCATCCCCGCGGAGCTGGGCGCCGGCGGCGAGGGCTTCGCGCAGCCAGGCGCGCAGATCCGCGTCAGCCCAGGCCGTCGCCATCGTCCACGTCACCGTACCGTCTGCGTCCCGCTCCTGATGCAGCACCTCGGCCAGAGCCGGCGCCTCGCCCGCCCAGCGGCGGAGCGCGGCCTGACTGAGCCGGCCCGCGTCGGATCCCCCAACCGTCTCGAAGATCAGGATCGCCGCCTGGCCGCCGGAGGAGGGAATGCCGAACGTGGTGACCAGCGTCCGTGTGGCGGGCGGCACGTCGTCGCCATGCTGGCCGCGCTCGTCGAACCATGCGCTCCAGGCTGCGGGGGGTACCGAGGCCAGCGCCGTCAGGAAGGTCGGGTGCAGTGCGATCGTGCCCTCGGTCATCGGCATGCCCGAACACCGGCGCGGCCGGCACCGCGCCGCCGCGCTCGCGGCAGGAGGCACTCCGCGCTCCATTGGAGCAGTGGTGCCGTGTGACGTGCGACGCCATCGCGGGCGGTCACCCTCGTCGAGCACGCGGAGTACGCCGCGCCGCGCACGTCACGCCTTCCCGGGGTATGACGGGCAAGAAGCACGCCCTTGGCGCTGCCTTCAGCGGTGGCGGCCAGAGGATTGCGGTGATGTTCGGAACACTCGGGTGACGAGCGAATCGATGCACACATCCGTTTACTTCGGAGTGTCCTGGCGGACCTCCACGACACCTGCACCGATGTCGTGCGTAGGGACGTCCAGCCGATCGTCTGTGAAATAATCAGCGGTACGACAGGAGTGCACCGATGCGTTCAGATTCTTGCTTCCGAGGATGATTCCGTGACTGACCAGGGAGCGCCGCAGCCCTCGCCGGCGCCGTCCGGCATGCTCGAACGCGCCGCGATGGAGCGTGTGCTGGCACGCGCCGCCGAGCTGGCGTCGCAGTCGAGTGATGTGCCTGACGGCGTGAGTGAATCGCAGCTGCTGGACATCGCGAAGGAGGTCGGGCTGCCCACGTCGCTCGTGCAGCAGGCGCTGGCGGAGGAACGCACGCGCGTGACGCTGCACGAGGAGTCGGGCATGGAGTCGCGCGTGATGGGTCCGGCCGCGGTCGCGGCGACACGCGTCGTCGCACGCGCGCCGGACGTAGTGCTCGCTGCACTCGAGGAGTGGATGCGCTCGGAGTACCGCATGCTCGAGAAGCGGCGCTACGGCGACCGGCGCACCTGGGAGCAGCGCAGCGGCGTCTTTGCCGATCTCGATCGGAGTCTGCGCGGCAACGCGGCCGCCGCGACGCTGTCGCGCGCGGCGGAAGTGTCGGCGACGGTCAGTGCCATCGGCGATGGCCGCACGGCGGTGCGTCTCGACGCCGACCTCACCAACCTGCGCCGGTACCGCCGCAACAGTGGCATCGCGATGGGCGTGACGGGTGTGGTGCTGGGAATCGTGCCGGTGGTCCTCGGCGCAACCCTCGCCCCGATCGCGATGCTCCCGCTCTTCCTGCTGTTCGGCACGACGCCACTGGTCGGCCTGTCGATCGGCGGTCTGGCGATGGCCAAGGCGCACCGCAAGCAGGCGGAGCGTGCGCAGCTCGCGCTCGAGCAACTCCTCGACCGGCTCGAGCATGGTCCACTGCCACGCGCCGCGCTGGGCGGAGGCACGGTGCCGGCATTGGCGCAGTCGGTCACGGCCGTCGCGCAGGGCGTTCGCGACGTGGCCCGCGCCGTTCAGGATGCGTCGCGGCGACGGGCGCTCTGAGCATCGGCATCGGTAGCGGCGCCCGACAGCAAACTTCGGAACAGCATATCGCAGAACAGCATATCGCGGAACAGCATATCGCAGAACGGCACAGCCGCAGAACTGAACAGCCGCAGAACGGCAAGGGCAACGGCAACGACAGGAACAGCAGAACGCAAAACTGAACAGCCGCAAAACAGCCACAGCGCGGCACGGTCCGTCATTTCTTGTGATTGGTTCCGCTGCGGTGGAAAAGCCTACCGCGAGAGCAGTTCACCAAGAATATGGTGTCGCACCGAGCCGATTCGTCAGCGACGCGCGCAGAACTCTCTGTGCCCTTTCAGTCCCTCTCGGGTTTCTCTGCGTTGATGCTGTTCGCAGGCAGCGCTGTTTGCCGTTGCGCTGTTTGCTGTTGCGCTGTTTGCTGTTGTGCAGTTCAGCCGTCCTGCAACCGTCGCACGGACGCTATGCCCCGGCCAGCACGAACGCCCGCAGCTTGACGCGCTCCACCAGCCAGCGGACGGCGGCGTTGCTGCCGACGAGGAGTGGGGCGAGGTAGAGCAGCGACGTGACTTCGGCGCGCGTGATCTTGACCACGCCGCCGTGCTGCAGCATCGCGCGGGTCTGCGTCAGGTCGCGCAGCGTGGCGAAGGCGAAGAGCAGCGGCCAGACGCAGAAGGTGCGAATGCTCCAGGCGCGGCGCGGCACCATCAGCAGGTAGCGCACCGCATCCTCGAGGTCGGCCCAGGCCAGTTTCACCAGGTCCGTCAGCGCCGCGTGGTTGGCGTGGGAGTGGGCGGGCGAGAGGATGGTGGCGTGGCCGCTGCCGTGGGCGCGCAACGCGTGCTCCGGGATGTAGATCGAGTTCTCATGCTCCGCATCGGTGGCGACGTCCTTGAGGATGTTCACCGTCTGGAGCGCCTCGCCGAACTGCCGGCTCTTCTCGCGCAGGCGACGGTACACCGACTCGCTGACCGCGTGCGAGTGCTCGTGCCAGAGGTCGGTCAGCATGTACCCGACCGTGCCAGCGACGTAGTAGCAGTACTCCTTGTACTCGTCCAGCGTCTGGATCCGGATCCCGTCCGGATAGAGCAGGACGAACTTGCGCATGCCGCGACCCATCTCGGCCACCCAGCGGTGCACGTGGCGCTGGGTGGGGACGGGGAGGGAGCCGAACAGGGCGAAGACCCTGTCCGTGCCACCGCTCAGTTCCACGTGCGCGGCGTCGCCCGGCCAGGTGGACAGGTCGTGCCCCAGTGCTGCTGCCGATACTGGATCAGCGAAGCAGTGCAGGAATCGGTCGAGCGTGTGCGCCTTGACCTGCGCATCGAGCTGCGGCGCGTCCTCGATCGTGTCCGCAATCCGGCAGAGGAGGTATGCGGCGAGCACGGCACGACCCAGTTCACCCGGCAGGACCCGCACGCTGAGCGCAAAGGTGCGCGAGACGCGCGGCAGGAGGTCGCGGCACCAGCGCTCGACGTCGCGCTCCACGGGGCGCACGGCGAAGGCAGGCAGGTCATCGTTGGGAGGAACGGCGTCCGTCGCTCCCTGAAACTCGTATGAAGGCACAGTCAATTATGGTTGCGAGCAGGACGGGACGCCATGCACGTCGTCGAAGCCCCTCTACACAAGTGTCGGCGGGTGGTGCATCTATCGCCGTGATGACACCGACCGGTTTCCGCGGCACGTACCGCGACGATGACGATGCACGCGGCGTGTACTCGGAAGCAGCGGGAATCTCCCGGATCCTGCCGCGCGCTGTCGCCGTGCCCGCTGATGCGGCCGACGTCGTGGCGCTGGCGAGCTGGGCGCAGGCGACGCACACCCCGCTCGTGCCGCGCGGCGCGGGCTCGTCGATGGCGGGGGCGGCGATCGGTGACGGTGTGATCGTCGACCTCAGCCGCCTGAACGAGATCGGGCCCGTCGATACGCTGACGGGCCGCATCTGGGTCGGGCCGGGCGCGGTGCGTGATGCCGTCAACGCCGCGGCGCTGGCGCACGGACTCTGGTTCCCCGTCGATCCCTCCAGCAGCGCATGGGCCACCATCGCGGGGATGGTGGCGACGAATGCCGCCGGCCCCCATTCGCTGAAGCATGGCGCGATGCGCCACTGGGTGACGGCGCTCGACTGCGTGTTCGACGACGGCTCCCGCGCCACGATTCGCCGCGGGGCCGAGTTGCCGACGCAGGCGAAGAACGTCGCCGCGATCCGGCGCTTCTCGACGCAGGCGATGAGCACGATCTTCACCACCGCGATGGCCGAGCCGATCGCGCGGATCCGGCACGCCGGTGTGCGAAAGGAGTCGTCGGGATACGCGCTGGTGGAGTTCGCGAAGACGGGCGACCTGGTGGACCTCTTCGTCGGCAGCGAGGGCACGCTGGCGCTGCTCGTCGGCATCGAGTTGCAGCTGGCGCCCGTGCCCGGTGGGCGCGTCGCGCTCTGCGCCGGGTTCCGCACGCTGGAGGACGCCGTCGCGGCCTCGACGCGCGCCACGGCACTCGGCGCGGCCACCTGCGAACTGCTCGACCGCACCTTCCTCGACATCGCGCGCCGTGGCGACACGCCGCTGGCGATCGACGGTGACGTCGAGGCGCTGCTGCTGCTCGACGCAGAGGCAGAGACGCAGGACGAGGCGGATGCGCTGGCACGGTCGATCGTGCACACGTTCGAGGGGTTGGGCGCCGTGGGGCTCGCCACCGCCACGGCACCGGCCGCGATCGAGCAGCTCTGGCAGGTGCGACATGCCGCCAGTCCGCTGCTGGCGACGATGACCGACGTCGGCACGTCGATGCAGTTCATCGAGGACACGGCGGTGCCGCCGCCGGCGCTGGCCGAGTACGTGCGCGGCGTGCGTGCGATCCTCGAGCATCATGGATTGACGGGAGTGATCTTCGGCCACGCCGGCGACGCCAACGTGCACGTGAATCCACTGGTGGACCTGACGCGCCCCGACTGGCGCGCGCGGGTGGAGGCGACGCTGGACGAGGTGGTGACGCTGACGTCGGTGCTGGGCGGCACCCTTGCCGGCGAGCATGGCGACGGTCGGCTGCGGACACCGCTCATGCATCGCGTCTGGGCGGACGACGCGCTGGTGCTGTTCGAGCTGGTCAAGAAGTGCTTCGATCCGCGTGGGGTGTTCAATCCCGGCGTGAAGGTGGCGCTGCCGGGCCAGGTGGCGCTGGGCGACATCAAGTTCGACGCGTCGCTCCCGCCGCTCACGGCACCGGCGCGCCGGGCGCTGGACCTGGTGGCGGACACCAAGGGCTACGGGACCTTCCGCCTCGACCTGCTGACGAACTGAGCGGCAGTGGCGGGACGCACCGCACCGGGCGGTGTCGGCACGCGCCGGCACCGCCCGGTTCGCAGGCGGGGAGCCGCGTCGGCGCACGTGGGCTGTCTGTCCCGGACGGCACGCCGGACTGCGGCGACGAGCCATCCACGGCAGCGTATCTTGCGCGCACACCGCCGCAGCACCGTCTCCAATCCGACCCGCCCGTCCCGTGCCAGAGTTCTTCACCGAACCCCGCCTGACCCTCCTGTCACGCCCCCAGTTCCTCGAGCCGGAGCATCTGGGCGTGGCGTGGCTGGGTGAGGCGACGGATGGCGAGAAGCTGGCGGAATTCGCCGGTCGCCTGTGCTACATGAGCCAGCGCAACCCGGCCGGCCGCTCGACGCGCGACTATCTCGAGAACATCAAGAAGCAGGGGCATGGCAGCGTGCTGGAGCACGCCAATTATGCCGTCCTGTTCGAGGGCGTCAGCCGCTCGCTGACGCACGAGCTGGTGCGGCATCGCGCCGGCTTCGCGTACTCGCAGCTCAGCCAGCGCTATGTGGACGAGAGCGAGGCGGCGTTCGTGGTGCCGCCGGCGATGGTGGGCGATTCGGCGCTCGAGACGGCCTGGCGCGCCCAGATCGAGTCGGCGCAGGCGTCGTACGTGCACCTCGTGGACGAACTGATGCAGCGCTACGGCTGGGTGGCCGACAAGGTCCATCGCCGGAAAATGGCTCGCGAGGCGGCGCGCGGCGTCCTGCCGAATTCCACCGAGACGAAGATCGTGGTGACCGCCAACGCCCGCGCCTGGCGCACGATGCTGGAGCTTCGTTCGAGCGAGGCGGCGGAGCTCGAGATCCGCCGGCTGGCGGTGGCAACGCTGCGACTGCTGCAGGTCGAGGCGCCGGCGTTTTTCAGTGACTTCGAGATCTACACCGCCGATGACCGCCGGGAGGCGGCTCGCATCGGCTTCCACAAGGTCTGAGAGGCAGCATGTCGGGTCGTGTTCGCGTTCGTGTCCGCTCGGCGGTTGGCGCCGGCGCTCTGCTGCTTGGCGCCTGCGCCCCGCAGCGGCCCCAGACCGCGCCGGTGCCGGCGCCCGCTGCTGCACCTGCTGCGGCGCCGACCTCGCCCGCACCGGGGCCCATCGCCCCGGCCCCTGCGGCCGCGGCACCGCGGCCCAGCTTCCGCAGCGCCCCGGCCGACTGGCACCTGCTGGACCCCGCCACTGACGGTGTGGCCGGCGTGGGAGCCCGCCGCGCGCTGACCGAACTGCTGCGGAACGAGCCGCCGAAGCGCATCATCACCGTCGCGGTGATCGACGGCGGCGTGGATACGGCGCACACCGCGCTCCGGACCGCGCTCACGCTCAACACGCGCGAGGCCCCGAACAACGGGCGCGACGACGATGGCAACGGCTACGTGGATGATGCGCGTGGCTGGAACTTCATCGGCGGCGCCAATGGCAACATCGACGATGATCGCCTCGAGCTGACCCGCCTCGTGGCGACCTGTCGTGCGAACGGCGGCCGGAGCCCTGTGTCGCAGGCGACCTGTCCGCAACTGGAGGCGGAGTACACGGAAGCACGGTCCACCGCGGAATCGCAGTGGGCCGGGCTGCGGCCCGTGCTGTCGCAGTACGATACGCTGCTGGCGGTGGTGGCCAAGGAAACCGGCACGACCGCGGCGGCGCTGACGGACGCCGCCCTTGCGACGGCCCAGCCGAAGACCGCGGCGGGACGCGCGGCACTGCAGCAGCTCCGCGGCTACGCGGCCAACGGGCTGACGCCATCGGTGGCGCGGGGGGTGCGCAAGCAGACCGAGGGCCGCCTGAACATCGGCTACAACCTCGCCTTCGATGGCCGCAAGGTGATCGGGGACACGCCGCAGATGGGCCGGCGCTACGGCAACGCGAATGTGACCGGCCCCGACCCGTCGCACGGCACGGCCGTCGCGAGCGTGATCGGCGCCGTCAGTGGCGACAGCGGCTTCGTCGGCATCGCGCCGGGGGTGCGCCTGCTGCCGGTGCGCGTGGTGCCCAATGGCGACGAGTACGACAAGGACGTCGCCAACGGCATCCGCTACGCCGTGGCGGCAGGGGCGCAGGTCATCAACATGTCGTTCGGCAAGGGGTACTCACCCGGCAAGGCCGAAGTGGACAGCGCGGTCGCCTTCGCCGTGTCACGGGGCGTGCTGCTGGTGCATGCGGCGGGCAACGAGTCGTCGAACGGGGACGAGACACCCACGTTCCCCACGGCGACGCTTGCCAGCGGCGAGCGCGCCGCGACCTGGATCGACGTGGGTGCATCGAGCTGGCGCGCCGGCGAACGCCTCGCGGCCGATTTCAGCAACTACGGGCGCACGACCGTCGAGCTGTTCGCGCCGGGGGTGCAGATCTTCTCCGCGGTCCCGGGCAACGACTTCGCCCGCGAGGACGGCACGAGCCTCGCCGCGCCGGTCGTGAGCGGGGTGGCGGCGTTGCTGCTCTCGCACTTCCCGACGCTGACGGCCGTCGACGTCCGCCGCATCCTGATGGCGACGGTCACCCGCTTCGATGACCAGCAGGTGCTCAAGCCGGGCAGTCGCACCGAGCGTGTCCCTTTCAGGACCCTCTCCATCTCCGGCGGCATCATCAACGCCTACGAGGCCGTGAAGATGGCGCAGCGGGAGACGGCGACGAAGCAGTAGCCGTTCCGGGCGCAGCAGTGACAGGGGCGGGGCCCCCCCCTGGGGGGGGGGGCCCCGTGGGGGG
>JANNXU010000066.1:0-2833 GCA_031409715.1 Gemmatimonadaceae bacterium | reverse complement strand
CTGCCAGACGGCGTTCCTGCATTCGATCATGATCCAGGAAAAGCGCGGCATGCTGCGCAAGTGGAACGTGACGCTGGTGATCGCGGCTTTCCTGCTCAGCATTCTCGGCACCTTCCTCACGCGCAGCGGCGTGATCGAGAGCGTGCACAGCTTTGCGCAGAGTCCCATCGGCAACTACTTCTCGACGTTCCTCGCCGTGATCTTCGTCGCGACGACGATCCTGGTGATGACGCGCCTGAAGGACATGGAAGCGAAGGCGCAGCTGGAGAGCATGATCAGCCGCGAGGCGGCGTTCCTCTACAACAACCTCGTGCTGGTGGGGATCGCGTTCAGCGTGCTCTGGGGCACGCTCTTCCCGATCATCAGTGAGGCCGTGCGCGGCACGAAGATCACGGTCGGTCCGCCGTTCTTCAATTCGGTGAACGTGCCGCTGGGACTGGGTCTCCTGGCGCTGACCGGGATCGGACCGCTGATCGCGTGGCGTCGTGCCAGTGCGGCGAACGTGCGTCGGCAGTTCATCTTCCCCGTCGCCGCCGGCCTCGCCACCGGTGCCATCCTGATGGCGCTCGGCATGCGCGCCTTCTCGCCCATCGTCGCCTACATCCTGGTCGGGTTCGTGGTGGGGACGATCACGCAGGAGTTCTTCAAGGGCACCCGCGCCCGGATGCGGATGTACGCCGAGAACGTGGTGCTGGCGTCGCTGCGGCTGGTCGGTGCCAATCGTCGGCGCTACGGCGGCTACATCGTGCACCTCGGCGTGGCGATGATCTTCGCGGCCTTCGCGGGCTTCGCGTTCAAGAAGGAGTTCGACGTCTCGCTGAAGACGGGCGAGGTGTTCCGCGCCACCGATCCATTCGGGCACAAGTGGACGTTCACCAGCCAGGGCGTGAGCGAGTACAAGCGCCTCAATCGCTACGTCACGGCGGTGGGCCTGTCGGTGACGCGCGACGGCAAGCCGATGCCGGTGATGACGAGCGAGAAGCGCCAGCACGTGGACAGCAACGACCAGCCGACGTTCGAGCCGAGCACCGAGGTGGGGCTGTACGAGACGACGATGCAGGATGTGTATCTCGTCTTCAGCGGCATGATCGGGCCCGACCAGGCCGAGATGCGGCTGAGCTTCAATCCGCTGGTGTGGTGGGTGTGGTACGGCGGCATGGTGATGGCGATCGGTGGCCTGATCGTGATGTGGCCGCAGGCGGAGAAGAAGCGGCAGGGCGGCTACGTGACGGTGCTGACGCCCGGATCGGAGACGCTGGTGCCGGCTGGCGCGGGCGCGCCATGAGCGGCGCGCGTGACCTGAGGCCATCGCGTCGCGCGTTCCTGCGTACGGGTGGTGTGTTGCTGGCGGGCGCCGTCCTTGCGCCGCGCCTGCGGGCGCAGGAGGCGCCGGCACAGGCGCAGGGCGCCGCCAACATCGAGATGCCGACGACGGCGTACAAGCCGGTCGCGTTGCCGAAGAAGCCGGGTGCGCAGCCGATGCTGACGCAGTTGCAGCGCGACGAACTGGAACGTGGCCTCAAGTGCGCCTGTCCCTGCAAGCTGGATGTGTTCACCTGTCGCACGACCGACTTCCAGTGCGGGATCAGCCCGGCGATGCACAGCGACGTGGTGCGGCTGATCGAGGGCGGCTACAGCGGCGACGAGATCGTGGCCGCCTTCACGACGGTGTACGGCGAGCAAGTGCTGATGGCGCCGGTGAAGGAGGGGTTCAACATCGCCGGCTACGTGGTGCCGTTCATCACCGTCGGAGTGGGCGCGACGATGCTGGTGTCGCTGCTGCGGCGCTGGCAGCGCGAGACCGAGGCGACCGCGCCGGCGGTGGCATCGGCGTCGGTGTTGTCGATCGCGGGCAGCGTGCCCGCCGCCACCGACGACGAACTGCGTCGTCTCCAGGCTGCGGTGCGCGGCGACACCGATCGCTGACCGGGCATGACAGACCTGTTCTCGGCCGCATCCGCGCCGTTCATTGCCGGAATCGCGCTCGCACTCATCGCACTCGCCGTCGTGCTGTCGCCCGTCTTCAGTGACGAGGTGCCGACGGAGGTGCGTCCGGAGCGGCGCATGGTGCCGAAGCTCGAGGTGGACGACGAACCGGTGCCCGGCTCGGCCATCGAGGCGTTGCGCGAGATCGAGTTCGATCGCGAGACGGGCAAGCTGTCGGAGGAGGACTACGACGGCATGAAGGCACGGTACACGGTGCAGGCGCTGGTCGAGCTGCGCGAGCGCGACGCCGTGCGTCCAGGTGCACGCGCGTCCACTGCGCAGCCGGCCACGGATCTGGCCGAGCGTCTGGTGAAGAAGTACCGTCCCGGCTCGACGATCTGCCATACGCATGGCCTGCGGCCCGAGCCTGATGCGCTGTTCTGCTCGGAGTGCGGTGCCTATCTGCCGGGTAAGTGCGAGCAGTGCGGCACGGCCGTCTCGGCGGCCGGCGCGCACTTCTGCACGGGCTGTGGGCACGTGCTGGCGGCCTGACTCGCCGGGCTGCGCTGCTCGACAGGGCAGTCGGATCGGCAACAGCAACAGCAACAGCAAAAAGCGAACAGCATAAGCGCCTGCGGCGCCGCAGAACTGCCTTACTGCGAACTGCAACAGCCGCAGAACGGCACAGCCGCAAAACTGCCTGCGCGCAGCGGCGGTCGGCGGCACACGTGACATTGGAACGGCTGGAGGAACTGCGTGCACCGCCGCAGTTGGGTGTGTCAGGAAGTTTGTGTATGAGCCGCGTTGGGGATCATGCGCGATCTGGGACGCGGGCGCCGAAGAGCACCTTGAAGTGTGGGAGTGCCGCGCCCCAGATCGGCGCGGGTTGGGGTTTCCACTTCTTGTG
>JANNXU010000065.1:0-22102 GCA_031409715.1 Gemmatimonadaceae bacterium | reverse complement strand
ACCGATCACCTCGGCCAGCGCCGACGCGTACGGACGGGCGGCCGCGACACGATCCACGGCCCGCTTCATCTTCGACGTCGCCACCATTTCCATGGTGCGCGTGATCTTCTTCGTGTTCTCGACGGACTTGATCCGTCCCTTGAGCTCGCGACCCTTGGCCATGGTGCGTCAGGCTGCCGTGGTGCGCGGAATCAGCGGGCGGCGGCGGGCGCCGCCACCTTCTTGTACAGCGCGATCGCCTCACGCAGCGCAGCCTCGTTCGGCTTCGTCAGCGCCTTCTCGGTCGCGATCGACTCGCCGATCGCCGGGTGGCTGGCGGCCATGTACGCATGGAAGCCCGTCTCCCATTCCTTCACGCGCGCCGGATCCACGTCGTCCATCAGGCCGTTGGTCACGGCGAAGATGATCATGACCTGCTCCTGGACCAGCATCGGCGCATACTGCGCCTGCTTGAGCACTTCCACCGTGAGCTTGCCGCGATCGAGCTGGCGCTTGGTGGTGGCGTCGAGGTCCGACGCGAAGCTCGAGAAGGCTTCCAGTTCGCGATACTGCGCGAGGTCGAGGCGGAGACGGCCGGCGACGCCCTTCATCGCCTTCGTCTGCGCCGAGCCACCCACGCGAGACACCGAGATGCCGACGTTCACGGCCGGGCGCACGCCCGAGTAGAACAGGTCGCCCTCGAGGAAGATCTGCCCGTCGGTGATCGAGATCACGTTCGTCGGGATGTACGCCGACACGTCACCGGCCTGCGTCTCGATGATCGGCAGCGCGGTCAGCGAACCACCGGGCGCGAAGATCGTCTTGTTGTCCACCACGCTCGGATCGCTGGACAGCTTGGCGGCGCGCTCGAGGAGGCGGCTGTGCAGGTAGAACACGTCACCCGGATACGCTTCACGGCCCGGCGGACGGCGCAGGATGAGCGAGATCTGGCGGTAGGCAGCGGCCTGCTTGGTGAGGTCGTCGTACACGCAGAGCGTGGCCTTGCCCTCGTGATACATGAAGTACTCGGCCATCGAGCAGCCCGCGTACGGCGCGAGGAACTGCATCGGCGCCGGATCCGATGCCGTCGCGGCCACGACGATGGTGTATTCCATCGCGCCCGCCTGCGTCAGCTTCTCGACGATGCTCGACACCGTCGATGCCTTCTGGCCGATGGCGACGTAGACGCAGATGACGTCCTTGCCCTTCTGGTTGATGATCGTGTCGATCGCGATCGCCGTCTTGCCGGTGCCGCGGTCGCCGATGATCAGTTCGCGCTGGCCGCGACCGATCGGGATCATGGCGTCGATCGCCTTGATGCCCGTCTGCAGCGGCTGCTTCACCGGCTCACGCTCGATGATGCCGGGCGCCGGGCTCTCGACCTTGCGCTTGGTGGTGGCGGCGATCGGCCCGAGTCCATCGATCGGATTGCCGAGCGCGTCGACGACGCGACCGATCAGCGCATGGCCCACCGGCACTTCGAGCACGCGACCCGAGCGGCGGACCTCATCGCCTTCCTTCAGCTTGAGGTAATCACCGAGCACGACGGCGCCGATGTTGTCCTCTTCGAGGTTGAGCGCCTGGGCGACGATGATGTCGCCGGTTTCGCTGGCGCGGATCTCGAGCATTTCGCCGGCCATCGCCTTCGAGAGACCGTAGATGCGGGCGACACCGTCCTTTACTTCGAGGACAGTGCCGACCTCGTCGACATCGATCTCGTTGAGATCCGCCGCGTCGATTTCGCGCAGCAGAATGTCCTTGATCTCACCGGGGCGGAGTGTGGTTTCGGCAGCCATTGGGCAGACAGTCGGTAAACGTCGTGGGAGACGATCGGAGGCGATTCGGGTCTAGCTTGTGAAAATTATCACAAAGCCCGTCGGTGGCAACCCACCGGCAGTGGATGGGCATTCCACCGCCGCGGAGCCCTCCCCTCCGGGGAAACTGCAGTTTACTCGGGAGACGCATCCTCGACGTCCTCCCGGGGCGGCTCCGCCGTCACCAGCTGCCCGTCGCGGGCGCGCTGCACCGCACGCGCGATCAGCGCCTCGGCCGAAATGCCGCCCCAGCGGCCCGGTGTGATGCCGGTTGCCAGGCGAGCGGCCCGCGCCAGATGGCTCGCAGAGCTGTAGCCGAGCCTGGCAGCGGCCCGGGCGACCGGCACCCCGGCGGCGAGCTGCGTCTGGACGACGAGCAGGCGCACCAGGTCGAGGAGCTGCTTCGGCCCGGGGGCGCCGGCGGCGGCCAGCGAGCGGGACAGGTGCTCGCGGCTGAGGCCCAGTTGCCGGGCGACCGCCGCCACCGACGTCAGCCGCCCCGTGTGTGAGACGCCCGTCCGCCAGACGGACTCGGCCAGCGCGCCGACGTGGTGCGCCGTCAGCAGCACGTCAGCGCGCTGGGTGAAGCGCGTGGTCAACAGGACCGGCTGCAGCAGCGGGCGGACCAGCGCGTCGTCCACGCCATCGATGAGCACGGTCGACATGCCGGCCGCGTGCAGGCGGATCACCAGGTCCGCATCGAGCGCGCGTGGCGAGAGCAGCCCGATAGCCGGGATCGGGGCGTGGCGCGTGGCATGCTCCACCGCACGCATGCCGCTCGTCGCGAGTGTGGTGGGCAGCAGGTCCACGATGATCGCATCGACGAGCATCGTGCGCAGCGCGCGCTCGATGTCCTCCGGCTCGCGCACCATGTGCACCTGCGCGCGACCGCGCGGGAACGCGCGCGTGAGCAGGTGGCGCGGGCGCTCGCGCGTGGAGCAGACGAGCAGCACCGTCGCCGGCGCCGCGGCACCGCGCACCGGGACGGCATACCCCCGGTGGCCTCGGCGTGCCATGCGATGCCGCTACGCGCGCTCAGCCATGCGGGCCGCGATCAGCACGTTGGCGCGCTGCAGCACGACACGCGCGTTCTCGTAGCCCAGCAGCCGGTGCGCCTCGTCGAACGGGGCCCAGCGGCAGGCGGTGATCCCCTCGTCACGCTGCGGCAACGTGGTGCTGCAATCCGTCTCCATCAGGAAGAAGTGACAGACCTTGTGCACGAGCTTTCCCCGGAACCGGAAGAACCAGTCGATGGTGTCGATCTCGGCGCGCAGCGTGACCGTCGGCAGGCCCGTCTCTTCCTGCACCTCGCGCACGGCCGCATCCGGGGCCTCCTCGTCGCATTCCAGATGCCCCTTCGGAAAGCCCCAGTTGCGGTAGCTGTCGCGGATCAGCAGGTAGACGGGCGCCCCATCGACCACGCGGTAGACCACGCCGCCGGCGGAGACTTCACGTCGCGCATCGAGGGGAATGGTCATGGCATCACGTGATCAGGCCGCCGGATCCATCTCAGCGCGCCCTTCGATGAACTGCCGCACGACGGGATCCTTCGTGTGCTGAATCTCGTCCACCGTGCCCACCTGGCGAACCCGGCCCTCGTACAGCATCGCGATGCGCGACCCGACGCGGTAGGCGCTGCGCATGTCGTGCGTGATCACGATGCCCGTCACGTTGAGACGTTCGCGCATACGCACCATCAGTTCGTCGATGACGGCGCTGGTGACGGGATCGAGGCCGGTGGTGGGTTCGTCATAGAGGATGTACTTCGGTCGCAGCGCGATGGCGCGCGCGATGCCGACGCGCTTGCGCATGCCGCCGGAGAGCTCGGCGGGAACGCGTGCCTCGGTGTTGGGCAGGTCCACCAGGTCGAGGGCCTCGGCGACACGGGCGTTGATCTCGGCGGTGGAGAGCAGCCCCTGCTTGCGCAGGCCCATCGCGACGTTCTCGCCGACCGTGAGCGAGTCGAACAGTGCGGCGAACTGGAAGACGTAGCCGATCTTGGCGCGGAGTGCGGTGAGTTCCTTGCGGTTGAGGCTGGGGACCTCCAGGCCATCGACCTTCACACTGCCCGAGTCGGGGCGCAGCAGTCCGACCATGTGCTTGATGGCCACCGACTTGCCTGTGCCGGAGAACCCGATGATCACCATCGTCTCGCCTTCCTCGACGCGGAGCGAGAAGCCGGCGAGCACGCGCTTGGGGCCGAAGGCCTTGTAGACGTCAGTCAGTTCAATCATCGCGCACGAAGGGAAGCGAAGTGGAAAGCCTCTGGCACAATACGACAGGGGGCAGCCGTGTACCACCGGCTGCCCCCTGTGCAGTGCGACCGATCACGGCGGCCTCAGGCGGCGAACGACCCCAGTGCGCGGCCGACATCACCTTCACGGAGGCGCTTCAGGGCGCGGTCGCGCAGCTGACGCACCCGCTCGCGGGTGACGCCGAGCATGGAGCCGATCTCTTCGAGCGTGTGCTCGCGACCGCCCTCGAGTCCGAAATACAGTCGGAGCACCTTCGCGTCGCGCGGCGGGAGCGTGTTGAGGGCCTGCTCGATCTCGTCATTGAGGAAGCGGTTCATCGCCTCTTCCTCGGTGTCGGGCATCTCGTCGGCGACGAAGCGCTCGATCAGCGAGCGATCGCCTTCCGGGTCCATCGGGGCATCGAGGCGGACGTCGCCGGTGTTGAGGGCGGCGAGCGACTGCACGACGTCGACGGAGAGGCCGGTGAGTTGCGCCAGCTCCTCGGGACTCGGCTCACGACGGAGTTTCTGCCTGAGGATCTCCGACGCCTTGATGATGCGTGAGAGATCGGCGGTGCGGTTGAGCGGCACGCGCACCGTGCGGCCCTGTCGGGCGAGCGAGGAGAGGATCGCCTGACGGATCCACCAGACGGCGTACGAGATGAACTTCACGCCCTGATCCGGATCGAACTTCCGGGCGGCCGTGAGCAGGCCGACATTGCCTTCGCCGATCAGGTCGATCAACGGGAGGCCACGGTTCTGGTACTTCTTGGCGACGGAGATGACGAATCGCAGGTTTCGCTTGACCAGTTCCTGGAGCGCATCCGGGTCACCGGCGCGAATCTTCCGGGCCAGCTCGATCTCCTCGGTGCCCTTGAGCAGCGGGTAGGTGCTGACCTCGTACAGGTACTGGTCGAGGATGTCGCGTTCGGGCTCCGTCGGGGCGATCCCCGCAGGCGTCGCCTTACGGCGCCGGCGCTTCACGTCTGCCATATATGGAAAGACCTCTGGTCGGAACTCGCGAATTGGAAGCGCAGGTCGGGCGCGCGAGCGAACCCATCCTGCGCGAGCGCCGGACTCGGCGCCGGATCGCAGCAGCATCGTTACTTCAAGCAACGCGGAGCGCGGCCCGAGGGTTCGCCTGGCGAGCCCTTCGCCATCCCGGGTGGCATGACGTAGGAGGACAATCTATGTATTTCCTGCGTTTTCGCCAGTGATCGGGTTGACAGCGGTGGTACTCCCGGCTACCCTTTGCGGTTCCTGACGACTGGCTGTGACGTCGGCAGGGCATGGCAGTCCCGGGGGTGTAGCTCAGTTGGTAGAGCGCTTGAATGGCATTCAAGAGGTCAGGGGTTCGATTCCCCTCACCTCCATGTGGCACGGGATGGTGGGTGTTGGTGGTGTGGCCTGACGAGGTGGCTGATCGTCGGGGGAGTGTGCGGGAATAGCTCAGTTGGTAGAGCACAACCTTGCCAAGGTTGGGGTCGCGGGTTCGAGTCCCGTTTCCCGCTCTGAGGGTCAGAAGCGAGCACGTCGGGCGGTTAGCTCAGTTGGTTAGAGCGCCACGTTGACATCGTGGAGGTCACAAGTTCGAGTCTTGTACCGCTCATCGGGTCCCGGGCCACCGGGACCCGATCTTCGTTTGGGGTGGGTCGCGATCGCTGGGATCGTGCGTCGGGATGGTGTCTGTGTGGTTGACGCGTTCGGCGGTGTGGCGTAGGTTGTTGGGCCTGTACCTGAAGTGCACAGCGCGCTCGTAGCTCAATTGGATAGAGCATCTGACTACGGATCAGAAGGTTGGGAGTTCGAGTCTCTCCGGGCGCATGCGGGACAAGAAATGCTTACTGGTTTCGGGGTGTAGCTTAGCCCGGTAGAGCGCCTGCTTCGGGAGCAGGAGGTCGCAGGTTCAAATCCTGTCACCCCGATGGTTGGAATTGCACGACCCTGAACGACAACGCCCCGCGGCGCATGTGCCGCGGGGCGTTGTCGTATCTGCTTAGCGAGCCCGTGAGCACCGGATGACCACCCTGCCGCACTCCCGCTCTCCCGCTCGGTTCGAGCGTCGTCGGCCGTCGCGACCGCGAGGCGCCAGGTTCCGCCCTGCGCTCGAGTTCCGCCGCCGGTACCGACAATCCCCGTCGGGCACAGCGTGTTGCGTGCACACCACAGTCTTCGTCAAAACCCCGCAGCGCGCGGCTGGTCCCGCCCAGGAAAACCTCGTCTCGCCGCCCCTCTGCCGACGGTCGGGAGGGTGATGCCCCCCGCACGATTCTTGTAGTGTTCGGTGACGACGGCGCACGAGTGGTCGCATCCTGGCACCATCAGATGCGGATTCGAGTACCGGGCCTGTGTCGACCGGCAGTCCGGCGCCCGGCCCTGGCGCCGGACTGCCGTGCCCGTGGTACGCACCATCCGGTGCGCGCGATCCGTTCCCTCCCGTCCGCCATGTTCTCCTGCACCTGTCCCCGTCCCGCGGCAACCGCATGAAGATCGCCATCCTCGGTGCCGGCGGATTCATCGGGTCGCACATCGTCGACAACCTACTGCGCAGCAGTCCGCACCAAGTCATCGGGGTCGACGTGGAGCACGACAAGCTGGCCGAGGTCCTGGCGCCGCTCTGTCAGTGCCAGCGCGCCCGCTGGCGCTTTCACCGGGAGGACATCCGCACCGCGATGCCGTTGGTGCATGCCATCGTGCGCGAGGCGGACGTGGTCGTCGACCTCGTCGCGCATGCCAATCCGAGCATGTACGTCGCCCGCCCGATCGACGTCTTCGAACTGAACTTCACCCAGAACCTCGAGATCGCACGCGTCTGCATGACCGAGCAGAAGTGGCTGATCCAGTTCTCGTCGGCCGAGGTGTACGGCAAGGCCAGGAGCGACGTGCCGTACTCGGAGCACGACAGCGACAGCACCTTCGGTCCCGTCAGCAAGCAGCGCTGGATCTACGCCGTGGCCAAACAGCTGCTGGAGCGTGTCCTCTACGCCCACGGCGACGCCGGCGACCTGACCTACACCGTCATCCGGCCGTTCAACTTCATCGGCCCCCGGATCGACTACCTCGTCCCTGCCGGCGCCACCGGCGGGCCGCGGGTGTTTCCGCACTTCATGTCGGCATTGCTCACCGGCGGGCCGATCCGGCTCGTCGACGGCGGCACTGCGCGGCGTGCCTTCCTGCACATCGACGACGCGGAGCGCGCGTTCCGCGCCGTGCTGGACCAGCCGACACTGGTGCGCAACCAGATCTACAACGTCGGCAATCCGGACAATGAGATCACGATGGCGCAGCTCGCGACGCTGATGCTGGAGCTGTTCGAGGAACTCACGGGCGAGAAGCCGGCGAGCGTGGTGGAGTCGATGAGCGGCGAGGAGTTCTACGGTGCCGGGTACGAGGACGGCGACCGCGAGCCGCCCGACGTGACGCGGATGCGAGCGCTCGGCTGGTCACCGGAGCACGACCTGCGTTCGACAGTGCGAGACGCCATGCTGTATTACCTGGGAGACCGCGCACGTCCGCAGGGCTGAGCCGCCGGCGCGGTTAGTGGCGTCCAGCGACGACAGCGCCCCATCGCGGCGTGCCGAGACCGACGGCGCACCGTCGCCGGTGGCCGTGGTGCATGCGCGCTATCGCCAGCCGGGGGGCGAGGATCACGCCGTAACGGCCCACATCGCACTGCTCGAGGCCCACGGGCACCGCGTTGCGCTGCACCTCGGCAGCAACGAGGAGCTCGCGGGCGCCGGTGCACTGCAGCAGGCGGCCGCGACGATCTGGAACGGTGCCGCACGCGACAGCCTTGCCGCCCTGCTGCGGCGGGAACGCCCGGTCGTGGTGCACGTGCACAACACCTTTCCCGCGTTCTCGCCGGCCATCTACCGCGCCGCGCGCGGTGCCGGCATTCCGGTGGTGCAGACGTTGCACAACTACCGGCTCGTCTGTCCCAACGGCCTCCTCTTCCGTGATGGCATGCGTTGCACCGAGTGCGTGACGCGCACGGTGAAGTGGCCTGCCGTGGCGCACGCCTGCTACCGCGACAGCCGGGCCGCGTCGGCCGTGACGGCGGCGATGCTCGCCACGCACGCGCTCGCCGGAACGTGGCACACCGGCGTGGATGCCTACATCGCGCTCACTCGCGCCGCGCGCGACCGATTCATCGCTGGCGGCCTGCCGGCCGCGAAGATCGAGGTGCAGCCCGGCTTCCTTGCCGCCGATCCCGGGGTGGGAGCGCATGGTGGTGCCTACGCGCTGTACGTCGGTCGGTTGTCACCGGAGAAGGGTGTCACCACCTTGCTCAGCGCGTGGCGCGCATCACATGTGGCCGGCCGGCGCCTCGTGATCGCCGGCAGCGGCCCGCTGGCGTCACAGCTCGACCGCGACGCGCCGGGCGTGGAGTTCCTCGGCAATTGCGAGAACGACCGCGTGCTGGCCCTCATGCGCGAGGCGACCATGCTGCTCCTTCCCAGCGAGTGCGATGAGGGCTTTCCGGTCACACTGCTCGAGGCATTCGCGACTGGGCTGCCGGTGATCGCCGGCGATCACGGCGCGATGGCCGAGATCATCACGCACGATCGTACGGGCCGTCACTTCGTCGCTGGCGACCACGCCTCACTCGCGGCCGCGATCGACTGGGCCTTCGCGAACCCCGGCCCCTGCGCGCAACTCGGCCTCGCGGCGCGCGACGTCTACGCGCGCACCTACACCGCCGATCGCGCCTATGCGCGCTTGCGCGCGCTGTACGAGCGGCTCACGACCGCGCGGCAGGGCGCGTGACCGCACTGCACACGACCGCACCGCGCCCGCGGGTGCTCGTGATCGCGTACGCCTGTGAGCCCGGCCGCGGCTCCGAGCCGGGGGCGGGCTGGGGGGTGGTCAGCGCACTCGGCGGGTTCGCCGACGGCGTTGTGCTGGTCGGCCCCGAGCACGCGCCGGCGCTGGAGGGGTGGACCGCGGCGCATCCGACATCGGGGCTGACGTTCGTGACGGTCCCCGAGCGGCGCTGGCCTGCCGTCGCGGGGCGCGGGCGCATCGGATGGTTCCTGTCGTACCTGCGCTGGTTGCCGGCTGCGCACGCGACCGCAACGGCCCTGCACGCCTCGCAACCGTTCGACCTCGCATGGCACGTCACCTACTCGGTGTACTGGCTGCCATCGCCGGTGCACCGCCTCGGGCTGCCGTCGGTGTGGGGGCCGGTCGGCGGCGCGGTCACGACGCCACGCACGCTCTGGCCACTGCTCGGTGTGCGCGGCATGGCCACGGAACTCGTGGACCTGCTGGCCGTGCGGCTGCTCTCCGCGCTGCCCGCCGTCCGCCGGACCTGGCGGCAGGTGTCGGTGCGTCTGGTGCAGAACCCGGAGACGCTCGCGCGCATCGGCACGGCGCGCGACGATGCCACGCACCTGATGAACCACGCGCTGTTCGTGGAATCGCCGCGCAGTGCGCCGCGCCAGCGCACACGCGAGCTCGTCATCGCCTGTGCACTCGAATCCAGGAAGGGCGTGGAGCTGGTGCTGCGCGCGCTCGTCCACACCGCGCCCGACGTGCACCTCACCATCGCGGGCGACGGTCCGCAGCGCGCGCACCTCGAGTCGCTCGCGGCCGCCTTGCGCATCAGTGATCGCGTGACCTTCGCCGGCGTGCTTCCGCGTGCCGAGCTGCAGCACCGTTTCGCGATGGCGGCGGGAGCCGTGTTCACTGGGCTGCGCGAGGAGGGCGGGCTGGCGCTCGCCGAGGCGATGATGGCCGGCACGCCGGTGATCGTGCTCGGTGTCGGCGGTGCGGCCTGGATCGCGCAGCAGGCCCTCGATCCGGCGCGTGTGACGATCGTGGCCGTCGCCGGCGTGGAGGATACGGCACGGCGGCTCGGCGCCGCAATGGCGCGGGCCGTGGCGCATCCCTCCACCGCCTCCACCCCACTGCTCGACCGTGATGCGGCAGTGTCGATGCTGCAGCAGGCCGTGCGCCAGGCGCTTGCCACAGCCGCCGTGCCGCGTGACATGCCGGCGCCAGCGCTGACTCAGACGACATTCGTATCGACTGACACGGTGACCGTCGTCATCCCGGTGTTCAACGGCGCGCGTTTCCTCGAGGCAGCGGTGCGATCGGTGCTGGCGCAGTCACACGCGCTCGTCCGCGTGGTGGTGGTGGACGACGGCTCGACCGATGCCACCGGCGCGATCGCGATCCGGCTGGCGGCAGGAGATGCGCGCGTGCGTGTCGTCTCGATCCCGAACGGCGGCCGGGCATTGGCGCGCAACGTCGGTGTCGCGAGCGTGCCGCCGGCACCGTTCATCGCGTTCCTCGACGGCGACGATCTCTGGGATGCCGACAAGCTCGCACGCCAGCTTCAGGTGTTCGCCGCACACCCGGAGGCACTCGGCGTCGGCTCCCGCATGCGCTACATCTCGTCGTCCAACGACGTGCTCGGCGAGACGGGCCAGGAGGTCGGCGCGGCGGACCTGCGCGCGATCGCGCGTGGCGAGCTGGCACCGTTTCCCATCTCGTCGTGCCTCGTGGTGCGACGTGAGGCGTTCGAACGGCTGCAGGGCTTCGACGAGGAACTGCGCGAGGCCGAAGATCTCGATTTTCTCGCCCGGCTTGCTCGCGCGGGGCGGATCATCGGCATGCCTGACGCGCTCGGCGCCTACCGCATCCATCCCGACAGCGCGATGGCGACGGCGCGTGCCCGCGTCAACATGTTCGCGCGCTTCGTGCGCCAGCGCCTCGCCGCACGCGACGCCGGCGGCGACCTGCGCTGGTCGGATTTCGCCGCCGCGTACGATCCGTCGTGGCTGGAGCGCCGGCGTGATGCCGTCGAGACATGGTACCGCTCGGCGGCGCTCTGGAAGGGCGAAGGCGATACGCTCCGTGCCGCTGGCTATGCCATGCTGGCCGGATTGGCCGCGCCCGTCTACACGCTACGTCGCATGAACCGGCAGCGCCTGGTGCGACATGCCGGACGTTAGCGTCGTGATCCCGACGCGCGACCGGCGCGACCTGCTGCTCCGCACGCTCGGCGCGGTGCGCGCGCAGGCTGGTGTGCAGGTGGAGATCGTGGTCGTCGATGATGGGGCCACCGATGGTACGTCGGAGGCCGTCGCGGCGCTCTGCGACGAACGCATCGTGCTGCTGCGCAGCGCCACCCCGGGTGGCGTGAGCTCGGCGCGCAACCGAGGCTGCCACGCGGCCTCGGCAGACTGGATCGCCTTCCTCGACGACGACGACCTGTGGGCGCCGGAGAAGCTGGCGCGGCAACTGGCGGCGCTGCAGCACAGCGGCAGACAGTGGGCGTTCAGCGGCAGTGTGTCATTCACGACCGCGGACGGGATCATCGCGGGCTGCGCACCGCCCGCTGCGGAGTCGGTGGTGGCGATGCTGCCGCAGCGCAACTGCGTGCCGGCCGGGGCGTCGAACGTGATCGTGCATCGCACCCTGCTGCAGGCGGCTGGCGACTTCGACACGCGCCTGCGGCACATGGCGGACTGGGATCTCTGGATCCGGTTCGGCACGCGGGCGCTGCCGGCGGTCGTCGATGCGCCGGACGTCGCGTATCGCCTGCACGACGGCAATGCCTCGGCCGACGCGGCGGTGATCGAGCATGAACTCGCGCTGCTGACCGAGCGGCATGTGGAGGCGCGCGGCGGCGCACCACTCGATCGCGCGTTCGCGCTGCGCTGGGTGGCCTGGAACCAGTTGCGCGTGGGCCAGCGACCCGCCGCAGCGCGCAGCTACGTCCGCGCCGTCGCGGCCGGCGACGTGCGCTCCGCCGCTCGCGCCGTGGCGGCGCTGGTGGACCCGGGTGTGGTGGCGCGCGTGATGCGCGCCTCGCTCGACGCGGCGTGGGTCGCACCGGCGCGCCATTGGCTCACCGCGATCGAGACGGGCACCGCATGACGTCCATGCCGCACGCCCGTCCCCCGTTGGCGCCCGCGCGCGTCGAGGAGATCCGTCGCGAGCGATACGCGCCGCACCCGACGCAGTGCGACTACCTGCACCTGCGTGACCTCCTCGCGGCACTGACCGGTGCGCTGGTGCAGGTCCCGCCAACCGCATCGCCCACGCTCGATCTCTACTGCGGCACGCAGCCGTACCGCGAGCTCGTGCCAGGCACCGTGTGGGGACTGGATCTCGACCGGCACTTCGGGCGCGCCGACGTGATCGGGGCGATGCCGCTGCCGTTCGCCGATGCGACCTTCGGCCTCGTGCTCTGCACGCAGGCGCTGCACCTGGTGGATGATCCATCGGCCGCCGTGCGCGAGATGCAGCGCGTGCTGCGGCCCGGCGGCATGGCCATCGTGACGGTGCCACACATCTTCCGCCGCGAGGTTCCGCAGGAGCGTGCGCTCACGGCGACGCAGCTGCGCACACTGTTCGACGGCTGGACGGTCGCGGTGACCGGGTTCGGTGGGCTTGGCGGTGCGGCAGCATTCGCGCCCGCCAGCCTGCTGCATGGCGCCGCGCGCCGAATGCCGGCGCTGCGCACACTGCTGCCGGCGACCGGCGTGACACTCACGGCGCTCGGTACCGTCGTCGACGCACTGACGCTGCCGCTGCGCACACGGGTGCCAGCGAACTGGCTCGTGGTCGCACGGAGCGCGGGCGCATCGGACGGCGCGCGATGACCGACGCGACCACGGCATCGCTCGACACGTTCGCGTGCTATCCGTGCGGGATCGGCAGCGAGACGCGCAGTGCCAGGTGCGCCAGCAGCGCGTCGGGCGCCAGTGCCCCCGGCTCCCACCGGCTCAGCGTCATGGCATCACTGGTGGCATTCACGGCACGCTGGCCCGACGCAACGGCGGCGGCAAAGCCGTGCCGGTGCGCCGCCGCCGCCACGCGCGCGTCCACCTTGCCGTGGGGATACGCGAAGCGCATCAGCGGCTGGCCCGTCACCGCCGCGAGTGTGTCGCGCCCCTCGCGCAGCGCCACGTCGAGATCCGGCTCGCTGAGGGTGGGCAGCACCTGATGCCGCAGCGTGTGAAATCCGATCTCCACGCCGGGCGTGGCGGCGAGTGCTGCGATGTCCTCGCGCGTGAGCTGCGCAGGCTGCGCGTCGGCGGCAAAGCGCTCGTCGATCGACGTCACGAGCGACGTGCCCTCGCACGCTGCCGCCAGTGCTGCCGCGGAGGTGGCGCGCAACCCCAGATCGATGGCGACGGCGGGCAGGCCACGCACCGCGACCTGCTGCTCGAGCACGATCCACCAGGGCGCCTCCAGCTCGTGCAGCGCGCGGCCGCAGAGGAAGAAGGTGGCCGGCATCTGCAGGGCGCGCAGGATCGACGCGGCCGAGTGCAGGTGGGAGGGCTCGTCGTCATCGAAGGTGAGCGCGATCCGGAGGCGGTCACTCGTCGTGCCGGCACGCGGGCTGACGACCTGCGCGAGTGGCACGATGTCGCCGATGGTTCGCAGCGCCTGCAGTTGCGCGCGCAGCAGCGAGGCACGCACTGCCGGCACGACCGACGTCTCCGCATCCAGTCCCGGCTCGTCGTCGCGCAGGATGCGGTGCCAGAGCAGGATCAGGCCGCGCCCCTGGCGCGCCGCCCGCGAGAGCAGCAGCGTGCGGAGCGATGCGTCGCGCAGCAGCCGCGCGGCGGTCGTGGCGAGCCGCGACGTCAGGTGAACCTGCGCGCGGCGATTGCGCCAATCGGCGTGTGCATGACGGCAATCTACGCCGGCGGTGCCGCCGGCCGGGTACTCGGTGCTCTGGCCGCCAGCGGCATCGGTATCGCGCTGGTGCTTCCTGTCGTGAGCAGGCTGGACCTGATGGGCGCACTGACCGTCACGCCCGATCGCCGCTTCGCGCGTGGCATCGTGCAGGTGGGGCGACGCGTGCTGGGGGGTCCGTGACGGCGCACGAACGCGTCTGGTGCGTGTCCACACCCGACCAGCTGCCGTCGGTGCTGCAGGTGGCCGCGCTGCGTGTCGCGCTGGCCCGCGAGGCCCACGGTGATACCGACTGGCCGGCACCGTCACCCGATACGCTGCTGGTGACCGATCCCGTGTCGCCAGAGGCACTTCGCGCGCTGGCCATGCGCGCGGCGAGCCGTGGGGTGCGCGTCGCCCTCGCGCTCGAACCCACCACCGCGTCGCTCACGTCGGCGCGTGCCGCGCAGCCCGTGACCGTGCCGGTGGTGCCGCTGCCGAGCCGTGCCGGCGACGCCGGCACCGGTGCCGCGTCACGACTGCTGGACATCGTCGGTGCGATCACACTCACAGTCGTCACGCTGCCGCTCACGCTGGCCGCGGCGATCGCGATCGTGCTCGATTCCCCGGGCTCGCCGCTGTTCACGCAGATGCGCGTCGGCCGCGACGGGCAGCCGTTCCGGCTCTGGAAGCTGCGCTCGATGCGTCGCGACGCCGCACCGTACGCCCGCTCACCCGGTGACGCCGATCCTGCCGTCACGCGCGTCGGCCGGCTGCTGCGTGCCACGGGGCTCGACGAGCTGCCGCAACTGGTCAACGTGCTGCGCGGCGACATGAGCCTGGTCGGCCCGCGCCCCGAGATGCCGTTCATCACCGAGGGCTACACCGCGCTCGAGCGCGAGCGGTTGGCGGTGCGTCCCGGGCTCACGGGAGTCTGGCAGCTGCACGGTGACCGCTCCCGCGCCATGCACGAGCAGGTGAGCCTCGACCTGTACTACATCGCCTTCCGCACGCTGCGGCTCGACCTGCAGCTCCTTGCCGCCACCGTGCACTACGCAGGGCAGGGCCTGCGACGCACACTCTCGACCGCACCATGACACACCGAGTCACCTGTTCCGACGCGACCGTCGCCTCGTCTTGTACCGAAGCGCATTGCACCCTGCACGGCGCGGTGCTTAGCGTTGGCGGCATGATCACCCACGTCACTCGCCGCACGTCCGTCACCTGTGCGGCCGGATGGGGAGCGCTCCATGCCTGAGCGCATGCGCCGCGCCCTCGTCACCGGCGCCGGCGGCTTCATCGGACACCATCTCGTCGCCCGGCTCAAGCGCGAGGGATGGTGGGTGCGCGGCGTGGACCTCAAGCGCCCCGAGTACGCCCCATCGGCGGCCGACGAGTTCCTGCTCCTCGACCTCACCCTCCGTGAGAGCTGCCTCGCCGCCACCGAGGGCATCGACGAGATGTACGCGCTGGCCGCCGACATCGGCGGCATGGGCTACATTTCTGCACACAATGCAACCATTCTGCACCAGAACACCCTGATCAGCACCCACTCGATCGAGGCGGCGCGGCAGCAGGGGGTGCAACGGTACTTCTACGCCTCGTCGGCCTGCGTCTATCCGGAGTACCGCCAGACCGACGTGGCCGTGACAGCACTGCGCGAGGATGACGCCTACCCCGCGCAGCCGCAGGACGCGTACGGATGGGAAAAGCTGATCACCGAGCGCCTCTGCCTGCACTATCGCGAGGACTTCGGCTTCGAGACCCGCATCGCACGCTTCCACAACATCTACGGCCCGCTCGGCACCTGGCGTGGCGGACGCGAGAAGGCGCCGGCCGCGATGTGCCGCAAGGTCGCGGAAGCGAAACGCACCGGTGACCACGTCGTCGAGATCTGGGGCGATGGCGAACAGACGCGCTCGTTCTGCTACGTGGACGATTGCGTCGAGGGCATCCGCCGCCTCATGCAGTCCGACCATCATCAGCCGATGAACATCGGCGACGATCGCCTGATCTCGATCAATGCGCTCGCCGACCTCGTCGCCGCCATTGCCGGCATCAGCATCGAGAAGCGCCACGTGCCGGGCCCGCAGGGAGTGCGTGGCCGCAACTGTGACGCGACGCGCATGCGCGAGGTGCTCGGCTGGACACCCGAGACGACCCTCGAACAGGGCTTCGCCCAGACATACGCGTGGATCGAGACGGCGCTCCGCACCGCCTGAACGTGCTCGGCGTGGGCGTCAGCACCATCGCCATGGCCGATGCGATCGACGCCATCGCCGCATGGATCGCCACCGGCGCGCGCGAGTACGTCTGCGTCACGGGTGTGCACGGTGTCATCGAGTCGCTCGACGACCCTGCCTTGCGCGCGATCCACAACGCGGCCGGTCTGGTCACACCGGATGGCATGCCGCTGGTGTGGCTTGGCCATCGCGCCGGCCATCGCGACATGACGCGCGTCTACGGCCCCGACCTGCTGCTCGCCGTCATCGCGGCCCCCGCCCTGCGCACGGCGCGGCATTTCTTCTTCGGCAGCACGCCGGATGTGCTCGACGCGCTCACCACGCGGCTGCGGCAGCTGGCACCCGCGATCGTGATCTGCGGCAGCCACTCGCCGCCTTTCCGCGCCACGTCCGCCGCCGAAGACGCTGCCATCGATGCCGCCATCAACGCCGCCGGCCCCGACATCGTCTGGGTGGGACTCGGCACACCGCGTCAGGAACGCTGGATGGCGGCGCATCGCAGCGCGCTCGAGGCGGCGACACTGGTCGGTATCGGGGCGGCCTTCGACTTCATCGCCGGCACCAAGCGACAGGCGCCGCGATGGATCCAGCGCAGCGGCCTCGAATGGCTCTACCGCCTGCTGCAGGAGCCGCGGCGCCTCGGACCACGCTATCTCGTCAACAACCCGCGCTTCGTCTGGCACCTGGCGCTGCAGCACGCGGGCATCAGGCGCTACGACCTGCCACGTGGAAGTGCTTACCGATGATCGCATTCCGCAGGCATCGCCGACGCGTCGTACCTCACGGCGATACGCCGACGTCACGCGAGGCATCGGTGTCGGTGGGCCTGCTGGGGCTGCTGATCGTGGTGTCGTTCACGCTCGTCAGTGCCGCGGTCATCGACGTGCCACGACAGTGGAGTGCGCGTGGCGTGACTGGCCTTGGTTATCTCACGATCGCACTCACCGCCGTCGGCACCATCGCGCTGCTGGCTGGGCAGACGCTGCCGGTGCGTGCACTGCGGGTACTCGCACCGTATGCGGCCATGCTGCTGTGGGCCGTCGCGACCATGGCCTGGGCCCCGCCGCGACGGGGTGGCCTGCAGACGGGCGCCGTGCTCGCGTCGTTCCTCGTGCTCGCACTCGTGGCGGCGGCGGCGATGGTGCGCGACAGGACGCGCACCGAGCAGGTGCTCGCCTGGTCGATGCGCGCCGCCGACGTGATCGGCCTTGGGCTCGTCGCGGCGAGCCTCGTGCTGCGCGGCTGGCCGACGAACATCGATGTGGTGCCATGGTTCGTGCATCCACGCGCCCTCGCACTGTTCGGCCTCGTGCCGCTGAGCTGGCACCTCGCCCGCTGGGTGCGTGGCGACGAGCGATCGGGCATCGTGGCCGTGATCTGGGTCGGCGCGCTCTTCGTGAGCCTCTCACGCCTCGCCACCGCCACTGCGCTGCTGCTCCTGCTGCTGGCTGGTCTGCTGCGCGGGCGGCAGGGCAGCTTCACCGCGCTGCGGAAGTCGCACTACCTGATGCTGCTGCTCGTGCCGGTGGTCTTCGTCGCGATCTTCACGGTCGCGCCCTTCCGTGCCCGCTTCGTCACCCAGGACGGCCGCGGCGCCTCGGCCGAGAAGCTCGAGCTGCGCGACAACGGCCGGACGGCGATGTGGGACGGCGTGGCACGATCCGCGGCCGAGGCGCCGTTCCTCGGCAAGGGTCTCGGGTCGAGCGAGACTGTGGTGTCGGACACGTACTACTGGGTGGGCCATCCGCACAACGAGTTCCTGCGCATCTGGCATGACCTGGGGCTGCCCGGCCTCATCCTCCTGCTCGCGACACTCTGGACGATCGGCAGCTTCTGCTGGCGTCAGCTCTCCGGCGCCGTCCTGATGGGTGTCGCGCCGGAAGCGCTGCCGCTGGCGGCGAGTGGTGTGCTGATCGCACTGGTGGCGGGCATGACCACCGACAATCCGCTCGTCTACGGCTTCGTGATGGCACCGACCGCCATCGTGATCGGTGCGGCACTCGGCAGCGAGACGCGGCAACGGCGGCGGCGGAAGCGGCGCACGCAGTCAGACACTCAGCACACCCAGCTCGAGGAGATGCCGGCAGTCACCGCGACGGAGGGAAGCCTGCCGAGCGATTCGATTCCGCCCGAAGTCGTTCGGGTCCGTCGTCGCCGGCGGCGACGTGGCTGAACACGGACTCGAACACCGGCGCCAACGGCAGCGCGACGACAGGAGCGCGACGGCGACCACCGAGCGTCGGGCGCGTCGCTACGGTGCCGCGCCTGCCGTGTCGAGCCCGAACCCCTGCCACTCGGCGAACGTCCGTCGACCCCATTCCCACTCGAACGCTTTCGCGCCAGCGGGAATCGTGTAGCGGTTCCGGTCGAAGCGATTGTCCAGCGTGCGATACGTGGCCCGATCGACGATCTTGCGGACGCCACGCGTGACGATGCCGCTCACGCCGCGCGGCATGACCACCGTGTTGTCGTGCACGAACAGGTTTCGCAGCTGGTAGGCACCATACGCGCCTCTACCGCGCTCGTCCTGCAGCGCGACGATTCCGTTCTTGTTGCCCTCGACGGTATTGCCCGTCACCTCGACATCGGCCGAGACGCTGACGAGGATTCCGGCGCCGGTCACATCGGCGACGGGCACCGCATGCGTGCCGTTGCGGCGGAGCACGTTGCCACGGATGACCGCGCGATAGCTGATCTCGTGCAGGATGCCCGCCTCGTAATTGTCCTCGACGCGGTTGTCCTCCACCAGTGATCGGACATTGTCGATGTCGGTCCAGAGGCCGGGCCCGTGGTTGTGATGCACGAAGTTCCGCCGCACGACGAGATCACGCGTGCGCGCGAACTTCGTGCCGCCGGCTTCCCAGTACATGTCATGCGCGTCAGCCGGGTTGTTGTACGCGATCTCGTTGCCCTCGACGATGACCGCGTCGCCCGTACCAAGGATGCCGATCTGCCCGTTGTGGTGGACGAAGCTGTTGGTCACGCGCATCCGATCACCGAGCCGGATGCCGCCGCCGGCGTTCCGTGCGACCTCGCACGAGTCCACCACCCATCCCACCGCTCCCTCGGCGTGGATGGCTCCATCCTGCACGGGGGAGGCGTAGCCGACGATGGACAGGTGCCGCAGCGTGACATGCGTACCGCTGTCGGATCGGAACGCGAATGGCACCGTGCCCTGCCCATCGAGGATCACGCCGCGTGCACCGATGAATGACATGCCATCCTTCGGTACGATCGACTGCCCACGGTAGGTGCCAGGCTCGAGCTGGAATGTCGTGCCGACCGGCGACTTCGCGACGGCGGCCTGCAGGTCATCGCCCGGCATGACACGCACGACCGGCACGGGATCCGGGAGCACCACGACCGTCGTCCACACCGACAGACCACCGCTGGTGGCGCCGAACTGCGCCACGCCGGTGCCGCGGGCGCGCACTGCCCCTGATGGCGAGATGAGCGCGATGGCCGTGTCGGTGGTAACCCACGACACCCGCCGGCCCGGGAGTGCGTCGTCGCGGTAATCACGCGCCATTGCGCGCAGCGTGACGGAATCGCCGATGCGCAGCAGCAGGCGGGGGCCGTCCACCGTCAGCGAGTGGACGGCGGAGATCGTGTCGCTCGCGGCTCGCTCACTGCCAATGATGTCGGACAGATCGTCAGCTGGCGCTCGCGTCGATTCGCCGCAGCTGGTGAGCAGGGCCGTGATGACACAACAGCGGAGGACAGAGGCGGGTCGCAGCATGGCGTGCAATATGCGGACACACGATCCGGTCCACAGCCATGCCAGAGTGCATGCAGGCATCTCGGCGCCCTGCTGCACGAGCCGCCACGACGTGATGCGTGGCGGCCCTCAGGTCAGATCACCGCTGCCACAGGCGCAGCGGCACCCCGACCGTCAACACGAAATCCTGCTGGAACGACCGGCTCTTGAGTGGATCGCGCCCCCGCAGCACGAAGCCTGATGCCACCTTGTCCACTGACGCGAGGTGCAGCTCAGCCGTGACGTCAAAACGCAGGCGCGGACTCGCCGCCGCACGGAACCCTGTGCCGATCACTGCGCCGACGTTGGAGCTGTTGTACTTCGTCGTGCCGTCGGCGAACTGCTTGTTCCACAGGTCCGCGTTCCACGCATCGCCACCGCGGCGCGTCCAGGTGGCACCACCGAGGAGGTACAGGTTGCTGCGCACCGGGCGATAGGTGGCGCGCAACTGTGTCTGCAGCACACTGCCAGGCACGGAATAGCCCACCACATACAGGTTAGGGTCGGCCGGCTTGAGCGTCTCCGTCCATCCGGTTCGCGTCCACGACGCCGTCAGCTCGGTGCCGAGATTGTCGTTCCAGTCGATGCGGCCCTTGAGGCCAAGCAGGACACCGAGGTTCTCACGGAACGTCGACGCGATGTCGGGGACACCGGGACCCGGCGTGCGCCGCGTGGAGCCGAAGTCACTGAAGGGGACGTAATAGCCGGTGTACGGCACGACCTCGACGCTCTGCTGCGCGCCCGCGGGTAGCGCGCTTGACAGCAGGGCGAGGAGGGCGACGGCGCCGGTGCGCGCGCGGCGAGAGGACGAATGGGACACGGGGGCTCCGGCGGTCAATTGCGGTAGATGAGAGAGAAAGTGCCACCGACGTTCATATCGATGACGCAGTACAGGATTCCAAAAATAGTCTGGGTCGACGTGCCGGTGCCGGTGCAGCCGGTGGTGGTGAAGTGCCCCCCGGACGTCACGTACGCGCGGCCCTTGCGCAGCCCGGAACCGCAGGGGTTCTGCTCCGACCCCGACCAGCATGAATATGGGAGCGGGGAGCAATATCCCGACGGGCCATAGCACGCCCGCGCACCGCCGACGGGGGTGGCCGCCGTCGACCCCTCGGGGATGAAGTAGATAGATGTGGTGACCGTGGTCGTCCATGTGTTCGCGATGGCCTGCACGAGCAATGACGTGGCGGTTCCGCCGGTGTTGACGGTGGCGGTCACGGTCATCGACGTGGCGGGCGCCGACACGGTGCAGGTCTGCATCCCGATGTTCGTACAGACGGTCGACGCCCAGTCCACCCAGCGCGAGCCGATACCGGCACCACTGGAGACTTGCACGCTCGTGCCGGGCGCGAACGCGATTTCGCACGTCCCGGTGTAGACGCCCGCCGTCCGGCGACACTCGGTGCCCGAATCCCATGCCGTGATGCCATCGCCGCTGCCCGCGAAGCGCAGCGTGATCGTTCCCGGTGCCACGAACGCGGCCGCGACGTTGCTCGTCGACCCCGTGGTCACGGCGATCACGCATGTCGCTCCGGTGCACGCCCCGGTGAACTCACGGAATGTCGAGGCGCCGCTGGCAACCCGTGACAGTGTCACGCTGCCGACGGGGAACGTCGCCGTGCAGGAACCCGACGCCACGCCGGCGGTGATCGTGCAGGAAATTCCGGACGGTGTGGACGTGACCGTGCCACTGCCGGTGCTCGCCCCTGTCACGGTGATCGTGCCGCTCGCGACGGCGGTGAAGACGGCGCTGACGGTGCGCGCCACGCTCATCGTCACCACGCAGGGTGTGGTGGTGCAGGCCCCACCCCAGCTGGTGAAGGTGGACGTGGCGCCCGGCGCCGCCGAGAGCGTGACCGACGTGCCCGGCGCGAAATCGGCGAAACAGGTGCCCGACGCCACACCCGCCGTGACGGTGCAGCTGATCCCCGCCGGCGAGGAGGTGATCGTCCCGCTGCCAGTGCCGCTCGATGTCACCGTGAGGCGCAGCGGCACGAGCGCGAAGCTCGCGGTGACCGCCTTCGTGGTACCGCCCACCACCGTCAGCGCGCAGGGCGACGCGGTACAGGCGCCACTGACGCTGGCGAGGCTCGATCCCGAGGCCGGCGTGGCGGTGAGCGTCACGCTGCCGATCGGGAACGCGGTCGAGCAGGTGCCGCTCGCCACGCCAGCCGTGATGGTGCAGCTGATGCCGGCTGGTGCCGACGTCACCGTCCCGCTGCCCAGACCTGCCCCGGCGACCGTGACGGTCCCGGTGGTCGGCGCCGCCGTGAACACCACACTCGCCGTGCGCACCGCACTCATCGTCACCTGACAGGGATTGCCCGTGCAGTCCCCGCCCCAGCTGGTGAAGGTGGATGTCCCGCCGGCGGCGGCCGTCAGTGTCACCACGGCATTGGCCGCAAAATCCGCCGCGCAGGTGCCACTCGCGACGCCGGCG